>CAYMGQ010000001.1:0-85722 GCA_964390055.1 uncultured Clostridiaceae bacterium
GGCATTGTGGTACTCGTGCATCTTCTGACTTTGGAAGATTGTAATTTGTACCAACTTCTAAACCCAATTTTCTTTTTACTTGTGAAATATATAGACTTGATACTTTCATACTATGATTTTTCAAAACATAATCCTTTATTTCTTCATAGGTTGCCTTACTTTCAGCAGTAGTAATATCAAACTCATCAAGGCTTAGGTCAATCTCAATTCTATCATCAGGATTTTTTCTGGACAAATAAACAACCGTTTCCACATGAGCCGTATGAGGAAACATATCTACTGGTTGCACCTCCATAGTTTTATAGCCCCTCTCTTCTAGGTATGCTAGGTCCCGGGCCAGGGTAGCTGGGTTACAGGAGACATATACTATTTTTTTGGGTTTCATTTTTACCATGGTTTCTAGTACCCTTTCGTCACAGCCCTTTCTTGGGGGGTCTACTACAACTAGGTCTGCATAGGTACCTTCTTTATATAGTTGGGGTATTAGGTCCTCTGCTCTTCCTGTATAGAATTCAGCATTTTTTATATTATTTATTCTTGCATTTTCCCTGGCATCTTTGACGGCTTCCTCTACTAGTTCCACTCCTATGACTTTTTTAGCCTTTCTGGCTAGGTATAGGCCTATACTTCCTATGCCACAGTAAATATCAAATACATTTTCATTGCCAGTAAGGTCTGCATAATCCACCACCTTATCGTATAACACCTGGCTTTGTGGGGTGTTAACTTGGAAAAAGGATAGGGGAGAAATATTAAATTTTATATCCCCTATATAGTCTGTTATTTTTTCTTTTCCATATAGTTTAATGTTTTCTCTGCCAAAGATTACATTGGTTTTTGCCCCATTAATATTTTGTATGATGCTCTTTAGGCCGGGTACTTTTTGTGTGAATATTTCTATCAACTTTTCTTTTTGGGGTATGTTTTTATTTTTTGTTACAATAATTACCATGACATCATCTGTCTTAAAGGCCACTCTCATGCACAGGTGTCTTATCAGGCCTTTTCCAGTAGCCTCATTATAAATACTTGCTCCAGAAATTTTGATGTATTCTCTCATGGCAGCAATTATATTTTCATTGCCGGGCTCCTGTATCAGGCATTTATCTATATCTACTATATTGTGGCTCCCTTTTTGATAGAGTCCAATGGTCGTCTCTTCTCCCATTTTCCCCAGGGGAAATTGTCCCTTATTCCTGTATCTATAGGGGTCTTCCATTCCCAAAATTGGCTCCACCTTTGTCTTGATTTTTCCTAATCTTTCTAGGGTTTCCTTAATTCTAGCATTTTTATTATCCAACTGTGCCCTATAGGTCATATGCATAAGCTGGCATCCACCACAATTTTTTGCATAGGGACATTTGGGCCTAACCCTGTCCTCTGAGGGTTGAACTATTTTTACTATTTCACCCCTAGCATAATTTCTTTTTAAAACTTTAATTTGGATTTGCAAAAGATCTCCAGGAATCCCTTGGTCTACAAAGATGGTAAATCCCTGAATTCTTCCTACTCCCTCTCCCTTATGTCCTAAATCCTCTATTTCAATAATATACTTTTGCCCTAGCTCAACCATGAATATAAGACCCTCTCTTTCGTTAATATTGTCGATTTAAATAGTCCTTATCTTTTTATCTGCTTTTTTCCCCTTTCTTGCCGCCTTTTGTTAAACGATTGCTGTTTACCCTAATTATCAAATGTATTATAATGGTAATGACTATAGTATAAGAATAACATAAAAAGGGAGTTGTAAAAAATGTGGCGTCCATTTAAAACTATTCTACTTATAATAATGTTATTTATATCGGCATCGGGTCTGCCCTTATATGCCGATACGGTAAATTTGGATTTCAATTTTAATTTGCCCAATGCTATTATATCTAGCAAGGATGAATCAATAAATATTGATTATGAATTAACTGCAATTTCTGCATCCCACCATCGTTTAAATTTATTTTTGGATGAAAAAAGTCCCTCTTTAGCATACAATGAGGAAAATCCCATAAACCTGTCCTTTTATTTCCTGGGTAATAAAATAGCTGATTTCCAACCAACGGATATTGAGGTCACTGAGGGGGACATAGTCTCTTACGGGATAGACTTATCCCAAGAAAATCTAGATATACCCAATGGCGATTATAACATGGAAATACAAGTGAGTTTAGGGGGAGTAGATGGAAATATCTCCTTAGAAAAAATCCCAATTTCCTTTCATACTAATATAGACTATATCAGCCCTTTACCTTCTATTGCAAGGAATGAGACAGCCTTAACCTTATTTTTCCCTGATAATAATTTTAAGCATCTTATTCCAATTACTAGGACTATACCCTATACTAATCTGCCCCTTAGGAGCACTCTTGATAATTTAGCTTTAGGCCCTGATGGCAGTTTGGGTCTGCCCCAAGATTCTCCCATTCCTCCTGTCCAAAGATTAAACTTATCTAGGGGGATAGCCAATGTGTATTTGTCTAAGGAGATAGGCCTATATGAGGAGTATTCGTCAATGGCCAAAATTGCCCTAGATAGTTTTGTCTATTCCCTAACATCTATAACAGAAGTCCAGGGTGTCCAATTTTATTTTGATAACCGAATACTTAGGGAGGGATTTCATGGTAATAGGGTTGACAGGCCCTTATATCCCTATGATAAGGAAAAGTTTTATATAGCTTACATTTCCCAATCCAAACGGGCCCTACTGCTACCCATGAATATGTCAGATTTTATGCCATCGGATATTAGCATAGAGGGGGTCTTTAATGGGCTGAAGTATAGTGGGGGGATAATTCCCTATACTTCTTCTATCCAGCCTCCTGTTCCTGAGCAGGTAGAGATTTTAAATTATAGTCTAGAGGGGACTAATCTTCAGCTGCAACTTAACCCCTCTTTTATTGAGGTCTACAGGGATAAACCTGACTTTCAAAAGTTAATGGTAGATTCTATTGTTTATACTTTTGCTAGCTTAGATAATATCGAAAGTGTAGAATTCCAGCTTGTATCTGACAATAATTATATCTCTGAGCATATTCCCTTATTTAAGCCAGTATCACCCTCACAATATATAAACCCCGAACTCTAAATAAGACGGTCCCCACCGTCTTATTTATTTCAGACAAAAAGGGCACTTAACAAAGTGCCCATGGAGCATAGAATCAGTTTACCTCGTGAATTTGTATATATTAAGCATTATTTACCAATAGTTTGTGCTTTATACCTAAAATTATAAAAATTATAATTTATTCTCTATAGTAATACACAAAGGTCCCTTCACTGATCATTTTTCTAATCTTTCCTTTAATTAGATTTTTGACAGTTTCTCTCAAAATAGGTACTACTAATAAGAAGCCCGTAATATCAGTTACTATTCCTGGGGCCAATAATAAAATTCCTCCAATAATAATACATAAACCGTTTATGAGTTCGTCCCCTGGCATTCGGCCTTGACTCATTTCTATTTTTATTCTTTGCAAGACACTCCTACCCTCTCTTCTGGCCATATAAGCACCAAAAAAGCCTGTGAAGAGTACAATTAGTATTGTATATCCCAGTCCTATATATTTACTTAATTTTATTAGAATTGCCAGTTCTATTATGGGCATAAGGGTAAATAATACTATTAGTTTTAGTAACATCCCACCACCTCCCTATGAATATTCCAAAAGTCGATTATACAATTCTGGGTGTAGTTTTTTGAAATTAACAGGTCTTAAATCATTATCAACGAAGGCATGAATGGTTTTACCCACAGCTAATTCCTGCTGGTCTTCCCTTCTAATCACCCGATATTCAAAGGTTATTCTAATACCTTTTATTCCCTTTATCCTAGTATTTATTATTAATTCATCATCATATTTGGCTGGAATTTTATATTTGCAGTCTGCCTCTATAACGGGTAGCATTATATTTTTCTTTTCCATTTGCCTATATGAATATCCTAGCTCTCTCAGTAAATCAGTCCTGCCTATCTCAAACCATGTAAAGTAGTTGCCATGGTAGACAACGCCCATCTGGTCGGTCTCCTGATATCTAACTCTAACCTGGCTTAATGATTTTTTCACCCCAATACCTCCCTAGATATATTATATCCTAAAATGTATGCCCATAAAGTATAATAGAGTCTATTTTCCCATAGACTCTATATTATGCAAGCAAATAGGATTAGAAAACTTACTCTTCTAAACAAGGCAAAAGTGTATTTAATTATAAAATTCTGGTTTTGCCACTATAAATCAAGCCCGTATTTGCGTCTACGGTAACAATATCTCCATTTTTTAATTTGCTACAGGCGGATTCGGCCCCAACAACTGTTGGTTTGCAATAATGTAACCCTACTATAGCAGCATGACTAGTTATTCCACCCTCTTCAGTTACTATTGCACCAGCCCCTTCGATAATGTCCACTAGGTCCCTATCGGTGGATTGGCATACCAAAATATCTCCTTCCTTAAATCTGCTAATATTTTGCTTTCTATCATCTATAATGACTACTCGGCCGGTGGCTGAGTTTTTGCCAATTCCTGTTCCCGACAAGAGGATATCACCCACTATATGGGCCTTGATCAAATTGGTAGTACCCGCTACTCCTACAGGAACACCAGCTGTGATAACTACCAGCTCACCTCTTTCTATTAGCCCCTCCCTTAATGCTGTTTCAGTAGATACTTCGATTATATCATCGGTAGTTTCTAGCTCCTCAGTTATAATGGAGGTCACGCCCCATACTAGGCTCATCCTTCTCCTAATGCTTTCTTTAGTAGTGGTAGCAATGATGGGGGCTTTAGGTCTAAATTTAGATACCATCCTAGCAGTATAGCCAGAGGATGTTGCAGTTATAATAGCTGATGCCTGTAAATCCATGGCTGTTAGACAGGTTCCATTACTTATGGCATCTGTTATGGTTATATTTTTTTCTACTACTTTACTTCTTAACAGCTCCTTAAAATCTATAGAATCCTCGGTTCTCTTGGCTATTATCCTCATCATATTTACTGCCTCGATGGGGTATTTTCCAATGGCAGTTTCCCCAGACAACATAATAGCATCGGTCCCATCCAAAATTGCATTAGCTATATCGGTAACTTCCGCCCGAGTAGGTCTAGGGTTTCTCATCATTGAATCCAACATTTGTGTGGCTGTAATTACTGGTTTTCCCACCTTATTGCATTTTTCTATCATGTGTTTTTGTATTAGGGGTATCTCTTCAGTAGGGACTTCTACCCCCAAATCCCCTCTTGCCACCATAATACCATCTGATACCTGGATAATTTCATCTAGGTTGTCTATCCCTTCCTGGTTTTCTATTTTACCAATGATTTGAATCTCTTGGCCCTTGTTTTCCTCTAGTATCTTCCTTACTTCCAAGACATCTTCAGCCTTCCTTACAAAGGAGGCTGCTATAAAATCTATCCCCATATTAATGCCGAATTTAATATCCTCTATATCCTTTTCTGTAATTGCAGGCAATTTAATTTTGGCTCCGGGAACGTTAATCCCTTTGTTACTTTTTATAATGCCAGGGTTCTCTACTATGCATTCTATATCAGTACCCTGGCTAATCTTCTCTACCTTTAATTCTACCAAGCCATCATCAATTAGAATTTTATTTCCTACTTCTATATCTCTGGCCAAGTTAGGGTAACTTACACTGCATATTTTTTCATCCCCAAGAACCTCCCTGCTAGTAAGGGTATACCTATCTCCCTCCTTCAGAAATACTTCTGACACCCCAAATTCCCCGGTTCTTATTTCGGGCCCCTTAGTGTCTAGGAGAATAGCCACTGGTTCATTTAATTCTTTCCGAACCTTTTTTATCATTTTTATTATTCTACCATGACTATCATGGTCTCCATGGGAAAAATTCAATCTGGCAACATTTAATCCCTTTTTTACTAACTCTCTGAATATCTCTTGGTCTTCACTAGCAGGTCCTAATGTAGAAACTATTTTGGTTTTTTTCACCCTTTTCCCCTCCTAATTTCTAGCTATATAAATTTATTATATTGATAGTATGTCTACTAGTTGATAAACACTTTCGTCTAATTTTTTCTCTATTGATAATGCTTGCTTGGTGTCTATGCTATATATTTCATTTCCCCTGACACCTACTGCATGGCTTTCCTGTCCATGGCAAAGTAGGTCTACGGCCTTAGCACCCATTTTACTAGCTAAAACCCTGTCAAAGGCGGTGGGATTACCTCCCCTTTGTATATGGCCTAGAATTGTGGCCCTAGTTTCTATCCCAGTTTTCTTCTCTATAATATCTCCCAACTCAATGGCGCAGCCTACTCCTTCGGCCAAGACAATTATACTATGTAATTTGCCCCGGTTACGTCCCTTTATCAATTTCTTGCAAACCTTTTCAATATTTAAACCCACCTCGGGAATAATAATACTCTCTGCTCCTCCAGCCAAACCTGCAAATAAGGCAATATCTCCACAGTGTCTCCCCATAACTTCAATAATATTAGCCCTGCCATGGGAGGCAGAAGTATCCCTAATTTTGCTTATGGCATCTACCACAGTATTCATGGCAGTATTAAAACCAATTGTATAATCAGTATAGGCAAGGTCGTTATCGATGGTTCCTGGCACCCCTATGGTAGGTACCCCCAATTTATTGAGCTCATAGGCCCCAGCTAAGGACCCATTACCACCAATTACCACCAATCCCTTAATTCCAAAAACATTTATTACATTTAAGGCCTTATTTTTTCCCTTCTCAGTTGTAAATTCCTCACTTCGTGCAGTCCTAAGTATGGTTCCTCCCCTATGTATAATGTCTGCTACTGATGATAATTTCATTTCATCTAACTTGCCATGAATTAATCCATCATAACCCCTCTGGATGCCCATAACTCTACAACCTCTTGAAATGCCACTTCTTACAACAGCCCTTATGGCTGCATTCATACCGGGGGAATCACCACCACTAGTTAAGACCCCTATTGTATCCATCGAATTACCTCCATTCATAGAGTGCGGGACCAAAAATGTCCCTATTCACTTGTATCTTGGCCCCATCCGTAAATTTACTATAATTAGGGTAAAATTTCCCCTAAAGTCCTCTATATAATAGGATTGAATGGGCTTCTTCCACCTCAGACTCTAGGACCGCTATCTCACATATACCATTTTCCTGGTCCTTGGTAACAGGCTTAACCTTCACTAAAAAACCCTCTTCTGTTAAGATAGTCTCCACCAGCTCTGCATCTTTCCGAGTATTAGCCATATGTACAACTTTCCACATCCTAGGTCTCCCCAATCATCATTAGTAATAAAGCCTTTCTATAACATTTATATCCATAAATATCTAATTATAATTAATTATATAAAATCGCCTTGGTCTTTTCAATCATAAAACAAAAGAAAAAATTAGGAAACTGACTGGACCTTTACTGATTCCTCTCCAAAAATTTGGCATAATTCCTCTATCAGATTACTACTCAAACTTATCCATAAATTTTTGTCCGCCCTTAGTACTTTATTATCACTTTGTATAAATATATACACAGGTACATTTCCCGAATGTTTTTTAAAAATTGGTCCCGCTTTTTTAAGTAATTTCATATTTTCCTTATCTTTAATCCGTATATATAGTTTGTCTAATTCCACTTTATTTAGTGGCTGGATTTTGTTTGCTATAATTTTTGGTGCCTCATCGTCCTTGATATTTAAGGATCCGCTGAGGACAACCAATTCATCTTCCTTAATTAAATATCTGTATTCTTCAAATGTTCGGGGAAATATAATACATTCAATTGTCCCATATAAGTCTTCCAAAAGGATAAAAGCCATTAATTGATTATGTTTTGTTACCTTTGTAGTTATTTGGCTAATAATTCCCCCAAGTTTACACCTTTGCCCATCCCAATGTTCTGCCCTTTCTGGACTTTCCTCTATATCTAACAAATCCTTGCTAGATATGGTTGATAGTATCTCCAGCTCCTCCTGGTGTTGGGCTAGGGGGTGGCCGCTTATATAAAGGCCCAGGACCTCTTTTTCCATAGTCAGTTTTAGCTTGTCGTTAAACTCCTTAATGTCCGGTAGGGGGGTGTCCTTTAGGGATTTTGCATCTCCAATTGCCATATCAAATAGGCCTATTTGGCCATCAATATTTCTTTTTCTATCTTGGCTTATACTATCCATTACTCCCTCATATGTTGCCATTAGTTGTGACCTTTTTACCTGTAGGCTATCAAAGGCACCACATTTTATTAAACTTTCAACCGCCCTTTTATTCAAATCTCCAATGTCAACTTTTTGACAAAAGTCTGTAAAGCTCTCAAAATCTCCCTTGTCTTCCCTTGCCTTTACCATGGAATTAATCATACCAAGTCCTACATTTTTAACAGCTAGTAGGCCAAAGCGTATTTTATTCCCCTCTACACTAAAGGAACTATTACTTTTATTTATATCAGGGGGCAAAATTTCTATCCCCATTCCTTTGCAATCTTGGATATATTGGGCTATTTTGGATGTATTACTCATAACGCTAGTCATTAAGGCAGCCATAAATTCCACAGGATAGTGGGCCTTCAAATAGGAGGTTTCATATCCCAATACAGCATAGGCAGCAGCATGGGACTTGTTGAAGGCATAGTTGGCAAAGTCTATCATGTCATCATAGATTTGATTTGCAATATTTTCATCTATACCTCTTCTGATACAACCTGGTATTTCTACATCTCCCTTATCGTCTAGCTTGCCATAGATAAAATACTGCCTTTCCTCCTCCATCACATCCATTTCCTTTTTACTCATTGCCCGCCTAACTAAATCACTTCTGGCATAGGAATAGCCTGCTAGCTCTCTTACTATTTCCATGACCTGTTCTTGATATACCAGACAACCATAGGTAACCTCAAGTATAGGTTTTAGGCTATCATGGAGATATTCTATTTTTGAAGGATCGTTCTTATAGGCTATATAGCGGGGGATGGAATCCATTGGTCCTGGCCTATAGAGTGAAATCCCTGCTATGACATCCTCTAAGTTACTAGGCCTTAATTCCCTCATAAATTGAATCATGCCCGCACTCTCTAACTGGAAAACGCCCAAGGTTTCCCCCCTGCTGATTAATTCATAGACCTTCTTATCTCCATAATCCATGTTGGAAAAATCAATATTTTTTCCCTGGTTTTCTAAGATATGTTTTCTAGTATCTTCGATTACCGTCAGGGTTCTCAAACCCAAAAAGTCCATTTTCAACAGTCCCAATTCCTCTAAGGTCCCCATTGGGAATTGTGTGGTTACACTTTCATCATGCATATAAAGGGGGACATGGTCTTCCAAATTCTTTTTAGAAATTACAACTCCGGCTGCATGGGTTGAGGCATGCCTTGGAATACCTTCAAGCTTTTTTGCCATTTCAATTAAGTATTTGGCCTCCTCATCCTCCTTATATAGTTTCCCAAACTCTGGATTTACTTGCAGGGCCTTATCAATGGTTATGCCCGGTGTAAAGGGAATTTGCTTGGCAATTCTATCCACTATATTATAGGGCATATTAATTACCCTACCCACATCCCTTATTGCTGCCCTAGCAGCCATTGTACCGAAGGTAATAATTTGGGCTACCTTGTCCTTACCGTACTTATGTTTAACGTATTCTATTACTTCTTCCCGTCTTTCATAGCAAAAATCTATATCTATATCTGGCATAGATACCCTTTGGGGATTTAAAAATCGTTCGAAAATTAGGCCATATTTTATTGGATCGATATCTGTAATTCCTAGGCTATATGCCACAATACTCCCGGCAGAGCTTCCTCTTCCAGGTCCAACAGGAATCCCATTATCCTTTGCGTATTTTATAAAATCCCACACTATTAAAAAGTATTCAGCATATCCCATTCCCTCTATAACCTGTAATTCAAATTCTAACCTTTCCTTTATTGCTTTAGAAGGGTCCCCGTACCGCTCCTCCAGGCCCTGGTTACATAATTTTCTCAGGTATTCCTGTACATTATAACCCTCAGGAGTCCTGTATTGGGGAAGATATATATTGTCAAAATCAAACTCTAGATTACAGGCATCAGCTATTTTTACAGTGTTCTCCAATGCCTCGGGTATATAGGCAAAGAGTTCTTCCATTTCCTTATGACTTTTTAAATAAAATTCAGAACTTGGAAATTTCATTCTTTCCTCTTCTTCTCTTATTTTACCTGTTTGAATACAAAGTAGGATGTCATGGGCCTCAGCATCATCCTTGTATATATAATGAACATCATTAGTTGCTACCAGGGGGATTCCTGTTTCCCGGCTAAGCTTTAAAAGTTGATGGTTTACATCTTTTTGCTCCCTTATCCCATGATCCTGTAACTCTAGGTAAAAATTGTCTTTACCATATATATTCTCCAATTTTAAGGCTATTTCCTTAGCCTCTTTGTAGTTACCTCTTAATAAGGATTGCTGAATATCTCCAGCCAGACATCCACTCAAGGCTATAATACCCTCATTAAATTTGGCTAATTCCTCATAATCCACCCGGGGCTTATAATAAAATCCGTATAAATATCCATGGGAAACTAGCTTGATTAAATTTTGATAACCCCTCATATTTTTTGCTAGTAGGACTAAATGCCCCTGGCTTTTATCTTTATTGGGGTCCTTATCCCTCATAGTCCTGGTGGCTGTATAGACTTCGCAACCAATAATAGGCTTAATTCCCTTCTTTTTAGCCTCCTTGTAAAAATCTATCACACCAAACATACTACCATGATCCGTTATGGCTACAGCCTTCATTCCCAGTTCTTTAACCCTGTCCATCATTTTGTCAATGCTTGTAAACCCATCCAGTAAACTATATTCGGTATGCACATGTAGGTGTGCAAAATTTTTACCCATTGGATACCCACCCTCCCTATATCAGAAAGTTCTTATCAATACATTAAATTTATCATATTATTGCCTCAAAGCAAAGTAAAAAAAGGCCAGTACTCTTTGTACGGCCTAGTTTATATAAATATATATTAGCATTCCCAATTGTCTTTTATATCTAAGTAAGAATCATAGGTATTAATATTTAGAAAACATTTTAAATCACTAGAAAACATATTAATCGTTTCATCACCAATTGTCCTGGTGTTGACCCTCTTTAGAAAGGCGGTCAGCCTATAATCCTGCTCCCCTAATGCTTCTTCCATGGCTTTAATACAAGTTGTAGCATATATAGCATGCAAGGGTTGGTAATGTCCCCCTGTATAGGGTACTAATATATCTTCATCCCCTACCTGTTTTATCATATGTCTAATTAAGCCCTGATTTAAAAAGGGCATATCGCAAGGAACGACAAAGGCGCGGCTATTCTGTATTGATAGCAATCCTGAATACACACCCACTAGGGAGTTTTTTCGTTTGTGGTTTTTTTTATCTTTTACAAACTCCACACCCTCCATCATGGGGTAGTCTTCCGGATGGTTTGTAACTAGTATTATATCTTTAAATACTGGCCTTAAACTATCAACTACTCTCTCTATCATGGTTTTTTTTCCCAACTTTAATAGAGCTTTGTTTTGCCCCATCCTTGTGCTTCCACCGCCTGCCAGTACAATAGCGGAAATCTCCTGTCCTTCCATATATTATCAACCATCCTTATATCATATAGGGCCTTATATACTTTATTTATATTATTTATTTCATCTCTATCCTCTCCGGACTTGTATAAATATAACCTTTATTTCCCCTTACATAACCCAGCAAGCTAACATTATACTTTTGGGCTAATTCTATAGCTGTTGCCGTAGGGGTAGATCGAGAAACAAGTACAGGGACTCCTAATCTAATGACCTTTGTAATCATTTCTGATGATACCCTACCACTTAAGTATAGCACACTTTCCCTAATAATCTCCATCTTTTTCTCTTTCATAAGTATGCCTGTAATTTTGTCCAAAGCATTATGTCTTCCTATGTCCTCGGTCAAAATACTAAGATCGGGACTACTTAAGAGTACGCTATGGACACCACCTACTTTTATAAATATTTCTGATTTATCTATAAATTCCTGCATGCCCTTTATTATTGAAACCCCTGAAAATTTATTATCACTATCTAAAGCCTTGTATAGGATATGGTTTTGATCATTTATATTTGTATAGCTTTTACCTCCCCCTGAGGTAATGCTTCTCAAATTCTCTTGCTGGTTAACCTCTATATTTTCTCTTAAATCCACCAAGACAGTAGATGAGTCCTCATCATAGGTGATTTTTTCTACATCTTCATATGACTCAATTACTCCTTCACTATAGAGGAAACCAACAGCTAATTCCTTTTGGTATTGATTTAAACACAAAAGATTAACAAATCTTTCCCCATTCACAACAACTTCTAGGGGTATTTCTGTAATTACTTTTTTACTACTATCTTGCAGACTACAATAATCACCATGTAGGTTTATTTCAGTAACATTGTAGACATCATAAATTCTGCCCTTCATAGTCCAAATCATTCCTTCCAGATATTTTACTTTAATATCTCATCCCCAGAAATTGCTCCCTATTCTCATTTCAAAACATATTTACTATATTTATTTCCTAGGAAAATTAATTCTTATTTAAAACGCAGGTAAAATATTATTATCCTACATATTTTACCTGCGTCTATAGTTATTACTTATGCTTTTGGAGTAACATTCATTTGTTCTTTAAGTTCATTATATTCATCTATTACTTGTTGTTCTGCTGCTTCTTGGTCTTCAATTTTTTCTACGTTAGCTGCACAGTATTTGTACTCTGGGGTCTTTGTGACTGGGTCAAGATTAGTGCCTAGAGTTAGCTCATTACATGCACCAACCCACCATTGGTAAGTCATAAAGATATTACCTTCTTTAACTCTTTCAGTAACGTCTGCCCTACTTAGTACACTACCTCTCCTTGAGCTGATCCTAATAATTTCTTGATCCTTGATTCCTAATCTTTCAGCATCTTTAACATTTAATTGTGTTCGTCCTGGTTCATCTGCTAATTCTCTTAATCCTCTACAGTTACCAGACATTGTTCTAGCTGAATAATGTCCAACTTCCCTAACTGTACATAATACCATTGGATATTCTTCATTAGGTTGCTCAATTGGGGCTCTCCATTCAGATGCAAAGAGATTACCTTTTCCATCTGGATTACTGAATTTTTCGCCCTCATATAGGTATTTTGTTCCTGGATGGTCTTCAGTTGGACATGGCCACTGAACTCCACCTTGCTCTTCCATCTTCTTATAGCTTGCACCGGCGAAGTTTGGACATAAGCTTCTCATTTCGTCCCAAATTTCTTCCGTATTCTTATACTTCATTGGATAGCCCATTGCAGTTGATATTTCACTGATAATCTCCCAGTCTACCTTAACATCGCCTTGTGGTTCTACAGCTTTCCTCATTCTTTGGAAGCCTCTGTCAGCACAAGTAAATACTCCCTCATGCTCACCCCAAGCAGTAGCTGGTAAAATAACATCTGCATGTAAAGCTGTTCTATTCATAAAGATATCTTGTACTATTACTAATTCTAATTCATCTAATGCTTCTCTAACTTCAGCTGAATCCGGTTCACTTTGAACTGGGTCTTCACCAAAGATATAGTATGCTTTAACTTTTTTATCTTCCAGAACTAATTTTGGTATTTCTGATAAAACAAATCCTGGTTTATTAGAAAGTTTAGCACCCCATGCTTTTTCAAACTTTTTCCTTACATCTTCATTGGCAACACTTTGGTATCCTGGGTAAACATTTGGAAGAACTCCCATGTCACAAGCACCCTGAACGTTGTTTTGTCCTCTTACTGGGCCAATTCCAACACTTTCTCTACCAAAGTTACCTGTTAATAGTGCAAGAGAAGCTAATCCCTTAACAACATCAACAGCTTGACCAAACTGACAAACTCCCATACCGTAAAGAATCATAGCATCTTTAGCTTTAGCATATTCTCTCATTGTTCTTCTTATATGGTTTGCTGAAATTCCTGTAATTTTTTCTGCGTATTCTGGTGTGTATTTTTCAACAATGGCCTTGTACTCTTCAAAACCATTTACATTCTTTTTAACAAATTCTTTGTCATATAATTCTTCATTAATTAGTACATTACCGAAAGCATTAACTAGTGCCATATTGGATCCGCCTTTTAGGTCAACCCAATTATCAGCAATTCTTGCGGATTCTGTCATTCGTGGATCAACTACGATTAAATGACATCCCTTTTCTTTTGCTCTTACTATTCTTCTTGCAACTATTGGATGTGAATCTGCTCCATTGTATCCAAATATCAGCAAGCAATCTGAATCTTCTATCTCTGGGATAGAGTTTGACATTGCACCATTACCTAATGAGTAGCCAAGACCGGCCACAGATGGGGCATGTCAGATACGGGCACAGTGATCTATGTTGTTAGTACCGATCGCTGCCCTCATGAATTTTTGCATTACATAGTTTGCTTCATTTCCTGGTCCTCTAGCTGAACCTGTACCCATTATAGCATCAGGTCCATACTTTTTCTTAATTTCCTTCAATTTACTTGCTACAAAATCTATTGCTTCTTTCCAAGAAACCTCAGTTAACTCACCATTTTTCCTAATCATAGGTTTTCTTAGTCTAGCTGTTAAAAGTTGAGGGTCATTTAAATAATCCCACCCGTAACGTCCCTTTAAACATAGGTTACCTTCGTTAGTTCTGCCATCTGCACCTTCTGCTCTTACTACTTTGCCATCCTTTACCACTAAATATAAGTGACATCCAGCTCCACAATAAGGGCATACGGTTAAGACTTTCTTTTCCATATCAATTAGTTCCCCCTTTGCAATTTTTTAGAAATACAATCTCCGCCTACTGTCAAGAAATACATATGGTTTTTTAAATCCTATTCATATGATTTGGCATATAAGATTCCTTGAGCACTCTCAAGTCTTTTTTCCTTTATGGAAGTGTTTATATCCACATCCTTGACAATTCTAATTGCCTGTGTAGGACAAACTCTTTCACAAGCTGGACCTTCTTCGGAATTAATGCAAGTATCGCATTTGTTTACAGTCATTCTTTCTTTTAAAACTACGTCTTTTCCTACAACCTTTTTAAGGTTTTGATATACTGTTTTACCATCTTTTTGTTCCTCTACTACCTGTATAGCACCGAATGGACAAGCTAGAACACAGGTTTTACATCCTATGCAAAGCACTTCCTTATACTGTACTACCCCATTTTCGTTAAATAGAGCGCCAGTAGGACATGAGTTTGCACAAGGGGCATCTTCACATTGTCTGCATTGGATAGGAGCACTAACTTCCTTGGTTTTAATAACATTTAAACGAGGATTAAATGCTATGTCAGCATTTCCCGCGGTAAATATATCTACATCAGAATGCTCAACTACACAAGCAATCTCACAAGTTCTACATCCAATACACTTATTGGGATCAGCTACAAGAAAACTGTTCATTATTTAGTCTCCTTTCTTGAAATATATTCTGTATGAAGAAGACGATGGGATTCCTTGCCCAGTGGTTCTCCTAAGAATTCTTTATATATCCTAGTAATACTTGGATTTTCATGGGACTTCCTTACAGGTAATTCCTCATCATGTTGGTAAATAGAAGCAGTTCTGTTCTCATAAGCTAATTGCTTATGCTCTTCTAATAATACCTTAGGCTGGCCTCCACCACTAATACAGCCTTCTGGACATGTCATTACTTCAATGAAATGATAGTCTGATTTTCCAGCTTTTAAATCTTCTAATAGTGGAACTACATTCTTAAGACCTGCAACTATACCAACCTTCAAGTCTAAATCGCCTACTTTTACTATTGCAGTTCTAACACCTTCGCCACCCCTTACTGCATTAATCTCTACGTTCGGGATAGGCTTCTTAGTAATTAATTCATAACCAGTCCTTAGTGCAGCTTCCATAACTCCACCAGTTGCACCAAATATAACTCCCGCACCTGAGTATTCTCCTAATGGGGAATCGAATTCCTCATCAGCTAGATTCGCAAAATCTATACCTGCTTCTTTGATTAAGTATGCAAGCTCTCTAGTTGTTAAAACTACGTCCACATCTTGATGGCCACTATCATTCATCTCTGGCCTATCACATTCGAATTTCTTAGCTGTACAAGGCATAATTGAAACACTGTAGATTTTTGCAGGATCTAACTTGTCTATCTTAGCAGCGTATGTTTTAAATATTGTTCCTGCCATTTGTTGCGGTGATTTACAGGTAGACAAATGATCGTTTAACTCAGGATAAGTTTGCTCCATATATTTAACCCATGCTGGACAGCAGGATGTAAACATTGGTAGAGCTCCACCCTCCGTTACCCTCTCTATAAGCTCGCTACCTTCTTCCATAATTGTTAGGTCAGCGGTAAAATCTGTGTCATATACTTTTGTGAAATTCAAGGCTCTTAAAGCTGCTGCCAATTTACCTGGAGTTAGACTACCAAGTTCCATTCCGAATTCCTCGGCTAGGGCTACTCTAACAGCCGGTGCACACTGCACTACCGTTTGTAAGTCGTTATTTTCTAGAGCTTCTTTCACTCTTATTACATCACCTTTTGCGTATGCAGCGAAAATAGGCTCTTTTGTACTTTGGAACATTCCTCTTTCCTCTAGCTTTTCTGCTATTGGAGTTATTTCATCATCAAAGGCTAAAGCAAAAGAACTACACATCTGTACACATTGTCCACAATTCACACACAAATCTTCATTTAATTCTTGCGGTTCACCATCTATACCCTCTATAGCGTCTACTGGGCAAACAGTTGCACATTGTCTACAACCTGTACAAAGTTCTTGATCAATCTTAATAATCATCCTTTTTCCCCCTTTCTGAATTTTTAAGCATTCTTAACTATTTCTAATAAACCAAGAGCCGCTTTGGCTTGTTTGGATTTCTGGTCTTCTACTGGAATAATCAAGCTTAGTGCATCTTCAGGGCATGCCTTGACGCAGGCTTGCTCGTCTAAGTCTTTACATAAGTCACATTTGTAAGCAACTTTTTTATCTAGTTCCAGTACTAATTGGGCAACAGGTTCTCCACAGCAATACTGAGGTAGTAGGTCTATTGCTCCAAATGGGCAAGCTAACAGACAAGTTTTACATCCAATACATAAGTCTTCATCAATATAAATTACATCGTCCACTTGCTTAATAGCCCCTGCAGTACAACTGTTGGCACATGGAGCATCCTCACAATGTCTGCACTGAATAGGCATTTTGAAATCCTCACCACTAACTAGGTTAAGCCTTGGGATAACCGGCGTTGTAACAGTTCCCACTGTGTATCCTACATTGTTCTTTTCATTATGTACCACAAAACAAGCTACTTCACAGGATCTGCAACCAATACACTTTGAAGGATCAGCTACAACAAAAGAATTAAGATTTTTATTCATATTTTCCCGCCTTTCTTTTTATTTTTTTATTTAAGATCTATTGCATAGCAATAGCCCTTTGGCTGAAATAACTCTCCTGCAATCTTTGCATAAAGATTTATGATTAATGTTATATTTTATTGTAGGTTTGCCGCAGGAATCACAAGGATGATATTTTATAAAATATTCTGCCTTTGCATCTTTGTCATCATCCTTTTTACTTATAGCGTCTTCTGGACATATATCAATACATTTACTGCATTCTTCGGGGCATAAACTTCTATTGATAATAATTTTTACTCCCTCAGCTTGCTTCTCAAATATGATGGCATTATCTTCACATACTAATAAACATGCTTCACATAAAATACATTTTTCAGTATCTATTACCATTTTTTTCACCTACTAAGTTCATTTTTGGCGTATAAATAATCAAAAACACTTTCAATTAAGATTATTTTACTTTTTGTATTTTAAAAACTATATAATAAGAAATTATATTTTAATTATCTGGGAATATAAAAGAATTTGTCTATTACCTAAGGAGTCAGGTTTACTTTGATATGTTTGTGTCGTAGCCTTATTAACATTATTTTTCCTAATATTAATACTAAAGTCTATTCTCCCGAGGAAAGAATAGACTTTTATGGTGTAAGAAAAATATAGGCTAGAATCTTTAGTCTCTCCTTCCAAGAACAGGAGATTTATCCAGTTTTGAATAAACCTAGGTATTTGTGATTTTGATAAGTTTGATTATTAATCTTGTTACTAATATCCTAGTGCACATATAGAATTACCTAATATAATCCATTAAGCTATACATATGTATATTTTTAAAACTTTATGATTTAACTAAAAAAATTTGAGCACAATATTCATCTGCTTAATTTGACAAGAATATGGTTAACATATTATCAATTTGAATTTCATATAAAATATATGGAAGTATTATGTAAATTAAGGCCAAGGCCTTATAATTACTTATGTTTACCTAGACATCACCCATCCTTATATTATGGTATTAATTTCATGTTTTTTCTAAGGACCAGCTATAATATCCACATCTTTCTATTTATGTTTTATTATAGAAGCCCTTAGGAGAAATCTCTTTTTGTTTTTGTTAATTTATTAATTAACTCTATTTTATATTAATACATATTTATGTATTTGTCAACTAAATAAAGTAAATAAATGTAGAATATTCCACACTTATAAGCGGGATAATTATGGAACCGTTTTCCTAAGTTTACCTGGGCAAAATCTTATTCTTCAACTGTATCTATATTCAGGATTGCTTGTAGAATTCCTTCACTTATACTTGGGTGAATTATCAAATTACTTTTAATCTCTGATAGTCTTATTTTTTTATTGATTATTATGGAAAGCAGACCGACATATTCCGATACCTCATCGCCTACCATCCAAATTCCCAGCAATTTATCATCTTTATCGGCCAAAACTTTTATAAAACCACATTTTATTCCTTTACTTAGGCCCCGCCACGTATCAGAAATATTTGCAATTCCTCTTTTATATTTTTTTCCTCCTTCTATTAATTCTACTTCCTGCTGGCCTACACCAGCAATCTCCGGCATGGTGAAAATAGCCCTAGGTATGGCCCTATACTTGATGCCTATTGGCTGGTTAAATAATATGTACTCAGCTAGTCCAATGGCTTGATGAATAGCCCCGTGGGCCATACCCATTAGGCCATTTATATCACCTATTGCAAAAATATTATCTATATTAGTTTCTAAGTTTTCATTTACAATAATCTTTTCCCGGTCAAATTCTATCCCTAGCATGTCCAGGCCCCTTGGAAAGTTCGCCTTTCTTTGCCCTGTTATCAGGACCTTGTCCGCCTCTAATTTCGTCCCATCCGCCATGGTAACAGAAACCCTCCCGCCCTTCATGCAAGCTATCTTCTCTACATCCTTGGATGTATATAATAAAACTCCATGGTCTTTGAGATGGTTTTCTAATATGTCAATTAGGTCCCTGTCATATTCGGCTAGGATTGTATCCTCCTTCTCAATAAGGCTTACCCTGACAGCAAATTGGGAAAATAGTGAGGCAAACTCACACCCTTCAACATTGCCTCCTATAATTATTAGATCCTTGGGTAATTGGTCCAGTGCCACGGCCTCTTTATGGGATATTATACTTGTATGGTTAATTGGATAATTTCCAAGGCCCTTGGCTGATGTTCCTGTGGCTATTACTATATATTTGGCCTCTAATAAATATCCTTCGACCCTATATTTATGGCTGGCGACAAATTTTCCATCAGAAAAGTACAGGTCAATATTTTTTTCCCTTAGTTCTTTTTCTATCTTGTTTTCTATGGATAAAAAGTTTAGCTGATAATCCTTCATACTGACTTTACTAGGTGGATTGGTCCTTGCCATTGCCTTACAATTATCTAGGATTTTTTTCACAGGCCAAGATCCCCAGCGAAATCCTGTTCCTCCCAACTTGTCCTTTTCCACTAGGGCTACCCTAAGCCCCCCTTTACTACAGTGTATCCCACAATAATAGCCGGCCACCCCACCACCTAATATTAATAGGTCATATTTCTTCTTTATCATTCCCTTCCTACTCCTCCCCCTTTTGCTCGATTTTCCTCAGTTTCAATAAGTGTTTCTGGCTAACAATAAATAGGGCAACTACCGTTACTATATAGGGTACCATCTGCGTAAACTGTGAGGGGATACCGATTACCTGCAACCGTATGCCCAGGGCATCAAAAAAACCAAATAGCAGGGCTGCACCAAAGGTTTTAATGGGGTTATAGGCCCCAAAAATTATAGCTGCTAAAGCAATAAACCCTCTATTGGCACTCATATTTTCGGTAAATAAGGTCAAATATCCTAGGGAAAGATGTGCTCCTGCAAATCCGCAAAGAATACCGCAGATTATGGAGCTGATATATTTCATTTTTCTAGGGCTTACACCTGTAGTTTCTAGAGCTTCAGGATGTTCCCCCGCAGCCCTAATCCAGATACCATAGGGGGTTTTATACAAAAATATGTAGGTTAATAATACTAAAATCCAACTTATGTAGACAAATACCGAGTGGTTATTAAAAACAATGTCTAAAAAGGCAATTTGTCTTAGAAAAGGAAAATCCAAGCTAGGGAGAGGTATAATTCCAGGGGATGAAAAGGCCCCTTTAACCCCAAAAATACTCCTAAGTAAAAATATTGTCAGTCCCCCAGCAAAAATATTAATAGCAATGCCAATAATAAATTCATCTGCCTTAAGTTCAATTACAAAAAATCCAAAGATACCACCAATAATAATGCCGGACACTGTTGCTAGGGCAACCCCCATCAGGGAACTGGTGAAAAAGTAGCTGCCAACAATGCCAAAGAATGCTCCTATTAGAATCATTCCCTCCATTCCGATATTCAACATACCGCTATGCATTGTCAACAATCCGCCAAGTCCAGCTAAAACAAGTGGTGTAGCCGTGCGAATTGTATTTTGTATTAATG
Source organism: uncultured Clostridiaceae bacterium (assembly GCA_964390055.1). Lineage (GTDB taxonomy): Bacteria > Bacillota > Clostridia > Peptostreptococcales > Natronincolaceae > CAYMGQ01. The sequence goes on from CAYMGQ010000001.1 coordinate 20,840, forward strand.
GTAAATTAAAAAACTCTCTAATCATCTTATTTCACCTGCCCCCTGGCTGAGTTTGTCTTTCTTCTTAAAGTATTTCTTAATAATTTCCTTAAAACCCTCTTCTCCTGCTATAAATAATATTATAATTGATTGGATCACTAGGACTAATTCCGAAGGGATAGATGTGACATTTTCCATAGCAATAGACCCTGTTTTTAGGGCGGCAAAGAAAATGGACATAAATATAACACCGATGGGGTTGTTCTTGACAATTAGGGCTATTAACATACCATCGAAGGAATAGCCAGGAGAGATATATTGCAAGAATCTATAATGATTCCCCAAAACTTCAAAACTCCCTGCTATCCCACATAGGGCCCCCGAAATCACCATGGCAACTATCATTTGTTTCCTTGCATTTATACCACCGTAATGGGCAAACTTGGGGTTCTGTCCAACCATTTTAAAGCTATAACCCTCTGAGGTTTTTTGCATAATATAGTAAATTATTAAAGCTATAAAACCCATCATAAATATGCTTGTGTTAAGGGTTGATAACTTAACTAGTCGAGATAGCCTATAATTTTCAACTATCATATCCGTTCCCCCCATTTTTCCCCTACTGGTAGCAAAGGGGTAGTTAACCAGATAGTCAGTAAAAAGAACTGCTATACTATTTAACATAATGGTTGTTATAACCTCATCTATATTATGGTAGACCTTTAATACAGCTGGTAGGAGGGCATAAACCCCACCACAAATAGCCCCCATAACAATGGCCAAGAAAATACCAAGAAGGGGAGGAAGATTTGTAAAGCTAATACCTACATAGGCAGCCGCAAAGGCCCCCAAGTATAATTGGCCTTCCCCTCCTATATTAAAAATTCCACTCTTAAAGGAAATAGCAGTAGCTAATCCAGTTAGTACTAGTGGTACTGTTTTAGCAAGTGTTGTTGCTATATTATATTTGGAAGCAAAGGCCCCTAGAAGCAAGGATTTGTAACCAATGACTGGGTTTCTCCCATTGGCCAACATTATTAGACCTCCAATAAGTAGGGCCATTGAAATTGACAGGAACAAGGATAAAAAATAACTGCCATTTTCCTTTAATTTGTCAATAATATTATTCTTCATAAATTTAAGCCCCCCCTTCCGCCAGGTCTTTATGCTTGCCTGTCATATATAGGCCAATTTCCTTTTTATCTATTTGCCCCCTAGCAAATTCCCCAGTTATTCTTCCCTCATAGATTGTAATAATCCTATCTGAAAGTCTAAATATCTCGTCTAAATCTGCCGAAACCAATAAGATTCCACAGGCTTGATTCCTCTTTTTAATTATCTCCCTATGGATAAATTCCGTTGCTCCTATGTCTACACCCCTTGTAGGCTGGGATATAATAAGTATGGGTGTATTAAAGGAAAATTCTCTGGCAATTACAAGTTTTTGCATATTACCCCCTGACAGGTTTTTCGTTAAGAGGTCCTGGTTGGGTGTACGTATATCAAATTCCCTAATAAGTTTCTCTGTCCTTTTCCTTATTGCCTTCCTATTTATATGAATAAATTTACTAACATAGGGTTTTTTCCTGTGTATCCCCATCATCATATTTTCACTTACACTTGCATCCACACTTAATCCCGTCGCTAGCCGATCCTCCGGTATATGGGCAATGCCCAGTTCCCTTATCTCCCTGCTGCTTTTGCCCCTTATGTTTTTATCCTCTAGCAATATCTGGCCTTCATCGGCCTCCAGTAAACCTGTCAAGATCTCAACTAACTCTGTTTGCCCATTCCCCTCAACACCAGCAACCCCCAAAACTTCACCAGCTTTCAGGTCCAAATCCACTGACTTTAAGGGATACAGGCCTCTCTTATCCTGTACTCTTAGTTTTCTAACCCTTAGGAGGGTCTTCCCCTTGACCTCTTTTTTATCCAATTTGTCAAATAGGACTTCTCGTCCTACCATCATCTCCGCCAAATCTCCCTCTGATGTTTCCTTGGTATTATGGGTCCCTATCAATCTACCCTGTCGCATAACACTGACCCTATGGGAAAGGGCCATAACCTCTTGTAGTTTATGGGTAATGATGATGACGGTTTTATTTAAATCTTTAACTAATTTTCTAATTACAATAAAAAGTTCTTCACTTTCCTGGGGTGTAAGAACGGCTGTTGGTTCATCTAGTATGAGTATGTCCGCCCCCCTATATAGGGCCTTTAGTATTTCGATCCTCTGTTGTATCCCAACTGAAACCTCATCAACCCTTAAATGAGGATCCACTTGTAGGCCATAGCTTTCAACTAAGTCCTCGGCAATTTTAATGGCTTTGTCCAAGTCCATAAAAATTCTATTCTTCCTAGGTTCCCGGCCTAATACAATATTCTCCGCTATGCTAAAGGAGGGTAAGAGCATAAAATGCTGGTGGACCATCCCAATACCATGTTTTATGGCCTTGGATGGACTATTGTTCCTTAATGGTTTTCCCCTCACCAATACTTCACCCTTGCTAGCTTGTAATAAGCCATATAGTATATTCATTAAAGTTGATTTTCCAGCCCCATTTTCCCCTATTATCCCATGAATTTCACCTTTTTTTATAGCAAGATTAATATTATCATTAGCAATAACCCCGGGAAACTCCTTGCTTATTCCCCTAAATTCCACAATATAATCCCCCATAATCTATCGTTCCTCTCCCATGAAATAATTAACGTTTTTAAAGGAGAAGTAGTTTCCTACTTCTCCCTTGGAATTATGGAAAAATTCAATATTAATTACTTGCCCTCGGGTACTACAATTTCTCCACTAATTATTTTGCTTTTGATTTCTTCAAGTTGTGCCTTCATTTCCTCGCTTACAAAATCCTCCATATCTTCTGTGCCATAGCCTAGACTTACACCATTTTCCTCAATACCATAGTATTGGGGTTTGCCAGCCTCAAAGCTACCCTCCTGAATCTTCTCTATGGATTCATAAATTGATAGGCCAACTCCTTTTATCATACTAGCAACAATTACATCAGGGTTAATATATCTCTGGTCTGAATCTACACCAATGGCATATTTTCCCACCTCTTCTGCAGCTTCAAACACCCCTTCACCTGTTTTGCCTGCTACCTGAAACACAATATCTGCTCCCATGGAATATAGGGCTAGGGCACTTTCCTTACCCTTGGCAGGATCTTCAAAATCCCCGGCAAAAATAGTTTCTACCTTTATCTCCGGGTCCACATAGGCCACTCCCGCCTCGTAACCAGCTTTAAAGTTTCTTATTACTGGAATATCTACTCCCCCTACCATTCCTATTATTCCTTCCTGGCCAATTCCTTCTAGGCCACCATCTTTTACTAACATGGCAGCCATAGCGCCGGCAAGAAAAGACCCCTCATTTTCCTTATAGCTTATGGTAGTTAAATTCTCTATCCCCTCTAATTCATTATCAACATAAATATAGTTAACCTCTGGAAACTCTGGTGCTATTTCCTGTACAAGATCAAAAAACTCGAAACCAACTACAGCTACAATTGATCCATACTCAGATGCCTGCACTAATTGATCACTGTATAAGGATGGATCGTTTCTACATTCAAAAACCTTCCCCTCTACCCCCAGGTTTTCCTGGGCTCTCTCGACCCCTTCATTGGATGAATCATAGAAAGATCTGTCTCCTAGGCCTCCAGCCACAACAAGAGCCACCTTTAAGACATCCTCAGTTTCAGCTACGTCTTCCCCCTCAGTTGTCTCCGTAGGTTCTTGTGGTGGTGTGCAAGCCGTTAGGACCATACCCACTAACAATAGTAAAATTAACAACCATACAAAGACTTTTTTCATTCAGTTATCCCCCTTTTTATATAATTTTTCAGCCCTAGTTATATATTAAAAGAGCCAAAAATTTACTAAAATAACTGATTCATTAAAAACTTTCCTACTATTAATCTATTCTAGTCAATATCATAATAACCTTTTTTTTCAATAATATCTAGTATCTTACTTTGGCTAATATCTCCTTTTCCCTTAATTTTACCTGCTCTTCCAATCTCTTTACCTGTTTTGATAGGTCTTCCACAAAGGAAGCATCCTTGATTAAGGCCAAGTTAATTTTTACATTATAAAGTGCAGAAGTTACCGCCGCCCTTGCCATTACAGTTGCAATTGCCCCATCAGTAATGGCATTCTTATTTCCCTTTATAATAACTTCCTCACTAAAATCCATTAAATCAAAGGCCTTCTGGGCTATTTGCAAGGGCACTAGGGCTGCGTTTTTGGTAGTTTCTTGGATTTTCTCTGCCCTATAATTTGCCTGTGATTCTGTATCCCTAGGTAAACCATAGGCCCCTATCACTTCTCTATAGGCCTTAGAATCTCGCTCTATATCTAGCAAAAATTCCTCCCGTTTTTTAGAAACACTTTCAATTAGAGCCAGCATATCTTTTTCAACATTGGAATAGTTTTTTTTGCCTAAAGTCAACCTGGCCATCATTTCCGTTAAAGCCGCCCCTAGGGCACCACCCAGGGCAGCTACACTCCCTCCACCCGGGGCTGGTTCCTTTGATGCAGTCTTATGTAAAAACTCTACTAAACCTATATTATCAATCATTTTTTTCCTCCTTGAATTAGCTAAAATAAGCCAGTTATAACCCCCTTTTCGTCCACATCAATCTTTTCTGCCGAAGGTATTCTTGGCAGGCCTGGCATAGTTAAAATATTACCCGTTAGGGCCACAATAAATCCAGCCCCGGCAGAAACCTTGACCTCCCTCACGGTAATTTTAAAGTCCTTGGGCCTACCTAATAATTGGGGACTATCACTAAGGGAGTATTGGGTCTTTGCCATACAAATTGGTAGATTGCCAAAGCCTAAGTCCTCTAGTTTTTGGATTTCCCTCAATGCCTTGGGTGTAAAGTCTACTCCCTCAGCCCCGTAAACCCTGCTGGCGATTCTCTCAATTTTATCTCCTATATTCATATCTAGATCATAGGCATATTCTAAGGCCGACTCCTGGTCTACTAGTTTTATTATTTCTTTGGCTAATTCCTTGCCTCCTGCCCCTCCCTTAGCCCATACTTCGGATAGGGCAACATTAACCCCTAGTTCTTCGCACTTAGTCCTTACTAATTCTAACTCCCTACTGGTGTCCATGGGGAATTTATTGATGGCTACTACCGCCGGTAATTTAAAGACCTTGGTAATATTTTCTACATGCTTTAATAGATTGGGTAATCCCTTCTCCAAGGCTTGTAAGTTTTCCTCATTTAATTTTTCCCTAGCCAGACCACCATTGTACTTTAATGCCCTAACAGTGGCCACAATAACAACAGCATCAGGTTTTAAATCTGCCTTCCTACATTTGATATCTATAAACTTTTCAGCCCCCAGGTCTGCTCCAAATCCAGCCTCCGTTATAACATAATCAGCAAAATGCATGGCCATTTTTGTAGCTATGACTGAATTACAGCCATGGGCTATATTTGCAAAGGGTCCCCCATGTACAAAGGCTGGTGTCCCCTCCAGTGTTTGTACTAGGTTTGGTTTTAAGGCATCCTTTAATAGGGCTGCCATAGCTCCATGGGCATTTAAATCCCTAGCAGTAATAGGCTTATCCTCCCTGGTATAGGCCACAATTATATTACCTAATCTTTCTTTTAAATCCATAATGTCATTGGCCAAACAAAAAGCTGCCATTACCTCAGATGCAACGGTAATATCGAACCCATCTTCTCTAGCTACTCCATTACCCCTTCCTCCCAAGCCATTTACTATATTCCTTAACTGCCTATCGTTCATATCTACAACCCGTCGCCAGATTATTTTCCTATTATCAATTCCCAATGAATTGCCATGGTTAATATGGTTGTCCAGCATGGCAGCTAGCAGATTATTGGCGGCCCCAATTGCATGAAAATCTCCCGTAAAGTGGAGGTTTATATCTTCCATAGGCACAACTTGGGCATAGCCACCCCCTGCAGCCCCACCTTTAATACCGAAAACTGGCCCCAAGGATGGCTCCCTTAATGCCAGCATGGCATTTTTACCTAGTTGGCTTAAGGCATCGGTGACACCTATAGTTGTAGTAGTTTTTCCCTCTCCAGCCGGTGTTGGATTGATGGCTGTTACTAAAACAAGTTTTGCCTTTTTCCTTCCCGTCTTTTCCTTAAGAATATTATAATCTATCTTGGCCTTATATTTTCCATAGAGTTCGAGGTCTTCCTCCTCCAAACCCAGTTTGCCCGCAACCTCCCTTATGTCTAGTTGTTTTGTTTCCTGTGCAATTTCTATGTCACTTTTAATACTCACAGTATGTCCTCCTAACTATTATTTTTTTCATTATAGACTAATATTCTAATTCTTACAAGCCTTTTACATCCTTTGTATAAATACTATTCTAGACAAAAGTCTAATAGTTACTTACTAGTTTAATGCTATAGTAACTATTTTATTAATATATAATATCACATATTATTTCCTAACATCTTATAAGTATATAAAAGCTATAGAAAAAAATAAAATTCGGGCCCTTTAGTCAAAGGTCCCGAATCCTTAACTTAATTTATTAGATAAATCAAACTAGACAGCCTTTATCACTGAGAGAATCCCGTTATTTAACGTTTTACTTAGGTCAACCTGCCTCCTAAAATTTAAAAATCTTCCATCTAGGTCTCTTACCAACTCTACTGTTGGTCTTGTTGGGTTATTCCTTCTGCTTTCCACAACAATCCCCTCATGTCCTGATTGTAATTTCACTATTGTTCCTATCGGATATATAGATAGGTTACCCACAAAACGTTCTACAAGCTCAGGGTCAAATTGGCGTTTTCTCATAGATAACAAGTATTCAACAGCCTGATAAACGGGTATACCGCATCTATATACTCGTTTTGTTGTTAAGGCATCATAGGTATCACAGATGGAAACAATCCTTGGATATATATGTATCTCCTTAGCCGAAAGCCCCCTAGGATAACCCCTTCCGTCATATCTTTCATGATGGTCCCTTATTATCCATCCTATTTCCTGCTTAAATCCTTCTATATTTTTAATTGCTTCATAGCCCAGAATGGAATGCCTTTTAATCTGCTTGTATTCATTACCATTTAGTATTTGTGGTTTATTTAAAATAGAATTTTTTATATGTATTTTACCTATATCATGGAGCAGGGCTCCTAAGGCAAGGTCCCTCAAGTTATCATTATCCAAATTGAGACTTAGGCCAGTGACTATAGATAAAATGCAGACACTTATGCTATGGCCCAGGGTATAATTATCTATAGTTTTAAGTTTGGCTAAATTATTAGCCACATCATTAATTGCAACTATTTCCCTTATTAACTCAATCGCCATTAGGCGGCTTTTATCTATTTCTAAATTATCAGCAAAGCATATATTGTCAAAGGCTACTTTTGCCAACTCAATTGTCAACATGTCAATACTATGTGATCTAGTTTTAGACATTTTATGTCCCCTCCCCAGTTCCCTTTACATGCTTATAATAGTTGTGCAAAAATTATTATTCCTCTTGCTTTAAATAATTGTACAAATGAATTTTCCTGCTTATAATTAACCAAATCCTAGCATCCACCATTATATGATAATATTACCAAAAAAAGAATAAAATCCTACTAATTTCCCTGTAATCTTAGTAGGATTTTGTGTATTTAGTACTTACTTCCTAGTGTTTTCTAGGTCCTTATCAGTTTTAATCTTTTTAGCTATTTCCTCTATTTTTCTCATCCTATGATTTACCCCTGATTTTCCAATGGGGGGATTTAGCATCTGTCCCAATTCCTTTAAACTAGCATTCCTATTTTTTAAACGAATTTCAGCTACTTCCCGTAAATTTTTGGGTAATTCATGGACTCCAATTGTATTATCTATATATTCTATATTCCTTATCTGCCTTACTGAGGCATTGACGGTTTTAGTCAAGTTAGCAGTTTCACAATTTACTATCCGGTTAATATCATTTCTTATCTGCTTATATATACGGATATTTTCCAAATCTAATAAGGCCTTATGGGCCCCTATTATGTTCAAAAGGTCTACTACTTGGTCTCCCTCCTTAATATATATAACATAACTACCCTTTCTAATTACAATCTTTGAATTTAAACCAAATTCGTTAATAAGGTTTTTTAAATCCTCGCTATGGTCTGCACTATTAGTAACAAACTCCAAATGATAGGTTTTCTGAGGGGCAGAAATAGACCCCCCACCTAAAAAAGCCCCCCGGATATAGGCTCTTTTACAACAATTGTTTACTAGTAACTTCCTGGGTATCTTATGGGTTATGTTAAAGGTGTTATCACAAGTATCAAGTATTCCCACCTTTTCCATAATAATATTACTACCCATAGAGCTTGTAATAACCAGTATATAATAGTTATTTTTTTTAAGCCTAGAATTTTTTCTTACCCCCACATGGGTATTAATTTGAAATAAATCCTTAATATACCGAAAAGTTTTTCTTGCTGTGGAAGCATTCTCTGTGCTAAGTTTTAGGTTGATTTTTCTTGAACCAGTTAGTTGCAATGTACCACTCATCCGGATTAGTGCTGACAGTTCAGCTAATTTACAACAATTATTTTTTGGAAATATTCTTGCCAATTCTGACTTTGTGTTTGATGAAAAAGACATACAATCACAACCTTCTAAATTATAATCACCAAGTTCCTACTTAATAATGAAAAGATAGCCTGCAGGTTATTTTAATAAGTCATCCCTTTTACTTGCTAATCCTATAATAATTTTTGATAATTTTATAGCATCATGCCTAACATAATCCTTTTTAATTTCTACCAACTTATCTTCAACAATGGCAATATTTTTACTTTTTAGGGCTACTTTATCCCTTTCAGTAATTGGTATTAAACTTGCCCCCTCCTCTTGGTATTTACTGTGGGCATGGTTGATGATATCTTGAGTATTGGCAATAACATAATCTATGCCTATATTAGGACAGTGCCTTATTATTGCCTCTACATGTTCTAGGACCCCATAATTATCAGTCTCACCAGGCTGGGTCATAATATTTGAAATATATATTTTTTTTGCCAGGGTCTTGGCCAGGGCTTCAGATATGTTATCAAGGAGTAAATTTGGGATTATGCTAGTATAAAGGCTTCCTGGGCCCAAAACCACTGTATCAGCATTGTTTATAGCCTGGACAGCCTCATCCAGACCCTTAGCATCCCTTGGTTTAATAAATACCCTATCTACTGGGCTATTTTCCTCCAAGGCCCTTATAGGTATATTTGACTCACCCTTTACCATCTTTTCATTTTTTAAAAGGGCATAGAGGGTAATATCGTCTAGGGAGACAGGGTATACCCGGCCAGTTACTGCCAAAACTTCACTCATTTTTGTTATTGCTTCCTCAAAACTATTACTAATTCCGTTCATGGAGGCGATAAATAGGTTGCCAAAATTTTGCCCCTTTAGACTCCCCTCTGGAAACCTATATTGTAGCAATTTTTCCATAGTGGGTTCCATTTCTGCCAGGGCCAATATACAATTCCTTATATCCCCTGGCGGCAACATTCCTAGGTCCTCCCTAATCCTTCCAGAACTTCCCCCATCATCTGCCACAGTTACTATGGCAGTTATATTGCTTGTAAACTTTTTCAAACCTCTTAATAATACTGCTAGGCCAGTTCCCCCTCCTATTACAACAATTTTTGGTCCCCTATCTAGTAGCCTGCTATTATGGGCCTTCTTGACACCCTTATATTTACCAAAAAAACCAACTTTCTTCTCTCCATTACCAGCTAGTAAGAATCCTGAAATATTATAGATTGCAAAAAATATAATAATAATTCCTAAAAGACCCATGAAAAATTGTATATCTGGCCCAAGATTAATGCCCAAATCTACAAATATACTGGCAAGGACAAAAATTAAGAACGATAAACCCACAAGGACCATAAGTATCCATTTATTAATTGAGTCTTCTTGCTGGACCAAAGGATTTTTTCCCATTTAAATTCTTTTCCTTTCCCCAAGCCTTTCATCCCTGTGATTTGAAATTACACGGTAGCCCTCTTCCCTGAGCCTATTATATAGGACATGGCTAATGGTAATGGACCGGTGCCTACCGCCTGTGCAACCTATAGAGATTACCAGCTGGTTTTTACCCTCTTTAATATAGTGGGGAATCAAAAAATCAATTAAATTATATAGTCTTTCCGAAAATTCAACACTAATGGGGGATGCCATTACGAAGTCTCTAATCCTTTTATCCCTTCCGGTAAAATCTCTTAATTCATCAATATAGTAGGGATTGGGCAAAAATCTCACATCAAATACCAGGTCCGAATCCAAGGGAATACCGTGTTTGAAACCAAAGGAGGTAATATAAATAATCAAATTAGTAGTTGAGTCTCCCTCTAAGTAAATGTTTCTCAACTCCTCCTTTAGCTGACCGGGTGTTAACTTGCTTGTATCTATTATATTTGTAGCCATTTTTTTTAACTTTTCTAATCTTTTTCTTTCCTCAGATATCCCTTCCCCTATCCCCTTGCCATTTATGGAAATTGGGTGCTTTCTACGGGTTTCCTTAAACCTTTTTATTAGGCTTTCATCATTTGCATCTAAAAACAATATTTCATACTCATGGCCTGATTCAGCCAAATTATCAAGACCAGCAAATAAGTCTTGGAAAAATAGGCCCCCACGAATATCTATCACTAGGGCAACTTTTTCAATATCTCCCTGGGATTGCCTACATAATTCCACAAATTTAGAAATTAGAATGGGCGGGAGATTATCTACACAATAGTAACCTAAATCCTCCATACACTTAACTGCTTGACTTTTACCAGCGCCAGACATTCCTGTTATAATAACTATCTTCATATTATCCTACCCCTTCTCATTAGAAAGCGTTATATTCCTATTCTTCTCCTATAATTCTAACTTCAGGTTCTAAGGAAACACCAAACTTTTCTTTTACGGCTTTTTGTATATAAGCTATAAGGCTTATCACATCTTTAGCCTGGGCATTATCAATGTTCACAATAAAACCCGAATGGAGTTGGGATACTTGGGCCCCACCAATTGTCTTTCCCCTTAATCCCGCATCCTCTATTAATTTACCAGCATAATAACCAGGGGGCCTTCTGAAGGTACTCCCTGCGCTAGGCAGGTGCAGGGGTTGTTTGGAGGTTCTCCTCTTGGTAAACTCCCTTATAGTTTCAATAATTTCATCATAATTTCCCTTCTCCAGCTCTAAGCTGGCTTCCAAAACAATATAATCCTTTCTTTGAATTATGCTCTTCCTATAGGCAAATTCCAATTCCTTATTAGTTAATTCTAAAATCCTATTATCCTTGTCCAGTACCCTACAACTTTTTACAACATTCATCATTTCCCCGCCGTAGGCCCCAGCATTCATAGTTATGCCCCCACCAAGGGTACCGGGTATCCCACTAGCAAATTCAAATCCCCTTAGATTGTTTTTAGCCATACTTTTAGCCAATGTAGATAGCAATACTCCCGCTTCTGCAGTAATAGTAGTGCCCTCTATCCTTATATCACTTAGGTTATTAGCAATTTTTATAACAACACAAGCTAGTCCCCCATCCTTAACTAGAAGATTAGTACCATTTCCCATTATATAATAAGGCCTTCCCCATTCCCAACATATTTCAATGGCCCTTTTAATTTCCTCAATACTCCTGGGAAGAATTAATATATCTGCCGGTCCGCCTATATTAAAAGAAGTATGATTTTTCATAGGTTCATCTACTAAGACATCTTCCTCCTGCATAAAAGACAAAAATTGATTATATAGCTTATTTCTTTCCAATTTTTTTCCTCCTAGATGGTGATATTCTTCACTTGCTATCTTTATTTTATATAGGTAATTTACTAAAGTATATATCTTATCATTATAAGGGTCAATTATCATACGATGATAAGCCTAATGGCAAGGAAAATAAAAATTTTACTATTTCTAATAGAATATTTTTCCCATATATAATATATGTTACTCCTGTCATTACTAATTATCCCCTAACTTATAATTACTTTCTATTCCATATTATTATTCTATAAATTAAAAAATAGAGGTCGCTTTACTAAGAAATCCCTCAAGAAAACATATGGTTTTCCATAGGTCTAAAGACAAAGTCCTCTATTTTAAATATGCAATTTATAAGACATTTAATAGGATTTGCACTAGCCACCTATCTCAGACATATTCCTGCTCCCTATTTCAAAGCCCTCTGTATATAAATAATGTTTTTTGGGTTTTAAGGAGATAGCTTTTTGTAGTATATCCCGGACTTGGGACCTGTCCCCCCTTAGGGCTTCAACAATGTCAACTTCTAAATCACTATGTAGACAAGGCCTTAATTTTCCATCACTGGTTAATCTAATCCGGTTACATTCCGAGCAAAAGTGATTGCTAATGGGATCAATAAAACCCACCTTGCCCTTAGCCCCTGGCAATTTAAAGTATTGGGCTGGGCTAGAAGTCTTATGGGGCAATGCAAGCAGATTTCCTATCCTTTCCTTAACATAATCATTAGAAATAAACCTTTCCTTGCTCCAATTTCCTGCCTCCCCAATAGGCATTAATTCAATGAACCTTACTTCAATATCCTTATCCAGTGTTAGGTTAACAAAATCTAGAATCTCATCTTCATTGTAGCCGCCAATGGCGACAACATTTAACTTAACGGGGTACATTCCGACCCTGATAGCTTCATGTATCCCATCTAGGACATCCTTAAGCTTGCCACCCCTGGTAATTTCCTTGTATTTTTCAGCCTTTAGTGAATCTATACTTATATTAACCCTGTTTAAGCCTGCATTTTTTAAATCCTGGGCATATTTTTTAAGGAGGCTCCCATTAGTTGTCATGGCAATATCTCTAATACCCTCTATTTGAGATAAGCCCTCCACAAATTCCACGATTCCTTTTCTTACTAGGGGTTCACCACCAGTTATTCTTATTTTGTCGATTCCTAAGCCAGCTGCTGCTCTTGCAACCTCTATAATTTCCTCAAAGGTCAATATATCCTTATGGCATTTCTTGTCTACACCCTCCTCTGGCATACAATATAGGCACCTTAAATTGCATAGGTCTGTAATAGATATCCTTAAATAATTTATTTTCCTATTATAGCGGTCCTCCGCCTTGCCACATCTCATTTTATAAACTCCCCTTGTTTTCTTAATTTAAAACCCTGTAATTCCTCGGATTTTGTATTTATCCTTAAAAGATAGTTTCTTTGGAATATTTCCCTTCCTTTTCTTCCATTATAACAGTTATAAATAATAATAAAAGCTATTTTTTTACATTATCCCTTTTGATAATCCCATAAATAAAATGAGGAACCGAATATATTCGGTTCCTCATTTTTATAATTGATATATTAGCTAATATACTAAACCTTGACAATAGCATCAAAGGGGCAAGCGGTAAAGCAAGCACCACATTTGGTACATTCCTCAGAGTTTATTACATAGGGTTCCTTACCCCTAACACCAGTTATACAATCAACTGGACAATCCTTAGCACATATACCACATTTTTTACATAGGTCAGGTAAAATCTTGTATTCTAATAATGATTGGCAGACGCCAGCAGGACATTTTTTATCAACCACATGGGCCTCATACTCATCCCTAAAATATCTTAGTGTTGATAGCACGGGGTTAGGAGCCGTTTGCCCTAAACCACACAAGGATGTTGACTTAATTGTTTTGGCCAATGTTTCTAAATTATCAATATCCTCTAAGCTGCCCTTGCCCTCTGTAATCTTATCCAATAAATCTAACATTCTCTTAGTTCCCTCACGGCATGGTGTACACTTACCACAGGATTCATCAACAGTAAAATCTAAGAAGAATCTTGCAATATCGACCATACAGTTATCCTCGTCCATTACAATCATTCCACCAGAGCCCATCATAGACCCAAGGGATATTAGATTGTCATAGTCTATTGGCATGTCTATATGTTCTGCCGGTATACATCCTCCTGAAGGTCCTCCCGTCTGCACTGCCTTAAAGGCCTTGTCATTGGGTATTCCTCCCCCAATTTCATATATTACATCCTTTAATGTGGTTCCCATGGGTATTTCTAATAAACCTGTATTATTAATCTTTCCACCTAGGGCAAATACTTTAGTTCCCTTGGATTTTTCTGTTCCTATGCTGTTAAACCACTCAGGTCCCTTGATTATAATACTAGGTATGTTTGCAAAGGTCTCCACATTATTTAGCAGGGTAGGTTTATCCCAGATACCCTTATTAGCAGGGAAAGGTGGTCTAGGTCTTGGCATACCCCTCCTGCCCTCAAGAGAGTTGATTAGGGCGGTCTCTTCCCCACAAACAAAGGCCCCAGCTCCCAACCTCATCTCTAAGTCAAAGGAGAAATCACTACCAAAAATATTTTCTCCTAGTAAACCATGTTCCCTAGCTTGATCCATTGCAATTTGCAATCTGGTGACAGCAATAGGATACTCAGCCCTAACATAAATATATCCCTTGTTTGCACCTACAGCATACCCAGCGATAGCCATTGCCTCTATAACCACATGGGGGTCTCCCTCTAAAACTGACCTATCCATAAAGGCACCAGGGTCACCCTCATCAGCATTACAGGCTATATATTTTTTGTCCCCCTCAGCTTGGGCTGTAAAGCCCCACTTTAATCCTGTGGGGAAACCTCCTCCTCCCCGTCCCCTTAAACCTGATTCTTTTATAGTGTCAATTACCTCTTCAGGTGACATTTCTGTTAAAACCTTTGCCAAGGCCTGATAACCATCAAGGGCAATATATTCCTCAATAACTTCAGGGTTAATTAAACCGCAATTTTTCAAAGCCACCCTTTTCTGTTTCCTATAAAATCCAACTTCATCAATTGCCCTAATTTGATCGTCCACCACAGCCTCTTTATATAATAAATCTGTTACAATTCTTCCCTTTAATAAGTGTTCTTCTGTAATTTTTTCAACATCATCCACAGTAATATGACTATAAAAAGCCCCCTCAGGGTATACAATCACTATAGGTCCAGCTTCACAAAGCCCAAAACACCCAGTTTTTACTACCATTACTTCCTTGTCTAATTCCCGTTCCTTAATTAGTTCTTCAAATCTATCTATAATTTTCAAGGAATCCGAAGAAGTACAACCAGTTCCCCCACATACTAATACATGTGCTCTAAATAAATCCATTGTTTTACCCCCTTACTTGTAATTTTTGTCCTTCATAGTACTATGATTATTTTTCGTAAGCCCCAATAGTATACTCATCTACAACCCGACCATTTACAATATGGTCAACAATAATTTTTCTAGCCTTTTCTGGTGTCAAGTCAACATATGTAACCTTGTCCTCCCCTTCCTTATATACCTCAATTAGGGGCTCCAGCCTGCAAGCACCTATACAGCCAGTTTGGGTTACAGTTATATGTTCAATTTCTCGTTTTTTAATTTCTTCTAATAGAGCCATCATAATTGGTCTTGCCCCCGCTGCAATCCCACATGTAGCCATGCCAACTACGATTCTAGTTCCCTTTCTATCATGTCTTAGGTTTACCCTTTCCAAAGCTTCCTGACGAATTTTCTCTAATTCAGCTATAGATTTCATAGGTTTCCCTCCTTTAATATTTCTCTAAAATACCTGGCACGTCCTCTACCTTCAAACGCCCATATACATCCTCATTAATTGTTATGACCGGCGCCAAACCACACGCACCAATACACCTTGTTGCAACTAGTGTAAATTTACCATCTTCTGAGTTCTCCCCTGGTTCTATGTTAATTATCTCCTGTACCTTGTCAATAATATCCTGTGATCCTTTAACATAGCACGCAGTTCCCATGCAGACACCTATTACATACTCTCCCTTTGGTTCAAGAGAAAACTGTGAGTAAAAGGTTACAACACCATAAACCTCACTCAATGGTATTCTTAGTTCCTCAGAAATCTTCCTTTGTACCTCTAAGGGAAGACAACCAAAGATTTTTTGCCCTTCGTGTAAGACGGGCATCAGTGCACCCTTTCTTTCTTTGTTTACATCAATAACCTCCTGAAGTTTTGCAAAGTTTTCTTCAGTTAAAAAATTTTTATCCATAATGTCCCTCCTTTTTTATGAGTAAATCATTATTATAAAATAATATATTTATATAAAATTATTTTATATAAGCCTAAGTATATTTAAAAATATGAGTTAAAGATGTATAAAACTATTGACTTCCTAAATTAAATTTGTTAATAGTTTAACCAATTTTGATTATTTGTTAGTAATTATTATTAATAACCTAATATATTCTATGTCTTTAGTAAATAAGTGTAGTTAGTTGATTGTAATTAGTTTGACATGCATAGTTATATATTCCAACCCTGTCTGAAGGACATTGTATATAATGCATAGAGATGTGTTAAATGAAAAGCCTGCCCCATATCATATATAATAATATTAAAATTCATTGCAATCAATATTAATATATAATAAATATTATTTAAAATCAATAGTTGGGCCTAATAATTTGTGTTTCTGGATATTAATTCATATTTAAATCCTATGAATTACAAGCTTTTATTTCTTTGTTAAATATTTTGTTAATCTATCGCTAAAGGATTTTGCCGAATGGTAGCCCATGTTTTTCAACCTATAATTTTTGGCAGCAACCTCTGCTATAACCGCTATATTTCTAGCTGGTTTTACGGGTATTACAACCTCGGCCACCTTAATGCCCAATATTTCCCTGTATCTTTCATCTAGACCTAGCCTATCATAGGGCTCATTTATATCCCATTCTTCCAGTCTAATAACTAGGTTTATATTTGTCCTAAACTTTATAGCACCAACTCCATATAGTGTTTTAATATCCATGATACCTATTCCCCTAACCTCCAGCATATACCTAGTTATATCTGGGGCATATCCCGTTAGATATTCCTGACCTATCCTTTTTACTTCAACGGCATCATCTGCCACCAATAAATGGCCCTTATTGATTAGTTCAATGGCAGCTTCACTTTTACCAATACCACTTTTGCCAGTTATTAGGGTCCCAATCCCATGTATATCCATTAATACTCCATGGATTCTGGTAGTTGGGGCCAGGCAGTCTTCCAAATAGTTGGTTAATATATTTAAAAGTTTTGTTGTGTTTAAACTACTCCTAAAAACATTTTTCTGATGTTTCTCAGCAGCCTTTAGGAGTTCAATTGGTGCCTCCAATTGCCTACTAATAATAATGCAGGGAATATCATAGGAAAAAAAATTCTCGAAAATTTCTTCCCTTCTCTCCTTGGTCAGGGTATTTAAAAACTGTTTTTCAATTTTACCTACTAGTTGTATTCTACTGTAGGGAAAACCATCAAAAAATCCGCTAAACTGGATGCCAGGTCTGTTAATTTCCGTAGTTTTTATCCTTGCCCCCTGGCTTTTTATATTGTTTAATTTCTCCAATCCTAAGTCTTTCCTTAATTTCTCTGCTGTAATAAACTTCATAAGCAACATCCCCCAATTAAAAATTTATATGCCTCTTTATTATTAATATTTTATGGGAGGAAAGCTCTTCCTCCCATGATTATTTTTTATTTTGAAAATAGGAAAAAATATTTTCTGCAAGCTTTTTATTTAGGCCCTCCACCTTCATTAATTCTTCAGGGGTGGCTTCTTTTATCTTGTTAATGCCTTTGAAATGTTTTAATAGGGCCCTTCTTCTTTTTGGTCCCACTCCTGGTATTTCCTCTAAGATAGAGGTTAAATTTTTTGCCCTTCTTAAACTTCTGTGGTAGTTAATAGCAAACCTATGGGCCTCATCTTGCACTTTACCAATAAAGGCAAAAATTCCGGCCCTCTCCTTTATATTTATTTCTACCCCACCATATATTAGGCCCCTTGTCCTATGCCTATCATCCTTAACCATACCACATACAGGTATGGATACTTCAAGCTCCCTCAAGATCTCTTCTGCCCTATTTACCTGGCCCAGTCCCCCATCTACCATAATTAAGTCAGGAAAAACCGAAAATTTACCCTCCTTGATGGATGACTTACCCTCTATGAGATCTCTGGTTTCTGCTAATCCTCTTTTGAATCTCCTTGAGATAACCTCCCCCATACTAGCATAGTCATCTATCCCTCCTATAGTCCTAATTTTAAACCTCCTGTAGTCCCTGTAGCTGGGTAGCCCGTCTTGGAATACTACCATAGATCCCACAGATTCTACTCCCTGTATGTTTGATATATCAAAGGCCTCAATACGACCAGGTGGAGATGGTAAGTCTAGGAGTTCTTGAAATTCCCCCATAAGCCTATTTGTTTTTTCCTCTTTTCTCCTATTAATTTCCCGCCTTTGCTCTATCATTAGGACAGCATTTTTTTTCACCATATTCATTAGGTGTTTTTTTTCCCCTATTTTAGGAGACCTTATATATACCCTATTTCCCCTCTTCTTAGATAGCCAACTTTCCATAAGGTCCATATCCATCAATTCCTCTTCAACTAAAATCTCCTTGGGTATAAAGGTCATGTTATTGTAAAATTGTTTTACGAAGGAAGTTAGGATTTCTCCTATACTAACATCCTCCTCCACAGCAAGAAAATACTGCTGTCTTTGTATAAGTTTTCCCCCCCTAATATGAAAAACCTGAACACAAGATTCACCTACATCCTGGGCGGCTGCCATAATATCCTGATCTATATCCTCATTGACTACTACTTTTTGCTTTTCCACCATACTGTTTAATGCCTTCAGTTGGTCCCTACACCGGGCGGCTTTCTCAAAGTTCAGCCTTTGTGAGGCCTCCTCCATTTCCCTTTCAATCTTTTTAATCAATTCATCCTCCTTGCCTTGTAAAAACAATAGGATTTCCTGGATGATTTCCATATATTCCTCCCTCTTTATATTTCCAGTGCAAGGGCCAAGACACTTGCCTATATGGAAATTTAAACAGGGCCTTTCACCCTTTTCAATGGAGTTAGCAATGTTTCTTTTGCAAGTTCTTATAGGAAATAACTCCCTAATTAATTGCAGGGTCTCATTTAGGGCAGAAACATTGGTATAGGGGCCAAAATATTTACTCCCATCCCTCCTAAATTCCCTAGTCTTAATTACCCTAGGATAATCCTCCCCCAAGGTTATCTTGATATAGGGATAGGTCTTATCATCTCTTAGGAGGATATTATATTTTGGCCTGTTTTCCTTAATCAAATTGCACTCTAAAATCAAGGCCTCCAATTCGTTATCTGTGACAATATATTCGAAGGTAGCTATGTTCCTAACCATTGCTTGTACCTTAGTTGCCTGGTTTTTTAAAGACTGAAAGTATTGCCTTACCCTATTTTTTAGGGAAATGGCCTTTCCTATATAAATTATTTCTCCTTTTTTATCCTTAAATAAATAAACCCCAGGCTTATTAGGTACTAGACTCAATTTTTCCTTTATGTCTAACATAAGAAACCTCCTAACATACTCCTATATAACTATTTGAAGTTTAATTATTATTTAATACTCTCTTTAAAAATATCCCAGTGTATGATTCTTCAACTCCTACAATTTCTTCCGGAGTCCCCTCTGCTACAATTCTTCCTCCCCCATTGCCTCCCTCGGGCCCCAAGTCAATAATATAATCGGCAGTTTTTATTACATCTAAATTATGCTCAATAACTACCACCGAATTTCCAAGTTCCACCAGCCTGTTTAGTACATTAATAAGTTTGTGGATATCAGCCACATGTAAGCCTGTTGTGGGTTCATCCAACATATAGAGGGTTTTGCCAGTACTGCGTTTGCTTAGTTCTGAAGCTAATTTAATTCTTTGGGCCTCCCCTCCAGATAATTGGGTTGAGGGTTGGCCGAGCCTGATATAGCCCAAACCGACATCAAATAGTGTCTGTAGCCTGTTTTTAATCCTTGGAATATTCTTGAAAAATTCCAGGGCCTCCTCTACATTCATAGCTAATATATCTGCGATGGTTTTGTCCCTATATTTAACCTCTAGTGTCTCCCTATTATATCGCCTTCCCTTACATACTTCGCAGGGGACATAAACATCAGGTAGAAAGTGCATTTCTATCTTTATTATCCCATCTCCCCTGCAGGCCTCACACCGTCCGCCCTTGACATTAAAGCTAAACCTACCCTTTTTATAGCCCCGCATTTTAGCATGATTTGTCTCAGCAAAAACATCCCTTATGTGGTCAAATACTCCGGTGTAGGTAGCTGGATTTGATCTGGGAGTCCTCCCAATTGGTGATTGGTCAATTTCAATAACCTTATCTATATGTTCAAGGCCTTGGATATCATCATGGGCACCTGGCCTACTTTTAGACCTGTAAAGTTCTTGGGCTATTCTCTTATACAATATTTCATTTACTAGGGTGCTTTTTCCTGAACCGGAAACTCCAGTTACACAGGTGAAAACTCCTAGGGGAATCTTGACATTTATATCCTTGAGATTATTTTCCCTGGCCCCCTTTACTATCAGCCAATTACCATTAGATTGTCTCCTCTCCATTGGGATAGCAATTTTTTTCCTGCCACTTAAATATTGGCCAGTAATGGAGTCCTGGCTTTCTTTTATATTTTCTATTTGCCCCTGGGCTACCACATAGCCACCATGAGCACCAGCGCCTGGTCCCATGTCAATTATATGGTCTGCCCTTAAAATAGTATCCTCATCATGTTCGACTACAAGGACCGTATTTCCAAGGTCCGTGAGACTTCTCAAAGTCTTGAGCAATCTATCATTATCCCTTTGGTGGAGGCCAATACTTGGCTCGTCTAGAATATATAAGACCCCTACCAAACTAGAACCTATTTGGGTTGCCAATCGTATTCTTTGGGCCTCACCCCCCGATAAGCTGCCGGCATTTCTAGATAATGTTAGGTATCCCAGGCCTACATCTTCAAGGAAGGCTAATCTTTCCCTGATTTCCTTTAATATTTGCCTACTAATAAAGGCCTGCCGCTGGTCCAGTTGGAGTTTCTCCATAAACTCCCTGGATTCCTTAATAGACATTCGTGTAATCTCATCTATATTTTTACCTCCAAGGGTTACAGCAAGGGCTACGGGTTTTAATCTAGCCCCCTTACAGCTAGCACAGGCCATTTCCCTCATATACTCCTCTATCCTTTGCCTCATGCGATTGGATCCTGTCTCCCTGTACCTTCTTTCTAGGTTAGGAATCACCCCTTCAAAATTGGTTGAATATTTACGGTAACCCCCATATCTTGATTGGAAATTAAAATCAATCTTTGTTCCCCTTTCACCATAGAGAAGTTCTTGGATAAATTCCTCAGACAAGTCCTTTATTGGGGTATCCATGTCTGTAGCAAATTTCTTGGCCAGACTTTCCATCATCCTAAAGTAATAGGTGTCTTCATTACTACTATTGCCCCGATGCCAGGGCTCAATCCCCCCCTGCCGTAGGGTTAGGTTTTTATTGGACATTACCAAATCTGGATCCACTACCTTCATATAGCCTATGCCATTACATTCAGCACATGCCCCAAAGGGACTGTTAAAGGAAAACATCCTAGGTGCTAATTCCTCAATTCCTATCCCATGATGGGGGCAGGCAAATTTAGTAGAAAAAATATGGTCCTCCCCGTCAATTTCATCTACCAGGACTAAGCCCTCAGTTAATTTTAAGACCGTTTCAATGGAGTCTGCCAATCTCTGGGCAGAATCCTCCCTGATAATTATACGGTCCACTATTACATCTATATTATGTTTTTTATTTTTTTCTAATTTAATATCTTCATAAATTTCTCTCATTTCCCCGTTAATTCTTAACCTTACGAAACCCTGCCTTTTAATATCCTCCAGAAGTCTTTGATGGCCACCCTTTTGGCCCCTGATAATAGGTGCTATTATTTGCAATCTTTTTCCTTCTCCTAGGGCCATTATCCTATCAACTATTTCCTCTACGGTCATTTGGCTTATTTCAATCCCACAAACTGGACAATGGGGTATGCCAATTCTTGCAAATAACAATCTTAAATAATCATAAACCTCTGTAACTGTTCCCACGGTAGACCTAGGATTCCTACTGGTTGTCTTTTGGTCAATGGATATGGCAGGCGAAAGCCCCCCAATGTATTCCACATCAGGCTTGTCCATTTGACCCAAAAACTGCCTAGCATAGGCAGATAAACTCTCAATATATCTCCTCTGTCCCTCAGCATATATAGTATCAAAAGCCAGGGAGGATTTCCCTGACCCTGACAAACCCGTTAAAACTATTAATTTATCTCTTGGAATATCTATATTAATATCCTTCAGATTATGCTCCCTTGCTCCTCTTATAACTATTTTGTCCTTTGCCACAATTACACCCCGCTTTTATTCATTCTTCTTGCCTTAAGGATTGGATGGCATCCCTTAATTGGGCTGCCTTTTCAAATTCTAAAGCTTCCGCCGCCTTGTGCATTTCCATCTCTAATTCCTTGATTTTAATTCTTAATTCTTCTCCACTATATTTTTTTACCTCCTGATAATCCCCTATATACGGCTCTTCTTCCTCTGCCACCTTTGTGGCCTCTATAACATCATGAATCTCTTTTTGTATGGACTTGGGTATAATATTATGGTCCTTGTTATATTGGGCCTGGAGTTTTCTCCTTCTCTGGGTTTCCCCAATGGCTCTTTCCATGGACCTGGTTATTTTATCAGCATACATTATTACCTGACCACTGACATTTCTTGCAGCCCTACCAATAGTTTGTATTAGTGAAGTTTCGGATCTTAAAAAGCCTTCCTTGTCTGCATCCAGAATTGTAACCAGACTAACCTCAGGCAGGTCCAGACCCTCCCTTAAAAGGTTAATTCCCACTAGTACATCGAACTCACCCAGTCTCAAATCCCTTATAATCTCCATTCTTTCTATAGTCTTTACATCCGAATGCAAATAACGGACCCGTATATTAAGCTCCATTAAATAGTTGGTTAAATCTTCGGCCATCCTTTTTGTAAGGGTTGTAATTAAAATTCTCTCATTATTTTCAACTCTTTTATGGATTTCCCCAATTAAATCGTCAATTTGCCCCCTTACCGGCCTAACCTCAACGGCTGGGTCCAGGAGTCCAGTAGGCCTTATTATTTGCTCTACTATCTGGGAGCTTTTCTCCAATTCATAAGGGCCAGGTGTGGCACTTACATATAGTATTTGCTTAACCAACTGCTCGAATTCCGGAAAATTTAGGGGCCTATTATCATAGGCCGAAGGTAGTCTAAAACCATGATTTACTAGGGATTCTTTTCTAGACCTATCCCCTCCGTACATCCCTCTTATTTGAGGAATAGTAACATGAGATTCATCTACAATAATTAAAAAATCATCAGGAAAAAAGTCTATCAGGGTATAGGGTCGACTACCTTCCTCCCTGCCAGTTAGGTGTCTTGAATAATTTTCAATTCCTTGGCAAAACCCAATCTCCCTCAACATTTCAATATCATACATTGTCCTTTGTTGTATTCTTTGGGCCTCTAAAAGTTTGTCCCTTTCTTCAAAATATTTAACCCTTTCTTCCAACTCAAGCTCTATATCTCTAATTGCCCTCTCCACCTTATCATCACTAGTTGCATAATGAGAGGCAGGGAAAATGGATATATGATTTCTTAACCCAATTACTTCCCCAGTTAGGGCACTAATTTCAAGAATCCTATCAATTTCATCCCCAAAAAATTCAACCCTTACAGCATTTTCCGAGGAGGAGGCTGGAAATATCTCCACTATATCCCCTCTAACCCTAAAGGTCCCCCTAGTAAAATTAATATCGTTTCTTTCATACTGAATATCTACCAATTCCCTAAGGACTTGGTCTCTGTCCTTGTTCATGCCAAGCCTTAGGGCTACTACTAAGTTTTTATATTCCTCTGGATCTCCCAGTCCATAAATGCAAGATACACTGGCTACTATGATTACATCCCTTCTCTCAAATAGGGCAGAAGTAGCAGAGTGTCTTAATTTATCAATTTCATCATTTACAGAGGCATCCTTTTCAATATAGGTATCACTATGAGCTACATAGGCCTCTGGCTGATAGTAATCGTAATAACTGACAAAATACTCTACAGCATTGTCTGGAAAGAACTCCTTAAACTCGCTACATAATTGCCCGGCCAATGTTTTATTATGGGCTATTACTAGGGTTGGCTTTTGTACCTTTTCAATTATATTTGCCATAGTAAAGGTTTTGCCTGAGCCAGTAACTCCCAGGAGGGTTTGATGCCTTAGTCCCTCCTCTATTCCATTACTAAGTTCCCTTATAGCATGGGGTTGGTCCCCAGTGGGTTTAAATTGTGAATGTATTTTAAAGCTTTCCATATTAAAATCCTTTCATCTAATCTTATTTATCCTGACAAATCCGATTTTATTTTCTTGGGAACAACTGTTCGGTTTCTTATATTATATTATTCTATCTTTTCTATGTCAATCTTTACCCTAGGAAGAAGAAAATCCCCAAAAATAGGGGATTTATCTGTTTTTAACAAGGTCATTATTACTCTACAAGGAGTATCTCTATTGCCTTATCTAATTGTATATCTTGGTCTCTTTCTATATCAGATTCATTCCTTATCTCTTCGGGTAACTCTATAACAATATGGGGTTCAATTCCCCTACCATGAATATTGTTGCCATTAGGTGTGAAATATTGAGAAATTGTGTATTTAAAACCTGTTCCATCATTCAAGGGCTTTAATTGCTGTACTAGACCCTTACCAAAGGTTGTGGTCCCTACAATTTTGCCCCTATTCCCATCCTTTATTGCCCCGGCTAATATCTCCGAAGCACTGGCACTTCCCTTATTCACCAAAACTACCAGGGGCAAATCTATTTGTTTCTTATCAGACTTTTCTATTTCCCTTTCCCCATGTCGATTTTCTGTATATACTATTACCTGCTCACCCAAGACCATATCCGCAATTTTTATACACTGGTCCATTAGGCCACCTGGATTATTTCTTAAATCAATAATTAGTCCCCCTACATTTTCTGCCTGCAACTTTTTAACATGGTCTTTAAAGTCCTTGGCTGTTTTCTCATCAAACATTGAAATTCTAACATAGCCTATATTATTTTCCAGTACTTCTGACCTAACTGTCTCCAATCTAATTTCTTCCCGCACCAGGGTAATGTCGATGGCATCTCCTAATCCTTCCCTCCATATTGATAATACAACATCAGTTCCGGGGTCCCCCTTCATAATATCAGCAGCATAATCTAACTTATCCCCTGATACAGCTTCCCCATCAACGGCCAGTATTCTATCACCTGTTAGAATCCCAGCACGTTCCCCTGGCGTATTTTCAATGGGAGACACTACTGTGACCAGGCCATCGTCCCCGGGGGTAATTATCACGCCAATCCCACCGTAACTACCTTGATTACGCACCATTAGTTCAGTGAATTCTTCCTCAAACATATAGGAGGTATAGGGATCCCCAACACCTTGGAACATTCCCTTTATAGCAAACTCTACCAATTCTTCTTGGTCTAGTTCTTGATAATAGTTTTCTGTTAGATATTCACTTAAGGTTAGTAGTTTTCCATATTTGTCCCCCAAATCCTCATAATATTCATAAGTTTCTTTAGGAATTAATACTTTTTGCCCTAGAGGTAATGAAAGCAAGTTACCAAGGGTCATATTTGCAATACTAGTCAAAATAATAAGGAAAATTGCTCCGAAAAAAGCCTTTCTTTTACTAATCATGTTTTTCTCCCCTCATGTATTTCTAAGCCCTTTATTCTACTATTTTATTAATTACATCCTATCATTATACATCAGTCAATAAAAGTTTTCAAAAACATATAGGCAAAGGACTTCCCTTGCCTATTGTTTATTAGTAAAGCATTAAATTATAAGTAATTACCTTCCTCTTACATAGGGGATTGGGTCCACATATTTTGCATCTTTTCTAACTTCAAAGTGGAGGTGGGGTCCCGTGGACATTCCCGTACTACCTGCTAGAGATACCCTTTGTCCTCCTGATACATGGTCTCCCACTGATACTAATAACTTAGAATTATGGGCATAGAGGGTTACAATGCCCCCTCCATGGTCTATAATTACAGTCCTACCATAGCTACCTAGGGTTCCAGCGGTAATAACCTTCCCCTGACCTGCTGCAACAATTGGAGTCCCCGTAGGTGCCGGTATATCTATTCCTGAATGGAATCTTTTTGTCTTTAGAATTGGATGTATCCTATTGCCAAAGGGAGATGATATTCTGGAATAACCAGGTACCGGCCACCTTAGTTGGCCCCCCACATATTGTCCACCAGACTGTAATTTCCTTAGTTCACCTTCTAGTGCCCGGGCCTCTTTCTCAAGTTGGTCTAGCATTTGAGCTAGTTGTACCTTGTCCCTTTCTAAGTCCTTCCTTAGACGCTCCTGCTGGCCCCTGGAAACACTTAGTTGGTTTTTCTTGTCCTCAACGTTTTTCCTTAGGTTTACTAGTTTATTTCTTTCATTTTCTAATTGTGCCTTTTTATCCTCTATAAGAGCTTTTTGCTCCTCCAAATATTTTAATAAATCCACATCATGATTTACAATCCGTTTTACCATATCTAGATTTGTCAAAAATTCGGAAAAATCCTTAGAATTTAATAGTACTTCTGCATAGCCGACACTACCATTCTTGTACATAACCCTAATTCTCTGCCCAAGCATATCTTGTTTATTATCGATATTTTCCTCTGCTATCTCTAATTCTTCGCTGGCATCAACAATTTTTTTCTGTGTACTGTTTATATCCCTTTGGAGGGCCAGTATGTCCTTCTCGGCCTTATCAATCTGTGCCTCTAATTCCTGGATTTGCACAGTGAGACTTTTTTGCTGCCTATCCTTTTGCTTTAGTTGGTTATTTAGTTTGTTTTGCTCTGAAGTAACCTTGTCCAATTTTTTGTTTAAATCCCCAGCCTCATTTGCAAATACCGTAAGGGTAGATATAATCATCACCAATATAATAATTAAAGCAATACCTTTCTTTTCCCTTGACACAGCCTGTCCCCCCTATATTTATACTTTTAAATGCTTCCTCAAGGATACAATGCTACCCAGGGCTCCCACTCCTGCCCCTAGAACCATAAAGACGGGTATGGTCCTACTCATCATATCATCCACAGATACTACATAAGAACTTACCATCATATATAATCTTGTGTTTATCACATTAAAGGCGTATTGATAGCCATAGTATACAAAACCCAGAGCTATACCGGCCCCAATAAGGCCCAAAATCATGCCTTCTATAAAGAAGGGCCATCGGATAAACCAGTTAGTAGCTCCCACATATTTCATAATATTGATTTCCTGCTTTCTTGCTCCCAGGGTTATTTTTATTGTATTGGCAATAATAAACATAGCTACAAATATCAAAATTATAATCAAAGCAGTCCCGATAGTTCTCACAAAAGCAGCTATTTTTAATAAATTATCTATTAGTTCCTTATGGTACTTGACTTCCTCAATTCCCTTAACATTTCTTAAATTCTCTACTATGGTGTCCCCCATTTCTATATTATCCATATGAATAATATAAGAATTAGGTAGGGTGTTTTCCTCTAGGACCTCTAGTAGGTATCCCTGATCGCCCCATTGGATTTTCATTTTATTTAGGGCCTCTTCCTTGGATTCATAATCTACATATTGAACTCCCGGCAGGTCAGCAATTTTTCTACCCAAATCAGATATTTCCTCAATATTTAAATCCTCTTCCAAATATACCTGTATAGTATCAAATTGCATCTGTGCAATCTGGGAGAGATTATTTATATTAAATACCAATGTTATAATTACCCCCAAGACAACCAGGGATGCTGCCACAGAGCTAATGGATGCAAGACTCATCCCTCTATTACGCCAAACCCCGACAAGGCCTTGCTTGAACATATAATGTATTGTCCTAATTTTCATATCCATATGCCCCCCTATGCTCATCCCGCACCACCCTACCCCTTTCCAGGGCAACCACTCGGCGTTGCATTATATCTACAATATCCTTAGCATGGGTAGCCATTACAACTGTTGTACCCCTTCTATTAATATGCTGCAATACCCTCATGATTTCCCAAGCAGTTTCCGGGTCTAAATTCCCCGTAGGTTCATCTGCTATCAAGATTGAAGGGTTATTTACAATAGCACGGGCAATTGATACTCTTTGTCTCTCCCCACCAGAAAGCTCATCTGGATATTGCTTTGCCTTATCACTTAATCCTACCATGCCCAAAACCATAGGCACCTGTCTGCGAATTTCTCTGGGTGAGGCCTCGATAACCTCCATAGCAAAGGCAATATTTTCATAAACAGTCTTCCTGGGCAATAGCCTAAAGTCCTGGAAAACCACACTTATATTTCTCCTAAGATAGGGTATCCTCCTACGGGATAATTGGGTAATATCCTGATTGTTTACTATAATATTTCCCCCTGTTGGTTCTTCCTCTTTAAGTAATAGTTTGATAAAAGTGGATTTGCCAGCTCCACTAGGGCCAACTAGGAATACAAATTCTCCCTTATTTATGCCTAAATTTACATTAGTTAATGCAGATATATTTTTATTATATACTTTGCTTACATTTCTAAATTCTATCAAAAAACATCAGCTCCATTATTACTTTATATTAGTTCGACATAAATACTTCAACTCCTCTTATATTCAACAGAAAAACCTAGTAAATATTCCCTATTCAAAAGGTGGTTTTTCTATATCTATAAAGAATATATGGAGTCATACTCCTTTTATTATAACAGGATTGTAGAAGAAATTACAATTGAATTGATTTCCAATCCTATGTTACAATATTGTTACAAAATACCCTGGATTTTTCCCTGCAATTTGGGTAAAATTCTATTATCTAATGAAAAATTCCAATTGTATAGGACCTATTTATATTGACTTACATAATCAGGAAATAATAAGGAGGATATTCGTGAAAAAAAGCCTGCGAAAAGAAATTTTAGCCAGACGAAATAGGCTGGCTAGGGAGGAAATTATACATTTAAGCCAGCAAATTATAGGAAATTTCAAAAATACACCTTTATATAGGGATGCCTATCATATTATGTTATATCTTTCCTTTGCCAGTGAAGTGGTTACCCAAGATATTGTGGAAGACTTATTGAAGCAAAAAAAACATGTCTACATTCCCCTAACTGTGCCTAAAAGCAGGGAAATGATTGTTTCCAAACTTAAAGACCCTGAAAAGGATCTGGAGGAAGGGAATTTTGGAGTCCTAGAGCCTAGGAAGGGTGCAGTTCGCCCGACGGACACCAATATTTTAGACCTGATAATAGTTCCGGGTTTGCTATTTGATAAAAGGGGTTACCGCATAGGATATGGTGGTGGTTACTATGATAGATTTTTACCTAAATTATCTCCTAAAACTACAAGCCTTAGCCTTGCCTTTGACTTTCAAATCCTAGAAGAAATCCCCAATGACCCCCATGACTATCCAGTTCAATATATTATAAGCGAAAAGCAGTTTATCAAATGTCAGGATAAATTTTAATGAAATTATGGGAGTCAATTATTGACTCCCATATTTTTATCCTATATTCTTAAAACTCTCATGGAATTTAATACGGCAATCAGAGCTACCCCAACGTCAGCGAAAACTGCCTCCCACATAGTTGCCAAACCACCGGCACCTAAAAAGAGAACCAGGGCCTTAACGGCAAAGGCAAAGATAATATTCTGCCATACTATTTTTCTAGTTTTTTTAGCAATTTCCATGGCCCTTACTAACTTATAGGGCTCATCTGTCATTAATACTACATCCGCTGCCTCAATGGCTGCATCAGAACCTAGGGCTCCCATGGCTACGCCAATATCTGCCCTAGCCAGAACTGGTGCATCATTGATACCGTCACCCACGAATACCAATTGGCCCCTTGCATCCCTATCCTTTTCTAGCTCCTCTAACTTTTTAACTTTTTGATCAGGTAGCAATTGGGCATATACCCTGCTTAGGCCTAGTTCCTTCCCAACTGCCATTCCCACCTGGTCATTGTCTCCGGTAAGCATAATTGTTTCCTTAATTCCTAGATTATTTAATTGATCAATGGTCTTTTGAGCATCCTTTTTAATCTCATCAGAAATTAATATAGAACCCATAAATTGATTATTGACCCCTATATATATTACAGTCCCTATAGCATCCACAGGCCTATAGGCAATATCCTCCCTATCCATCAGCTTGGCATTGCCAGCTAAAACCTTCCTCCCATCTATATTTACCCTGATTCCATGCCCTAGGACCTCCTCATAATTTTCTATCCTAGTCTTGTCGATTTCCCTACCATGGGCCTTTAAAATGGATAAGGCAATAGGATGGTTGGAATAAGCTTCTGCATGGGCTGCATAATCTAATAATTCCTCTTCCTTAACTCCCCCTGCGGGGTTAATTTGTGTAACTTGAAAAACGCCCCTAGTCAAAGTCCCTGTCTTGTCAAATACTACCATATCTACATGGTTTAGTGCCTCTAGGTAATTCCCGCCCTTTACTAGTATTCCATTTCTTGAGGCTCCCCCAATTCCACCAAAAAAGGCTAGGGGTATAGAAATAACCAATGCACAGGGGCAAGATATTACCAGAAACACCAGGGCCCTGTAAATCCATTGGGAAAATTCCGCTCCCTCAATTAGCAGGGGAGGTATTATGGCTAAGGCCAGGGCAGAGAATACTACAAAAGGAGTGTAATATCTGGCAAATCGTGTGATAAATTTTTCTGCCGAAGCTTTTTTACTACTTGCATTCTCTACTAATTCCAAGATTTTTGTTACTGTGGATTCCCCAAATTCCTTGTCGACCCTAATAATCAATAAGGCATTTTTATTTATAAAGCCGCTTAATATACTAGTTCCTACCCCAACCTCCCTGGGCATGGATTCACCAGTAAGGGCTGAAGTATCCACCATGGAAGCCCCCTCCACAACAATCCCATCTAGGGGGACCCTCTCGCCCGGCTTGATTATTATTAGGTCACCAACCTTGACCTCTTCTGGTGAAACCCTTTTTTCTCCCTGACTTGTCTTTAAATTTGCATAATCTGGCCGTATATCCATTAGCTTGGCAATGGATTTTCTAGAGCGGTTAACTGCCAGGTCCTGGAAGAACTCTCCCAGCTGATAAAATAGCATTACTGCAACACCCTCCGGAAATTCCCCAATGGCAAAAGCCCCCACTGTTGCAATGGCCATTAGGAAGTTCTCATCAAAAATCTGTCCCCTGAAAATATTCCTCCCTGCCCTAAGCAAAATCTCCCCTCCTACAAGGAGGTAACTTGTAAAATATAAAAGAAATTTAGCTGGACCATCCTGCCTAGAGATTATGGCTAAGGCAAAAAGTAGACCCCCCATAGCCAATCTAATTAACCGTCTCTTATTTTGGCTTGTCCCATAATCATTTTTATTTTTCCCCTTATGGCTAGCCTTCTCCCTGATAATAACATGAGGTTCTAATTTATGAACTAAATCCTCAATCATTGACAAGGTTTTTTGCCTTTGCCCCTTATCCTCTAGTTCTACAAGCAAAGTTTTTGTTGCAAAATTTAAAGAGGCTGACCTTATATTGTCTAACTTCCTTAACTTGACCTCTATTTTGTCTGCACAACTAGCACAATCCAGTCCCTCTAAAATTAACTCTTTCCTTAATTCTATGCTCATGTCACCTGTCCCCCTAACCGTGGTTTATATGTTCAAATCCCTGTTCAAAAACATTTTTTACATGGTCATCATCTAGAGAATAATAAACCATCTTACCCTCTTTTCTAAACTTAACTAGTCTAGCTTGTTTAAGTATCCTTAATTGATGAGAAATTGCTGAGGAATTCATATCCAGGGATAAGGCAATATCCCCAACACACATCTCAGTCTTAAGTAATGCATATAATATTTTTACCCTTGTTGCTTCTCCAAGCACCTTAAAGAAGCTAGCCAATTCATAAAGTTTCTCCTCCTGTTCCATAATTGATTTCACTTTATCTACTACATCCTCATGTATGGCACTAGGGCTAGCTAGTTCAATATCTTCCCTTTTATTCATTTAATCACCCTTTTCATTTGAACATTTGAATATGTGTTCAAATGTATTATATATTATTAGCCCTAATTTTACAAGGGAAATCCTTATAATTTATAAAAATAAATTAATCTTAAATAGTAACTTCAAATATAGAAGCTCCATATTTCAAGCAACTTGTGTTAAAGTTAACCATGAACTTCAAAAAAATCAAAGCCCCAGGTTACGGATTACTTATCCGTCCCTGGGAGATATTTTTATATATATTTATCCTAATGGCTTTAGCTATTAGGATTTTTGTCTTTTCCTATTATCCTCATAATATTTATTTTTCGCCCTGGGAAAATTTCTCGGCCAGAAATCCTGCCGTAATAGCTGTAATAGGTATGGAGAGGACCAAACCTATACTACCGGAGAAGGCCCTAATAATTTCTGTGGCAACAATATCTAAATTGATAATATTTGTTAAGGTCTCTTCATAGGCGGTAAAAACCAGCAATAAGGGTATGGCACTCCCAGTGTAGGCTAGTATAAGGGTATTTGCCATTGTTCCCATAACATCCTTTCCTACATTCATACCAGAAATAACTAGGTCCTTTCTTCTTATCTGTGGATTGGCGTTTTTGATTTCCTCCATACTAGAGGCTATGGACATACCAACATCCATAACAGCCCCCAAGGCTCCCATAATAATACCGGCAAACAATAGACCTCTAAAATCAAATTTTACCCCCTGGGGGATATACATTAACATCATGGCCTCATCAGAGGACAGGCCTGTTAATTTCACCTTTGAACCTATAATATAGGCGATAATTCCTGCTATAAAGACCCCACCCAAAACACCTGTTATGGCTGCAAAACTCTTGGTATTTATACCTCCAACAAGAATTATAGTTATTAAAGTAATAAGAAAGGAAACAAAGACAGTTAAAATAATGGGATTATATCCTGCTAATAGGCCAGGTAACAAGACCTTGAGTATTAATAGCATAGTTAAGGCCAAGGTTATTACGGTTTTGAGCCCCTTATACCTTCCCACAAGGATAAGGAGGGCTATAAATATTGCAAATACTATATATACATAGGTATCTCTTAGATATTCTGAAATATGGGCCTGTAGGTCTCCATCATCGCCTATTTCCATAGTTACCAAAACCTTATCCCCTGGTTCAATCTCTATATCGTAGCCTATATTGCCTGTCAGGCTATGAATTGTCTCAAACTCCTGGCCCTTATATTCACCTGATAATATTTCTAGGGTTACTAACATATTTTCAACAATAAAATCATTTTCAAGGCTGGCATCTTCCAAGACCTCTACATTTAATATTCTCGCCCTTTCAATTACTAGGTCTTCCCCATAGTCCTCTTGAGCAAATGCCCAATTGTTTCCTAGTAGTAATCCCATTATAAGCAGGAATACAATAATAATTCTTCTTGTCATGTCTAGCCTCCTAGTTCTAATGATTAAGTCCTAATTAATTTATTGTATCATATTTAAATTATTTCCCTTACCTATATCCATTATTACAAAGGTAATATCATCATCAATTGATTTGGTCTTTGCTATTTCTCTAATATTCCAGTTAATCATCTTCCTTAGCTGACGACCAGTAAGATGCCTATTGTCATACAGAACCTTATCCAGGTCCTCTTGTGTCATAAAACTATTATCATGGAAATTACATGCCAAGCCATCTGTATAAAAGAATACCCGGTCCCCCTCCCGCAAGCTAATCTTGGCTTCCTTATAATCTGGTTTATATACATTGCCCAACTTACAAATAGGAAAGCCCTGACTTTTATCCAATACCTCTACTTGACCGGAGGAACGAAATAATATGGGTTCTGTATTTAATCCGGCCGAGCAATAGGAGAGGATCCCTGTGCCTTTATCGTAAATCCCATTTAATATTGCTATATGCATTTCTGATGGAACGGTAGATTGATTAAATTCCTCATATAAGTGTAACAAATTACTTTCACAGCTTAGCATCCTAGTTTTGGAAAAGCTAACATTTTTATGGGTAACGGCCCTTTCCATAAAGACCGTCATCATGGCAGCAGAAGAACCATGGCCGGCAACATCGGCTATGTAAATGCCCACCCTTTCATCATCAATTTTATAAATATCGTAGAAATCCCCACTAACATTTTGGCAGGGAATAAACTCCGATGTAAAATCTACATGGTTAATATTTAAAGTTTTAGCAGGCAATAATGACTGCTGTATCCTCCTAGCATGTTTTAAGTCCCTTACAATTTTCTCATTAGCCCTTTCTAATTCTTGGGTCCGCTCCTGTACTAGGGCCTCCAGATTATCGGCATACTCTTTTATTTGTTTTGATGCATGACTCAATTCAATATAGGGAGAGTCTAAGTTATTGACAAAAATAGCCCTAAAAATTAAATAAGAACTAATAGCCTTATAGGCATGTCCTATCATATTGTAACTATCATGGACATCATAGTATAGGGTAAAACAGGCCTCGGCAAAGACTGCAAACAACATTCCCGAAATCATCTGTATATATATTGCCTTTTTTGTTTGGCTATAGTCTATCATAAATAATGATATGGCTATTAACATCAATATCATTATTATATATTCCAGTATTATTTTCAATTGGGTTAAGCCCTGACCCTCGATAAATAGGGGTGGAAAAATATCTAGCTTATAGGTAACCAAATAAAAAATCAAAAAGGTTATAAATGAGGCTAAAACAATATAATAACCCCTCTTATGGGCAATTTGCTTATCTTGTGGTATAAGAGCAGCCCCTAGTATTCCAAGGGCAAATATCAAACGTCCGAAAATCCAATAAGTAGTCGCAATTGCAGCCCCACTTTCGACAAAAAATCCCGGCATACCCTTATAGGTCATAACGTGAAAAAATCAACAAAGGCTACTATAAAAAAAGTGCAAAATAAGACAATTAGTCTAGCTCTTTTATTTTTAAAATAGGTGTAATAAGTTATTATAAATATGGCGAAATAAGTAATTATACTTACTATTTCTATTAACACATGATAGTATAAAAAAGTTTCTGCATCAAAGATTGTATAGTATTTTTGCCCACAGGCACCAACTAATTGAAATACTGCAGTCAAACCTATCAATAATAGAAATAAAAATATATAGTTTTTATCAATCTTCCTTGATTTTTTTCTTAGAATCGGCATATTTTTCATCCTCTGAGTTTTATTTATATATCTATAGGTATTATTTCGGCAAATTTCATCTTTTTCCTTTTTCCCCGGGTAGTTTTCTGTATTTTTTGTATAAAAATTGTCAGGAATCCCTTTCCTGACAATTTTATTTTCGTTTATACGTGAATTTCTCTAAAATCACCTATACTTGTTAAGAGTATTTATTTGGCAAAGTAACTGTAAACTTACTACCCTCTCCCTTGCGACTCTGGACACTTATCTTTCCCTGATGGGCCTCCACTAGGGTTTTTACTATGGTTAGCCCTATACCCGACCCTCCTGTCTCCCTATTCCTTGATTTATCACTTCTATAAAATCTTTCGAATATATAGGGTAGGTCTTGGCTGTCTATACCCACTCCAGTATCTGCTACCAACAACTCAAGAGTATCTGATTTTTCCACTAGGGAAACCTGGACCCTATCCCCTGTCTCAGTAAATTTATGGGCATTATTTATTAGGTTGATTAAGATCTGCCTTATTTTATCCCTGTCAGCCACCATACTTATATTTTCTTGGATATTGGCTTGCAAGTCTATGCCCAACTGGTTAAAGGTGGGTTGGAAATTTTCAATAATCTCCATTATGTCTTCTGAAAGGCAGAACTTCTCCCTTTTTATAGATATTTCATGTTCTTCTATATTGGCCAAGTATTTTAGCTCTTCCACTAATTCAATTAAACGTAAGACCTCATTTTTACATAAGTTCATTTTTTCCTGACTGGGTTGCCAAATTCCATCATTTATTGCCTCTATATGGCCTAATAATATGGTCAGGGGGGTCCTTAACTCATGGGATATATCGGAGGTCAATCTTTTTCTTAACCGGTGCTCCCTCTCAAGGGATTGGGCTAAATGATTTATGGATTGTGAAAGCTCCTGGTATTCTGAAATATTAGCCTTCATACTAATTCTAGTGTCTAACTTTCCTTGCCTAATCTTATTGGCAGCCTCTGTAATCTTTAAGATGGGGTCATAAAAACCCTTGGACAAGATATATCCCAAAATAAGGGACAAGACCACCGACACAAGGGCAGCATAAAATATTGAACTATTTACCCCCTTACTAAAGGCAATATTCTCCTCGGATATTTGAAAGGGGCCCATATAACCTATTTCCGCCCTACCAATATTCCTATCATTTATTTGTAAAGGGAAGGACCTGCTGATATAGTCCTCCTGATTATCTAGCTTCTCAGGTCTATAGTGGTGCCTCCCCCCCATCCTCATCCTACCCATATGGCCCATCATTTTACGATGCATACCCAAACCATGGCCTGTGATTGAGTGTTGTAAGAGGATTTTTCCCCCGGTGTTTTTTATAACTAGGTCAAAATTATCAATTAGGGGTGAGGCCTGGATATTATTAATTGTAGCCCTAGTCCAGCCTTCATTTAAATTATAGGTCTGCTCTATCATATCAACTAGTTGCTTGATTCTTTCCTCTTGTTCCCTATGCAGGTATGAATCATACTTCCTAAATACATTAATGTTAGTAATAAGGGCAACTAGTAAAATGGCAAATACCGTCCCAGCTAGGATAAATAAGATTATTTTACTTCTTAATCTTCTAAACATATTATTCCCCCGAAAATTTGTAGCCAAGCCCATAAACTGTGTGGATATATTTTTTATTAGTCTCTATTTTTTGCCTAAGATTCTTTATATGGGTATCTATAGTCCTATCATAGCCATCATAGTCATATCCCAATACCCCTACAATTAATTCCTCCCTTGTAAAGACCTTCTCCTCATTATGGGAGAGAATCTTCAATATTTTGAATTCTGTAGCTGTTAAATTAAGGGGTTTTCCCCCCTTTCTTGCCTGTCTCTTTTCTCCATCTATAACTAGGTCTCCCCCATTAAAATCCAATATATTCTTTTGGACCGGCTCTGGATAGGTCCTTCTTAGGATGGCCTTAACCCTAGCTACTAACTCCCTAGGGCTAAAGGGCTTTGTTAGATAATCGTCGGCCCCTAAATTCAATCCCCTAATCCTATCGGCTTCCTCTGTCTTGGCCGTTAGCATTAGTATAGGTATTTGGGATTTACTACGTATCTCCCTACAAATCTCCTCTCCAGGCAAGTCAGGTAACATAAGGTCCAATATAATAAAGTCAATATCTGTATTTTCTAGTATACCGTAGGCAGATTTCCCACTAGGAGCATGGTATGCCCCATAGCCCTCTTTCTCTAAATATGCCTTAATAACATCAGCTATATTCTTCTCATCCTCAATTATCAAGATTTTTTCTTTTTTCATAATCCAACCCCAATTCCTGTTATAATAGGCAGGAGCTTAGCCCCCTTATGCATTATAAGCCTTAGTCTTTTCTTCCTTTTCCGACAAACTCTCTAGCCTACTAGTAATTAGATAATTTATGGTATCCCTAGGGTATGTCCCATCTTCCTTAATTTCACCAGCAGCCATGCCGGTTAAGATTTCCACACCCTCCTCCACATGGCTTACAGCATATATATGGAAGTGGCCTTTATCTACTGCTTCAACTATATCCTTTCTCAGAACCAGGTTTTTTATATTCTGTCTCGGTATTATAACACCCTGTTGGCCCGTTAATCCCTTTAATTTGCAAAGATCATAAAAACCCTCTATTTTCTCATTAACCCCACCAATGGGCTGTATCTCACCTTTTTGGTTTATGGAGCCGGTTACAGCAATCCCTTGGTCTATTGGAACTTGAGCAATACTTGACAGGATGGCATAGAGTTCAGTGCTGGAGGCACTATCCCCATCAATAATAGAATAGCTTTGTTCAAAACTTATACTTACTGATAAGGACAGGGGCTTTTCCTGGGCATACTTACACCCTAGGTAGCCTTCCAAAATTAAAACTCCCTTATCATGAATACTTCCGCTTTTCTTAACTTCCCGCTCAATATTTATTATTCCTGCCTTACCCCTGTAGGTTGATACTGTAATTCTATTTGGCCTACCAAAGGAATATTCTCCCGTTCCCATAACGGCTAGGCCATTTATTTGACCAACTTTTTTACCCTCTACATCTATTAATAGGTCTCCCCTATCAAACATCTCATTTAACTTTTCTTCATACTTATTGTTTCTGTAAATCTTCTGCTCAATTGCAGTTTCCACATGCCTTTCATTTACTATCTTTGCCCCTTCCCCTTGGGCCCAGGTATCGGCCTCGTATAATATCTCTACGATTTGGTTAAATCTTGCGCTTAACTTTTCCTGGTGGCTGGCTAACCTTGAACTATATTCTATAACCCTTGCTATGGCACTTTTATCAAAGTCTAGCAGACCCACATCATCACAATGGGTAGCTATAAATCTGGCCATTTTATATAAATTTTCTTGATTTTTTTCCATTTCTACATCAAAATCTGCCATAACTTTGAAGAGCTTTTTAAAATCCTCATCTAATCTATAAAGCATATGGTAGCTAGCAGCATCCCCAATTATAATTACCTTTACATTAATTGGGATGGGCTCAGGTTTTAGGGTTGAGGTTATAACATGGCCCATTTGACTACTAAGGCTTTCTATCTTTATTTTACCCGTTTTTAGGGTTCTTTTTAAGGTTTCCCATGAATGGGCTTGCGTTAGTATGTCCTTGGCCTGTACTATCAGAAAACCTCCATTAGCCCTATGCAGGGAGCCAGGCTTTATTTCCATAAAATCTGTTTTCAAGGCCCCCATTACATTTCTATAC
The DNA here is from genome assembly GCA_964390055.1 of uncultured Clostridiaceae bacterium. GTDB lineage: Bacteria > Bacillota > Clostridia > Peptostreptococcales > Natronincolaceae > CAYMGQ01. Next base: position 59,718 of record CAYMGQ010000001.1, read on the forward strand.
TCAACGGTCCCCAATATATTGTTATAAGTCGGGTTAGTTTCATTTATGATTGGTGCATATTTCAATTGGGAATTATTAATAAATAGATTCACCCTATAGCGGTCTAGGGGATTTTTAGGTCTCATGGGCATCATCAAAAATTCCCTCATGTCTGGAGTTTTTTCTACTGCCTTAAAAAAATCAATATTTTCTATAATATCTTTTTCTAAATCCCTAATATAATTAAGCAGGTCCTCATTGTTCTTATAATCCTCTAGTAGTTTCTTTATATAGTAATTAATAATATCATGGGCCGTTTTTTCATCTAACTTTTTTATTGCAGTAGCCATTTCCCCCTCTATGTCCCTAAGCTCATTGAAAAATTCTAAACTTTCAATGGACAGTTGCTTGGATGCCTCCCTTAAATCCTCTAGTTTATCATGGGAGAGGGCAGCATATTCCTCCTGGGTCATGGGCCGTTCATCCTTTAGGGGAATTGTTATGATACCCTCCTCAGACTCCTTAAAAAGAAATCCGAAGTCCTTGGCAATAGTATTTAATTTCTTGAGTAAGTCTTGACTCTTTTCTTGAAATTTTTTTACAATGTCATTCCGTCTTTTCTCATATTCTGCACCACTAAAGGCAGTAGGAATTTGATTTTTCAATTGGCCAATCATATTTTCAATTTTTCTTTTGAAGGCCAAACCGGTTCCGGCCTTCATACTCAGAGCCTTTGGTCCATCTGGATTTTTAAAATTAAATACATATAACCAATCCTTAGGAATAGGCATATCCTTGGCAAACTTTTCTGTAATTGAGTTGGCAAAACTATTCCTTCCTGTCCCACTAAGGCCTGTTATAAAAATATTAAAGCCTTTTTTTTGAATTTTTAGTCCAAATTCCAAAGCCTTCTCGGCCCTATCCTGGCCTATAATCCCCTCTAGGGGTTTCAATTCTTCGGTTGTATCAAAACTTAAATCCTCTATATGGCAAGTATCTCTCAGGGCTTCTGGCTTGAGCCTAAGTTTTTCTTTCATAATCATCCCCCTTAAAAAGATTTAATATATATATACCTTTAATTAGATTTTAAAAACAAAGCCATCCTTAAATATTTAGATACTTATAGATATAATCCCTTTATTATCCTAACTATTAGTCCCTGCAATCCCCTAGTAAAGGAAGGCAGAACTTTTCATATTTCTCCAATTAGGGCATAATATTTATAGGAATTAATATAATTTGAATCGGGGATGTAAATATGAAAGAAAAGAAATTAGATGGATGCAGGAAAGACAGGCTTATTCTAGTTAATAAAGAATTTGCCCTAGCAGAATCTTATAGACCCAAAGACCTAACAATTCCTAAGGTTCCCTTTTCCTCTAAGGTCAGTGATGAAAGAAATAAATTACAAAAGATAGCAGCCCAGGCCCTAGAAAGACTCTTTGATGCTGCTGCAAAAGAAGGCTTACACCTTGTTGCTGTATCGGGGTTTAGGTCCTATAAGAGGCAAGAAATTATCTTTAATAATCATCTTAAAAAATTGGGACCAGTAGAAGCTAATAAAATAAGTGCCCAGGCTGGTCATAGTGAACACCAGACTGGTCTAGCTATAGATATTACATCTGCAAGCGTAGACTTTAAATTAACAGAGGAATTTGCCTATAGGCCAGAAGGAAAATGGGTTGCCCAAAATGCCCATAAATATGGGTTTATTATAAGATATCCAAGAGGAAAGGAGGGATTAACTGGATATAGTTTTGAACCATGGCATCTGAGATATGTGGGTAAAAAGGAGGCCAAAGAAATATTTGACCAAGGTATAATCCTAGAAGAATATCTTGAAAAGGGCCTATATAAAAATATATAGGCCTTTATAGTTGAATCTTTCCATAGCCACCATATTTGTCAGCCATGGTATTATACAGGGGCTTTCCTAAAAAGAAATTATAGATTTCATCAGCCTTATCCTGGGGATCTATATCCTTGAATTCATTGGGAAATATGACCTTGCCAAGAAAATAAACATCCGCTAGGGCTGTTTCTATATTATTATAATAGGATATGTAGGGTAGTTGCCCATATAGCTGGGAAGTCTCTACAGCGGTCAACATATTATAAAATTCGGGATTCTTCCTGTAGTCCTCCCGGACAATATCCAGACCATTTTGATCAATAATTATTATATCAGGGTCCCACTTAATAATTTGCTCCTTATCAACCATAATAGACCCCTGCCCCTCTAATTCGTCCGCTACATTCCTTGCATGAATAAGGTCCAATAGGGGAGACCTGATGGTGGTGCTTTCTATCCCGTGGCTTCCCTTATAGCTTAGGCCCCCCACATAGACCCTAGCTTTGTCCTCCTCTGCTATATCTCTTGTTAACTCCCTTAATTGGGATTTGCTCTCCTCTATATAATTTACTATCTGTTGGGCTCTTTCTTCCTTGCCGGTAATTTTCCCGATAATCTCTAGAGCTTGAAAGGTATCTTGGTCAAAAACCCCGCTACTGGTGGAGGTGATAACTATTGGTATCCCTATGGTATCTTCTATATGCTCTATTTGGGCCCTGTCCATAATATCACCGGCAATGATAACCTGGGGCCTAACTTGCAGCAAAAGTTCCGGATCTGGGTTGGCTGGATGGCCCTCCCCTACAATAGGTAATTGACCTAGCTGTGGATTTGCCAAAATATATGGCCGCCCGCTTTCTACTGCTTGTTGTCCCCTTTCTACTCCAACTAATTTTTCTGTCCCATTAATATAGGTATATAACCTTAGGGCCGATCCTATGGCTACAATCCTATCTATGGGACCCTGGATTGTAATTTCCCTACCTACCATATCAATTATTTGCAAGACCTGGCCCTCTTCCTCATTTATGGAGTCATGGTCCATGCTGGCCCCATTATCCTGGTAACAGGCCACAAGTAAAGTCCATACTATTAACAGGCTAATTATTATAAGAAAATATCTTTTTTTCATATTCTTCCCCCCTATGACAATTAAACTTTAGGCACGATCAAGGGTATCCCCTCATAGTCGATAAGGTTGATATCCACACCATATACCCTCTTAATTGTTTCCTCTGTAATAATCTCCCTACCACCAAAGGAGTCAATTTTCCCCTCTCTCAAGAAGAGAAACTTGTTGGCAAATCTAAAGGCCAGATTTAAATCATGCATACTAACTATAGCTAAAATTTTCTTTTCCTTGATAATTTTTCTAAGTATTCTAGTAAGGTCATATTGATTTTTCATATCTAAACTGCTGGTTGGTTCATCCATTAAAAGTATTTTAGGTTCCTGGACTAGGGCTCGTGCAATCATTACTTTTTGGAGTTCCCCACCACTTAATTCATCAATATATCGCATAGCATAATCATCCAAGTTAAGTCTACTTATAACTTGTTGGGTAATTTTTATATCCCTCTGTCCCATATCCCATTTTATATGGGGTCTCCTTCCTAAAAGTATAGTATCAAATACAGTTTGCCTTCCTCCCCTGGAATCTTGACTTATAAAGGCCATAGTTCTGGCTATTTCTCTATTATGTAAATCCCTAGTATCAATTCCGTTAATAGATACTCTCCCTTTTTTGGGCTTTAAAATCCTATTAAAACATTTTAACATTGTGGATTTGCCAGCCCCATTCCTACCCAGTAGTGCTAGAGAATCACCCTGGGACAAATTAAATGTTATCTCTTCCAAGACCCTTATTTTGGGATAGTCAAAGGCCATACCCTCTACATAAAAATTCATCTTGTCTTTTCCTCCCTAATGAGTAAATAAAGGAATAGGGGTGCTCCCAGAAAAGAGGTAACTGCACCAACGGGTAGGGTTTTTGGTGACATCAACAATCTAGCAAGAGTATCGGAAGCCAACAGTATAGTAGATCCTACAAGTGCTGAAGCTGGCAGTAGGTATCTTTGGTCTGTGCCAACAAGCCTTTTTCCTATATGGGGTGAAATTAAACCAACAAAGGCTATTAGCCCCAAAAATGATACCATAACAGCAGTAATTAAAGAGCCTACAAACATTCCACCCAGCCGTACTTTTCCCACATTTACCCCCAAACTTTTGGCTATATCCTCACCACTTTCAATGGCATTATAGTCCCACCGGTGGTATAGAAAATATCCAAAGGCCAAAAAAGTTAATATGGCTAGGATTCCTATTTCCCTCCAACTTGCCCTGCCCAAATCTCCAAAAGTCCAAAAAACAACAGCTGCCAGCTGGAGGGTATCCTTGGCAAAATATTGGATAAGCATGGTGGCTGCTGAAAAAAGAGAACTCATGGCAACGCCAGCCAAAACAATACTTTGGGTAGAAAATCTCCTTAGCCTTGATAGGGCAATTATTATAAAAGTACATAGGCTTGAAAATATAAGTGCACTTATAGTAACAAGGTAGGGATTAGTAATCTGAACTACTCCTAATCCGGTATTAATAACACTCCCTGCCCCTAGCAATATAATTGCAACATTTGCCCCAAAGGCAGCCGCATTGGAAACCCCAAGAGTTGAGGGAGAAGCCAGAGGGTTATTTAAATTGTTTTGCATAATACAGCCAGATAGGGAAAGTCCAGCCCCAGCTAATATGCCAGTAATTACCCTGGGCAAACGGAGATTTCTGACAATAGAAATTGATTGGTCATCAGCTAGGCCCAAAAGCCCATAAAATACTTGTTTTAAACTTAGTTTCATAGCCCCAGCATTTATTGAGACAAGGGCCATTAATAAGGTTGAAATAAATAGGGTGAAGATAATTAACTTCTTTCTTTTTAAATATCTATAATAGTTATTCCTATAGTCACTAATTTTTTTAGTCTTGGTCAATTACACCATCTCCAATAAAGATTAAAATCCCCTAGTATAGTCTTCAAAACAATCTAGGCAAAGCTTTTTTCCCTGGCACAGGCGTATTTTATGTTCCGCCGCCCCTTCCCCACAACTTTCGCATATGAGGGTATCAAATATTTTTGCCCTAGGGGGTAGTTTGTAGTTGGGCTGGCCAATGGTGAAAATCTCATCTGCTGCTGCCCCTAATATATAAGCCTGCCTATCTTTTCTCTCCATTTTCCCTTTAATTTGTTTGCACACTATCCTGATTTTTTCCCCTGTATTCCTATTAAAAAAACTATAGGCTTGTTTTCCCCTATCCCTATAGATAAGATTTCCCTTACCCAAGCTACAACCCAAAAGAACCTGTATAGCATCTACTCCGCAGGCATCATTTTCCGTAACACAAACTATATCTTCATCCCGGGAAAAATCTAAGGACAATTTTTCCATAGCTAGTTCACAGGCTCTAAATCCGATGGCCAGGCCTGGACATTCATGGCCATGAAAGTCCACAGCTCTTGCCCATAATTTCTTATCCATTTAAATACCCCCCTAAAAATAAAGTCATGAAGGCCTAGGGGGCTATTTCCGATAACCTTCATGGTTAACCACTTAGCCCCAAAGTCTTCATGACTATCATGTAAATTTTTTTCTTATATTTTATAATGGTTAAATATATACTATTATAGTTTTTATACTAATGTCAAGATTTTCCCTATAAAATACTAGAATAATCCTTTAATCTGGTAGGTTATTTCATCCTCTAAAATATTGAATTCTACAAATTTAGAACTTTTAGGACTGGCATTATTAAAGGTCCCCACTGAAATATACCTTACACCATCGACTAATTCTACCTTAGTTTGTGATTCTCCACCGTATAGGACAAAAACATTCTTGCCCCCCTGGCTAATTTTTGTTAGAGTTTTCTTAAACAAATCAATTTCCAATTCATCAGTAAAGCCTTGGTGCCCCCAAACAGGCCGGGGCAGGGTGATAAATATATTCTTCTTGCTTGTCTTATTTAATCCATTAAGTAGGAAATCCCATTGTGTATAGTCTGCCTGCCTTAATCCACCGCCTCTGTTATTCAACTGGACAATTAGGTTTTCACCAGACTCTTTGACCTTGTAATTATTTCCTCCTATGCTTTTATCTATCCTTATTTCATTGCTAATGGACTCCTCTACACTACTAGTGAAAACTGCTAGTGAATAGTTATTATCTACTGATTTAGCAATCTCTTGACTTATTTCTGACTTGGCCTTCTCCTCCATATTGCCAAGGGTTATCCCACTATGAATAAATATTTGCCTTCCCCTTGTCTTGTAGGGTGAGTTTAGTGGATCTTCTAGCCTTTCAATATTCTTGGGCAGGTCTCCCTCTTCTTTTGGATTTGTAACATCTAAACCATCGAATAAGACCCTGCCTGAGAGACTATTATCCCCATTGGGTTCAACAAGATAAATCCGTTCTAGCTCTAGATTGGTCCCTGGACTCTGGGGCAAATCTGCCTCTAGGTATTTCCAACCTATCCAATCTATACCCTTTTTAAAATCAATTGTATGGCGATTTTCAGCCCCATCTCTTACATAGGCACGTATCCAAAGGGGAGACTTTTCCTCCGTATAGACCCAAACTCCTAGTTTTGATGCCCCCCTTGGAAGAATTATTTGACCCTTATCAAATTCTAGATAGGCTGCCTTAGTAGCCTGTCCCTGTGCAAAATTATACTCTAAACCTATTGAATTATTCCCCACCTTAGCCCTAGCATCTGAAATTATTTTTCCTGTAACTAGGTCCGCCGGATAGGCAGAAAATTTTACATTGTATTTTTCAATAGATCCAAGGGGTGACTTTGCCTCCCCTATATGTACTGGCACAAAGGTGCTTTTACCATTAAGGCTAGCCGTTAAGATAGTTTTTCCTGCCCTATGGCCGGACATATAGACTCCCCCATCAAAGGTGCCCAAGTTGCCCTCGTCCTTCCATACTACATCCTCACCAGCAACTGGTGCACTATAGCCCTCATTATCTAGGCCCATTAGTTGCAAACTGACGCTTTGTCCATAGCCTAGCTTTAAAAGTTCTGGCTCAACCTTGAGCATGGCCAAGTCTTCCATAACTTTAAGGTAAAGTTCTGCCTTTTTGCCTAAATAATCCACCTCAATAATTACCTCACCTGCCTGGGTGGGTGTAAATTTATTTCCAACAATATTTCCCTTCCCCTTTTTTATATGGTATTTAATCTTTGTATGATCAACTGATAGTGGATTATTGTTAAGGTCATAAGCCTTTATGCTTATCTCCCTACCTACCCCAACAAAGCTTTTGTCATGGCTTAGCTCTGCCTTAATCCCCTTTAATTGGGACTCACCAGCAAGATTTACCAGGGCTAGGCCATTTATGATTTTTCTTTCCCCACCATCTGAAGGATAATTTACTAGTTTGCTTTGCTTGTCACCTAGTCCCCTGATTACTGATGTTGTAGAACCTCCTCCATCCATGATAATAGCTTCATGGCTACCCAGGTCAATCATCAATCTAGCCAGGGTTCTACCATCCACACCCCTAAAGGACTTATGCCTTCCATCAATGGTCACTAAAATTAATTGCTTTCTATCCCTGCTAATTCCAATAGCTGTTCTTGGATGATTTCCCGTAACTGATTGGGCAAAGCTGACTGCCTGTCCATCTTTAACCAATATATTTCCCCCGCCTATTGCCAATTTAATATCATCCAAATTGTAGCCATGGATATTGATATTTACCTTGATTTCATCCCCTACCTTAAAATTATCAAATAAAATTTTTGCATTAGCTTGGGAGGCCAGTAATGCATAACCATTTTCAGGGATTTTTGTGGGAGCTTGTTGTCTTCTGACCTCCCTTACAATATCATTCTCTACAATGACTTCAACCATATCATAATGTTTTTCATTATAACCAGGTGTTTCCTTTCCCCAATTCCTATCAACCATCATAATGGATTGATATTCATGGGTATATTTATTAATACTTCTAATTGGAACTGCTTTTCCCTCCTGGGTAAAGACCACAATGTCATAATCCCAATAGTTAGCAGATGCACTATTATCCTTGTCTATGGAGAAAGTGGCATAATCATGGATAAAAACTGGACTGCTAATAACCTCCCCATCCTTAATCATGGCCCCAATTGGCGAATCGGGATTTGTCATATAAAAATAATCCCCATTAATTGCAGCCACAAGGTCTTCTCTTTGATTTGCCATTTGTGATAGACTTTCCTTTGTCTGAAGCCCTCCGGAGCTCTTCAACAGATCTAATTCTATATCTTGATTATCTAAATCTACAAAGACTACATTGGCATTAAACCATCCATTTTTATGGAATTTTACAATATGCCTATGTACAACTCCTGAGGAAATTTCTTCCTCATTAATCTTTTCATACAATACACCATCAATTGCAAAAGATTGCATTAGGGTGGACATTAGTAAGATTAATACAAAAACTGTTAAAGATAGTTGTTTTCTGTGTCTCTTCATACCTTCCTCCTCCTATTTATGTTGCAAATTTATCCTATTTTACTAATTTTATTATATACTAGGTCTGTTAGAATTTAATTACAAATGTATTACATTTATATTAATAAAAATCCTGCCTCCTATGGCTTCTTCTCCAATGTATTGGGAAGCTTCTTATAAGATAATAAGGGAGTAGGAATAACCCTTCCTACTCATTATTATAATTTACCTTCAATTCAATTTTTCTAGGTAGGTCCTTTAAACTTGTTCTTGCCACAATATATGGGTATGTAATTGCCTGGGTAACTAAGTCATCATCTTTGGGATCCTTAAATAAAGCATGGACTATTATCTTTTCCTCCCTATTTTCCTTTAATACTTGGATTTTTTCAATTTCTATATCGTAGCCTCCAGATAGTTTTTCACCCCTTGTTACAATAACATAGATATCCTCATCTACTTTTGCAGCCAAGGCCCTTTCTAACATTTTATATCTAGGAAGTATCTCCTGTATCTTATCAGGTATTTGCCTTGCTTCTAGCACTTCATAGCCCACCTTCTTATCACCCCTTGATAAAAAATTAGGTGCACATTTTATCACCGTTGCTAATATAAAAATAATTATGATAATAGCTATAAAAGATTTCCATTTTATTTTAGGTAACTTGGGTATATTAAACTTACTTTTCATACTTTTACCCCCCATTATTTAATACCACCATAAAAGGTAGTCTATATAACTATATGTATTCAGTTAAAATAGTTTTATTCAGTGGTACAAGTTCAAAAGGGAGTATAAAAAGGCAGGGACAAATATCCCTGCCGGCTACTAATCTTTTCTAGCTATTACTCTTTTAATGGCCTTTACTATATCATCTTTGGTTAAAGCATATTTTTTGAGCAATTCATCAGGCTTTCCTGATTCCCCAAAGGTGTCCCTAACTCCTAGCCTTTCCATTGGGACTGGCTGATTTTCTACCAACACTTCTGCTACAGCTGCACCTAGGCCTCCTATTATACTATGCTCTTCCGCTGTTACAATTGCTCCTGTCTCCTTAGCTGCCCTTACAATCAATTCCTTATCTATAGGTTTGATTGTGTGGATGTTAATTACTCCAACCGATAATCCCTCTTTTTTCAGGATATCTCTTGCTTCCAATGCCTCCTTTACCATAATTCCACTAGCAATAATGGTGGCATGAGACCCCTGCGCCAAGGTTACACCCTTTCCCAGTTCAAATTTATAGTCAGTGTCATTGTTGATAATTGGAACCCCCGACCTCCCTAGTCTTACATAGGCTGGCCCCTCCATATCAACTATTGTATGTATCATTTCCCTTGTTTCAATGGCATCAGAGGGGACTAAAACAGTCATATCTGGTATTGCCCTCATACATGCAATATCTTCTAATGCCTGATGAGAGGCCCCATCCTCTCCCACGGTAATACCTGCATGGGTTGCACAAATTTTGACATTTAAACCAGTATAGCCTATGGAGTTTCTTACTATCTCAAAGGCCCTGCCCGTGGCAAACATTGCAAAGGTACTAACAAAGGGTATTTTCCCAGTAGTAGCTAGACCCGCAGCCACCCCCATCATATTTTGTTCAGATATTCCCATATTAAAGAATCTTTTTGGGAACTCCTTGGCAAAACCTATGGTTTTTGTTGACTTTGATAGGTCTGCATCCAGGACAAGGACTTGGGGATTTACCCTTCCTAATTCTATCAGGGCTTTTCCATAAGCATCCCTTGTAGCAATTTTCTTAGTCACAATTCCCACCTCCCAGTTCTGTTAATGCCTGCAGAGCTTGCTCCTTGTTTGGGGCATTTCCATGCCAGTCTACCTGGTTTTCCATAAAGGAAACTCCTTTGCCTTTAATGGTATTGGCTATAATCATGCTTGGCCTTTGCTTAATTTGTCTGGCCTCATCAAAGGCCCCAATAATCTCCTCTAGGGAATGACCATCTATCTCTATTAGGTGCCAACCAAAGGCTTTAAATTTATCCACCACTGGGTATACTTCCATCACCTCATGGTTGGGTCCATCTATTTGAAGCCTGTTATAGTCCAATATTCCTACAAGATTGTCTAATTTATAATGGGCTGCAGCCATAGCTGCCTCCCAGACAATTCCCTCCTGGATTTCACCATCACCTAAAAGGGCATATACCCTATAGTCCTTTTTGTCAATCTTTCCTGCCAAGGCCATCCCACAGGCTGCTGAAAATCCTTGTCCTAGGGACCCTGTAGACATTTCCACTCCCGCCACCTTGTTCATATCTGGGTGTCCTTGGAGTATGGACCCCATTTTCCTAAGGCTTTTTAACTCATCCTTTGGAAAGAAGCCCTTCTCCGCCAGGCTGGCATATAAAACCGGAGCGGCATGCCCCTTGGATAGGACAAATCTATCCCTATCCTCCCATTTTGGGTTATCAATATCCACTTTCATTTCATTGAAATATAGTACCGATAAAATATCTGCAGCCGATAGGGAGCCACCTGGATGCCCTGACCCGGCTTGATACAACATTTCTATAATGTGTTTGCGTATTCTTGTCGCCTTTTCTGCTAGTAATTTCAAATCGACCTTCATCCTTCTCCTCCTATCCCTTTGTTTTTCCAAAACCTTCACCCACCACTTCCTGGATTGTGCTCACCATTATAAAGGCTCTTTCGTCAATTTCATGGACAATTTTCTTTAATTTTATAACCTGGGTCCGGTTGACTACGCATAACAAGACATTTCTCTTGTTTCCCGTATATAAACCCCGGCCCTCTAATACTGTTACACCCCTCCCAATTTCCTCCATTATCCTATAGCCTATAGCCTCTGATTTTTCAGAGATTATGTAGAAACTCTTGGCATAATTCAGCCCCTCTACTATAAAATCTGCCAGCTTAACAGCAATATAAAGGGCTATTATTGAGTATAAGGAAATTTCTATGTTTTTTTCCACCAGTCCGGCTATAACTACTATAATCAAATCAAGGGCCATCATTAGTTTTGCGGTACTTATATGGGGAAAATATTTGTTTAAAATAGCCCCTGCCAAATCTGTGCCCCCAGTTGTCCCATCAAGCCTAAAAATCATTCCCAGGCTTACCCCAAAGAGAACCCCCCCATATATAGATGCTAGTAGTAGGTCTTGGGTGATCATAGCATTGTCACCAAAAATAATTATAAATAGGCGAATAAAGCCAGAAAGGGCAAAAATAGCGAAGGCAGTTTTTGCCCCAAAGGTCCTGCCCAAAATCATTAGTCCTAGGATAAATAGGGGTATATTTATGGCAAGGTTGGTAATATCTATGGGGATACCTATTAACTCCTCTAGGATAATGGCAAACCCTGTTACTCCGCCAGGGGCAATCATATTTGGTTTAAGAAAAAAATTCAAACTAATAGCCATTAAGGCACAACCCAATGTAATTCCTATGTATTCAACAATAATTTTATAATTTATCCTACCCAATGGTATTTCCTCCAAACTAATATCTTATTCCCTTATAATTACTTGAATTAAAAACTTTGGCAAAAGCAACATTCTGCCAATACGCCAGGGTTCCTTTATCAATCTGTAAAACCATTCTAGGCCAAGTTTTTGAAAAACTTTCGGTGCCCTTTTGACCTGGCCAGAGTAAATATCGACGCTTCCTCCTACACCCATGGCCAGCCTGCAATTCAACTTATCCCTATGCTGGTGGATCCATTTCTCCTGTTTGGGTGCGCCAAGACATACAAAAAGTATATCGGCCCCTTTGCTATTTATGTAATTCAATAGCTCAGCCTCTTCATCCTCCTGGTAATAGCCATGTTTAAAGCCAGCAATTTTAATGCCCGGATATTTTACCTCAATATTTTGGCAGGCCTTTTCTGCCCGGCCAGGTTTACCTCCTAATATAAAGATAGATTTTTCCTTTTTACCACAATAATCTAATAGGGTGGCCATAGTATCTATACCAGTAATTCTTTCCTTGAGGCCTAAACCCTTTAATTTAGATGCTATTATCAGCCCTATCCCGTCAGGCAAGACTAGGTCGGCATCTTCAATAGCCCTCTTTAATCCCATATCCTCCTGGGCTAACATTACGATTTCAGGATTGGGGGTAAACACCGTGTGTATACTAGGGCTATCTAAAAATAGTTTTAATTTCTCCATAGCCTTTTGTCTAGAAATTGAATCTATGGGAATTCCTAAGATTCTTATTTGCCTCCTCATTCTCCTACTCCTTCATATATTAAATCTCTAAAAATATCCATATTAGTTTCTAGTCTTTTATCTAAGGACTCTTTAGATTTTTTCAATATCCTAACATATTCCTCTCTATTTCTAAGCATATCCTCTATAATTTGCCACATATTTGTGAAGTCTAAACCCTCAATGGGTCCGGCGTTCTTTTGATTAACTATTTTTAAAAAGTTTTTGATTTTCACATCATACTCCAGACCCACCATTGGAACCCCCCCCATGGCTGCAAATATTAGGGAATGTAGTCTCATACCAAGCAAAAAATTTAAATTACCTATAAGGCCAATCAATTCTCTGGGTTTATATTGTCTTTCTATAATTTGGGGCTGACCCTCCATAAGGCCTGCTATTTCCCTTGAAACCAAGACATCAGTGGGAAACTGCATAGGTATAAATACAATCCTATAGTTTTTTCCTATCAAATGGTCAGCTGTTTTAGCTATAACCTTTTTATAATCCTCTTGATTTTTCCATGGACGGACAGAAATACCCACCCATTTTTCCTCCCTATTAATATTCTCCCTTAGCATTATCTGCTTAATCTTTTCATCCTTATCCCCTGTTAATCCCAGTGCAATATCTGCTGTTACACTTATATTTTTCTTAACTCCAAGGCTTTTCATATATTCCTTAGACTCAAAATCCCTTACCGTAATGCTATCTACCTTATTTACAATAAATCTAATAATCATCCTATTTAAAGGCCGATTAATAGGCCCAAAACCATTTCCATAGAACATTACTTTTTTATCCATCAGTTTGGCTAGATATATAATTGCTGAATAGTATAGCAGGGACCGACTGCTTGTAACGTCTTGCAAGATAGAACCCCCACCACTAATGACAATATCTGATTCCCTAATGGCCCTTATCACTTGGCTAAAATTATTTCTACTTACAGCAGGAATCCTATGTTTTGATTGGGTATCTCTTGCATTATAGCTTAAGGCTCTTAGCTCCGCATCTGGAAGGACAGTTTTAATCTGCTGGATTATGGCCTCTAGTATTGCCTCATCTCCTGAATTCTGAAAACCATAATAGCCAAAAATAAATATTTTTTTCATTTGTTTCTCCCTTTCTTATCCTAATAATCAGCCATTCCCAATTCTAGAAAGCCCATCCTTATATATACGCCTGTAGGCCCTCCTGGCTATTTCAAATAATACAATATATACAAGCCCGAGACATGAGCCGAAAATTAGGGAATAAAAGGTTCTAAATAAGGATAGGTATATTGGCGTTCTCAAATGGCTAAAGGTATTAGTGATCGAAGTTTGCCCAATTACCGCAGCTAATCCAGTTAAAAAGACTAAAGTTTTTATTTTATCCTTGGCAAAATAAACTCCCATTATTAGGGCAGGAAAGGCAATTAGAAACTCCTTGCTCCTGGGCCGTGCTAGTAGCTTTTCCTCTAATAAATTTCTTGCCATTAGTTCCAGGTTAGAGGCTTGAATACCACTTTCATGACCTGTCCTAGCCATATATACATATCCTACTATCCCTAAAATAGCCGCAATCATAACATATATAATTTTTATATCCCCCAGTAGAAACTCTTTTATATCCTGATAATTGATGGTGGGCCGCTCCCTTATATCCCTTGGCCTTAAATTATTAAAATACATGAAATATATCAAAAGATAAATAAGTATGGGGACAAGCTGGCTTATTTTTACACCCCTAAAAATATCTATCTCCAACAGATATTCAATATTTGATAGGCTAGCCCCTATAAATAGACCTCCCAATAGGGATATTGCCGATGCTATAATCAGGTCTTTAACCCCAACTAAGGCCCTTTGGTAGCTTTTTCTTTCTTTGCCTTCCCCCAGTCCATAATTGTAGCACTTGTTGCAAAAATATAGTATTGCTAGGGAAGGAAATACAATGGACGCAGTTAAGGCCAATATTTTATCTGCAAGTAATGGTCTTATGATAAAGGCCATGGGTATAGTCACGGCTCCTAGTAATAATAAAACATACCCCAACCTCTTCTCCAATCCAAATAAATACCTTAACAAGATAATCCCAGCTGCCACAATGCCCCAGCCCATTAGACTTTGCTTGGCAAGCCTAACCCTTACAGCTGGCATTATAGAACTGGTGCCCAAGCTTATCCCATGCCTTCCTATCCTATTTTTAAACCTTACAAGGACCTTTTCATATTCACCATAATCTGTAATATATTTAAATTCATTAAACCTTAGCTTGAGCCCATCCTTCTTGAAGGGTTTGAAATAAACAAGTCTTATATTTCGCTCGGTAACAGCCCTATATAGGGTATTTTCAATTTCTTCCCCACCCTCATAGTTAAAATATGCGAATCTTTCCTGGATATAGGGCCAAATTGAAAAAACCCTAACAGCATCATAGTTTAAACTTCTCGCCAATAAGTGTAGCCCATCCTGTTCTATATGACTTCTTTGTACTGAGTTTTCAATTAAAGCTGCCTTTATTTCATTATCAAGCATATATTCTGTTAACCTTTGAAATTCATCAGGATAACCCAGTACCTGACCCCCACTAAAGATAAAGACCGGGGGTATAATATCATAATCTTTTAAATCAGCAAAAGTTGCCTCCATATATTTTTCTGATATTGTTCTCTGGTATGTGTAGGGCCTAGCCATCACCTTTAAACCACTTTCTTTAATGGTTGCAATTTTCTCCCTGTCAAAACCCAGGCCTATTTCCATAAGTTTTGAGGAGTAAGGTTTTTGCCTTGCTAGGTGGAGTTTTCCCCTCATATCGGTAAGTTTAAAATCTTCCTTATATAAGGCATCCTCTATATTACCCCTTATTAAAATTCCATACTTGTCATTGTCCCCTAATATTTCAAAATCTTCCTGTGAGTAACGACTTACTAAGCCCTCCTGTATGAAGTTAAATATTTTAGCTGATTGGCTTACAACTAACAAGTCATAATCCCCTATTGTCTGCAATATATCAGTGGGCAACTTATTGGCTAGCTCCCTATTCCAATTAAGTTCTTGCCTAACCTCCCAGCCCATCAATACATCTAAGTCTTCATTATCCATTAAGAGGGACTGTAGGTTTTCTTCCTGCAAGCCAACATACTCTACCCCCAGCTGGCCAAACTTTTCTAACCACCAGGAAAGGCTTTCCTCTGACTGATTGGCCATATCATTAAATTCACTATAGTCTAATACCACATCAACAACCTTGTTCCTATTCTCGATTTGTACCCTTGTATATAGTGTAGGTATTAGTACTATTATCCCTAATATTATTACTATATATAGTCCAATATTTTTTTTCATACAAGCACCCCGCCATTGTATTTTTCCATTAAGTAAGTATATACATACTATTAGTATTTTACACCAATTAGTAGCTTATAATAGGGCTTGGCTAAGGATCTCACTTAGTGATTAAGCCCTATACAGTAAAAAGACCTCCCTTTTAAACATAGGAAGTCTAAAAAATATCCAAGCTAACTTATTATTATTCAATCCTGAATGAGCCCCTTATCATAAGTATAACATTGCTATCCAGTGCCCTTACACCCCTACCGTCGCTCCTAGGAACTATATGTAAATGGTTTGCAAGTATGGGTTGCTTGTTTTGTATATCCCTACCAATTGTAACATTTGCCAGGCCCCCGCTAGGGCTATCAATTGCCACGGCACTACCGCCCCGCAAAATAATTTCCGTTCCTTCATCAGCAATAAGTTCCTGTCCCCTATCCAAAAATACAATTTCAATAGCCTGTCCACCAACTTTATTCCCGTCAGAAGTTCCGGCTTTAGAAGATTGAATTTTTTCATCAATATAAAACTTTATCTGTTCCACCCTCTGCTCTACATAGGACAAGGTTACTATGGGATCCTCCTTAGATCCCGCCTCTCCCCCACTAGCGTAGACAAACTGCAGTACAAGGACAGATAATAACATTAGTAAAATAGCTGAAATTATAAATTTCTTCCTGCTTTTCCTCATAGCCATCCCCCTTAGTTCTTCAACAATATAATTATTAATTATACTATATATCATATAAATTAAAAAGCCTTAGATATTTATCTAAAGCCTAAAAATCGACTAAGCCAAAACTTATCAGTAATGCCTCATTTACCTTTGTCATCATATTGTCATCCAAGTAACCAATTTTCTCTTCCAGTCTTTTCTTGTCAATGGTTCTGACCTGTTCCAGGAGGATAACAGAATCCTTAACTAAGCCATATTCTGCAGCCTTAATCTCCACATGGGTGGGTAGTTTAGCCTTATTAATCTGCGAAGTAATGGCAGTAATAATTATAGTGGGACTATACCTATTACCAATATCATTTTGAACCACTAGTACAGGCCTTACTCCTCCTTGTTCAGACCCAATCACCGGACTTAAGTCCGCGTAGTATATATCACCTCTTTTAATTAGCAAGTTATTCACACTCCGCTATCTCTACCTCGTAATTTTTTAGGGAGTACATATCCAAACTCAAACCAACTTCTGCAAGGGCTAAATTAATTGAAGCCATCTCCTGATAGCCTTTCTTCATCTTTTCCCGTATTATTACCTTGTTCTTTTCACGGATATATAGTTTCATAGCTTCTCTGACGAACTCACTTCTGTTAGTTTTTTCCATGGAAACTATATAATCAACCTCCTTAAGAAGACTTTCTGGTAGACTTATCATTATTCGTTTTGAATCAGCCATCTTGCACCTCCGGAATTGATATTTTCCCTTAATTCAATTGTTAAAAAAACACCCTATCATGCACCTATAATTATATATTATTAACCATAAAGCTGTCAATAATCCCAAAAAGTTGTGAACTAATAATCTTTTATGTGAACAAATTTATCATTCCTTATATAGACCCTGGGCACCCGCTTACCAACCATGCAAATTATTTCATAGTTAATTGTTCCCAGCTTTGCTGCCACATCATCTATTGTATTTCCGCTATCTGCTTTACTGCTATACAAAATAACCTCGTCACCTAATTCCACATCCAGACCTGTAGCATCAGCCATGCACTGGTCCATACAGATTCTCCCTACAATTGGAATTTTCTTTCCCTTTAGGATTACCTCCGCCTTACCGGTCAACATACAGGTAAAACCGTCAGCATAACCAACCGGTAGGGTTACTATTTTCCTCTCCCTGTCAGTCTTGTAATGCAAGCCATAACTTACCCCTCTCCTGGCCGGCAAGACCTTGACATGGGATACCCTGCTTTTAAGCTCCATAACAGGCTTTAAGTTGATGATATCCTTATTTACATGAATGGAGGGATAAAGACCATATAGAATAATCCCTGCCCTTACCATATCCAGATTCATCTCGGGTAAATCTATAATGGCCGCACTATTTGACATATGTTTTATGGGGATTTTATAACCATCCTTCTCAAGGGCATTGACAATGTACATAAACTTATCAAACTGTTCATGGGTATAGGCCTTATCCTCCTCATCAGCCACAGCAAGATGGGAGTAGATTCCTTCTATATTAATATTTGGAAGTTCATATATCCTCTCTATTTCTTCTATTGTTTCATGGTTAACCTGGAGTCCCAACCTGGACATACCTGTATCTATTTTTATATGGATTGTCATTTCCTTGCCCCTAGAAAGGGCTAATTTAGAAAAATACTCTGCCTGCCTATAGGAATGAACGGTTTGAATAATATCATAGCTCAATATCTCCTCACCCCAGGCCTCATCGGTATAACCCAGCACCATGACTAGGCCCCTGTAACCACCCTTTCTTAATCTAATAGCCTCGGCCACTGTTGCAACTGCCAACCTATCCACCCCATTTGCCAAAAGGGTTGATGCTATTTCTGGGGCCCCATGCCCATATCCGTCTGCCTTAACCACAGCACAGATTAATGTATCATTATTAACTATTTTTTTAACCTCTTTTATATTATGTTCCAATTTATCCAAATTAATTTCTGCCCAAACGGGCCCTATCTTTTCAATCATTGCCATACCTATAGTTCCTCCCTTCCCTCTGCCTGTTATATTGCCAATTGCTATTATAGGTTAAGCAAGAGATAAAATGCATTGTATAATTCAGCGGGAGCAACTACTCTCTCCAAATTAATTTTTAAAAATACATATTATATATCTCCCAAGTATAAAATTATTTTAATTATAGTATAAGAAAATAAATCCACAATTCAAATCCAATTTATGACAGGTCTGATAAATTAAATATGTCATCATCTAATTGAAGATTATATTCAAAGGCTTGATAGAATATCTTAAAAACTACCCTATCCCTCTCATCATAAATATATAGTTTTTCAGGTTTCTTGGTTTTTTTATTAATCCACAATCTTTGGTATGCAAAATAGGGGTTGCCCCCTGGTATAATAGCCTCAAGAACAATATCTTGACTAGAATTTTGCCAATTGACCTGGTCCCTTGGGAGCTTTGAGTTAATATGGTTCTGTAGAAAGTAGCCAATAAACATTATTTGTTCTTGGGACTGGTTGAAGTTGTCAATCTTGTATACTTGATTAATAGAAGCCTGTCTAAACCATGCAGTCCTGCCATTGTATATTATTAAGTTTCCCTTAATTATCTGGGGGGAAATCCCTTCCAACCTGTATAAATTAGGGCTTTTAAAGGTCTGTTGAAAAATATATTCCCTAGTTGTCTCACCATTGGATCCTTTTATTTTAGCAATACACTGATAACTTTCTATAGTATTAAATTTCTTCTGTATTTTATAATAAGCTTTTTCATTGGTTGATTGTGTACAGGCTGTCATGATGACCATGATAGCTATTACAATTACAATCCTCCAATATTTCACCAGCCTATCCCCCTTTATTTTTTAATTCAATAGTATTATAAATCATTATTTTACATTTGCAAAGTGCGGGCTATAGCCTATAGCACAATTACCTGGGCTATGGCATATTCTTTGCTATGAGATATGGATAGATGGATATCCCTTATATCCTTACTATATGCTATATTCTTTGCATTATTATGTAATTTTATAAAGGGCCTGCCGGCAGGATCCTTACTAACTTCTATGTCCCTCCATTTAAATTCCCGTATACCTGTCCCTAGGGCCTTAGCAAATGCCTCCTTGGCAGCAAAAAAACCGGCTACCATATTTGGCCGATATTTAGCTTGATGAAATAATTTATTTTCATCCGGGGTAAAAATCCTGAGTAAGAATCTTGGATTTTTTTCCATTGCCTCCTTGATTCGTTGTATTTCTATAATATCAATTCCTGTTCCTTTTATCATATATAGTAACTCCTATTGGTTAAGATCCTTTAAAAAATGTAAATCTAGTTTTTCCATTTCTTCATGGCCCAAAATTGTATGTAAAAATGAATACATTACTCCAATTTTTCTCTCCAGCCCCTCCTTCTCATCCCTTAAATCTCCTAATCTGGCCCTAAGTTTAAGGATTTCATCATCTACAAGGTGTAGTCTTGTATAATCCCTGCTGACATCCTTATAAATTATACTGATAGTTTCCTTAAGTAGGGCTAAATTAGCTTCCTGAATTTTTAGGGGATAGGTTGCCAGATTACCCTCTAAATCATCAATAATAGGATTAACTCTCACAATCTCTGACTGGCACCTTTCCAGTTCAGGCATAGCATTAATCTTGCCCTGTCTATTAATTAAATCAGAAAGATGTAAAATTTTATCCATTAACTTGGCCTTGTAGCTCCTTTTACCTATGAGTTCTTTTTTAAGTTTTTCCTCCTCTTTCAATAGGTTCTCCAATTCATTACTAAAGTTTTGTATAGTTTTATTATTGCTATTACCAATAATATTTTTCCAATCCTCATCCTTTATTAGTATAGGTATTTGATTTTTTTTAATTTTATTTTCATCTATTGGAATATCTGGTATTCTCCTAAAAATCATATTCAACCTCTTTCTAATAAATAATAAAATTACCTTTAGTATAAGCTATTCTCTATTAATTGCTAAATTCCTCCTAGGCCTCATCTACTATTTTTCCCAAAAATTATTTTACTTTTACCCTGTAAAAAGACAAAAGATTGTATTGGCTAATCTTTTTTAGTTAATTTGGTAAAAATATATTAGAGGTGATATTATGACAAAAAAAATATTTTGTATAAACTTACTAGTCATTTTTCTGCTCCTTATTACAGCTTGTGGAGGTAGGGCAAAGAAACCTGGGGAGGATAATGCCAGGGAGCAAGGTCCAAAGATTCCCGAAGTTTTTAGGGAAATAGAAGCTAATATTTTAAAAACTATGTATGATATTGACTCTATACCTGGTATTGGGGCCCAACTAATGAAGGCCGAGAAAGAAGATAGGGATATAGATCAGGAGGAAGTGGAAAAAGAAAAAGAAAAAAATCAAGATAAGGAAGACTCAAGTGATGAGAATGAAGAAATTAAGTTAGGGTCTGATAAGGCGGAGGAGGAAGAGGAAAGGGAACAGGAAATTAAAATGTCAATAGACAAGGAGCAAATCCTTCTCCTACTACTAAAGGAAGAGGACATCACAGGAAGTACATCCCGCTATTCTCAAATTCCGGATAGTATTGATAAGTTATGGTTTCTAGTGGAAAATAGGATTAGTGATTTGCATAGAAAGTGGAATATCCTGGAGGCTGATTTGCAGGATGTAGATAGCTCTGATAATCTCATGGAAGATTTCGAGGAAAAGTTGTTCCAAGCATCTAGGGCAGTTGAGGCAAGGAATATAACAAATAGCCTCTTTTACCTTAATTCTTTAACCGACAATTTAGCAAGCTTTTGTAAACCCTTTAGGTCCCTGGTTCCATCCCAGGTCTATAAAATGAAATACCATATTCGTCAGGCCATTCTTTATGCCCATGTGGAAGAATATCAAAAATCTAGGCAAGATATTAATAAGTTAAAGGAGCTTGGTGGTAAAATAAGGGGGATATTGCCCGGACAAGAGGGCATACACGAAATGGACAAACTTGACCTATCCATAGAAGATTTGGAAGGGGAGCTAGCTGCTAACAATTTTGACCTAATACAAACCAAAGGAGCAATTGTTATGAAAAATATCATCCTTATAGAAAATATTTTTCAAAGAAGTAGCCAGTAATCCAATAAAAACTTTATATGGGATCTTAATATGTGAAATTTTTGCTAATCTTTGTTGACTTTTGAATCTTCCTTTGGTAGAATTATTTTAGCATTATATGTAAAATCTGAGGTTGAATTAATATTATTTAACCAAGGATAAGTACTTTTATTATTACTAAAATCAAGGGTAATTTAAACCTGAGAAGAGGAAAAGGAAAATTGCAATTCATCTATTGTAGATTCCAACATAATACCTTTTTTCTCCTTTAAGGGGGGAAAGAGGTTTTTGCTTGCACTCCTCTTTCTTCTAAAAAATTTTCAAGGGGGATTAATCATGAGAAAAGCTTTAAAGGGAATTTTAACACTAATAGTTATCCTATCATTAGTTTTGTTTGCTTGTACCAGTGATCCGGTAGAAGTGGAAGACCCAGTAGAAGGGCCGGATGAAGGAAATGAAACTGTGGAAGTGGATAAACTAGCTGTAAGAGTTGCTGCATTAAAGGGCCCTACTGGTATGGGGATGGTAAAGCTAATGGAAGATAAGGAATTGGGGACAACTGAGCTTGACTATGACTTTACTTTAATGGGTAGCCCGGATGAATTAACTGGCAAGATTATCAATGGTGAGGTTGATGTGGCTGCTGTACCTACAAACTTGGCTTCTGTTATTTACAATAAAACAGAGGGCGACATACAATTAGCTGCTGTTAATACCTTGGGAGTTTTATATCTTATGGAGAATGGTCAAGATATTAATGACATTTCAGATCTTAAGGGTAAGACCGTAAATATTAGTGGTAAAGGGGCTACACCTGATTTTGCTTTCCAATATATATTAGAGAAAAATGGCTTAAAGGCCGATGAAGATGTGACTTTGGATTTCACATTGCAACATGCAGATTTAGCAGCGGCAGTTTCGGCAGGGGATATAGATATAGCATTACTTCCCCAACCCCATGTAACTACCGCTCTAATGAAAAATGAAGATGTCAGAATTGCTCTAGATATTACAGAGGAATGGTCCAAGGTCATGGAAGATGAGGGCCAATTGGTTATGGGCGTTATTATCGTTCAAAGGGATTTTGCAGAAAATAATAAGGAAGCCCTAAATACATTCTTGGATGAATATAAGCAATCTGTAGAGTTTGTCAATGAGGAAATAGATGAGGCAGCAGAGTTAATTGCAAAATATGAAATCCTCCCCAATACAGAGATTGCAAAAAATGCTATACCCTACTGTAACATTGTATATATTGATGCCCAAGAGGCAAAATCATTTATAGAAGAATTTTACCAAGTACTCTATAATTTTGAACCTAAATCTATTGGGGGACAATTGACTGATGATGAATTTTATTACAAAAAATAAAAAAAATTTCTTAAACAAGATACTTATTTTTACATTCTGGATTTTTGTTTGGCAAATAATATATTTAATTATACAAAGGGACATTTATGTCCCTTCTCCTTTTAATGTATTTCTACGGCTTACGGAGCTTGTATTTATGTCTAGTTTTTGGAAATCTATTGCTTTTTCAATGTATAGGGTTTTTATAGGACTCCTTCTATCTATATTATTAGGGATTATATTTGGCATCATCTCAAGTATGAACAAATATATCTATGAGTTGATTCTACCAATAATGACAATAATCCGTTCAACTCCTGTTTTATCCTTTATAATCATAGCATTAATCTGGTTCTCATCCTCAAATGTTCCAATTTTTATTTGTTTTCTTATGTGCTTTCCTATAATCTGGACTAATATTTTAACAGGAATAAAAAACGTTGACATTAAACTTTTGGAAATGGCAGGACTTTATAGGGTTAGGAGGAGGAGGATTTTAAAGGAAATATATATACCATCTGTCATGCCCTACTTCACAGCCGCCTGTATAAATTGTCTAGGCCTGGGTTGGAAGGCCAGTGTAGCAGCAGAGGTCCTAAGCCACCCCCGTTATGCCATAGGGAGCCACCTCCATAGCGCTAAGGCCTATCTTGATACTAATGAATTGTTCGCATGGACAATGATGGTTATCCTCCTAAGTTTATTGTTTGAAAACCTATTTGCTCAACTAATAAGAAGGCTTACCATGGGTAACATATACAAGACTGGTAGTTCTTAGAAAAGGATGGATTAGAAATGACAATTAAAGTAAAAGATTTAAATAAGAGGTATGGAAACTTTCAGGTTATATCAAATCTTAACATTGATTTCCCACCAAATAGAATCCATTGTATCTTTGGACCCTCTGGTTGCGGAAAAACTACCCTGGTCAATATTCTCTCAGGTTTAACCCAGAGAGATAGCGGAGATATACTGGGCATAGAGGGGAAAACCTTCTCCTACATCTTCCAGGAAGATAGGCTTTTGCCCTGGGCTAGTGTCAAGGAAAATATCCTCTTTGCCCTTGATAACCGTTACAAAAAAGAAAAGGCCCTAGACCAAGCTAATAAGTACCTGGCCCTAGTAGACCTGCTAACCTTCCAAGATAGCTATCCAGCAGAATTAAGTGGTGGAATGAAACAAAGGGCCGCTATAGCTAGGGCCTTTGCCTATGGTGGAAATATTCTTATTATGGACGAGCCCTTTAAGGGCCTTCATTTAGAACTCAAGCAAAATCTCATGGACTATATTATAAACTGTTGGAATATGGAAAACAGGCAGCTTTTTTTTATAACCCATGATCTTGATGAAGCCCTCTATCTGGCTGAAGATATCTATATCTTTGATGGACCCCCTCTACAATTAAGGGATAAGATTACTATAAGCATCAGTCCCTCTAGTAGGGGGGAAGATCAAAGACAAATTAACTATTATAGGGACAAACTTATAAAATCTATCCCAAAATAAAATATTAAACTATAAAACGGCTGATAATATTCTCTAAATCTTCTGCTAGAAGGGCTAGCCCTTGACTAGATGAGGCTACCTCTTCAACTGCTGCCGTTTGCTCCTCTGTGGAAGCCGACACGCTGTTTATTTCATTGGATACATTCATGGATAAATCTTCGACATTATTGGCATAACTAACTGCTGCCTCACTATTACTTACTACCTGATTTATGGCATTAGCAATTCCCTGAATCTCATCGTTTATCCTGTTAATTAATTGGGAAATATCCAAGAAACTTACCTCTGCCGTGGCTACCACTTCCGTTCCCTCATTCACATCTGTAGCACTTTTCTCCATTAATTCATTTACCCCCTGGATATTTCTATGGTTGTCCACTATTAGGGCACTAATTTCCTGGACTGCTTCCTGGGAATCCTCTGCTAGCTTCCTAACCTCCTCAGCTACAACAGCAAAGCCTTTCCCATGTTCCCCAGCCCTAGCCGCCTCAATTGAAGCATTTAAGGCAAGCAGATTAGTTTGTTCAGCAATATTGTCAATGACTTGGATAATGTTGTGCATCCTATTGGAGCTATCATTTATATCTTTAAGGGATTTTTGCACCTCATTGGTACCATCGGTTATATTATTCATCTGTATACTTACCCTATGAATATTATCCTTACCCTCATTGGATTTATTCAAGACATCCCTACTTAAGTTTTCAATTATACTTATATTTTCCGATATCTCCCCAATATTTGAATTTATTTGTCCTATTGCTAGGGTTGAATTTTTAATTTCATTTACCTGGTCTCTTATATGTATGGTAACATCCTCTGCAGCTGAAGCTACCTGCTGGGATGTAGCTGATGATTCCTCTGATATAGCTGCTAATTCTTCTGATGATGCTACTAGCCTCTGGGATGTGTTCTGGACCTCCCTTATTACATTCCTTAGGCCATTAATAATTGCCTCAAAGGCCCTTGCCAATTGGCCAACCTCATCCTGTCTTTCCTTACATTTGCTAGAGACATCCCCCCTTATATCTAGATTAGCCACCCTGTCTGCCGTAAGACTAATAGTATTAATGGGTCTGGCAATGGAACGCCCTATTAACACTGCCACAAAAATTGCCACAAGCAATCCAGCCATAATAACTAATAGGAATTTGCCTATAAATCCATTAACAATACCATCCTCAAAGGCCTTTGGGGCCCCTATATAAAACATGCCTATGGGGTTATCAGCCTCATCAAAAATTGGCCTATAAATTGTTTGGTAGCGTTCTCCCACAACGTCAGCCTCGCCAATATATTCCTGCTTATTATGGAGGACACTTTCTATGACATTTTCGGCTGCCTGGGTCCCCACAGCCCTCTCCCCATCCATTAGCACGTTAGTTGCAACCCTAGTGTCACCGGAAAATATAGTAACAGTATAACCCGTTAAATCCCCGATCTTATCTACTAGATCACTGTTGTCATTCATTATGCTATTTCCCTTGTATAGTACACCATCTACTTCCCTCCATGCCCCAGGATAAGAAG
>CAYMGQ010000001.1:85822-203572 GCA_964390055.1 uncultured Clostridiaceae bacterium
CTATTTCCCTTGTATAGTACACCATCTACTTCCCTCCATGCCCCAGGATAAGAAGTATCTACAATCTCTAGAGAGGAATTTAGGTCAGAAATTATCTTTTCCGTCACAACATAGGAAATAGTTCCCTTTACATCCCTTATTGTGAGCAAGCCCACAGCCAATCCAAAAAGCAATAATAGGACAGAAACACAAGCTATAAGTTTATTCCCAAGCTTTCTCATTGACAATCTCCTTTCCATCTTATTGATCTCATTTTATTTAAAGACAACAATTATAGCAACTAGTAGATAATTGTTATAAATAAGAATTAATTAATATTAAGGAATGCAGGTAAACTCCTTTAGTCCGCCTGCATTCCTGTCCTTATTTTTTGTTATTTACTTTTATTTAAATAGCAATAGCATGCCCAAAATACTGGTTAGAATAATAGTATATATGATAAAGTCACTTTGAATTATAGTAGTTTCATAACGATTTGTCAATAAATTCAATGTATAGACACACTTAGCTATTAGACCCTCACTCTTCTCTAGTTGGCTCTCATATTGCTCAGTAATTGCATTTATAGCCACATTCATTTCATCTACTAGGCCATCTCCCTTTTCCATAACTACCTCTTGCCCTTGATTTAGCCTATTGCAAATAAAGGTAGTTAATTTGAATATTGGATAAAATAAAATGTAATCAAATCGTAGCCACTTGGGGAAGGGCAGGTGAAATAGATCAAATTTAATACCGGCAATAAATATTAGGGCCCCCATAATATATACTGGTACCATGCCCATAAGGTCACTATAGGTAAAGAAATTTATGTTGTTTAAATGTTGGGCAATAAATTGATGGTCATAGGTCACACTTTTAGCTGCAGGTATTAAAAAATAGTCCATAATATAATTTGGTTTTAAACCTACACCTATAATAAAGATAGCCAAACCCAACATAGCCATATCCATCATCCTATAACCACTTTTAATTTCCTTATGTTCCTCGGGACACTTGCCTAGGAATGTGAAACTAATTAACTTAATAAAGGATGTTACCGTACATGCACTTATTAAAATAAATAGGTATTCAGCATATTTAAATGAGGGATGGCCATACTCATAGGCCTCCACAATTGCATGGTGTAGTAGGGTCTTGCTTGCAAAGCCATTAAATAATGGTGTCCCAGTAATACCTAGGGCTGCTATTAGGGCAACCAGGGCCGTAAAGGGCATCTTTTTCCAAAAGCCCCCCATTTTGTACATATCTAAATGCTGGGTTTGCAGATAGACTGCCCCTGCCACCATAAATAACAAGGATTTAAACAAGGCATGGTTAATCATGTGAAATACCCCTCCGGTAAAACCCATTGGACCATGATAACCTAAATATGATGCCACACCTATACCCAAAATCACATAGCCCATTTGGCTTACACTGTGGTATGCTAACATTCTTTTCATATTACCTTGTTGCAAGGCCATAAAAACACCTATACCCATAGTGGCTATACCCATCCAAATAATCACGGCACCAAGGTTTTTTGAAGATAACCACAGGATATCATTTATACCTCCAATTTCCTTAAGCAGAGGGAAAAAGAAGCTGGTTGAGGTTCTAAGCATCCCATAGCCACCAACCTTAATCATTATACCGGACAATAAGGCACTAGCAGGTGTTGGTGCAACAGGGTGGGCCTTGGGCAACCAAATATGCAATGGTACCATACCTGCCTTAACCCCGAAGCCAACCATAAACAATGCCATTACTGAATATCTGGTATTCCCCATACTTACTATTTGTGAAATCAAGGGATTGAACTCTAGGGTCCCAGTATGTATATATAAGAGTATCATCCCTAGTAAAATACATAATCCTCCAAATATAGCCATATAAATATAGCTTCCCCCGGCAATTATTGCCTCCTCAGTTTCGCAATGGACCACCAGCATATAGGAACTAAAGGTCATAGCCTCGAAAAATAGGAACATGGTAAATACATCCCCTGCCATGACTGTCCCTAGGATTGCCCCGTAGGTGATTGCTGCACATAGGTAGAACCTATTTCTATGGTTTTCAAAGGCCATGTAATTGGGGGCATATATCATAGCCATCAACCAGAGAATAGATGTAAGAATTGCCATTATAAAGCTTAACATATCTATCTTAAACAATAAACCATAACCCAGTACCCTAGGCAAATTTAAAATTATGTTCCCCTTTGCTACTAGTGGGTACATAGACATTACCATAATAAGGGTAATAAAGGTGAAGATTACCGTCAAGGCATCCCTCAGGTTTTCGTACTTCCTACCAAAGGATATTGATACAAATCCCCCTATTATAGGCAGGAATACTATCCATATTGGATAATAGTTTCTCTTGGCAACAAATTCCCCTATTGCCTGATAAATATGGGGTGCCTTTCCCCCCCCTGTTAAACATACAAAGAATACAAATGCTGCTATTGTCAACAGGAATACAGTTAAATTATTAATAAACAATGGGGTTGACGTCTTATCAGACCTGTCTGGGTAATTAACCACCCCAATGTTTTCAGTATTTTTCATATTCCATCTCCTCCATAACTTAATTGCCTGTTCCTAATTTAGAAAAAGCTTGTTAAACCTTGTTCTATAAATCTCATAACCCATTGAGGGAAGATTCCAAAGGTAATACACCCAATTCCTATTAATACCATGGCAATCATCATATTTAAAGGTAATTCATCCAGGACTAGGATGTTTTCCCTATCAGGTGCTTTCTGTAAGAATGCTGTAATTACTATTGGTAGATAATACATAGCATTTAAGAAACTACTTACCAAAATCATAAAAACAAAGATTGGTTTACCAACATCTAGGGCCGCAATACTTAAATACCATTTACTCATAAAGCCATTCACCCCAGGAATACCTATCATTGATAAGGCACCTATTGTGAAAACTCCCATGGTAATAGGCATCTGGTAGCCCACTCCCTGTAATTCCCTAACATCTCTTTTGCCAGTTTGCAAAATTATTGCTCCAGCGCAGAAGAATAATCCCGACTTCATTAAGAAGTGTGTGATGATGTGAAATGTTGATGCCGCCAATCCCTTATCGTTCATAAATCCTATACCTAATATCATATAACCAACCTGGGCTACAGTGGAATAGGCAAGGATTTTCTTAATGTCTTTTTGACCTATGGCGAATACAGACCCCATAATCATACCTACAACTGCTAGGGGTGGTAGAAGGATATGTAGGTTAATAGTCCTAATAATGTTTATTCCTATGACTTTATGTAAAAATTTCATTAGGGAAAAAACATAAACCTTAATCACCATCCCAGATAATATGGCACTTGCAGGTGTGGGTGCGTTAGAATGGGCATCGGGTAACCAAAAATGCATGGGAAATATGGCTGCCTTTATGGCAAATCCAATCAATATAACAATAATAGCTAAAACAATAATAGGTCCATTATCTACCCATTGGGCCTGTAGAGGGGCCATAATATCCACCAGTATAAAGGTATTAGTGTATACATAGAGCAAGCTAATACCTAACAGCATGCTTAGGCCTCCTACAATTCCCATATATATATATCGATTTCCTGCCCTTAATGCCTCCGGTGTTTGATTATGTGCCACCAAAAAGTAACAGCTAAGATACATAATCTCGAAGAATAAAAACATAGTTAGTAGATCATTAGCCATCAAGGCCCCGCATATGCCCCCAAAGGTAACTAGAAACCAGAAGTAAAACCTTCCCCGGTTTTCCTCGGCCAGCTTCATATAATTGTGACCATAGATAATTGACATTAACCAAAGAAATGCTGCTGCAATAAGTATTAGTATAGTTAATTGATCTACCCTAAAATTAATTCCAAAGGCTAAGATACTTGGCAGTACAACATTTATGGGTGCCTTGAGTACCTGTGGAAACATTATAAAAATCATTATAAATATCAGAAATACCAAGTTTATAATAAACATATCTCTGGCATTTTCAGATTTTGAACCAATTAAAACACATAGGGGTGCAGCTGAAAATATTAAAATAAGCATGATGGCAGGTATGTAAGTAAAGCTGGCAACTGTTCCTAAAATATTTCTTCCTGCTTCGGTTGTCATTAACAAATATGTCCCTATCACAAATATTAAGGCAAATAAAACAAATGTACTATTTACATAAAATGCATCAATACCTCTGTTTATCTTTTGTTTTGTGTAACTTTCCTCTTTGTTGGTGTTCTGTGCTATTTCCTGATAGTTGCCCATATTAACCCTCCTCATTCATGTCTATAAATGACATATATTTTGATTAGTAGCTCTTCTTATTCATCTTCAACTCTTATCACTGCAAATTCCCCTGTGTCCTCTTTTTCTTCCATTATATTTACTTTTTTATTAACAATTGTAGCAGTGGCAATAATTAGTATCACTAGTATAGCAGTTGTTACAAAATTAATTATGCCCTGACCATTTGATTTAATATCGTGGATATTTACTAAGGCAACAACGTACCAATCCCACGGTTCAAAATATTGAAAGTTTGCTATTTTTTCGTTCCTGCCCACAACAAATTCCATAGTCCCATTTTTCATTTCTAATATATCCTGAACATATTCCTCTTGGGCAATATTTTCACCCTGTCTTGTAGGATGGTATAATAGGTCGCCTGCTGAATCCATTATATATAAATGGCCCGCATCACCAATTTTAACATTTCTTAGGATTCCTTCCAAGTTTTCATCTATTTCAGGTACTCCTACATAAAGCATCCCTACCACATTATTGTTAGAATCAAGCAGGGGTCTGTATGCAGTTACGCACCAGCGGTTGACAACCCATGCCCTTGAATAATATGGTTTGCCATTAATTACAGATTGGTAGACAGGAGAATCCTTGTCTATAACAGTACCTATTGCCCTACCCCCACTTTCATCAAGGACATTAGTACTAACCCTGACAAATTTGTCCTTATTCAAAGTAAAAATTGTAGATGTCCCTCCAAGTAATTCTGCCACCTCATCAACAAAGATTGTGTTGTCAATTAGATTAATGTCTCCGGCGTACATGGCGGGGACCTTATAGTCTCCTACCTTAACTAAATTATCCTTATCTATTCTGATATTACCATACTCTTCCTTGAGAATCCTAACAGATACATTTAGATTGTTTCTAATTTGTTCCTGCAGAAGATTTTGTCTCATATTTACTAAAGTATAAACTGATTGAAGAGCAAATTCAATTTTTTCTTCCTCTTGTTTTAAAGCCGCCTCTTGAGTCTTATTAATTGCTATAAAACCTAAAACTCCAGTTGTTATAACAATTAAAATAATATAGGTAACAATAATTTTTGTTCTTAATTTCATATATATCCCCCTATTCCCCTATATCACATTTCATAGACACAAGGATTATATATTTTTAGTCTCCATGTGCCCGTATGCTATGTGTAGATTATATTTCTTTAAGGGAACTGGCTATATCCCTCTTCCAGTCCCCTATTGTCCCTAATACTCAATACAGAGAAGATCTTTTTTTTCTATATTTTCAACATCTCCTAGTATAATGTTAAGAATGTGGGTGCTACCTTTTCCATGGTGTTCATTATTAATTGAGGGAAAATCCCCATAATCACACATGATGCCGCTATAATTACCATGGGTATCAGCATAGATTTGGGTAGCTTATCCAATATCATAACATTCTTTCTTTCCTTGCTCTCCTTTAAAAAGGCTGATATAACTATTGGCAGATAATAAATAGCATTTAAAAAACTACTGGCCAATATAACAAGAATATAAAAAGGTTTGTCTGCCTCCAATACAGCAAAGCTTAGATACATCTTGCTCATAAAACCATTAATGCCCGGGATTCCTATCATACCTAAAACTGATATGGTAAAGACCCCCATGGTAATGGGCATTTCATAGCCTATTCCATCAAATTCCCTAATATCCCTTTTACCCTTATTATATATAATGGCCCCTGCACTTAAAAACAGGCCAGTTTTCATCAGGGCATGGGAAACAATATGGAATAATGATGCCGCAAAACCCTGGTGTGTTGCCAATCCAAAGCCCAAGAATATATAGCCTAATTGGGCTACACTAGAATAGGCAAGCAAGCGTTTAATATCTTTTTGTCCTATGGCAAATACAGAGCCCATAATCATACCCAAGGCTGCAAATACACTTATATATGTTGGCACTCCCAAAGCCACTATAATTGATTGACCTATAATTCTAAATAAAATCTTTGCTGCACAAAAGATGTACACCTTGACAACCAATCCTGATAATAATGCACTAGATGGAGTTGGTGCAGAGGAATGTGCATCTGGTAACCAAATATGTAAGGGAAATAATGCAGCCTTTATACCAAGTCCAGTTATTACAAAACCCAAGGAAACCAAAATATTAATTGGATAGGATTGCCATACCTGGGCAATTACCTTGCTCATTTCCATCATATTTAAATATCCTGTTACCATATATAGCATCCCTACGCCAATAAGGACTGACAGGGAGCCTATGGTATTTAACATTAGATACCTAAAGGCAGCAAGAAAAGTTTCCTTTTCCCTCCTGGCTGAAATAATAGCACAAGATGTCAAGGACAATATTTCCATAAAGACATACATATTAAATACGTCATTTGTGTAGGTCATACCAACCATTGAATATAAGAGCAAAAATACTAGGGTGTAATAGTTCCCCATTTGTCCCTGTTTGACCTCGTGTTCTACGTCTTTAACTGAGTAAATAATAATAAGGGTGGCAATGGTCATTATGACACATGCCATAGTTGACGAAAACTCATCGATTAGATGCTGGACCCCTATTTTTTGTGTCCAATTCCCAAAATTATATAAAAAGGCCCCATTCCTAAAAACATTGGCCATCGTAAAGACAGAAAGGATCCATGCCACTAGCGATGACATAACTACAAATATTTTCATTATGCTATCAAACTTTTTTCTCATAATTGGTATACTTACCGCAGTTGCCAATAATAAAAGTTGAATTATTACAGGAAAATGTATACTACTCATTTACTTGTCCACCCCTTAACTTCATAATCTCATCCATGTCTAATGTCCCGTAGGACTCATAGAGTCTAACCACCAAACTTAATGAATAAGCGGTTATACTAACTGCAACAACGATACCGGTAAGTATTAACCCTGTGGGTAATGGATTAACGTAGGTTGCCCCTTCCCCACCTACCCCAATAATAGGCACCTTGCCCCCAGTAACATAACCAATTGAAACAAAGAATAAGAATACTGAGGTCTCTATTATATTTAAACCTATAACCTTTTTTAAGAGATTTGAGTGGGTTAAAACCGTATATAAGCCCGTTACAAACAAGCAAGCTGCCGCTATATAGTTTATATGCTCTATAAATGTTCTTAAAATATCCATAATCTATTCCTCCTCAATAATGGTCTGGAATAAAGTAATCATAGTACTGGCTACTTTCATTCCCACACCTAGAGTAATTAGAGGAATCATACCTGCATTGAAAAGATATGATGCCTGTCCCATATAAAAACCAGCGGACTTATTTTCAAATAAGTTACCCCCCATGATTATACCAACCATACCCATGGCAATATACCAAAGGACAGCACTACTCTCTATTACCGCCCCGACTTCATGAGACATCTTTTTCTCTGCTTCCTTAAGTCCATATGCTAGTGTAAATAAAATCAGACTAGCACCCAAGACGGAACCCCCTGAGAAACCTCCCCCTGGTGACACGTGACCATGCATAACGATAAAAATACCATATACTTGTATAAAGGGAACAATTACCCTGGTAATAGTTCTTACAATTAAATCATCCATTTTAATTTTTCACCTTCTCCGTATCATTTTTGTCATGGGAAATTGCCAAAACAGACAGAACAGATGTTATCGCTGTGAATAGTACTACTGTCTCTCCCAATGTATCAAAACCTCTATAATCTATAATAATTGCAGCAACGGCATTTGGCGCATTGGTATCTTTAACCGCATTTTCTAAATAATATTCCGTTGTCTCATTATAAGAAGGATTATCTGTACTACCCACTCCAGGCATTTCCATTACACTTGAAATTAATAACAATAGTAATCCTAATAAGGCTATTACACTTAAAGTTTTCTTCACTATTCCATCCTCCTAGTCCTACTTACAACCCCTATTAATAGAATGGTAGTCACACCTGCCCCAATAGCTGCTTCCGTCAATGCAATATCTGGTGCCATTAGGAATAGCCAGAGGACTGCCATTATTAAGCTATAAGAAGCGTAAATAATAACTGCACTTAATAAATCATTAGTTCTTTCAACTGCTAAAGCACAGGCAACTAAAAATATTACTAAGATCAAATTTAAAAATTTCATCATCTATTCATCACCCCTTTTCCACAGCGGATAAATCCTTAACATCTAGATCCTTCCCCTCGCCTAACTGTCTGTTATATTCAGCCTTGGCTATAATATGAGCAGCGGTAGGGTTAGTCAACCAAATGAATGTAATTATTAATATTAATTTAACACTAACTATATGGAAGCCATGATTCACCATTAGAGCCAGTAGGGCCAATCCCGCTCCCAGGGTATCGCATTTGGTCGTGGCATGCATTTTGGAAAATGCATCAGGCATCCGAACCAAACCCACTGTACCTACTACAAAAAAGAAGGCGCTCCAGAAAAGTAAGAAAAAGATTATAATGCTTTGTACATATTGCAATTTTCTTCACCCCTTAATAAAGTTTACCTCTCTCAATATACTTGGAAACACAGACTGTGGCGATAAATCCCATCATAGAATAAATTAGGGACACATCAATAAAGGCTTCTTGATCAGTAATAACTGATAATAATGCTATTAAAGTAGCTATTTTTGTAGAAATAACATTGATGGCCACCACTCGGTCTGCCGCATTCGGACCAACATATGCCTTATATAAACTGAAAAAGGCCATAATTACAATAAGAATGGTCATTACCTGCAATCCTATTATGTTCAACTGATAACTCCCTCCAATTCCTCAGATATTGTAAATTAAAGCTTTACCTATCTGTTTTAGATTTCTTTATAATAAAATCATCCTTCTTAGCGGCTACCGTTAATTTTCCTGGTACAACAGTAGCCATAAAACCCATCATTGCATAAATCAAAGATACATCAATAAATTTTTCTTGTCCCAAGATTACCGATAGTATTGTTATTAAAATTGTTACTTTTATAGTAATCACATTTACAGCTATAACCCTATCTGCAGATGTGGGCCCAATATAAGCTGCGTACAAGCTGAAAAATGTCAATATGGCAATAAAGATGGCCATAATTTGGAAACTAGTCGACCTCATCTTGATTTTCCTCTAACATACGGGCATACTTCTCTAAAATAGACCCATACATTCCCTCCCCTGCATCATCAGTTAAGGCATGAATTATAAATTCATCTTCCTTTATATCCACGGTCAGGGTACCAGGGGTCAGGGTAACGAAGTTTCCATAGATTACCTTTACAACATCATTTTTTAACATCATTGGTACGCTTACAAATTGTGGCTGTATAGGCAATGATGGATTCAAAACAATTAGTGCCACATCTATATTTGCCTTAACTATTTCAACAAGCAATATACCAATATATTTAATATAGGTTACTATATGTTTAAAATAGTATAAAGGCATCTCCTCCTCCGTAAAAACAATGTTTTGGGAATAGAGTACAACTAGAAAACTTACTATGGAACCCACCAGTATAACTTCTAGGCTAAATTCCGGCGATAATATAAACCAAAATATTAATAATAAACTAAAAAGCCAAATGTTTCCCCTACTAAATAATTTTTTCTTCTTATCCATTTTTACACCTCTAATCTAATTAGTTCATTTAATATGATTTTCCTGTAAAACTCTCCTAATATTGATAAATTAATATCATTTTAAATTCATCCAAGGGTTGTAAAAAATCCTCCCATCCTAAGTTCAAAATCCCTATCTAATATATATAATTATTTCGATTAAAAAACTACATATCTATCTTGTAAAGACCTGAAAAACCTTGGAACTCGTTAAATTTTTGCCAATTCATGAAATGATATTTCCATTGCCATACCGTCCCTATGTTCTCATTGTTTCTAGGAAATATCATTAGTACTCTCGTGGAGTTTTGTCACTTCGGCAGTTAATTGTAGGGATCTTGAAGAAATTTCTTCACTTTCAGCTGTTGCTTCAGAGATAATATCTAGCACTTCCCCAGACTTTGCATTAATATCTATTGTTTTACCATTTATAATTTCTACTTCATTAGCTATTTGCATTAGGAAGTTCCTAATCTCCTCTGTACCCTCATTAGATTCTATTGCCAATTTCCTTATTTCTTCAGCCAATACTGCAAATCCTTTGCCAGCCTCTCCTGCCCTGGCAGCCTCTATTGCAGCATTTAATGCTAGCAGGTTTGTTTGTTTGGCAATTTTGGCAATCTCTAGGATAATATCCTGGGAATGATGGGAGATTTCTGATATCTTTGATGTATAATCCTTTAGGACCAAAATCTCATTACTCATATCCTGAGATTTTTCTGTAATCTCAATTAATTCCCCTGTTAAACTGCTATTGGCATTTTGGATGTTAGACATATTTTCTTCAATAACTCTACTTAATTCCCTGTTTCTTTTATGGTTTTCTTCAATAGTAGCATATTGCTCATTTACCTTGTCTAAGGTAGCTGCTATCTCCTCATTTTGTGCTTCAATTTCCTTATGCTCCTCTGCCAATTCACTAATATTGTAGTATTGACAATTACCCAACTGGTTTAGGCCATTAAATATTGCTATAGCCATTCTTTCACAGGTACCGTAACCACAACTTTGGCAATTTATTGTTTTGTCCTCCTCTGTGTACTTGTGTAAGGCCCTATATATCTCATCAAACTCCCTTGCTGTAGGTATTTTAATTGTATCTAAATTACTTTTGTCATCATACTTCCTAGAAAAATCCAAATTTCTTGAATCAATCTCCTTGAAAAATTCCCTTAATACCTCTTCTTCCCTTCTCTTCCCTAGTAAGCCACGAGATTTTCTATGTTTGCTCTCCTGTTCCTCTCTCCTTTCTGCCATAAGCCTATCTATCTTATAGTGTGATAAGGAACATGCTGCTGCTGTTCCAACATTACATCCATGTTCACAATTTAGTATGTCTACAAGGACTGGTGTATCACCAGATTTAATATCATCCTCAAGTTCATCAAAATATCTGTTATAGACAGTTTCTACCCCTTCAACCCTTGTTATTTGATAGGGCTTTAAATCCACATTGAACCTTTTAAAGGTTTCTGTTAAACCCCCTGGCTGACTGTACAAGACAGCTCTTTCTGCCTCTATACCATCAAAATCTGAATCTACCAAGCTCTCTAATCTTATTCCCCTATTATCAAAATAATTTTTTAGTGAATGAAAAGTTACATTGTAATCAATATTTCCCTTGGTATTTTTGTCTTTAAATTCCCGCCTTTTAGCGACACATGGACCAATAAAGGCTATTTTGGCATTCCTATATTCTTCCTGTGACCGTATCCAAATAGCCACATCCATCGCTGGCGAATGGGATGGTGCTAGATACTTAATTAAATCAGGTCTATATATTTCTATATAGGATACTATAGCTGGACAGGGTTGAGCTATTATTGGCTGATTTGCACCCTGTTGATATGCTTTTAAATATTCATATGTAGTAATCTCAGCCCCTAAACTTACATCAAAAACTGAATCCACACCCATCTGTTTTAGCTGGGTAATAAGTTTGTGGATATTTCTTGGAAAACTTACAGCTGCCGCTGGTGCAACAATAGCCACAAGCTTTTCTCTCCTCTGTAATGCCTGGAGGAAGTCATCCAAATCATCCATCCTAACCCTTGCATAATGTCCTGCTTCTTCACATGCCTCTATGCAGTTTCCGCACCCAATACATAAATCAGAGTTTATTTTGACATAATCCCCGGACCCATCATTACAGTATTTTACGGGGCAAACTGCAATACATTTTTGACAATTTACACACTTTTCTTGAATAACGTCAATTACGGGAATAATACTATTGATAGTCATGTTGTTACCCCCCTCACTATTATTCATACTCTTTTGTCGTCAATGCACTCTTTACCATTACCCCCTTTAATCTCCCTAGTTTTCCTGTTAATGCCCCTATTTCATCGGTACTGCCCTCGACTATTAAGGAAATTACAGATATTCCCCTTTTTTCATAGGGTATTCCCATACGCCCCACTATCATAGAGGAGTGCTGCCCTAAATAGTCATTAACCCTATCTGCAATTACTTCTGGTGTATTGATAACAATCCCGATAACTCCTATCCTTGTATGTTTCACCCTATCTCACCCTTTACACTATAATTAAGGATATGCGGTGACCCCATTTGTCCTATTTTATTTCTCAAAGAAAGCTAAAGAGATAATAGCATCCCTTTAGCTCTCATTGAGATTTTATACTGTTCCACCAGCGACCTTTTCACTTCTGTCAATATAACTAGTATGCAATAATTCGTGGGCCTTGTTACTTCCTGGCTTTTCTAAATAGTCCTCATAAATTTTTTGGACCTCAGTATTTTCATGGGATCTTCTTACCGGATTGCCAACATCACTAGCATAAATTCCCACCATTCGCTGTTCTTTTACATTTTGGTCGTCTGGGATAGGGGCGCCTCCACCACCAATACAACCTGTGGGGCAACCCATAATTTCAATAAAATGATAATCTGCCTCACCGGCAATTACCTTGTCTAATAATTGTTTTGCATTGCCAGTTCCACTAGCAATAGCAACTCTTACCTTTGTACCATCAACATCTAACTCTGCATCCTTTACTCCCTCTAATCCTCTAACAGCCTTATAGTCAATTGTATCCATTTCACCTTCTGTTAAAATTGAAACTACTGTTCTAAGGGCTGCCTCCATAACACCACCGGTATTAGCAAAAATTCTGCCTGCTCCTGTTCCCTCACCCATCA
Source organism: uncultured Clostridiaceae bacterium (assembly GCA_964390055.1). Classification (GTDB taxonomy): domain Bacteria; phylum Bacillota; class Clostridia; order Peptostreptococcales; family Natronincolaceae; genus CAYMGQ01. Next base: position 98,831 of record CAYMGQ010000001.1, read on the forward strand.
AGACATCGAAACCTTCGTCTTTAAGAGTAGGTAAGTTAATTCCTTCAAGTTTAAGAAGTTTTGCCAACTCCCTGGTAGTTAAAACTACATCTACATCTTGTATGCCATTCCGGCCCATTTCTGGCCTATTAGCTTCAAACTTTTTAGCTGTACATGGCATAATAGACAAATGGAATATATCCTCAGGATCTAGCCCAACAGTTTCGGCATAGTAAGTCTTGACTAGTGCACCAAACATTTGTTGGGGTGATTTACAAGTTGATACATTATCCAATAGTTGTGGGTAGGATTGTTCTACAAACTTTATCCATCCTGGAGAACAAGATGTTATAAGAGGAAGATTTTTTCCTTCCTTAAGCCTCTCTAGAAATTCTGTTCCTTCCTCCATAATGGTTAAGTCTGCCGAAAAATCAGTATTAAATACCTTGTCAACCCCTATTCGCCTAAGAGCATTAGGTATTTTGCCCGTTACATCTGTCCCTGGCTCCAATCCAAATTCCTCACCTAGGGTGTTTTTTATGGCAGGAGCCATTTGTACCACTATATGTTTGTCCGGATCTCTTAAGGCTGCCATGACCTCATATATTTCATTCTTTTCTGTTAGGGCAGCAACTGGACAAACTTTTACACATTGACCACAGTTGATACACTCAGTATCCTCCAGTGGCAAGTTGCCCTTAGTGGTAATATATATACCCTTTTCATTTTCAACTTTTTCATAAACACCAATGCCTTGCACATCTTCACAAACCCTAATACATCTCTCACATGCAATGCACTTATCCATATCCCTAGTTATTGCATAACTAGATAGGTCCATGCCCCTATTTGGGACCTTCCTTTCCTTGGGGTCCACATCATAGTAGTATGCAAGATCCTGCAGTTCACAATCACCGCCTGCCCTTTGGCAAGTTAAGCAGTCATTGGGATGGGTAACTAAGTATTCATTGAGTTTTTCCCTTCTAGCCTCAATTATTTTATCAGTTTCGGTGTAAATCTCCATATCTTGCCTTATTTCTGTTTCGCAGGATTTTTTTAATTCATCCTCTCCACTTACTTCAACAAGACACATATCGCAATTGCCACCTGGTTCAAGATCGGGATGATAACAAAGGGTAGGAATATAGATACTATTTTCCTTGCAAACTTCTAGGATAGTTTTCCCCCCAACTGCTGTCATGGACTTATCGTTTATCATAAGCTTAACTGTTGACATGCTTAGTCCTCCTTTGATAATTGATTTTATCCCGCCTTTTATACCTTGTTTTTTCCCCTTTTAAGATATATTAAGTTTTTATCAAGGAATCAAAGTATCCATACTTTGATTCCTTGTAAAGCTTTTTATAGCTTTTTTTCTAGTTTAACAGCAGTTACCTTATATCCTGCAGTTTTGGTGTATTTATCTAAATACTCACTTCCTACTAAAATATTGGCGCTATCCAGCCAGTGGAATGCCATATATACTACATTTTTATCAGTTAAGTTGGTCAATACTGCCCTTGTTTCTAATTTGCCCCACCTTGAGCTGACCTCAACTATATCTCCATCCTTGATGCCCTTCTCAGCTGCTAGTTTTTCATTGATTTCAATATAATGGTCGGGAGCCAAATTGTCTATACCCTCGGTTCTACCTGTCATGCTGGCATTGTTGTATTGTTCTAAAATTCGCCCTGTAGTTAATATTATCGGATATTCATCTCCAGTTAGTTCTGGCGACTCTTCGAATTCTAGAGGCATAAACAAGCCCTTGCCCCTTACGGGTTTTCCAGCATGAAGATATTTTGTTCCTGGGTGATCTTCTGTTGGACATGGCCACTGAATACCTACATCATCTATCCTGTCATAGGTCATTCCTGCATATTGAGGTGTTAATGAACGCATTTCTTCAAATATTTCCTCTATGCTATTATAGTGGACATCATAGTCTAACCTTCTCATTATCTCAGAAATTATTTCCCAATCAGCCTTTGCTTGACCTGGTGCATCCACAGCCTTCCTAACTCTTTGTACCCTTCTTTCAGTATTGGTGAAAGTACCGTCTTTTTCAGCAAAGCAGGCTGCTGGCAATACAACATCGGCAAGTTCTGCTGTTTCTGTTAAAAATAAATCTTGAACAATTAAGAATGTCTTCTCCATGGCAGCCCTTACATGATTTGTATTAGGGTCTGTAATAACTGGGTCTTCTCCAAATACGTACAATACCTTAACATCACCCTCTACTGCAGCATTGGCTACATCGGGAATTGTCAAACCTGGCTTAGTTGGTAATTTTACCTTCCAGGCCTTTTCGAATTTATCAATAGCCTTTGGATCAGTCACAGACTGGTAACCACAAAATACATTGGGTAAGGCTCCCATGTCACAAGCCCCTTGAACGTTATTTTGACCTCTGAGGGGATTGACACCAGAACTTTCTTTGCCCAGGTTACCTGTAACTAGTGCTAGGTTTGATAAACTCATCACATTTTCAGTACCATCATGATGCTCTGTAACTCCAAGAGTGTATAATATACTGGATTTTTCTGCTGAGGTGTAGAGTCTAGCAGCTTTACGGATATCTTCAGCATCTACACCGCAAATTTCTGCAGCATACTCAGGAGTATACTTCTTAACAGCCTCTTTTAACTTGTCAAAGTCCTCTGTATTATTTTCAATATATTCCTTATCTTCCAAGCCTTCTTCTAATATTACATTGATTATTGCATTAATTAAGGCAATATTAGTACCTGGTTTAACTTGTAAGAAAATATCTGAATCTCTCGTTAAGGGAATAGCCATTGGGTCTACAACAATGAGCTTTGCCCCATTGTTTACTGCCTGTCTCACCTGTGCACCAATTACTGGATGTGCTTCCGTTGTATTGGATCCACAGACAAATAAAACATCCGCTTCTTTGATTTCCCCAACACTATTGGTCATAGCACCGCTACCTAATGTAGTTGCAAGTCCTGCAACAGTAGGTGCATGTCAGAGTCGGGCACAATGGTCTACATTATTTGTCCCTACCACTGCCCTCATAAATTTCATCATTAAATAATTTTCTTCATTTGTTGCCCTAGCTGATGAAAAGGCAGCTATTGCATCTGGCCCAAATTCTTTCCTGGTTTCTTTTATCTTGTCTACCACAACTTCATAGGCTTCTTCCCAGCTAGCCTCCTCTAACTTGCCATTCTTCCTAATTAAAGGTTTAGTTAATCTATCTGGATTACTTATAAAATCAAAGGCAAACTTCCCTTTAACACAGAGCAATCCATCATTTGAAGGTCCATAGGCAGGTTTAACTTCAACAACCTTATTGTCCTTCACAAGTAAATCCATTTGGCAGCCAACACCACAATATGAGCAGGTTGTTCTAACAGGTTTAGTCTCCCAATATCTAAATTTCTCTTTGGCCTTGGGCATCAGGGCACCAACAGGGCAAACTGATATACAGTTACCACAGGATACGCATTCTGACTCTGCCAAGGGCATGCCAAAGGGTGGAGAAACTCGTGTAGATACACCCCTCTCAATCATTGATATAGCCTTGGTGTTTTGTAGCTCATTACATACCCTAACACACCTACCACAGGAGATACATTTATCTGGCTCACTATAATAGAAGTCGTTAGAATCATCTATTGGGTAAGTTGTTTTAGGTGCTATGTAAGCCGGTTCCTTAATATCATATTTGTAACACAAGTCCTGTAGCTTACACTCACCCGCCTTGGGGCAAGTTAAGCAATCCATCGGATGCTTCGACAACAATAGATGTAAAATTTCTTTTCTAGCTTCGATGACAGCTGGACTCTCTGTCCAAACACTCATTCCCTCCTCGGCAGGAGCGGTACATGCAGTTGGTAATTTGTCAGTGCCTTCGACTTCAACAGTACAAATTCTACAAGCACCATCTGGCCTTAATCGTGGGTCATGGCAGAAGGTTGGTATTTCAATGCCTATTTTTTCAGCTGCTTGCAAAATAGTGGCACCTTTTTCAACCTGGACAGACCGTCCATTAATCTTAAGGTTAATCATCTTTTCAACATCCTTTCTTATTAAATTAAAAATTAAATAAAATTTATTTAAAAAATCTATATTAAATTTGTTGAAGTGTTTTTGTTTATTTATCTACAAACACTCCAACAAATTTAAATTTTGAATTTGATTAATATGGTCATGTCTATAGAAACACATTATTAGGTAAATATAATAAGTTTTTTTGCTGAATCTGCATAAGTTGCAGTTATTTTTTCTTCAAAAGTTAGTCCTTGGAAATGTTAAAAAGATTCTTGAAAATATATAATAATATCCAATATGAAATTGCAGAATAGAATTTTTATGCCATTGTTAAAGTATATTTACAAACTAATTACTAAAAAGCATAAAATATGTCAAATACTTAAAGGAATTAAGTATATTAATCATGCCTATGATAGGTTCTATATATATTATAGCATGAAAAGTTAATACTTAATAGGTGTAATCATCTAATTATAATGTAATAAAAGATATTTGAGAATTTATATGCTAATAAAAGTTTCTATAAACCATACTATAATATACTATTGTATAATTAAAGATAAAAATTTCAAATTAACTAGTTGGTTTTGCCTCTCCGCTTTCTGTTTTTGTGCTAGGTGCCATACCTAGGACTTTTTTTATTCCTAGCCAAGTTAGGCAAGAGATTGCAGCTATTGTTCCCAATTTCCCTCCAACTCCTGCATAGGCTGCAAGACTGGCTATAAAAACCAAACCAGCAATAATACCAACGAATACCATCTCCCATATATGTGGGAATTTAGCTGTACTAATCATACCAGCATAAGCTGAAATCGTAGCTATTAGTGCTAAGTTACCGCCAATTTCTGGCGTGAAATGGGGAAATATAAAGCCTGCCACTAATATAACTACGGCCGCCCCGAATACTCCGCCCCTCTTTAAGTTAATATTTATATAATATGAAGCTAATGCCGCTATAATAGATACGATAATTATGGAAACATATTCCATCCCTATTCACCTCTCCCTTTTCTACATAAATAGATTTGTAATAGCCCTTGTTATTTGTACAGAAAGGGCCGCAGTAGTTCCTCCCTTTCCTCCAATGCCAGCATAAACTTCTGGCGTGTAGGCTATAATCAGGCCACATATTGCTCCACCCACGGTAGCCCAAGCCATTGATGGTATTACCGCTGTTCCAGACATTCCAACAAAAGATGCAATAAATAGAGCAACAGCCAACGGACCTGGTAATAATACAGCCCCCACTGTACCTACTAACCCATTAGCTATAACTGCACCATATCCCATAGTATGATTGATATAATATGTAAGCACCGATCCTATAATCGCAAAAATTACTGTGTTAATTTTCGCTTTGTCCATTTTTCCTTTACCCCCCTATTTTTGTAGTTCTTTCATATGATCACTCAAACCTAGAAAATAAAATACTGCTATGGGTAGTAATATTCCTATGGTGAATGGCCTTCCATCATTAATAAAGGTTGAAACCATCACGCCTACCCCTGTTGCTACAAAAGCTAAAAGTCCAATCATTTTTCTTGCCATGGAATCCCTCCTTTCTCCACAACAAACCCATAAAATGTTGTAAAATTAGTTACATTCTGGTAAATGATTATTCTATAATATTTTAACTCTTTGCTAAGAATTTGTCAAATATTATGTTTTAGGAATCTTCAAATTTTTATAGGCCTTATTGGCATTTGAAAGCCTGTAATTTCAAGGGATTCTTCAATGTCTCATAAGGCCTAGCCCTGTGGATATGCGGAATACATCTTGGAAACTGAATAGTTAATCCTTTCTGAAAACTTCCCTTGTATCTACTTATGCTAATATACATTAATCTCAAGTACAACTATAATTATACAGATATTCCAATATTTATTATCAATCTTCGTATTGAATTTAACAGCCCTCTAGCAGTATTTTGAATTAATCTGTTAGTTGCTAGGTTGAAAGGGGTATAATAATAGTTAAATATTTTTTTCTAGGAGGGGGTTGAATTATGGAGAATTCTAAGATTTATATTAACGGTAAATGGAAAAATAGTTGTAAAGAAGAAATGATTGATGTAATTAATCCTTCAAATGGGGATATTGTTGGCCGTGTTCCCAAAGCCGGGGCCCAAGAAACTAAGGAAGCTATCGATAGTGCCCATGACGCTTTCAAGGAATGGTCATCCCTTCCCGCCCAAAAGAGGGGACAAATATTACAAAAATGGGCTAAACTTATACTGGAAAATAGGGATGATATCGCCAGGACCTTAACCTTAGAACAAGGTAAACCCTTGTCTGAGGCCCTGGGCGAAGTAGGGGCTGCAGCTTCCTTCCTTGAGTGGTACGGCGAAGAGGCAAAACGAGTATATGGTGAAATTATCCCAGCAAGTAATAGTAAGAAGAGAATAATGGTCATCAGGCAGGCAGTAGGAGTTGTAGCTGCCATCACACCCTGGAATTTCCCAGCTTCAATGGTAACTAGGAAGATTGCACCTGCCCTTGCTGTTGGTTGTACTGTGGTGTTAAAACCGGCAAGCCAAACACCCCTTACGGCCATTAAGATAGTTGAATTGGCCCATCAGGCCGGTCTCCCTAGGGGTGTTGTAAATATGATAACTGGTCCAGCAAATATAATTGGCCAAACTCTTATGGAGGATAAGAGGGTCAACAAAATAACCTTTACTGGTTCAACAGATGTGGGAAAGCTACTAATGAAACAATCTGCCCATACCATAAAACGCGTATCCCTAGAATTGGGAGGCCATGCCCCCTATATTGTTTTTGCAGATGCTGATATTGACAAGGCTGTCAAGGAAGTAATGGGGGCCAAAATACGCAATTGCGGACAAATGTGCGTAGCTATTAATCGTTTTTATGTGCATGATAGTATTATGGAGGAATTTCTGGAAAAATTAAGGGCCAGTTTCTCACAATATAAAATAGGGGATGGCTTTGAGGAAGGTGTCCACCTAGGCCCTCTTATTAATAAGGAAAGTTATGACAAGGTTAATTATCATCTGGAGGATGCCCTGAACAAGGGAGGTCAAGTCTTTTTCGGTGGCAGGGGTTATCATAGGGCTGATACAGAAAAAGCAGGATACTTTTTTGAACCAACCATATTAATTAATGTCAAGGATAATATGCTTATCATGAAAGAAGAAACCTTTGGCCCTATAATTCCCATTAAATCTTTTGGGGAGGAAGAGGAAGTCATTAGGGCAGCAAACAATACCAATTACGGCCTAGCAGCCTATGTATTTACACAAGACCTATCTAGGAGTATAAGGGTATCCGAAAAATTAGAATACGGAATTATTGGCTTAAATGATGGTACTCCTTCCACAGTTCAGGCCCCCTTTGGAGGCTTTAAGGAAAGTGGCCTTGGACGTGAAGGTGGCCATCATGGTCTGGATGCTTTCTTGGAAACTAAATATATTTCAATGGGTATATAAAGTTTTAGGGCTTAGATTAAAAAGTAATCTAAGCCCTGATTTTATTTGCTTGTGGCCATTTGCCCCTTGCAATCCCATTCCAGTTTTATTGCCTCATTAATACTAAATAAATATAAATAACTTTCCTTAACATTCTTTCCTTTTATTCTTTGCAAGGCCTCCTTATAAAGTCGTAATTGAGGCTCATATCTCTTGACTATTTGCCCAAGGCCATTATATGGTACATAGTCGCTTTTATAATCAACCATTACTATTTCATCATCTTCCATAAAGAAGCAATCTATGATACCTTGGACTAATAAAATTTCCTGGCTATTGTCCACCTGTGAAATTACATCCCTTGCCCTTTTTTTAAGATTGAAGGGAAGCTCCCTGAATATTTGGTCTGCCTCCAGCATCCGTTGTCCTAAATCGCTTTCCAATAGGGCATATATCTTACTCCTGTCTATTACTCCTGCCTCTTCCCTAGTTAATAACTCCTTTTCCACCATATTTTCTATCTGTTGGTCTACATTCTGAGACAAATATCCCTCCCTAAAATCTAACACTTGTAAGACTAGGTGCAGAATTGTACCCCTTTCCGCTGGCGTAAAGGTCTTAGCCCCACCCATAAAGCTTGGTCTTTTAATTAGGTCTGGTATATTATATCCCACCCTGTCAATATTTCCCTCCCTTGATTTTTCTATCTGGGTGACTGATAGTTTTGATGGTATATATATGGCATCTTGGTAGGGATATTTCCAATTTAATATTGAATCTATTTTTCCCTTATTGGAACCATAGTTAGACTGCTTATAATTTTTTAATTTATCTTTTATTTCCTCCTGCCTCTCTGTCTTAATTTCTTCCTTTAATTTAATGTCTTGCCCACTTAAAATTGAAATATCCCAGGAGGATTCATCATCAAATAGGCCCTGTCCCCCTAGGTCTAGATTCCCTAGATTCCTCAAGACCTTCCCATCAGGATGCCTTAGTAAAGCCATACCTAACCAGTCCATGTAATTTCTTCCCTGGGAAAGAATGTGGGGACTTATAGTTCTACTCCACTTCCTTACATGTCTTCCTATATCTCGTATAGAGGCAAGCATAATTAACCTATCCATAGGCCTAGTCATAGCTACATATAAGATTCTCATCTCTTCCGAAAGATTTTCCAATTTAATTTTTTCCCTCATTGCCAATTTTGCTATGGTATCCCGGTAGCTTCTTAATTGAGGGTCAACAAATCTTGGCCCCAGTCCTAAATCCTTATGCATCAAAACATTTTTATTGGTATCAGATAGGTTAAAGTTCTTTCCTATTCCAGCAATCATTACCACTGGAAACTCTAAGCCCTTACTCTTATGAATACTCATTATCCTAACAACATTGTCATTCTCCCCTAATATTTTGGCTGCCCCCATATCACCCCTACTGGCTTCTAATTTTTCGATAAACTTAATAAAGCTGTATAAGCCTTTAATAGAGGCCCTCTCAAATTGCCTGGCCCTTTCCAGGAGGACCCTTAGATTGGCCTGTTTTTGCTGGCCCCCAGGCATGGCCCCTACATAGTAAAAATATCCTGTTTCAATCAATATCTTCCATAGAAATTCGTCAATTTTCATTAATCTGGATTCCCTTGTCCATTCCTGCAATTTATCTAAAAAATTTTCTAATTTGTCTGCCAAGGGAGATTTGTTATTTCCTATATAAAAATCAATGGCCTGATAGAAGTTACCCTCTTTGTGGTCAAGCCTAATATCTATAAGTTCATCAATGGTAAACTTTCCTATGGGTGACTTCATCACACTAAGCAGAGGTATATCTTGCCTTTTATTATCAATTATTTTCAAGAGATTTATAAAAATTCTAATTTCCATAGTTTCAAAATATCCTGTATTCACATCTGCATAGACAGGGATATTCTCCTGGATAAAGACTTCTGTGAATACATCTATCCAGTTTTGTGTAGTCCGCATTAGTACTACTATATCCCTATACTCTATGGGCCTGAATCCTCCTATTTTAGCGTCGTAAACTTTTTCCTCTAATAGGTCCTTAAGCCTATTGGCGGCAATCCGAGCTTCAATTTCCATATCCTCCATCTGCCCTAACTCACCCGGTAAATCCCTAGTTTTTTCTATTAGCTTTACTTCAATTGGTAGCTTGTCTGTAGATTCACCTGTCCTGGCGGCATGCAGGTAAACATCTTCCTTGTAATCCATTTCACCTAAATATTTAGACATAATGTGTTTGAAAATATAGTTTACCCCTGATAGAATCTCATGCCTACTTCTAAAATTTTTGGCCAAATCTATCCGCCTATTATTTTTATCCCTTCCATCCTTAAATTCCTCATATTTCTTTAAGAATAGGCTTGGGTCAGCTAACCTGAACCGGTAGATACTCTGTTTTATATCCCCCACCATAAAGAGATTGTTATCTCTTTTAATGAGATTAATGAGTCTATCCTGGACAATATTACTATCTTGATATTCATCAATAAATATATAATGGAACTTTTTCCTATATTCTTCCCTGACCTTGTCATTCTCCAATATAGCCAGGGCATAATGTTCCAAATCATCAAAGTCTACAAGGGCCCTTTCTTGTTTTTTCTGACCATAGATGCTTGCAAATCTCTCCACTGTTTGCCCCAAATATTTGATAATGGGATAGAGGGTTTGCAAATCCTCTATATATTCTTGGGGACTAAGGGCAAAAATTTCCTCCTTAATTGCCTTGGTAATATCTTTAACCTGCTTTCTTAAAAACTGAACCTGTTCCTTTAGGTCCTCTCTGGCTTCCCCCTGTCCTATTTTTGCCAAATTCTTATGCTTAAGTTTTTCTATCTCATCATAAAAGCCATGCAAATCATCATCTAGGGTATTTATAAGTTTTTGAATCTGGCCTATATCATCCTCTATGGCTGTCAAATATTTGCCAGGTCCCTGCTCATGCTGGCATATTTCTCTGCCTTCTTCTAAAAGATTAATTGCCCCCTCCAGGTCAACAGCTATCCTCTCCCCTATAGTTTTAAACCACGGATGCTGGTCCTTTTCCTCCTGTTTCCAGTTAAAATCCTCTATCCTATCTCTTAACCATTCATAGGGTTTGGGCTGGCTACGAATAAATTGATAAAGCTCCAATATAAGATTTTCCAAAGCTGTATCCTCTTTTATCCCTCCAAACCTTTCCACCAATTGAATAAAATCAGGGTTATTTTTCCTATATTCATCCTCCAGTAATTCATCCATGGCCTCTAATTTTAGGATATTTATTTCAGTTAAATCACCAATCCTAAAATTGGGGTCCATATTGATAAAATGAAAATGCCTTCTAACAATTTCAGTGCAAAAAGCGTGGAGGGTCATTATTGAGGCCTTATTTAATAATATTAACTGCTTCCTCAAATGTTCCTTATTGGCATCCTGCTTTTCTAACTCTTTCAATATGGCTTCCCCAATTCTTTCCCTCATTTCACCCGCAGCAGCATTTGTAAAGGTTACAACTAATAATTTATCTATAGCAATCTTGTCCCTTATTATAAGTCGAATTATCCGTTCAACAAGTACAGCCGTTTTACCCGAACCCGCTCCGGCAGAAAGTAAAAGATTTTTGCCCCTTTCATCAATAGCAGCTTTTTGTTCCCTAGTCCAATTTTTCATCTCCTGCCTCCCCCCTCCTAAGCCTTTTTAGCACTTCCTCATCCCTTAACTTGTCAACAGACCTGTATTTATAGCCAGGCAAACTGCTGTCAAATTGGCAAATGGCCTTGTAGTTACAATAGGTACAAGAGTTTTCATTTCCTTTTCTGTAGGGATTAATTTTAATATTTCCTTTTAACATTTCCTTGGAAATTTCCCTGATTAAATTTTTAATATGCCTTATTAAATTCTCAAAATCTTCCCTTGTGGCAACAGAGGACCTCCTGCCTATGCTTCCATCTTTATTTATGGACACGGGTATAATATCCGAATGGCCTTCAATGCCTTCATCCATGGCCCTAATAATATCCAGCTCTTTTACTAACAAACCTCTCATTTTTAATTCTTTTGAAATTTCCCTTTTTATCTCCTCTGCCGAGGCATTACTGGCCTTAATTAAGGGATTGTCGATTTTAAAGTAAAAAACTCCCGCCGGATAATTGTCATTCTTTTCAGAGTCCATTCCTATTGCCATAGCAGCCTCCAGATATACCAGTAACTGTAATTGGAGCCCGTTATATATATCAGATAGGTCAAAGGCCTTATTACCTGACTTATAGTCTATTACCTTAAAGTAGTTTTTCCCCTCCATCCTTAATATGTCTACCCTATCAATTCTTCCTTCTAAATATATAAGCTCCCCATCGTCCAGTTGGATAATGATGGGTGGAATTTTGCGCCCTAGACCAAAGGGGACTTCATGGCCATAAATTTCAAACTTTCCAGTCTTTAACTGTTGCAAAAGTGTCCAAAGAGCCCTGGTACTAACCTGGGTTAATCTTGTCATCAAATATTGATACCTGTGAGTACTTAACATAATCCCATGTTGAAACTCCTTAGCTAACTCCCCCATAACCTCCCCAACTATGTCCTGGCATTCCGTCTTGTTCATATGCCTCCAATCTATATTTTGCTCCTTACTTTTCTTTGCAAATCTTTCCATTGAATAGTGAAATACCCTACCTATGTCTGGTCCTTCCACCTCAAAGACCTTTCTTTCCTTAGGTCTTAGTCCATAGGATATAAAATGAGAAAAAGGACATCTGGCAAAACTCTCCAATCTTGAGACACTGCTTCTAATGGGCAGGCTATATAAACTCCTTGCCTTTGCCTCTTTGACATAGCCCAGTCTGTTTTGATAAAAAAGCCCTTCTAGCACCAAATCTCTTTTACTATTCCAGCTAGACTCCTTAAAATACCAATCATATACATCCCACCACAAATCATTAAAGCCTCTCCCATCAAGATATAGTCTCAGGTTTTCAACCAGGTATTTAAAGGTACTCCTTGGGGTTGACACCAACCGTAAGGGATTATCCCTTTCCTGTAGAATTTCACTCTTTACCTCTATTTTAGGAAATATTTTTTTAAGCCGGTCTATTAAAATGGAGGGTCTTTTAGCCCTACCTTCCTCATCCCCTAGGGCATAGCATAGGTATAGGCTATCCCGAGGTTTGGAAAAAGTAGTGTAGATTAGAAAGTTATCCATAAGCAGGCTTTTTTCTTCATTTATAGCCAACTCCAGACCTAATTCCTTTAAATGATTTCTTTCATGATTTAACAGGACCCCTTCATCCTCATGATAAGAAGGGAGGATGCCATCATTTACCCCCACCACAAAAAGGGTCCTTATGTCATGGCTCTTCGACCTTTCAAGGTTTCCTATTAAAACTTGGTCTATGGTGGAAGGGATAACCCCTAATTCGCAGGAAGCAAAGCCTGATTCTAAGAGTTTGCGGTATTCCCTCAAGGAGATTGGACTATCTCCCAAAATTTCATATATCTGATCAAAAATTTCCATCATGGTGTTCCAAATTTGCGCATTCTCATTGACATATTCAAAACGGCCTTCAGCCTCTAAATCCTTAATCCAAATATCTAGCTTTTCATGTACCTCCATCTCCTGCAAAAATTCAAACAAGGCCCTGGTTATGTTTTTAGAAGTCTTATTTTCCCTAATCTTCCCTTGTAAGTTTTTCAAGGGTTTGATAATTAATAACCTAGAGTTATTTATATCCTCCAAGTCTTCATCTCCCAAGTCAAAATCCTCTAGCCATCCCTTGCCCCGGATTCCATATTGTAGTCCATAGTTTTCTAATATTTCGCCTTCATCTTTGGATAGGCCAGTAAAACCTGTTTTTATAAATCTAAAGACCTCATGCTTGGGGTAGCCCTTAATTATAATATCAAGGGCTGATAAAACGAACTCCACAATAGGGTGGTCCATAATATTTCTTTTTTCGTCCATAAAATAAGGTATATGATATTCTATAAAACTTCTTTTCAATTCCCCCCTATAACCTTCAAAGTCGCCTGATACAACTGCTATATCCCTGTATCTATATCCCTTGTCTCTGACAAGTTTCTTTATCTCTCGGGCTACATACTCTATTTCTGAATATAAATTAGAGGCCGCAAAAATATTTATATCCCTTATTTCCTTTTCATAGGGCTGGTATGGGTATCTAAATAATTCCCTTTCTAGGTGGATGATTTCCTTTGACTTGTCAATAAATTTTCCAGTTTCCTTATTTAAATCAATAATACTTTCTTCAATTTTTAAATCCTCCGCCACTGCCTTAACTTGTCTAAAAGTTTCCCATGGAAGTTGAAAGAGGCTATTATCAGAATTGTTTTCGCCATCTACTTCCATAGTAAAGCTTATGTAAACTTCCTTGGCATTCACTAGTAGTTTTTCTATAATCTTCAACATCTGAGGGGTATATACATGAAAACCATCAATCCATACCTCCCCCCCCTTAATAAAAGTTGCCCTATCTATATATTCTATTAGCAAATTCAAATGGTCTTCATTATCAAGATAGCGATTTTCTAAATAGTCGTTAAATTTACCATAGATAAAGGCAATATCCGATAGTTTCATTTTCAATATGCTATCCTCATCTATATTCCCTGACTGAAAATTTAAATCTTCAGGCCTAATTCCCTGTTGTTTGAATTCGCAGAATATATCCCTAAGACTAGATAGGAATCCTTCCTGCCTTGAAATTCCCTTATAGATAGTTAACTTATCCTCCACTTCCTCAATTATCTTTCTTATAACAATATTTTTGCCAATATCATTAATAGGGGTCCTAGTTAACCCACCCACCTCACTAAATACCCGGTAGGCCAACCTAGTAAAACTCAAAACCTCGGCCCTCATTATACCCTCTAAATCTTGTTTTTCTATTAAATCCCTTTCGGCTTGCAAAGTAAATTGTTCTGGAACAATTAAAAATAGTGGGTGACTTCCTGGCCCTTCTATCCTCTCCTTCATCTCTTTCATAATATATTGACTTTTCCCGCTCCCTACCCTTCCAAATATATAGGTTACACCCATGCTTTCACCCCATTTTCCCTTGATATATTCCTTGTATTATTATAATTATAACATAGGAGGCTCCTATCAAATAGGAGCCCTAGGCCATCTCTTATTTCTTATAATATTCCCTTCCCATGTTCCACAACTTGCTTGTAAAATTGCCCCTTTCCTCCCTTTCATCACTTATGTGAGATAGGATACTTTCCACATCCCCTGACATTTTATCAGCCTGATGGAGGATTTGTGCTTCCACAGTTTTGGGCAATACAGGAGAACCAAATTCTAGGCTTCCGTGGTGGCCTAGGATGCCATTCAATATGACCAATTTATCCTCCTGGGGAAAGTCCTCAATCTGGTCTATTTTCTTCAAAGTAAAATGAGCTCCCATAAAAATATGGCCCAACATAATTCCTTCATCAGTAAAACCCACCTCCGGCAGCTCCCTATACTCAAATATTTTTCCCCAATCATGGAGTATAGCCATAACATACAAACGTTCAATTTGTAGTGGGCTTAGTTTTTTTGTAGAGGCAACTACATTGGCAAAGTTTAAAACCTCCAAGCTATGGTGTAAAAGACCATGGTAGAAATTATGGTGGACCTTACTAGCGGCAGGATAGCTAGTAAAATCATCATAAAATTCTTCAGAAAACACCATTTCATCAACTAATTTTTGTAAATGTGGGGACTTTATCTTGTCCCTATAAATCCTTAATGCCTTTATCATGCTATTAAAGTCCATGGGACTGGTTTGAAGAAAATCCTTTACAGTAAATTCATTCCCCTCGACCCTATCTATCTCTTTAATTGTTAACTGGACCTGTTCCCTATATTGGCCTATGGTCCCCTTAATTCTAACAATTTCATAATTATCAAAGGCATCGAATAAATCCTGCCTAGCTTCATAGTCCCAAAATTTTGCCTCCATTGTCCTGCTGGTATCCTGCAATAATAAATCTACATACTTTTTTCCACTTCTGGCTATTTTAACATTAACCTGGGTTAGCAAAACAACCATGTCAACCATCTCATTAAGAAATTCCTTAGATATATCCTTCAATTCTTTTATCACAATAAGCTTCCTCCCTTTTCCCTTCCCTATCAAATCAATTTCTATGTAAAACAGTTTAAATCCTTCCTCTATAAAAAAACAAGTTAGCTCTTAATCCAACTTGTTTTTTTATATCTAATTTTAATTTTCCTATTAGTTTATCCTGGGGATTTTTCATAGTATTGCCAGTAGATACTAGAATAATAGGAAACTTAGCAAAATTAACTGTCTTTTATTATAAATTACAGTATAGCATATTTATGATATTTTATTATGGAACTATTTTATATTTTAAATTTTATTAAATATATAAGGATTATTTTAAATACTTATGTAGGAAGACAAGGACTTTTTTAAAGCCTTCTTGAACGGCATTATCCTCCATAAGATAATCAAATTCATGCTCCTTTCCCTCTAGCAATAATAGGTCATTATCCACCTGTAACTCATCCAACTTCTTTTTCATGGCTAGGGAATTATAATAGGGTACATCCCTATCCTCAGTACCGTGCAATAGTAGTGTTGGTGGAAAGTCCTTTCCTGCCATCTCTAGGGGAGCAAATTCCAAAAGCCTTTCCTCAAGTTCATCAACTTTATATCCGCTTATTTCCTTGGCCCATAGGCCCTGCTGTCTACAATAGAGGTAATATAGCCAACGTTCCCTTCCACTCTTAGATATGGGTGTGTTTCCTATGTTATTATAGGCCTCCTCCCTTGTAATCTTAATCTTCTTCCTATAAAAATCATCTGGCTCATTAGCCCATCTTCCCAGCAAACTTCCATAACCATAGAAGGATACAATGGCCCTGGGTTTTCTTTTAAACAAGCCGGTCATTAGTGCCAGGTAAGCCCCAGCAGAACTTCCAATTACCGCTATCCTCCCGGTATCAATATCATGCTTTTTACTAAGTTCTACCCTTGCCCATTCCAGGGCATCCCTAATATCTAAAACAATATCCTTTAATTTGCTTTCAGGCGCCAACCTATAATCTATAGAAAGGACACTAAAACCCTCTTTTATGTAGTTTTTAACCTGTTCTTCTATAATATCCTCCCTGCTACCAAAAATCAGGGCTCCTCCATGGATATAAATAAGCAAGGGTGATTGTTTCCTTCCATTAGGATATAAATCTGCCCCTATCTTGTGGTCGCCCACACTTTTGTAAATATATCTTTCTTTAATCTTATCCATTATTAAATACCTCCCCCAATATATTGCTTAGCTATTAAATATAAGGTTAAAAGACAAGATTTATAAGGCTGTTTATTATAAGCAATACTATTCCCAGCATGGTCAAAAACCTGTTATCAATGTTTACCCCAATATATAAAAAGAAAAAGGCCAATATTAACAGGAAAATTAACTTTGACTTAATAGGTAGATCTTTTTTATTCATTTTATCCTGTCCCCTTTAAATTGCTATATATTTATTAATATAAAATAATTTGTAAGCCCCAATATAAGTCCGGATAGGAATATAAAGGGTATTGTTTTTTTATAGATTGATTCCTCCCGACCAATTAAGCCTGATGATGAGGCCCCTAACAATATTTGAGTGGGCCCAATACTACCACCAATAGCTGCACCAATTGATTGGATTGCGCACATAACTGCCCCATTAACCCCTAGGGCATAGGCTATGGATTCTTGAAAATTCCCAAAAATAACATTGGCATTACTATTGCTGCCCGTAATAAAACCCCCTATAATCCCAATAAAAGGAGCTATGATAGGGTATTTGTCAACTGTTAATTTTGCAATATTACTTGCTAATACATCCATCATACCTGAATCAACCATTATTAAAGACATGGCCATTAAAAAAGTTAGACCAAGGCTTGTAACTAGGCATTTGTCCACAGTTTTAACCACCACTATTTTCAATTGCTTCCTGTCCCAGACACCCTTTCTGCTATAGAGGTAAATTCCTATTATTGCTGAAGATAAGATAATAGTAGTAGGATGGTTGAGCAAATTTATTGCCCCATAGTTAACCTCCTCCTGGATAATCCTTCCCGATGCAGTAATATACTTAGGAAAATTAAAAGCTATAGTCAATTGTTCTAGGGGTATAATTTGAAATAATAAAGATAAAAATATAATTACTATATAGGGGAAGACCGCCTCTCCCAAACTTACCTTATTTTTATATAACTTCTTTGGCCAAGTAGCTTTATCTTTAAAACGATAAAGGGCCAATATGAAAACTATCCCAGCTACACTAGTAAGTAGGCCGATTATAGCTATTAAATCTAGCCTTATTAGCAAAAATATTACAAGTCCCATAAATATTGTTCCCGGAATGGTATAATATAGGCCCCTGCCAATATATGGTATACCACCATACATATAGGATACTGCCAAGCCACTTAAAAAAATAAGGATAATTGCAAAAACCGCCATCCAATGAATCAAGGAACCACCACTAACCCCCGTAATGAGCATTAAAATGTAGAAGGGAGATCCCATTGATGCAAAACAAATGCCCCAAGAATGGCCTATCAAAACAGCAGAAATAGAAAGTAGGGGGCTAAAGCCTAGGCCAATTAATATAGGGGCTATTATCATTCCCGGCACACCAAAACCAGCAACAGCCTGAAGGAAGCAGGAAAAAATCCAACTTAAAAATAGAAACTGGGTAAATTTATCCCCTATAAGTAGGCTAATATTTTGGCTTATAACCTCTACTCCCCTAACCTCATCAACTATATGATAAAAAAATACGGCAGACCAAATAATCAAAAGAACGTATAGTGATAGGACCATACCCTTACCCAGGGCAATTCCAAGACCCATAAGCCCCATATTATAGCTTGTTGCTCCTATGGAAATAGCTATCAGGAGGGCCAGGGCTGCAGACCTCCTAATCTCAAGTTTTAAGATTAAAATACAAAATAATAGTGATAGCATGGGTAAAAAAGCTAATACTGTTTTAAACATCTTAATAGTCCCCCTTCCCTGCCGACCCATTAATACTTGGATTCGGCTTTTTCAATTACAAATATTTAATTATTTTAGGTGACAAATTTATTTAGAGTAAAGACCATTATTTCAATAGATACCAACCCCTATCTGCCCTTATAAAAAGTTGGCAAATACCTCGCCAAAGCTTGTTAAACCTAAATAGGCTATCACTAATATGGCAGCTCCTGTTAGATAATTTTCCCAGGGCTTAGGTACATATTCACCAAGCAAGTTTTTTCTATTAACAACCCACAAAACTAATATGGCTGAAATGGGTAAAAGCAAACCGTTAGTGGCTTGGGCAAATAATATCCAAGCAAGGGGTCTTGAGCCAAAGGCTGCCACCAGCGTAACAACTGATAAAAATATGACCTCTATGGCCTTAAATTTATTATCATTGAGGTCAACCTCCCAGCCAAGTAAGCCCGATACCGCATATGCCGTGGCCAAGGCTGTAGGTACTGCAGATGAAATACTTGCTGCAAATAAACCCAGACTAAATATGTAGGGTGCAGCAGAACCCAAGGTGGGTTTTAATTGTTCAGCTAATTCCATTGCCCCATAGCTAAAGTTAATGTCAGAACCATATAAGCTGGCAGCCGTAATTATAATTGCAATGGATATTAGCACTCCCAATCCCATAGAGACATAGACATCAAACCTAGCCTCCTCAAGGTCCTCCGGCTTATTCCATCTCTCCCTAGTAGTGCTTGAATGCAGAAAAAACTGATATCCTCCTAAGGTTGTCCCTATAAGACCCAATATATAGGGCATTGATCCTGCCGGGGTAGAGGGTATTAATGCCCCCTTCAATATTCCACCTATATTGGGTTTTATGGCAATAGCTGTAATAACAAAACTCAGGGTCATAACCAATACAAGCCAGACTAATAACCTTTCAACTAATTTGTAACTACCCTTTAACAATATTCCTATAGCTATTAGCCCTACAATAATAACCAGGGGTGTAGTACTACCACCAGTGAAGGTTTGTAATCCTAGGGCTGCCCCAAGAACATTACTGACAACAAAAGCTGAATTACCAATAGCCAGGGCAGAGATAGTTAGGATAATTACCAACCACTTAATCGTTGGATTTTCTATTTGCTCCCGGACAGCCTCAGCTAGGCTTGTCTGCCCTATAATGCCAATCTTTGCAGTCTTTTCATATAATATAACACTTAATATCCCCGAAAAAATCAAAGACCAAATTAATGCATATTCATAGGTTATCCCTATCATACTGGCGGTCGTAACTGTTCCTGGTCCAACAAAGGCTGCTGCAATAATTGCCGCCGGCCCTATATTCCTCAATTTATCAATAAATCCCCCCTTATTGGATGGTGAATCAGCCACTGAAATCCCTCGCTTTCTTATTTTGACTATTTATCTACCCTAAGACCTTCTACCATTAGGCTTAGATATAAGCAATCCTTATCCAGCTATTATTTTTTCACCTGTTCCTTAACCAGGTAGGGTGTTATTCTTTCTGCAAAATCAAACCATTTCTTATTATCCTGCTTTACTCTTTCTGCTGCCTCATTGGCCCTATTTATAATCTCCTTTTCATCTAAATTTAGAAAGTTACCATTCTCCATAATGATTTTCCCATTAATAATAACTGTCTCCGCCTCCTGGTAGTTTGCCGCATAAATTAACTGCCTTAGGGGGTCATCCAGGGGCTTAAAGGCCAGGGAATCCATACTAAAAATTGATATATCCGCCTCCTTGCCCTTTTCCAGACTACCAACCCTATCCTCCAAATTACACACCTTAGCCCCAGCCCTAGTAGCTCCATAGAGGACATCCTCTGCGGAAAGCCATAATTGCCTATTCTTTTCAAAGGGTCTATGAATAATTGCAGCCATTTTCAAAGCCTCTAACATCCTAACATTATCATTGGAACAGGCTCCATCTGTTGCTATTGCTATGTTAACGCCTGCCTCTTTCATCTTCAAGATAGGGGAAAAACCTGCACCCAGCCTTAAATTACTGGTAGGATTATGGACAACGGACACCCCTCTTTCAGCCAAGAGTCTTATATCATCATCAGTAACCCATATGGTATGGGCACAGGAAAGTCTTGAGTTTAAAACCCCTAAATCATCCATATGGGCCACTAAACTTTTACCATAGCGATTTTGTGAAATCTCTGCCTGAACACTGCTTTCCAGTAAGTGAGTATGTACACCAAGATTATATTTTTTTGCTAATTCATTGGCCCCTATCAATAGGTCATCACTACATCGTAGGGGGGCTGAAGGGCCGGGAATCACCGATAACAACCCCTTTGCCCTATGCCACTTTTCAATGGCCCAGGCTGTCAAGTCAAGAACCTCCTTAGTTTCAGGTGCCCTTAGGGGACTTATATCAATTAATTCCCTTAACTCATCAGGCAGTTGGCCTATATTTTGGGGAATTATATCAGAATATTCCCCATCATAAATCCTTAATGCTAAAACTGTCCTCATACCAAAATCCTCAAAAGCCTTGGCTGCTGCATCTACCATTTCCTTTGTAAAGGGTTGTTCGGGAAAATGATCTAATATGCAGGTTGTTCCCCCCCTAACCAATTCTATACAACTAGCTAGGGTGGTATAATATAGTTCCTCTGGTGTCCTTAAGGCCGTAGCGGCCATGTTTTTCCACATAAATAGGGCATGAAAATCTCTTTCTAATACCCCCTTGGAAATTGTGGCATGGGTATGGGTATGGGCATTAATTAGGCCTGGTATAAGCATCCTATTTGACCCATCAATAACCTTATCAAAATCAAGCCTATGATCTTTACTGACGCCAACATATTCTATATGATTATCATTAATTACAATATCTCCCTTTTCAAAGATATTATTTTCATTATCTCCAGTTACAATATAAGCATTTTTAATCAATATTGGCATAAGCCCTATCCCCTTCCTAGTTATATAAAAAGATTGTAAATATATTTTTATATATGAAATTAAATACTTGCCAAAAGAGTTTGAACAAAACTAAGTCTTGAAATTTATTATAGGCAAGCTTTCCAACCTATTTGAAATTATCAGCCTTGGAAAAGACTATCTAATCTAAAAATAAATTTATATATAGTTTTGGCTTTTAATAGATTAACCCACTGTAGGCCTTTTTATGTGTTTTTTCTGCTAGAAATATCTAAGCCATAAAGTAGATTTATAGAAAAAACTCCAACTAAATATTTAGTTGGAGTTTTTGCAAGTTTTAATTATACTATTAAATAACTAGTTTGCCAGATTCAGCAACAATTTTCCCATTTTTGATAACATATAGGCAACTTGGCAATTCCATTACCGTCTGATACATTGACCCTGCATCAAAGACAACAAGGTCTGCCCTTTTTCCTTTTTCTAAGCCATAGTCATCTAACCTTAATGACTTGGCAGCATTGCTTGTCCCCATTTTATAAACTTCTACTAATTCTTCATCCGATTTTACATCAATAAGCCTAGCTAGGAGCAACATTCTCTCAAGCAAGCCAGGATTTCCGAAGTAGACAAATTTATCCTGGTAATTATCAGTCCCTATGGAAACATTAACTCCTCCCTCTAAGAATTCACGAACACAGGTTAATTGAATCCTACTAGGTAAGACTGATATGGTTATACCCGCTTCCTTAGCCCTTTTAATAGTTTGCCTTCTAATATCTTTATCCACATGGGCTATACCAACAACATGACCTGCTGCTACCCTGCCCTGGTAGTTATTGTCTATTATTTTTTCAAGTACATAGGGTAGGGTAAAAGCTTCTGGATTATCTGCATTATCTAAATGCATATCAATGTCACAGTCGTACTCTCTTGCTATTTGAAACATCCTATCCACTTGTTCTTCAGGAGAGGAGGGCCAAACTGTCTTATTAACATTACCACCTATTATATCTATTCCACGTTTTAGTGCCTCAATTAGATACTCCTCATCCCCATCTTCAATGGTACCGGGTGTATTAAACCAACCCTCTTGTGCAAAGGCAATGGTTTGCAAGTCAACAAGGTCCTTAGCTTCTTCCTTGGCCTGTAAGATACCATCGACAGCTCTCATTTCAACATATTCATCAGCTTCAACGAAAGTCCTTATTGTAGTAATACCATTTACTACTGATAGTTTTATAAGTTCTAAGGCCCTTTCCTTCACATCTTCAACTGTCATTGCCTTCTTTATATCCCTGGTATTTAATATCCTATCCCTTAGGGATTCACTATCATGAGAGCCCTCCCTATCCTTAATTAGGGCCTTATCTAAATGGGCATGGGCATCTACAAGACCAGGAGATACAAATCTACCCCCTGCATCTATTTCTTTTAATCCCTTATCCTTTGCGCCCTTAACTATATCAATAATTTTTCCGTCCTTTATCACTATATCCACCAAATCATCATAAGCTAGGGCCTTTGCATTTCTTATAATTAAATCCACTATTAAAACACCATCCTCTCCTAATAACTCCTATTAGCTTTATGAAGCAAAATACAATCCTCTTCCCATATATATTATTTCTAATGAAGGATTTTACATTCATTTAAAATAAACTTTACATATTAATTAAACTCCTGGCTGAAGTATATACAAGGAATAATACTGTCATCACACCTATTGCATTTACAAATAGTGAATTAGTATGTTCCTTCATTATTGATTTTTTATTAGTTAAAACTAAAAGAACTCCCAAACTTATTGGACCTAAAAAGGCATTTACCATTTGCATTGCAACGATTAATTCCACAGGCCTTGCTGCAAAGAATGCCATTAATGTTGCTAGGCCTAGGAAAATAGTGGCTGTAACCTTAAAGGGCATTTTTCTTACATCGGAGTCCATACCTGTTAGGCCAGTAATTACCCAAGTACACGCCATGGTAAGGGGTATAACCGAAGATATACCAGCACTAAATAAACCCAGTCCAAATATATACTTGGCCGCCGGACCAAATAAAGGTTCCATTTGTAGACCCATTACTTCAGCTGAATTCACATCTATTCCTGACCCATACATGGAGGCTGCACTTATAATAATCATTGCAGTTGTAAACATGGCTACCGGAGTTAATAGTAAATTATCATTCCTTGCCTTATCTAAATTTTCTATCCCCTGCCATTTTTCCTTTATGGCATTTGTATGAAGGAATAGGCCATAACCTGCTAAACCTGAAGTTCCAAGTAAGGAAACTAAATTAGACCAGCCCCCCTCAGGTACCCTTGGTATTAGAAAACCCTTTAAAAGTTCAATTAAATTTGGTCTGGTTATAATTGCTGTCAATATAAAACTTAGGGTAAATAACAAAACTAAATATTTAATAACCTTCTCTATTAATTTATAATTGCCAGATAAAATCAAAGCTATTGATACTAGTCCAACTATCATGGCCAGGGGCCCTACATTAGATGTTGGTAAAAATAGCTGCATCCCCAAACCTGCCCCGGTTAAATTACCAAGCATAAAGGCCAGGGAGGTTATCACTATGGAGATTAACATTATTATTAATAAGGCCTGTCTTAAAACAGGGTTTTCCACATCCTCACGCAGGACCTCTTGATAGGTCTTGCCACTAGCTAGGGTTAACCTTGAAGTCATATCAACAGATACAAGTTTGAAAATAGTCATTACAATAATTACCCAAAGAAATGAAAAACCAAAATACACACCCGCTATTGTTGCAGTTGTCACAGTTCCAGGACCAACTGTTCCCCCTGTTATCAGGGCTGCTGGGCCTGTATTAGCTAGCCTTTCTCTAAAGCTCATTCTGTTTTTCTTCATTTTGGTCTCCTCCTTAATTATGTCCCGTTAAGATTAGTCAATAATCTGACTATAATAACTAGGGTTTAGTAACTTTTCCCCACCTCCCTTCAAAATTTTATATATATGAAAGATTTAATTTCTTGTTTCCATATATTTTACTACTATTAAGAGATAAGATCATTGTGTAATCAATACAAAAAATCCACAATATACTATGTAAACTACACAATATATTGTGGAGTAAATTCCTCAATTGGAGATAGTTCCCCTAATATCCACCCATGACCACTTTCATCCCCCGTGGTGGCTGGATATCACTCCCTTCAATAAAACCCATTGTAGCTACAATCCTACTGCCTTTGTCTAGAATCTGTAATATATCTATCCTAGTATGTCCGTATTTCCCCTAGACCATCCTCCCATGTCCTATACTAAATTCATTTATAGGAGAATAAATATAGGGTAATCCTATATAGGATTACCCTGGCTTATCATAAAATAATTTTTAATTATAAGTCTTTCTCCCCTTGCCATATCCAGTGCCAGGAGAATTAGTTTAAAACACCATCTATCTCCAGTCTTTTTTTCCTTGCTAGTTGTAAGAGAACAACCCCTAAAACTAAGGCAAGGCCTATAATATCAGAGTATATTCCATAGAAGGCCAAACTAGCTGCACCTACACCCAACATAATTCTTTCGTATATCCTTGCCTCTATTATTAAATAGCCCTGCATTGCTGCTGAAAAACTCAGGACTCCTAATAAGGCTGATAGGGCTGCTAGGGCAATTTCTGCAGGTGTACCAATCATAATTAATGGTGGTATATAAATAAACATTAAGGGTAGATAATATATGGATAAACCCATCCTCAATGAATACCAGCCAGTTTTCCAAACATCAGCATCTGCTATAGCGGCCGCCACATAGGCTGATAAGCACACTGGAGGTGTAATTACAGCCAACTGGCTTGTCCAAAAGACAAAGAAGTGGGCCCCAATAACCGGTACTCCTAAATCAACCAGAGCAGGTGCTGCTAGGGTTACTAGCAATAAATATGCTGAGGTCACGTTCATACCCATGCCCAGGAAGAAGCTAGCAATCATAACTAGCAATAAGGCTATAGGCAGTCTGCCTGCTGCCAACTCTAAAATAATGGAACTAAACTTCATACCTAACCCTGGCAAGGAAATAGCTGCTACTAATATCCCCACTACTCCCGCTGTTGTAGCCATGGTTAGGGAACCCTTGGCCCCGTCAGCTAGAGCATCATAAACATCCCTTAGGGACATACGTTTTTCCTTTGGATTTAAAAAGGAAACGGCATATGAGGATACTATAGCCCAAAACCCTGCCATAGATGGTGAATAACCCATAGCCAAAAAGTAAACTATTACACCTATAGGGATTAGGAAATACCATCCCGATTTCAATACTTCTCCAATGCTTGGGATTTCCTCCTTGGGCAAACCTTTCAAACCAGCCCGCCTAGCCTCTAAATATACCATAGATCCCATACTAATGAAGAATAATAGGGCAGGAATCAAACTGGCCTTTGCTATTTCTATATAGGGTACCCCTATAAAAGATGCCATTAAAAAGGCTGCAGCACCCATAACGGGGGGCAAGAATTGTCCACCTATAGATACCACTGCCTCAACGGATGCAGCCACATGTTTTTTATAACCATTAGAAACCATCAGAGGTATTGTAACCGCACCAGTAATAGCTGTATTAGCTGTGGAAGACCCCATTATGGAACCTAGTATTCCACTAGATACAACTGCAGCTTGGCCGGCACCCCCAGTATATTTTCCAACAGCGGCCTTAGATAAATCTATAAAGAATTCTCCAGCCCCAGATTTTTGTATAAAGGTACCAAATATTATAAATAGGAATATAAAGGTTGAAAAAGTATAAGCCACAGAACCAAAGATTCCATCGGTACTTGCATACATAACACTTATTACCCTATTTAGATCATAGCCCCTGTGCATAATAATTTCAGGCATATATTGACCATAGAAATTATATAGGACAAAAATAGCTGCTATAATTGTTAATGCCCAACCTACCGCCCTACGGCATGCCTCCAATACTAAAAGTACTGCAATAGCCCCTATAATAGTATCTTTTGTATTTAGTGGCATACCTGCACTTAATGCAAATTTGGGGAAGTTTATCATATAATAAATTATTACAAAACACGAAGCCCCTATCAAAATCAAATCCATTATTTTTTGCAGCTTGCTTGCTTCCTTCTTCCTCTGGGGATTTATTAAGAATGTTAAAACAAGGGCAAATAAAACGTATATGCCCCTACTAATATGGGCTTCCCAAAAACCGAAGGCTGCTTGATATATATATATTCCCGAAAAAGCCGCTGCAATAAAATTAATTAGTTTTTGTTTATCCTGTCCTGCCTCCATACTTTAAGCCTCCTCAAGCTAAAATAATATTAATAAATCCAATTTGATAACTACTGGAACATATTATAATGGATAGTGGGGTTTTAGCCCCACCACACATTATGTTTTTACATTAAATCCTCTTCAGAATAGAATTTCTCTGCTCCAGGGTGCATAGGAAGGTCAATAGCTTCAAATCTTTCTACACCAGGAGACATTTCCTTAAAGGCCGATTGAACATTTTCTAGATACTTTCTTCCCTCATCTGAAAACATGGTCTTTAGCATTTCATAAACTACCCATTCAGGAACATCTTCATTGGCCACCCATATTACCGTATAACCCACGGTCTCCACAGGTTCCGAAATACTTGTATATCCCTCAGCTGGGATAGTATAAGGAACATGGTAGGGGTGGTCCTCTAGAAATTTCTCTATTCTTTCCTCTTCTACGGGTATAAGGACCATCTTATGAGAGGCCTCCAGTTCAATTAATGCAGGTACCGGAGTTGTCCCTCCTATTATAAATGCGTCCATATGCCCATCCCTTAAGGCTGAAGCTGAGTCATTAAATCCTAGATACTGAATATCTATATCCTCAAATAAACCTGCCGATGTCAAAAACTCCTCAGCAACTGCTGCACTACCAGAACCTTGAGGCCCTATAGACACTTTCTTACCCACTAAATCATCCAATGTCTTTATGCCGGTCCTTTCCAAGGTTACAAAGTTCAAGGCCCCATCATGGATATTAGCAACAGCCCTTAATCCCTCATATTGCTGTCCCTCAAACTCATTTATCCCTCTTTGCATGCTATAGGCTGTGGACCCATAGGAAAAACCCATTTCCGATTGGCCCGATGCCATTAGGCGTACATTCTCTACAACACCTTGGGTCACTTCTGCAGTTACCTGTAAACCTTCAACCTTAGAAACTAGGGAAGCAATGCCAGAACCAGCTACATAGAAGGTTCCACCTTGACCACTAGTTGCAAAGGAAATACTAGCCCTTCTTTTTTCGTCACCATTCTGTGTTTCTCCACCATTAGGAGCTGGACTACTAGTACAACCCACTATTAATGACATCACTATAAGCAGGCTTAAAATAATTACTCCTCTTTTTTTCATCTTTTTTCCTCCTAACCACACAAATAATCAATATTTATTTCTGAAAAATGAAATTCAAATATAGAGATTTATGGGTCAATCACCTCCGCATATTGTAAGCCCTATAGACTTAGGATATACAAAATATCATTTATTATTTGCTAAATTTAATATTTTTTACTTCCCTTATTTTCTTTAGCAGATTGATTGTAACACAGTTACTTCCTGCATTACACCGGTAATATTATACAAAAAAACAATAAGATGCCTGTATAATTTGCACAAACAATTTTCCCATAAAGTTTAAATATCTGCCAACTATTTCAATCTATAATATTTGTCTCCTCTCCCTTAAATATACATATGCCAATCTTTATTTCTGATATAAAAAAAGGTGGGGATTTATCCCCACCTTTTTTATTACTTATCTAAAAATCTAGTAGTCAAATCCACACCGGCTCTTATTATAGTAGTTGGCTGACTTTGATTAGCGATTACTTGTTCGGGACTGTTAGCGTTAAGTAAGATAACATCAGCTGGTCCCCCCACCTTTATACCGTAGTCACTATAGCCCAGTAGCCTGGCCCCCTTGTCCGTTATCATTTGCCATATGTCTTGAACCTCTTCTTTTGTGAAAAAACGGTGAATATAGGATAATAATAAGGCTACAGCCTTAATATCCCCATTTCCTAAGGGATTAAAAAAATCTCTTACATTATCTGAACCAAGTCCTACTAGGGTCCCTATCTCAAGTAAATCCTTTACAGGGGCTAGTGACCTGGTAGAAATTGCCGTTGGCGCAATGGTAACCTTAAGTCCAGATTCTACTATAAGGTCTAGGGCCCTTTTCTTTTCCTCCTCCTCCAGTGCACTTAGGGTACAGCAATGTATACCATTGACCTTCCCCTTCATACCCATTTCTTCCATCTTTTCTGCTAAGTATGGTAATAAATAATGTTCCCTGTTACCAGACTCATCTAAATGGAAGTCTGCCTCAACATCATATTTTCGGGCTATTTCTAATATCTTGTCAATATGTTTGTCTCCATCTTTCCCATCGACAATTGTATGTCCCCCAAGCAAATCTGCCCCTGCCTCCATAGCTTCCTCAAGGAGTTGATGAGTTTCAGGATAGTTTGAAAATCCTTCTTGGGAAAAAGCAACTACCTGTATGTCCAAAATATTCTTATATTCTTCCTTAAGTTCCAATAGGGCCTTTATCCCCTTTAATCCTACTATGGGATCCACATCTACATTAGTCCTTATAGCTAGGTTTCCTGATTTAATCCCCTGCAAGATTACTCTTTCTGCCCTTTCCTTAATATCCTCCATAGTAAATTTGCCTTTTTCTTCCCTGGTTAAGGCTCCTTTTTCAGGCCCACTTAAGTCTTGATAGGGGGCTCTTTCATTTAACAGTGACTTATCCAAATGAAGATGACAGTCGATAAAACCAGCTATGGCTAGTTTCTTACCAGCATCAATTTCCTTTTTTGCTCTAGTATCTATGCCCTTTTCCAAAGACTTTATTTTGTCACCCTCTATAGCTATATCTACTATTTCTCCCTTGACATTTGCATTGCGAATAATTAAATCCATACTAGCACTCCTCTGCTTCAACAATTGCTGCTACTAGGTTGGCTCCCAAGGGACCCTGGTGTTCAAAGCCTGCAGATGCTAGAATCATAGTATCCCCTATCATAGATCCTACAATAGCATTAATTACAGCCTTTGCAATAATTCCTGCATAACCAGCCAAGAAATCAGATTTCATTGTAGTCCTTCTACCCCGGATGGAACCATGGGCATCAGCTCCAGCATTTATAAATACTGTTGCAATTCTTTCCCTTTCTTTTTCTGGTATAAGCTCATCAAATTTTAATCCAGCCCCCTTGAAGGCATCCTTGGCACCCGCTACATCTAGGGTGTCCTTCATAACGCCACTACCTATTTTATATGGACTGACGGATTTTTTTGAATTACCCATAACAATTACCTTGCAGGCTACTTGTTCATTACCTGCCGATGTTGAAGCTACCTTAGAATATAGGTCCCAATTGTTACAGATAACCTCATCAGTAATATCCTCTTCCTTTACCTCACCTAGGGCTAAGGCTACACCAAGGGCTGATGCCCCCTTAGACTTGGAGCCTGCCACGGCATAGTTTTCAGAAACTACGGATTTTCCCCTACTCTTGGCATCCTCCACCCTATCAGCAGTCAAGTTAGGACATTTAACTTCTACACAATGAACATCCTCCACGGACTCAATACCTGCTTCCTCCATGGCATCCTTTACTGCCTTGGCTACCTCCTTAACCTGTATGGCTGTTCCATACTCCTCTGGTAAAAGTACCCTGGTAACCTTTATTCCTAAAGCCAGGCGTTTTTCATCAGTTTCTTTACCCTCTACTTCCTTTCTAGTAAATACAGTATAATGGGGACTCATCAGCCCACCAGTAAGGCCTATCATCAACATGGGAATCCTTTGCTCAACCTCTGTCCTAGTCATGCCTAATTTTTCTGACAACATAAGTTCAAAGGAAAGGGCACTGTATCCCCTTGCATAACCATCACCCTCAGTTTGGGCAATAATTGCACAAATCTCCTCAGCATTTATTTCCCCTTTATCAATAAGTGCTTCCAATTCAGACACATCTTCAGGTCCAGCCATTGGCAATCTGTATACACCCACATCCATCATTGTAATTTTCTCCTTTCAAGATTTTAATATTTTGTCTCTTATACACAATGAATATATATAAAGAGGCCTAGTACATCTATTCCTATGGGAATCCTCCCATGGCCATCTAATCCCTATAAATTTTAGTTCCCGTCTCTCCTCTTAATGCCTCCTGCAACTTATCTATTGATGTTATAATGGCCTCACCGCCACTATTTTCAACAAAATGTAAGGCTGCCTCTATCTTAGGCCCCATACTACCTGGGGGAAATTGCCCTTCATCATAATATTTTTTAGCCTCAGTTACAGACATTTGCCTTAGGAATTCTTGATTGTCCTTGCCAAAATTAATTGCCACCTGGGCTACTCCAGTGAGAACAATTAAATAATCAGCATTTATTTCCTGGGCTACCAAGGCCGAGGCATGGTCTTTATCTATAACTGCCTCAACCCCCTTTAATTCTTCCCCATCCCTTATTACTGGTATTCCCCCACCTCCTACTGTAATAACTAAAAAGTCATTTTCTACCAACTTTTTAACTGCCTCTTTCTCCATTAGTTCCATAGGTTGTGGTGACGCCACCACCCTCCTATAACCTCTCCCACTATCCTCTATCATTACTACATTTTTTTCTTTGGCTATTTCAATAGCCCTCTCCTTAGTGTAGAAGGGCCCAATGGGTTTTGTAGGATTTTTAAAACCATCGTCCTCTCTGTCCACAAGCACCTGGGTAACTATAGTAGCGACTGGCCTTGTAATTCCCCTCTCTCTCATCCTATTCCTGAGGGACTGCTGAATAATATAACCCAAACTTCCCTGAGTCTCTGCACCACATACATCTAAAGGTGTTGGAGCCACAATATCACTGGCTGCTTCAACCTTTAACAATAGATTCCCAACCTGGGGTCCATTCCCGTGGGTCAGGACAATATTATATCCATCTTCCAATAGGTCTATAATTGGGTCACAAGTCTGACGAACATTTGCAAATTGTTCCTCAATTGTTCCCTCCTGTCCCTCTCGAATTATAGCATTTCCACCTATGGCTATAACTGCAACTTTTTTCATGTTTTCCCTCCTAATCCCTCATAAATTTACTGGAACTTATTTGTAATTATAAAGCTTTTTATAAAAACCTTAACAAGGGTGATACCAACATCCCAACAATGACAAAAACCATGCCAATATACATTATTAATTTATTTCCTCCTGCCTGTCCATAGTATAGAAAGGGAAAGGAGGCTATTGTTAGTAAAGCTGCAATGGTTTGTAATCCAACCTTCTGTCTGAAAAAAGATTTTTTCCCCATATTTTCCTCCCCTCCTTATCTTATAAAATTATCAGGGCAATAAAGAGGATAATCCCGCAAAGGGCAGCAATGCCTAATGCTATAGGTAATGTCCTCCGCAATACTGAGCCCTCTTCCCCCAATATACCAGCAGTTGTTGTCCCTAAGATTATACTACCAGGAGCAATGGCATTACCTATAGCCCCTCCTGCAGTTTGAGCTCCTAGTATAGCCGCCTGATTTAACCTTAATATTTCTGCAGTAGTTTGTTGAAATTCCCCAAAAAGAATATTGGAAGACATATTGCTACTGGTCATAAAGGAACCTAGCAGGCCAACAGAGGGAGCCAATAGCACATAGGACCTGCCCAAAATATTAGCAGTCCCCATAGCCAATACTGTGGTTTGTCCAGTTCCACTCATAATACGAGACATTATAATAAGGGCCACTATTGCCACTGTAGAAGGAGCCGTTTTTTCCACTATTCTCATGAAAATCCTCATGCCCCCACCCTTACTAATTTTGCCTTTCTTATAAAAGTAAAAGTAACCAACAAGGCCAGCAATTAATAGGAAGGTCCCAGCATGGGTCAGCGGACTTAAGGGAGAATACATATCCTCAGCAGGGTTAACAACTCCGTAACCCGTACTAGTAGCCCTAAAGGGAAGTCCTAGCTTCCAGCTCCCTAGTAAATTGTTTATGGGTGGAACTAATAATACTAGCAAGGTTATTGCAGTTAGGACATAGTAGGGCAAAAACGCCTCATTAATTGTAACGTCTATTTCCCCATCCTGCTTGTCTTCTAGGGGTCCTCCTGTCCTTTCCATCATTTTACTATCCTCTATGTACCATTTGTCCCTGTACCACTTGCTTTTGCCTAGGATAAATACCGCCCCTAGGGCTACACAGGTCATGATAAAGGCTGCTAGGGTCTGATTTAACTGGCTTAGAACCATTTGTCCTCCCCCGTGGATAGTCGATATAACTAGGACTGCCGGCAAACCCTTTTTAAGACCCTCTTTTTTTCCATAGTACCAACATATGGATAAACCAGCTATAAGATTAATCAACCATATGAAGGCTGTTGCCCATAATGCAATGGAATTTGACATGGCAGTCCCGGTAAATCCTGTCTGGAATAATAAGGCCTCCCATGCAACTGCTAAGGTTCCAAAGGTACCCGCCCATGCATGGGCTAATAGGGGTATTATAACCCCCCAAATTGGCAACACCCCAATCCCAACTAGGAGGGGAGCTCCTACAGCAATGGGTACACCAAAGCCTGTTATTCCTTGAAGAAAACTTACAAAAACCCAACCAATGGCCAAAATCTGCAATAATTCATTTGGTGTGAATTTTTGCATACCTCTTTTAAAGGCCTCAAAGGCCTCTGCCTCGTTGGTAACTTCATATATTAAAATAGCTGGCCAAATTACTATTAGAATGGTTAAAGCATTCCAAATCCCCTTTGCACTTTGGGATGCAATTAATTCCCAATTGCCCTTGAAGAAAACCATTCCTACAAATAGGGAAACAAACAATCCTACGGGGGCTGCCTCAGCAGCACCCCATTGGAATTTAACCATAAGCAGTAAAAGTACAATAACAGGTAAAAAGGCCATACTCCACATAAATAAATTTATCTTTAATGTCACTTTTATCCACCCTATCTAACTATACTCCTATAGGAAAATATTTTAAAGCTATATATTGGCCTTTTCTGCAAAGGCCACCAAGGCTTCTTCAAACATCTTCATTGGTGCCCTGGAAACACCTGCCCCAATCATACCAACTCCTGGTTCTTTACTAGCAATGGCAGTATTAATAGCCGGTAAAATCCCAGTCTCTACCACTTTTCTAATATCAATTCCTGTAGGTGTTCCCCTAAAATCCAGGTTTGGAATCGTATATTGGGCACTTTCCGAAGCACAAATCTCATACATATCCATAGTGTAATTAATAGCATCTTGGTAACCTCCAGCCCCCAAAAAGCTAACAATTGCCGGAGCAGTGGCCATGGCAAAACCTCCAACACCACCTGTCTCCATTATTGCACTATCCCCTATGTCTGGATTTGCATCCTTTAGACTAAAGCCTGAAAAATACAGGCCTTCAACTTCAGCAGCAGGGGCTGTAAACCATTGGTCCCCTAATCCACTGACCCTAATACCAATATTAACTCCATTCCTAGCCATGGCCGTAACAATTGTAGAATTTTCTATTCCATGGGCAGCATCAGCACTAACCTTACAGGCACACATAGCTAAATTAAGGAAAAATTGGTCGTTTTTTACCGTTAAAAATTCGATAATACTTTTAAGTTCATCCCTATCAGTGGCTACATCAGCCAGGGCTCCAATAATGGTTTTTAAAAATACAGCAGTAGAGGAACCATTTCTCATATGCAACTCATCGCCCATATGAACGGCCTGAGCTATGATAAGATTTAGATTAACTCCCCCCATGCTACGAACTAACTTTTTGAAGGCAGGGGCTAGAACCTCCTCTATCCATTTTAACCGTCTTACTGTATTATCTGAATGGGCCCCAAACCTTAAAACATCGCCTGCCCCTTCATTAATGGTACTATAGGCAAAATTCCCCATATCCTTATTTTCAACAACATATAGGGGCATAGAATAAGAAGTTATTCCCGTCATAGGTCCCACTGCATTATAATGATGGCAAGGTTCATACTTTATCTTCCCACTTCCAGCCAATTCAAAGGCTGCCTCATCATCATCCGCTAAGCCCTCATATTTCAGGGCAGCAACCACGGCCCCCTTCATGGGACCACTCATGGATTCCCATGTCAAAGGTGGCCCTGAATGCAAGAGAGTATATTTATCCATTCCCTCTATTAACTCATGGGCATATTTTATATCAACCCAAACAGCCTGGGCATTTTTCATATTATTAAGAGCTTTTTCATTAGCTTCTTGAATAAGATTTTTCATCCTTGTCACCGCCTCTGTATATTTTATTTTTTATAGCAAGTAAGTATATCTATTTATCCATCTTTTCTGCAAAGGCTATCAGGGCCTGGGTAAAGCAATCCATTGGAGCATGTACAATTCCAGCTCCCACCTGTCCCACCCCTGGTTCTCTATGGGCCATACCTGTATTAATTACTGGTAGTATACCTGTTTCTACTACCTTTCGTATATCTATTCCAGTAGGTGCTCCCTGGAAGTCCAATCCTGGCATTAGGAAATGCGGACTAGTGCCAACAGTAATTTCTCCCATATCATTGGTATAATCAATAGCCACCTGTACAGATTCTGCTCCCACAAATCGGACAACAGCTGGTGCCGCCCCCATAGTAAAGCCACCTATTCCCAGGGCCTCAACTATGGCACTATCACCCATGTCAGGGTTGGCATCCTCTTCTGAATAACCCGGGAAATACAATCCCTTGGGCATTAATACAGGAGCCTCGAACCATTCTTCCCCTAGAGCACTGACTTTAATACCAAAGTTGGTACCGTTTCTACTTAGTGCAGTAACTAGGGTACAACCCTCTATATTCTTAACAGGATCCATTGTAGCCTTTCCTGCTGCCATTGCTAAATTTAAGAAAAATTGTTCATTACCAACAATAAATTTGGTAATTCTCTCTAATTCTTCCTTATCATCCACTACCTTTACAATGTAGGGCATAATTATCCTGGCAAATAATGAGGAAGCAGCTATATTTCTTTGATGCATCTCATCCCCCATGGCCAGAGCCTGGGCCATCACAACTTTCAAGTTTATAGGCCCTGACAATTCTAATACTTTTTTCATAGCTGGAGCCAGGGACTTTTCAATCCATCTTAGTCTTTCGATTACCTCGTCATCATTAGCTCCAAATCTCATAACCTTACCAAGACCCTCATTAAATGTAGAATATCCATAGTTTCCATAGGTCTCATTTTTTACTTCATATAAGGGCATGGAATAGGTTACCATCCCGGTCATGGGACCCACCGCCCCCAAACTATGGTTGGGGACAAACTTAATTTTACCGCTTGTTGCCAATTCCACAGCCTCTTCCTCTGTCTCTGCCAAACCTTCATACCTTATAGCCCCAGCTATTGCTCCCTTTAGGGGCCCACACATATCTTCCCATTTTATTGGTGGACCTGCGTGCCCTATGGTCATCTTATCCATCCCTGGCAATACGTCCTTGGCATACTTTATATCCACTAAAAAAGTTTCTGCAGCATTAATCCTCTCTAAACCCTCTTTATTAGCCTTGTCAATGTTTACCAATTTGCTGTCCTCCTCTATAATTTATCCTATAAGCAAGTAATTAACCTAATTTACCCAAAATCTCTAGCAATTTTTCATTTCCCCCTGCTGGTGGCCTCCACTCTACATGGGCTGCACTTGTACCCTGGTCTAACACAGATTTGTAAAATCCTTCTAGCCCAACATTTACAACCTTTAATTCTGACTTGAAAAGAGTTTTTATATTGTCCAAATTATTCGCCTCCTAAAAATTCATCTAAATGTTTTCCTCTGCTAACAACAAGGGAAGCCATTCTTGCTGCCTGGGCATTGCTAGGCATTACGATAACACCAGCATCCTTTAATTTCTTTTCCTGGTCCTCCCTCCCCTGTGGGTCCCTATCTGTTCCACAAATGGAGGCAATTACACTTAGGTACCTTCCATCCTTGGCAGCTGTCTCCTTGGCCTCAATAATAGCCGGCAGAAGGGCGCCTGCAGGATCCTCATGGCAGCCATAACCTAAAACCACATCTAATAGAATTACTCCTACCTGGGGATCTTGACCTTCCTTTTTAATTCTTTCAAATCTTAATCTGGTATCAATCATGGGGTGTGGTAAGCCATCTGTGAAATAATCCTCACCCATATCTAAAAATGTATCCTCTAGACTTTCCTCCAAGTCCTTTAATTCTAGTTTTTCCTCTAATGGGACATTAGAATAAATATCCCCAATAACTTTTTCCATTATTAACATACCCTCATAGCACAGGGTTCCTCCAGAATATAATCCCCTTACATATTTTTGTGTGTCCTTTAATTTCTTAGTTTCTTCTTCTACAGTTTTTCTTATTTGATTGGCAGGGATTGTAAAGGCCCTCTTTTCCGGGCTTTCCCCCTTGGAAATACTCACAGCCGCAGTTGCTGCATCCTCCAAGCTTTCTGCCGGTGTCGCCCCGCTATCCTTAACCAAGGCAGTATCCCCACCTAGGAAACAGGTAACTACGGGTTTTTCTATTCCTTTGACAGTTGCTAGGACCTTTTCCATTACTTTCTCTGATGGCGGTTTAGATATGAGGACAATTACCTCAGTATCACTATCCTGTGCCAGTGCCTTTAGGGATTGTAACATGGTTTTACCACCAATTTCATTGCTTAAGTCCCTACCCCCAGTTCCTAGGGCTTGGGAGACTCCTCCCCCTAGTCTATCCACTAGACAGGTAACCTCCTGTAACCCTGTGCCTGCCGCAGCCACCATACCAATATTACCCCTGCTTACGTCATTGGCAAAACCCAAGGCAGTACCATTTATGATTGTAGTTCCACAATCAGGGCCCATCATCAATAATCCCTCTTCTATGGCCTTTTCCTTTAGCTCATTTTCCTCCTCCAGGCTAACATTATCACTAAAAAGCAAAACATGGAGACCATTGTTCAAGGCCTTCATGGCTTCATTTTTGGCATATTTTCCTGGTACAGAAATAACAGTGAAATTAAGACCTGGCAGCCTTTTAATAGCAGCATCCAAGGTCTTTACCCTTATTTCTCCACTATCTACAGCGGTCTTTTTATTGGATAACTCATCCTCTATGGTCTCTAGGGCCTTGTCTATGGCCTCCTGATCCTCTGCCAAAATACCTATAATCATATCACTGCTAGCAACATCTTGGTATTCGGGTAATAGTAAACCTGAATTTTTCATTAGCTCCTTGTTATGGTCGGTTCCCATCATAACAGCAGCATTTTTTACTCCCTTTATACCTGCTATTTTGCTTGAAATTACCATAAGAGTTACTGAATCATGGTAAGCATTTTCCTTAATTTCATTATATGGAACCATATAGCTTCTCCTCACTTTCCTTTTGTGTTTTATATAATCAGATTTTTATTTGGCCTGTGAAAAAAACCTCCAATTCCTTTATAAGAACTAATCCAGTAATTATGCCACTCAAGCTATCGCTACCAGAGGAATGCCCTAACTTTATAAAGGCCATTGTTGATATAAGTATTTTATTTGTGTTTTTTTCCTCCAAGGCCGTAAAAAAATCATGAAAGACTTGGCAAAATTCCCTTTTGCAACTATACTTTAAAAATTCTCCAGCTAAAAAAGTTGTTTTATTTAATAAACTAGCAATTTTACTGATTAACTTTAGTCTAAATTCATTAATTAGGGCCATATTTGTTTCTACAATTAATAAAATGCTAATAAATCCCACTAGAAAATCATCCCCTGAGGGTGTTAAGCCTGGTCCTAGCCCAATAAAGCCTCCCATGGTCTCAACTGCCCTATCCACCTCTCCCCTTTTTAGGAGGGCAAACAAGTTATTTGTCATTGACAGTCCTTTGGCTAGCAATGATTTATTATTCCCCGAACCAGCAAAAGTATTGCTAAAATTTTTTAATACCAAAAATAGGGCTATATCCCGTAGACCTTCCCTACTACCATATACCTTTAAAAGATCAGATAGATATTTAATAGTTTGCCTATCAATATCCT
This sequence comes from uncultured Clostridiaceae bacterium, assembly GCA_964390055.1. GTDB lineage: Bacteria > Bacillota > Clostridia > Peptostreptococcales > Natronincolaceae > CAYMGQ01. Next base: position 137,241 of record CAYMGQ010000001.1, read on the forward strand.
CTAACTGAAGGTCTAGGTAATCCAATTTTGGATCCCATAATTGATAGTTCCTAATGTCGAATCTATACCTGTTTATTGATAAGTAATTCTTGCAGAGAACCACCCTATCATTTCTTCTAATCTTAAGCCTATTAAAGGCCTTATCATCCTCCTGGACACTAATTGTCATAGGAGTTTTTTGCAGGCCATAGGGTTGAAGGGCTACTATCTTCTTATGTAATACAATATTAATGGTCCTTGTATATACTGAATGTACTCTGCCATAATCTTCCTCTTTCAGCACATCATATATGCTACTGCTAACTTTTTTAACATGAAAAAAAATGACCATCCCTCCCCTATTTAGCATAAGTATATATTACAGGGTAAAAATGGTCATTAGCGGCCTATATGAAAATCCTACTAGTCTTTTGTGCACCTTGCCCAAATCCTCTATCTAATTCTTAACAACTGCATTGCCTTAAGGCCAAGCTGAATTTCTAAGGCTTCTTCCGCATCCCGTAAATCAGTTTTTAAAATAGACCGTATTTTATCCAGCCTATATATTAGGGTGTTTCTATGGATAAATAGCTCCTTTGATGCCTCACTAACATTTCCCTGGTGGGCAAAGTATTCCTCCAGAGTCTCAACAAGATTTGTTTGGTTATCCATATCATATTGCACTAGTTCAGCTACTGTGTTGTTATAAAAACTCTCTAATTCCCTAGGGGAGGTAGCTGATTCTAACAAATGATATATAATAAAATCTTCAAAATGTAGGACCCTATTTTTTCTGTCTAACCTCTTGGCCATATTAATAATTTCTTGGGCCTCGGCAAAGCTAAAATCCAACTTTAATATACTATCATATAACTTACCAATGCCAATATGAATATCTATATTGGGTAGTATCTTTTTAACAGACCGGTAAAATTTATTACCGTATTCCTTTGAAAATTCCCTGGCTATTTTCGGGTTTTCCCTTGCCTTCATTGGCAAAAATAAAATGACCTGATTACCCCTATAAATTGAAACAATATTAATTTTTTTATCCCTTGCAACATCCTCTGCTATTCTTAATATTGTGTCCATTAAATTTCTGAGCCTTCTTTTATTTAAAATTATATCTGTGCTTTCTTCTATATTATTGGTATTTATCCTGACTACCATACAGACATAATTTTTGCTTGTATCCATGCCATGCAATTCTGCCAAACTATTTAAACCACTAGTTGACTCTATCTTTCCCGTAAGGAGGTCATCAAAGAAATCTCTCCTAATTTGATGTTTGGCCTCCTCTATTTCCTTGGCCTTGATTTGATCTAATACTGCAACAGTTGAAGCCTGTTCCAAGGCTATGTAATCCAATTTGGTCATTTTGTTGACTGTTTCCCAAACGACAAGGTAACCGTGTAATTCCTTGCCTGCAGCCATGGGCATAATCCTACAAATAATACTTCTTTCACCAATATCATATTTTCTTTTAATAGATCTTTTAAAGCTTGCCACATCATTGGGCACACCTTTAATAAAATTTAAAGGAAAGATTTTTTGCCTTCTGCTTAGATTCAAAAAATCCTTTAAGGGATAGGGATTGTCATCGTGTTCAGCATAGGCTCTAAGGTTCCACTTATTGTCAACTATAATTAGGGGATTATTAACAATGCTGGCAGATAATTTGGCTATCTCCGGCAACCTCCCCCCAGATAGGGCTAATTCTGTCAATCTTTCATGGATATCCAAGGTTTTTTGTAATAAACCATCCTGAACCCTGAATATTTCCTTGTTAACTATGTTTCCAATCTGAGATAGGGAATATTTTCTAGGAAGTTCTAATAGGGGTAGATTGGATTGATTGGCTGATATTATCATCTCCCTAGGTATTTCCCCAAAATACTTGCCTGCCTTAATAGCAAGGGCAGCACAATTGTTTTCTGCTAATTCCCTTATGACCCTTTCTTGGAATTCCCTATCATCCTTAAATACATATCCAGTTGTAATTACAAAATCTCCAGGTAATAACCAATCAAAGGTATCAGGATTATCCATAATGTTTGTACTGCTGATTATGTTCTTAATAGCCTTTTCCCCAGCTACCAATTTTATGCCACATATTGCATTTATCTCTAGTAAACGACTCACGGTAAAAAACATGGCTACCTCCCCAATTAAGTCTTTCAATTTAATATTTCCCTTTTGGATAAATATTATAAAAGAAAGGCTTTAGGTGTCAACCTAAGCCTTTAAGCCATTTTTCTGCTCCCAGGTTTCTCCAAAGGGATTTTCCCTTCCTTGCACAAGGGGCAATCTTCCGGTGGATAGGATAGGAGCTTTTCAGAATAGGCAGTGATTAGTTTCTTGCCAAAATCAACCTGCCCCCCTGTCCTATCTACTAGGGCCGCCACCCCTCCTACTATTCCACCCATTTCTTCAACAATCTTTATTACCTCCCTAATTGAACCCCCTGTTGTAATGACATCTTCAACAACTAAAACACGGGCATTTTCTGGAATGTAAAAACCTCTCCGCAGGGTCATCTCATTATTTACCCTTTCTGTAAAAAAGCTTATTACTCCCAACTGGCGGGCAAATTCGTAAGACATGGATATACCACCTAGGGCAGGCCCAATCACAATATCAATTTTATCATCCTTAAACTCTTGGGCCATTCCCTTTATAATTTCCTCGGCATACTTGGGGTTTTGCAAAATTTTGGCACACTGCATATAATTATCGCTATGGAGTCCTGAGGTAAATAGAAAATGACCCCATCTTAAAACCCCCAATTTTTCAAAGATTTCTTCCACTCTTTCCCTACTAATCATAATGATTCCCCCTTTATAATATGTCCCCTATAAAAAACCGCAAACTATTATTCCTTAACTTTTATAATTTCCATAATTTTAATCCTGCTCTAAGGCAGCCCCCACAATTTCATTAATATCTCCTATATTCCATTTTTCCAAATAGTTTTCCACCCCGGCCAATACATCTAGGCTAGCCCTGGGGTTGAGAAAGTTTGCCGTCCCTACTGCAATTGCACTAGCACCGGCCAAAATAAACTCTATGGCATCCTCCCCTGACATAATGCCTCCCATGCCGATAATTGGTACATCTACTGCCTGGGCCACCTGATATACCATCCTTACTGCAATTGGTTTTACTGCTGGACCAGACAAACCCCCAATAATATTAGGAAGGAGGGGCTTTCTCCTATCAATATCGATGGCCATCCCCATCACTGTATTAATTAGAGATATACCATCAGCCCCACCTGCTACTACTGCCCTGGCTATTTCCCCTATATCTGTCACATTGGGGCTTAGCTTTACTATCAGGGGTTTTTTGGAATATTTTTTAACCTGCCTAGTTACATTCTCGGCCATTTTCCTATCAGTTCCAAAGAAAACCCCGCCCTCCTTAACATTTGGGCATGAAATATTTAACTCCAGTAAATCCACCTGGGCCTCAGACAAATATTCAGCAATTTCACAGTATTCTTCAATGCTACTCCCCGACATATTGCCTATAATTTTAGTATCAAATTTTCTTAAAAAAGGTATTTCTTCCTCAATAAAGGCCTCAACCCCTGGATTCTGTAAGCCAACCCCATTTAACATTCCTCCGTAGGTCTCAATAATCCTTGGTGTTGGGTTCCCTTTACGCGCCTCCCTTGTTATGGCATTTACTGATATTCCACCCAAACTATTTAAATCAACATACTCTCCGTATTCCCTTCCATTTCCAAAGGTTCCTGATGCCACAGTAACAGGATTGTTCAACTCAACTCCTGCAATATTTATCTTTAAATTAGGCCTTTTCATCACCAAATCACCTCATCTCTTGAAAAGACAGGACCATCCTTGCAAACCCTCTTATAGGTCCAATCGCCCCCACCATCTCCTGCAATTTTACAAGTACAGACAAGGCAGGCACCTATCCCACATGCCATGCGCTCCTCTACAGATAGCTCACCCTCCATACTATTCTCCCTTGCCCATTCTTGTATAGCCTTTAGCATGGGTTTGGGCCCGCAACTATAAAAGATATCCGCCCCTGGCTTGTGGTCCCTTAGCAAGTCTAATACATTACCCTTAAAGCCTGAGCCTCCATCCTCAGTAGCCACATGGACCTTATCAACATATTGGGAAAATTCCTCCACTAGGATAGGATCCTTTTTGAAACCCAAATAGGCAGTAGTGTGCCCCTGTAGATTTTTTGCTAATTCCAATAGGGGTGGAACCCCTAGGCCACCGGCAATTAAAAGATTTTTCTTCCCAGCCTTATCCAAGGAAAAACCATTCCCCAGTGGCCCCAATACCATTAATTCATCCCCAGTCTTTTTTTGGGCCATTATCCTGGTTCCTTTTCCTACAAGTCCATAAATTAGCCTTAAACTTTTCTCTCTTGCGTTAGATTGGCAAATGCTAATGGGTCTTGGAAGTATGTGCAAACTATTTTCTAAATATATATTTACAAATTTCCCGGGAAATCCTTCCCTTGTAAACTTTTCCGACATTAAATGCAGGTCATAGATTCCCGGACTAATTTCATCATTCTTTAGGATCTTAGCCTTTATTAGGCCTGTCATAGTAATATCCCCCTTTTGTCCCTGTAAAGTCATTAAAATATCCCTCTTAAATCCTTCTTCATATCTATTGTTGCAGCCCTGGCTGCCAGGTCAAATTCCTCTTCCTTAAATTTATCTTTATAGGCTGCATTCCTATAGGCGGCTATAATCCCCCTAGATGAATTGATAATTGCCCCCAGCCCATCTTTATTGAAAAAACCCTTTAAATCCTCAGCCCTCGCCCCTTGGGCCCCGTAGCCTGGAACAAGGAAGTATGAATAGGGCATAATTTGCCTGAGCCTTCTTGCCTGTTGGGGGTGGGTTGCTCCTACAACTGCCCCTATGGAACTATATCCCCTTTCGCCAATTAGGTCCTTGCCCCATTCCTTTACCTTGTCTCCTATTTTTTCATATAACTTTTTGCCGCCTACATCCAAGTCCTGTATTTCACCGCTATTTGGGTTAGAAGTCTTTACTAAAATAAATAGTCCTTTCCCATAATTTTTGCAATGTCCTATATAGGGCTCTATGGCATCAAAGCCTAGGTATGGATTTAATGTAATTGCATCACTTTTATAAATTTCAAATTCCTTGTCCTTTATTAGTATCCGCCCTATATGGCCGTCAGCATAGGCCTGGGCGGTTGAGGCCACATCACCCCTCTTAATATCCCCTATAACTAATAGGCCCCTTTGCTTGGCATAATTTATGGTTTCTGAGTAGGCCCTTATTCCCTCTGGCCCATATTGTTCATACATGGCTATTTGGGGTTTAACTGCTGGCACTAAATCATACACTGCATCAATTATTCTCCTGTTAAATTCCAATATAGCCTCTCCCACGGCCCTAGGATTTGCCCCATAATTTTTATAGCAATTATCCTTAATAAAGGATGGGATTAAGTTTAATCTAGGGTCTAATCCCACAAGAGTCGGATTTTGTAATTCCTCGATTCTTTCTATTAATTTATCTATCAATTAGTCTTCCCCCTTTATCTAGTACAATTTTTCCACCCACAATTGTATATTCCACCCTTCCCTTAACCTCTCTCCCATGGAAGGGGGTATTTTTCCCCTTGGAAACAAAGTCCCCAGCATCTATAGTGTACTGAAAATCTGGATCTATAATGGTAATATCTGCAATTTTACCCGCCATTAGGCTACCCCTGTCTATCCCTAACAATCGGGCAGGATTTTGGCTCATCTTCTCTACCATCTGCAAGGGACTTATAATACCGGTATTGACCAGCTCAGTGATAACCAGTGGGACTGCCGTTTCTAGGCCAACAATCCCAAAGGGGGCCTCCTCATAGGATAGCCTTTTCTCATCCCTGTGATGGGGGGCATGATCAGTGGCAATTATATCTATAGTTCCATCCCCTAGGGCCTTTTTTATGGCCTTTACATCTTCATAACTTCTTAGCGGTGGGTTCATTTTAGTATTAGTATCCTCCGCCCTTACATCTGCATCAGTCAATGTAAAATGGTGGGGACATACCTCAGCCGTAACCCTTAACCCCCTCTTCTTTGCCTGGCGTAGGATTTCGACGGTCCCCTTGGTGCTAATATGGCATAGGTGTAATTTTGTATTGAATTCCTTTGACAGGTATATATCTCTTAGGACTATAATTTCTTCACTAACTGAAGATATTCCCTCCAAGCCTAGCTTAGTGGCCCTCTCACCCTCATTCATAACACCCTTTCCTACTAGATAATGGTCTTCACAATGGACAAGTACCGGTATATCATACTGGGCAGCCAACTCTAAGCTCCTCCTCATAAGTTCTGTATCCATTACTGTTTTGCCATCCTCACTTATAGCTATGACTCCCGCATCCAGCATATCAGCAATATTGCTTGCTTCCTTTCCCAATTGCCCTTTACTGATGGCCCCTATGGGTAAAACATTAACCACCGCCTCTGCCCTGGCCTTGTTTAAAATATAGTCCACGATTTCCCTTTTATCTATGGCTGGTTGGGTATTGGGCATGCAAGCTATGCTGGTAAAACCCCCTCTTGCTGCACTTTTACTCCCAGTCCTAATGGTTTCCTTATGTTCAAAGCCAGGTTCCCGCAAATGAACATGTGCATCTATTAATCCTGGCACTACCCAATAATTATTGGCATCAATGACCCTGTCAGCCTCAATGGAAATTTCCTTGTCTATTAAACGGATAAGTTCCCCTTCTACTAAGATATCCAGTTTTTCATCTGTATGGCTTCTTGGGTCAAGCACCCTGCCATTCTTTATTAAAATCTTAATTTTAATCCCTCCCAAATTAACAAAAAATCAAAAAGGGTAATAAAAAGATTAGTTATTTAATCTTTTTATTACCCTCATATTCACCGTTAATTGACATATGAAATACTTCAAATATATTATTTAATATACTTGTCACAAAACTCATCCTTTCTGGCCTCTCTGGACCAACTTAAAGGTTTTTATTTGCATATTTTAAAGTATGTTATCATATTAAGCGATAATTGTCAATATTAAGCACTAGTTTCTAGATTTCCTTATAGCAAGATTCTTTTTAAATTTTCCCTTGATAGCAAGGCCTTATCAACAGGTCTTACCTCCAATACAAAGGAGGTGTCTAACTTGCCCAGCAAATTAAAATAGTATATAAAATCAATTTTGCCCTGGCCAATTACCTGGTGGTCTTGGACACCATTATGGTCATGGATATGGCAATTTCTTATATATTGTAGATTTTCCTCAAAAAATCTTTGATTTTTCTTTTGTCCATAGGAATGGCCGATATCCCATGTCAAGTATAAATCACCCTGTGGCAGGAGCTCCCTTAACACCTGCCTAATTGTATGGTCAAAGTTGCCTACATTCTCAATACAGGGGATGATTTTTCCCTTGGAATAATCCCTTATTTCTATTAGGGCATCCCTAAACAAATCTGCAAAAGTATCAGAGTATATATCCTGAAGTAAAATTTTATGGTCTGTTTGAGTAAAACAGACGGAGTCTCCGGGATGGAAGGTGATTTTTTTGCCTCCTAAATCCCTAGCAAAGTCAATACATTCCTTCATTCTCTCTAGGCCTGCCCTTCTAACGGTAGGATGGAGGTGATGGAGGGGTATATCCTCCGGTGCATGAAAACTTAAGTCTAATCCTTCCTCATTTACAATCTGCCTTATTTCCTCCCTCTCTTTTAATCCGTACTTTTCAGGGAAGAAGACTGGTACATTTAGATTGACCTCTATGGCTGAAAAATTGTTTTTCCTAGCAAAATCTAGGGCGGTAAAAATACTTTCCTCACCAAGGGTTGCCGCATATGCAATTCTATTTAGTATTTTACTTGTATTCAAATTATCTACCTCCAAATAGATATGGCCGGCCCAGCCCTATTAGAATAAGGGTCCTGGGCCTATTTTTCTAAAGTTTGACAAACTTTATATTTGAGATTCCTTCCACATCCATGATTAAGTTTAGGGTGCTGTTATCAACCTCTGAGTCTACTGTCAGAAACATCATGGCCTCCTGACCTTTTACATTTCTACTTACCTGCATTGTAGCTATATTAACCTGGTTTTTCCCTAGTAGGGTACCCATTTGCCCAATCATACCTGGCTTATCATGATTATTGGCAACCAACATATAGGGCATTGGGTCCACATCAAATTCATAGCCATTGACCTCTACTATTCTTATATCCTTTTTAGCAAAAACTGTCCCGGCAACTGTAAAAGTCATATCTTGGCTTATAATATTTAACCTTATCTTATTTGCATAATCCCCATTTGCACTTTCCTTACTTTCCACCACAGTAATTCCCCTGTTTTTAGCCAAGTATTTGGCATTGACATAATTGACTTGTTCCTTAAGGATTGGTTCAAATACTCCCTTTAGTATAGCCAGGCTTATTACTGAAGTTTCCATATTGGCCACAGTCCCACTATATATAATTTCAATCTTTTTAATGGGGTCTTTTTCCAACTGATGGTATAGTTTTCCCAATACTTCCCCTAGTTTCAGATGGGACTTTAAACCTTCTAATTCCTGGGCCCTCATTGATGGTAAATTGACAGCATTGGGTACCATCCCTCCCTTTAAGGCACTCATTACCTCTTGGGCAATGGTAACTCCCACATTATCCTGGGCCTCTACCGTATCAGCCCCCAAGTGGGGAGTAATGATTACATTATCCAAGTCCAGGAGGGGGGAAGTAGTGTTTGGCTCATCCACCAAGACATCAATGCCTGCACTAGCAACTATGCCCTCCCTTATTGCCTTAACCAGGGCCTCTTCGTCAATGATTCCGCCCCTAGCGCAGTTGACAACCCTAAGACCTTTTTTAGCTAATTTAAATTCTTCATCACCTATGATTCCAAAGGTTTCCTCAGTCCTAGGGGTGTGAACTGAAATAAAGTCTGCTTCCCTAACTAATTCCCCTAATTCGTCCTTCTTTTCCACATTGAATTTGGCAAATCTCTCCTTAGTTATATAGGGGTCATATGCAATAACCTTCATACCAAAGGCCTGCATCCTTGTAGCAACTAGGGAACCAATTCTCCCTAGGCCAACTATTCCTAAGGTCTTACCCTGCAGTTCCGCCCCCTTAAATTTACTACGATCCCAATTCCTATTTTTAATAAAACTATTGGCCTGGGGGATATTTCTGGAAGATGCAATCAATAATCCAATAGCATGCTCAGCGGCAGAAACTATATTAGCTTCAGGAGTGTTCACTACTAAAATACCCCTCTTGGTTGCCCCCTCCATATCAATATTATCTACCCCACTACCCGCCCTACCTACTACCTTTAGCTTGGGAGCATTTTGGTATAATTCTTCATTGATTTTGGTAACACTTCTAACTATAACTGCATCATAATCCTTGATTGTATCTAATAGTCTTTCCCTTTCAACACTTAATTTTATATCCACATCAACCTTCATGCCAGAGGCCTTTAATGCCTCAACCCCTTTATCTGCAATTTTCTCTGTTACTAATATTTTCATTTCCTATCCCCCCTGTTAAGTATTTTCTATTCCTAATGTTTGTAGGACCCTTTTAACTCCCCAACCTATTTCAACTGGATAACCAATAATCTTTAATCCCCTTTCAAGGGCTGCCATTGTTTCTATAATATCTCCTTCAGCTACATAACCCATATGGCCTATTCGTATTATTTTTCCCTTGAGTCTTTGTTGTCCCCCAGCTATGATTACACCATATTTGTCTGAAATTATTTTTCTCAAGTCATCCCCATTAATACCCTCTGGCATCAATACTGAGGTGACCACATTAGACCTATATTCTGCCTCTGCAAATAATTCTAGGCCTAGGGCTTCAATTCCAGCCTGGAGGGCACTGGCCAAACGGCCGTGTCGGTTAAATACATTGTCTAAACCCTCCTGCAAAATCATCTCCATTGCTACATTAGTAGACTTAATCAAGGAAACGGCTGGGGTATAAGGGTTTTGAGGCAAAGGTTTTTCCATAGCCTCTAGGGCCTTTAAAACATCCCAATAATATTTAGGCATTGTGCTGGCTTGAGCTGCCCTCCTAGCTTTTTGGCTGACACTTAAAAAGGCTAGGCCAGGGGCTGACATTATTGCTTTTTGCGATGCAGCTACCACAACATCCAGACCCCAATTATCAGTCTGAATATCCAGGCCACCTAAAGAACTAACGGCATCCACTATCAGCAAGGTGTCCTTGTCCTTTACTAGTTGCCCTATTGCTTCTAAATCATTGTTAGCCCCAGTAGAGGTTTCGTTATGGGTTATAAATATTCCCTTGTAGTCCTTGCTTTTTAGCCTGTCTGCCACAATTTCTGGGTCTACTCCCCTTCCCCACTCTACGGAAAGTTTTTCTACCTCTAGGCCAAATATTTCTGCAATCCTAGCTACCCTATCCCCGAAGACTCCTATGCTCACGCATAAGACCCTATCACCAGGGGAGAAGAAGTTAACTGTTGAAGCCTCTAGTCCTCCAGTTCCTGAAGATGGGAAGGTAATTACAGGATTTTTGGTCTGAAAAATTTCTTGCAAGTTTTTATTTGCCTTTTTGAAAATCTCCCCATATTGGGTCGTACGATGGTGGATCATCGCCTCACTAGCTGCCATCAGGGCCCTTGCGGGTACCATTGTCGGCCCTGGTGTCATTAATAATTGTCGTCTTTCCATATCCAATTCCTCCTAAAATTTTATCCATAATTTATATTTGCAAATTCATAAATTAAAAAAACTCCCGCTCTTGGCATATAAATGCCAAGGACGAGAGTTACACTCACGTGGTGCCACCTTGTTTTATCATCAACCTATGACCTCTAATAGTATAACGGCCTAATACCGTAGGGGTTCTTTCCCCCTCTGCTCCAGAGTGGATTCGACAATCTTCCATACCAATTCCCAGCAAATATTGGCTCTCTTAAATGTAGGATTTGTCTACTTTTCTCCTTCATTACTCTTTAATTACCTATATTGTATTATAATGTTAACTAATATCCTACTATGCTTAAGTTTTTTTGTCAAGATAATTTTATAAATCCTCATATATTGTCAATCCTTGGCGGCTTCTTCGCCAGCCACATAGCCAGAGGACCATGCCCACTGTAGGTTATAACCACCACAATCCCCATCAATATCCACCACTTCACCAGCAAAGTATAGACCCTTGACTAATTTAGACTGTAAACTTTTACTATCTATTTGGTCTACATCTACCCCTCCCCCTGTGGTTTGGGCATTTTGCCAAGATTGAGTCCCACTAATAGTTAGGGTCCATTCCTTTAATATATCAACTATATTGGCCAGCTCCTTATTTGATACTTGGGCAGATTTTATATTTGAATCTTCAATGCCAGCCTCCTTTAAAATTACAGGTATTAGCCTATTATTTATAAGTCCGACAAAACTAAATTCCAGATTTTTCTGTGGCTGATAAGCCCTACGGATATTAATAAGATCTAGCAACTCATCCCTTGTAAAATCGGGGTAGATATCTAGTAAAAGCTGGGGTTTATTACCCTTTAATAGTTCTTCAGCCGCCCCTCTACTCAATTGCAGGATTGGTGGACCCGAGATACCATAATTAGTAAAGAGGATTTCTCCCCTCTCCTGCCTTAAAATCCTATTATCTAATGCTAGTGAAGCTAACCCTTTAAATTTAACCCCTTGTATTCTTCTTAAAAAGTCGGCCTCTAATTTTAATTGTACTAAGGCAGGAAAGACTTTGGTAATCCTATGGCCTAATTTTTCTGCCAACTTATGCCCCTCCCCCATGCTACCCAATTGGGGGGCTGCTCTGCCTCCGGTGGCTACAACTACCCTATCCCCCTTAATTATCTGCCCATTTTTAAGATGCAGGTGGAATTTGTCCCCCTTTTTATGGATAGCCACTACCTGCCTATTACACTCCTCCCTTATCCCTAGTTTATTCAATTCATATCTTAAAACATTTAGTAGGCTGGAAGCCTGATCAGACCTAGGGAAGACCCTACCCTCCTCCTCAACCTTATGGGCTATTCCTAGATATTCGAAAAAATTTATACATTGTTCAAGATTAAAATCCTCTAATATTCCCTGGGCAAACTTGACATTGTTCCCATGGAAGAATTTCAAATCCATATTAATATTAGTGAAATTACACCTGCCATTCCCTGTAGCCAGAATTTTTTTACCTACCCTATCCATTTTTTCTAATACAGTAACCCTGGCACCATTTCTTGCAGCAGCAATTGCAGCCACAAGACCTGCCGCTCCCCCACCAATAATAAGAACATGTTTTTCATCCATTTATCTATAACTCCCTTAAATATGCTTAGCCGATACCGTGTACAATCCTTATAAAATCCATCATCCTTGTCTTTGGCAATATAGCAAAACGGTTTAAAGTAAAGGGAGAATCCCCCCTTTTAACATAGCCTCTCCTTGTTGTAAAGGCCAATTTAAAATCTAATTCCTTTAATAAGTTTACTATTACTTCATTATATTCTCCATATGGGTAGGCAAAATAATCACTCCGGGTCATTTTCCTATTTAATAATAAATCCCGCCTAACAATATCCACAGGACTTGCTAGAAGATAGCTTACGCCCTCATCATTTTGCCTGTGTAAATCGTGGCTATGATTGGCATATTCAAAAACATCCATCCCTCCAACTACCTGGTCCCAACCAATGGGGACGGAACTTGCAGGTGTAAAGGGTTTAGGCAGATTCTCCACCCTATGGGTTATTAAAAAAATACTAGCATTGAAGCCATATTTTTTTAATATAGGATAGGCATAATGGTAATTACTAGAATAGCCATCATCAAAACTTATAACAATAGACCTCCTAGGTATATCTAGCTTTCCCCTAAGAAATAACTCCAATTCCAATAAACTTATTGTGCTAAAACCATGTCTATGTAAGTAGGCCATTTGTTCCTCAAAGGCTTCCACGGTTATGGCGGCTGGATTATTGTCATAATAGTATTCATCCTCTTTTAAAAGATGATGGTACATTAGGACAGGAATTTTTTGTGCCCGACCCCTAGATAAATCAAAATTGCCCACCTGGATCTCCTCCTGTAGGGATAAATCCTGGTATTGTTGATAATAATCAATGTCCTCATATGCCTCCATGGAGTAGGCAGGGATGGGCAAGATTGACAATATAATGAATAGTAAAATTAAAATTCTTCTTTTTTTCTCCCCATAGGTCTCCAATTATCCTCCCCCTATCTATCAAAACCCTTCCTATGTCTTAGGCCAACCAGCTCAGATATAGGCAATGAGAAAACAACACCAGTACCTGCTTCCTTAATATCTCCTGCCTCAATAATTGCATCCATAATGGCCCTGTATTGTTCCTCTCCTGTTAGAATAATTATTATTTCCTTAGAAGATTCAATATTAATATTCAAAAACTTTTTTGCCTCCGTCTCTCCAGTGCCTCGTCCGTACATTATAGTCGCTCCTGATGCACCAGCAACTTTGGCCTGCTCTACAACAGCATCTGCCCTGCCTCTTTCTACAATAGTCACTATACATTTAACATCAAGCATAGTTAAGCCTCCCTCTAAAATTTGCTTAATATCCCTAATACTAGGACGGATATCATTGCCCCAACCGAAGTCAATCCTACAATCCCAAAGCCAGATATTAGGGGGTCAGCAGTTTCAATTACACTGGCTAAACCTATGGCCAATGCCATATTTAAGGGGATATTTACAGGTCCCGTAGTAGCACTGGCTGAATCAAAGGCAATTGCACCGAAGGGTTCCGGGGCAAAGAATGCAAGAATTATTACTAAAATCAATAGGGGCACTACAATTTTAATATAGGGGATATCGGCTAATATTTTAAAGACCCCTATACCCATCCCTAGGCCAAAGCCTATGGCAACCCCATGAACCAATACTTTATGGTGGATAGCCCCAATGGATAATTCCTCTACCTCTAGGGCTAATGCCTTTAGAGCAGGTTCTACCAATGTTCCAAAATATCCTATAACAAAGGCCATTAATATTATTAATCCCTTTCTCTCTAATATATGTATATTTCTACCTACGGAATCCCCCAGGGGTAAAAGACTCATAGTTGTCCCCTTTAAAAATAGGTGTAAGCCTATCACAGCAAAAACAAATCCCAACAAAAATTCCTTTACATTATCTATAGGCTTTCTTAGAACAACAAGTTGAAAAAAAGCCATTATAGCAGTAAGGGGTACTATACTCCAAATTGTTTCCCAAAGTGGAGCAAAGGTCTCCATAATCTTCATCTTTTGGTCAGCTCCTTTACCGATAAATTTATCTCATATGTTTTGTATTATAATATAGTTTGCCTTCTTTTGCACCATGCTATTAATTTAAAAACATCTCAAATATGGGATGTTTAAAATAAGTAGTCCTTTGTTAATCTCCCAAAAGTATAATAGTGACAAGGCCCTTGTTAAATCCCCCTATCTTTTGTTGCCAACTAGCCTAAAGTTTTTCCTTCACCGCAGCGACTTTCCCCTCCAAGGTTGATGTTTTATCCCTTCTATCATCAATTCTAATGGTGGTGGTTACCCTCTTTTCCCCTGTTTCAAAGGGGGTATGGTGTAGTTTTTTAGCTATGTCAAATAAATGGTCTAATTCCCCCTCTATTATGGTTGACATTGGGGTTAACTGGTATTTTACACCCTCCTCTTCCAATACCCTCAAGCATTCCGCCACATAAGCACTAACACTGGTTTCCTTGGTCCCCAAGGGAACTACTGTTATCTCCAATATTGCCATAATAATACCTCCTTTTTTGTATTTCCGCTATAAATAAATCCTACCTATATAATAACACTGAATATAAAAAATACCAAAGGAAATATTTAAACTATGGGATCAAGGGTATTAGTAATAAAAATAACTAGAAGGGAGTACTCATTTATGAAAGCTCTGATAATTAATGAATTTGGCAAGTCAGATGTTTTTACAGGCATGGAAATTCCTAGGCCAAAGGTAATTGATGGCCATATATTAATTCGTGTAATGGCCTCTAGTGTTAATCCCATAGATATAAAAATCAGGTCCGGCCTGGTTAAAGCTGCTGCACCGGACTTCCCGGCGGTGCTTCATGGCGATGTGGCAGGAATTGTAGAAGAGATAGGAAAAGGTGTTACTGAATTTAAAGTAGGGGATGAAGTTTATGGCTTTGCCGGAGGTATGAAGGGGCTTGGTGGTGCTCTAGGCCAATTCCTATTAGCAGATGCTAGCCTGCTTGCTCCAAAACCCCCTAATTTATCTTTCCAAGAAGCTGCTGCCCTACCTATTGTATCAATTACTGCCTGGGAAGCCCTTGTTAAACGGGGAAATTTACAGGCTGGAGAAAAAATTCTAATTCATGGGGCTACTGGTGGTGTAGGGCATATAGGAATACAAATTGCTAAAAGTATAGGGGCAAAAATATTTGTAACCGGGTCAAGCCAAGAAAAGTTAGATATAGCAAAAAAATTAGGGGCTGATATAGGCATAAATTATAAGAGTGAAAGTGTAGAGGATTATGTAAATAGATATACCAATGGTAGGGGCTTTGATTTAATATTCGATACGGTGGGTGGCCCCAATTTGGATAAGTCCTTTAAGGCAGCGGCCTTAAATGGCAGGATTTTAACCACCAATGCTAGATCAAGCCACGACCTTAGCCTCCTTCATGCCAAAGGTTTGACCCTGCATGTGATTTTCATTGCTATTGGTATTTTACACAATATTAATTGGAAAGACTATTCAAAAACCCTGGGTCAAATTAATAAGCTTGTGGAAAATAACCAATTAAAGCCTCTAATGGACAAGAATGTTTTTGGATTTTCGCAAATTATCCAGGCCCATGATTATCTAGAATCGGGCCAGGCTATAGGTAAGGTATCCCTTGTCAATGACCTAGGTTAAATACAATTAGAATAAGAAGAGGCTATGTCCTAAGCATGGCCTCTTTTTCTAGTTCAATAGGTCAAAAGGTCAAAAAAATCCAATTGTTCCATTCCCCTATGGTCCAAATTAGAAAGGGAGAGGCCAATTAATCTTAAATCCTCATCTATTGCCAGTTCATCTAAAATCTCTATTGCAGATTGATAGAGTTCTTGGGCAGACTGGAGGGAACAATCATAGGTCCTACTCCTAGTGCGGTTGGTAAAATCTCTTTCCCTGATTTTTATGGTGACTGTTCTTCCAGACAAATTTCTTTTATCTAGAGAATTTGCTATATCTCTAGCAAAACCTAGGAGTAGCCTATCTAGGGTTTCCCTATCCCTGGTATCTCTTTCTAATGTACTTTCCCTGCCTATGGATTTAACCTCTCTGCCCACCTCTACCTCCCTATTGTCTACCCCCCTAATCATATGGTAGACCTCCATACCTGTCTTGCCTAAAAGCTCAATTAAATATTCTTGAGATAGGTTCATTAAATCCCTTATATAAAATATACCTATTGTATTAAGTTTTTTTGCAGTTTTTTTCCCGATCCCATAAACCTTTGAAATACTCAATGGTTTCAATATTTCCGGCACCATATCTGGGGTGATTATTTTCAGACCATCGGGCTTATTCCAATCTGAGGCAAGCTTAGCCAAAAATTTATTGTATGATATTCCTATAGAAAGGGTCAAGCCCGTTTCTTCCATTACTCTTTTTTTAATATATTGGGCTAGCTTTTTAGGTGCTTGACCAATGGATGAAACATCTAAATAGGCTTCATCTATGGACAGGGGTTCTACCTTATCCGTAATTGAAGTCAATATTTCAAAAACCTGGGCTGATATTTCCTTGTATCTTGCAAGTCTAACAGGTACATAGATTCCATGAGGGCACCTTTCCTTTGCCTTAAAGATTGGCATGGCAGAATGGATACCATACTTTCTGGCCTCATAGGAGCAGGTAGTGACAATTCCCCTATTACTTTGCCCCCCCACTATGACAGGTTTCCCCTGCAGGCTTGGATTATCCCTTTGTTCCACTGAGGCAAAAAAGGCATCCATATCCACATGAATAATTTTACCTTCCATATATTTGCATCCCCCTAATTTTTAGCTGACTTAATCTTAAAGCCCCTATATAAATAATATTCTATTTTGTGCTTGAGGGCAAAACTTACATATTAATTCCTTCCCCGCCAAAAAAACCTCCCATCATTGCCCCAACTTGACACTTAATAATTCCATCCCTCTTTAGGATAATCTGTAAAAGGGGCATTACTGTTCCCAGTATCCTATATTCCATATTGCAACTCCCCTTCATATTATCAAATACTAATAAAATGAATTTTATCAGCTACTCTACAATAGTCTCCTGTAAATTCTCATAAGATTTTTATAGGCGATTTTCTCCATATCTTCAATCCCATAACCCCTATCTCTTAAACATAGGAATAGCTTTTGTATATAGCTGGCGTCCTTAAAGCCTTCTGTTTCTTTGCTTTTTACTGGAAAGCTAGCAGGGGCATCCTCTTCAACAAAGTCACAGAAGTCAAAGCCACAGGCCACATGATTTATTCCAACTAACTCTACTAAATAATCAATATGGTCTACTAGCCTTGTCAGTTTTGCATCCCTTACATCCAGAAAATCAGGCCAAGCATTTACCCCCACAAGACCACCTGTCCTTACAAGCTCTATGATTTGTTCATCCTTTAAATTCCTGGGATGGGGACAAAGGCTATAGGCATTAGAATGAGAGGCAATAACTGGCCCCCTAGTACTTCTTATAACATCCCAAAAACTTGTCTCATTCAAATGTGAAACATCCAGTAAGATTCCCAGGTCCTCCATCAAGCTCATGGCCTCCCTACCTAATTTTGTAAGTCCCCTATTCTTATCCCCCCAAATGCCAGTAGCTAATGGATTTTCTTCATTCCATGTTAAGCTTCCAGTCCTGATGCCCCTCTGATAGAATTTCTCTATCCACCCTAGGTCCTTACCTATATAAAACATACCCTCCATACCTAAAATAATGCCTATTTTCCCCTCAGCCTCCCCCTGGCCTATGTCTTCATATTTGATAATCCTATGTATAAGATGGCTGGATTCATCAAGCTCTCCCTCCAGATAATCCAGGGTTAACAGGGCGTTTTTTCTAGCCACTTCCCTTTTTTCTGGGTCTAACCATAGGGGAAGGACTATAAGGAAGACCCCTCCCTTCCTAAGTTTGTCAATATGATAGCCTTCTATTATATTTCTTTCCCCGATCAAACTCTTTACAAGAACATCCATTAAAATATCTGAGTGCCCATCAAATACCTTCACAAAACTCCTCCTTCTACAAATTTTACTAGAATAGATACTAGCTTATTCAAGATTTCATTATAAAATACCTTCCCTCCTAGATTATAAGCTTCTTACAAGGGGCTGTTTTGGGAAATTGACTTCCTATTTCCCTTGTTATACATTGGAAATATATGCTTGTGAAATATAAATTGTAAGCTAGGAGGTATACCATTGAAAAAATATATAAGTGGCTTTTTTATTTTTCTCCTTGTCATTTCCTCTTATCCCCTTACCGTCTTGGCAGATAACGTGGCAAGCCAGACTTTAGGAGAAATAGACCTATCAAAGGAAGATGACCATTACATAAGTAAACTTATAAATGAAATTAATCCATCGGTTGTAGCAATTATTGGTGAAAACAAGTCCTACAGAGAATCCCAGGAACTATACACAAAGATACCTAGTAATCTTCAGCATGGGTCGGGGGTAATTATTAACTCTAATGGTAGAATTATAACAAATAATCATGTTATTGAGGGTATGGAAGAAATCTATGTCGTGATGTACGATGGCAAGGTATATAGGTCACACCTATTATATAGGGATGAAAAAATCGACCTGGCATTAATAAAAATAAAGAGGGACAATTTAAAACCCATTCAATTAGAGAACCCCGGTAAAATTGCCGTTGGCAATAAGGTTGTAGCAATAGGCACACCCCTGTCTTTTGGCTACCTTAATAGTGCCAGCCTGGGCATTATTAGCGGTTTAAATCGGCCTGTAGATAAGTCCTATACCTACCTTCAGACAGATGCTTCAATTAATCCAGGTAATAGTGGGGGCCCCCTAGTCAATATGGATGGCAAGCTTGTAGGTATTAACTCCCTTAGTTATCCCTCCTATTCTGGCATGAATTTCGCAATTCCATCAGAGGATATTTCCTATTTCTTAGACCATTATGATAGTTTTGGAAGAATAAGAAGGTCTTATACAGGAATTCAATTGGAAGAAAATTGGGCAGCAATGCTTGGCATACCAAGCAAGCAGGGACTTAGGGTGCTGGCCCTAAAGGATGATGCTATAGTAAGTAAAGAGGAGGTAAGGGAGGGCTATATGCTAGAAGCCATCAATGGGCTCAAGACTAATTCCATAGCGGCCTATAATGAAATATTAAAAAAATATCTCCCTGGAGATTGGGTTACTCTCACCTTTTCACAGGATGGTCAAAACTTTAATATTAATGTTAAACTATTAGAAATGGAGGAAATAAAATGAAAGGTATAAGAAAATATCTTTTTCCACTTATTATTTTATTTTTCCTTATGGCAGGATATCCATCCCAGGCCTTATCTTTAAAGGATGATGGCCATATTGATTTGTATGAAATATTCTCTAAGGAAAGGGATGCAATAAAAACCCAGGTGGGAAGCCGTTTTTATAAATGGTCAATCCACCTTCCCAACGATGCAATTATATATAAAACTGACCGAGTCAACCATTTCAGTATGTATAGTGAAAATTACAAGACAAACATCAGCCTAGATGTTGTTGCTAATAAAGATGCCTATAGTCTAGAAGATATTTTATATGAAATTCAGGCTAAGGATTCAGCTAGCCCCCCTAATTGGCAAAGGCTAGAAAAGGAATACACCTCCACCATTAATAGGGATCACAGGGGCTACAGGTATATACAGATTATAAAAGTAGACCCCTTTTATGATTACTTCCTTGTAGATAAGGCAGCTGAAGAGTATAACTCCTATATAGAGAATAGGATTTACATAGCAAACAATTTTATTTATAATTTACAGGTCAATATGGAGGGGAAATACTTTCGGGAAAACCCCGAAATGTTTGAAAAATTAATTTCTTCCTTTGTAACAAGCTATGATGAGACCAAGCCCTATATTAAGGAATTATCTGACTCTATTAGTGAGGCCCGGGTCTATAAAAATACAAGTTACGGTTGGAAAATTACCCTTAATCCCTACTGGAAAAAGGAAGGAATGCCAAATGCCAGGAATCAGTATTTCAAACCTGTTTATACTTACGATGAAATTAATGATCTAGCTGATGACCAAAGAAAAAAAGGGGGAATTTCAGTAAATTTAATAAGTTCCCTTTCAGCAGCTGAAAGCCTAGAAAGTTGGTTTAAAAATGAGTTGCAATTACTAGAGAGAAACTACAATCCGGGAATTTATAAAGTTATAGCTATCAATGAAATAAATCTTGGCCAGCTAGCAGCCTACAGGCTTAAAGTAAAATTCAGGGATAAGCCCCATGAGTCTTATATTGTAGATACAATCTATACCGTGGGTAATGGTTACAAGTACAAAATAGAGGCAAATTTACCCTATGAGGATTATACAAATACAGAAAGCTACCAGGCCTATGATAATATGTTAAAATCCTTTAGGTTGACTAGGGACCATAGCAGCTACCTGGGGGAGATATTAGATGCCTCCAAATTAATTAATGAGCAAGATAAAAGGAAGTTGGCCATAAGGGACCAGGACTTTGAGATCCTATTATCCAAGAACTGGCTAATAGATCAGGAATCAACGGGAGACCTAGCTGCCTATCAAAGCTCCAATAACTTGACCCTATTTGTGGCCACTAATCTTGATAGCCGGGCCTTTGAAGATATCATACAAGATTATCTTAGCCCTATCTTTGCCCAGGATGAAGTCAGGCTAGGACTAGCCCAAATTATGGTCGAATCTGCCAATACCAAGGGTATTAACCTTTGTAGGATATCAGTAGTATACGATCTGGATAGGGTGGATAAGTTCTCTAAAGACAAGGAGGACCTAGTCTATAGCTATAACTCCCTCCTAAACCAGCATATACAGATTATCCAAAAAGACAATGTCCTATATAATCAAAGAATATCCATCCCCCTTACTAATACCAATAGCTATACCATGGAGGAAATTAATCAGGTGTGGGAGGAAAGCAAAGTTTATGGGATCCGGATTGGCAGCCCCAAAATAAACTGGCTAAATAGGGTGAGGTAATTGCAAGTGAATTGACAAAGATATGTCAATGCGATATACTTTAGCTTGAAGGAAAAAAACTTCATATCTCCGAGTTACATTACCTAAAGCATGATAAGAAAATATGCCATGGTATGATAACCGATAGGGCCTTGTGGGAAACAACAGTGCCTCCCAATATGGAAAGGAGTAAAGTAACATAGAATTAATAGCTAGTTTTGCAAATTACGCCTTTCGGGGCGTTTTTTATTTTGTCTTAATGGTCACTTAATTTATCCTACTTTATTGGTAAACAATATAAAAATTTGCATATTTAGATGCTCCTTTTATGTTGCTTTCCTTCAATATGAAGAAAGAGAGGAGAACAAATAGTGTTTAAAAAAATTATTCTAGTTTTACTAATCTTATCTATGACATTGACAGCTTGTAATATGGGAGCCAGTAATACTGCTGGCAACCAATCAGAGGAGGATATTATATTATCCGTTTTTGCAGGGGTAGGCTTAATTGATGTTCTTAATGAAATAAAGGGAGCCTATGAGGAGGAAAATCCTGGCGTAGAGATCCAATACAATTTTGCTAGCGCTGGGACATTGCAAAAACAAATAGAAGGCGGGGCTGAAGTTGATTATTTTATATCCCCCGGTGTCCCTCAAATGGATGCCTTAGAGGAGAAAGGCCTTATACAGGACAGGCAAAATTTTCTCCAAAATAAATTAGTTCTTGTGGGTACAAAAGAAATGGAAGGCAAGATTGATAAAATGGAGGATTTGTTGTCTGAGCAAGTCCAATACATATCAATAGGAACCCCGGAGACAGTACCTGTGGGAAAATATGCAAAGGAAGCCTTAATTTATCATGACCTATGGGATAAATTGCAGGAAAAAATAGTACTTACCAAGGATGTAAGGCAGGCACTAACCTATGTAGATACAGGCAATGCGGATGTGGGTATTGTATACTATAGTGATGTGTTTGCCCTAGAAAATGCTATCTCTTTATTTATCGTGCCCGAAGAATCCCATACTGCTATCACTTATCCTGCAGCCATTGTTAAAAGTAGTCCATTAAAGGATGAAATTACTGATTTTAATAACTTTCTTACTTCTAGCCAAGCTGGTGAAATATTTGAAAGACATGGTTTTCTTCTAAACTTTTAAAGGAGTGTCCCAATGTTCAAACCAGTATTATTGTCTCTAAAAGTGGCATCAATTTCAACAGTATTTTCTTTGCTTTTGGGCATCCCCTTAGGTTATGTGCTAGCACATGGGGAATTTAGGGGAAAAACTTTGCTAGAAACACTGGTCACCCTACCCCTAGTCCTTCCACCTACTGTAATAGGTTATGGATTATTACTTTTATTTAGCAGGAATTCATTCCTAGGAATAGGCCTAGAAAAATTTTTCGGCATAAAGATAATCTTTACAATTACAGGTTCCATTATTGCGGCCACTGTAGTAGCCCTTCCTTTGATGGTGCAGAGCATAAAATCTACCTTTGGAAATCTAGACCCAATATATGAAATGTCTGCTGCTACTCTAGGCTCAAATAAAATAAAAGTCTTTTTTACTATTATTGTACCCCTATCATGGACAGGTATTATTAGTGGCTTAGTAATGGCCTTTGCAAGGTCTCTGGGGGAATTTGGTGCCACCTTAATGATTTCAGGTAATATCCCTGGTAAAACCCAAACAATTCCCATTGCAATTTACTCTGCCGTGGAAATGGGGGACAGGGTTTTGGCTAATAAACTGGTGACAATTATGACCCTATTTAGTTTTTTTGTAATATTTTTACTAAACTACTGGTTAAAGAGAAAACACTATATCAAGGCAATGAGGGAGGAAAAATGTTAAATATCGACATTGAGAAAACTTATAAGGATTTCAAGTTAAATGTTAATTTTACTGCCCCTGAGGGGATAAATGTAATCCTAGGACCCTCAGGTTCTGGCAAAACAACAATATTAAATTGTATTGCCGGAGTAGTAAAGCCGGATGTAGGTCAGATTTCCATGGGGAAAGAAATCTATTTTTCCTCTATGCAGAATCTTTCTCTACCAATACATAAGAGGAGAATAGCTTATGTTTTTCAATCCTATGCCCTATTCCCCCATATGAATGTCTATAAAAATATTCAATATGGCCTTAAAAACTATCAAAGGCATAAGGACTATAGAGAGATTAATAATTTTGCCCAAATCTTTAAAATTGAAGGCCTGCTTAAGAAATACCCCTATGAATTGTCCGGCGGGGAAAAGCAAAGGGTGGCCCTAGCCAGAGCTTTAATTACTAAACCTAAAATTCTTCTCTTGGATGAACCCTTTGCAGCATTAGACCAGTTAACGAAAAGGATTCTTTACAATGAATTTTTGGATATAATAGAAAATTGGAAGATTCCCATCTTAATGATTACCCATGATGAGTGGGAAGCACAATATTTGGGTAATAGAATTATAAGGATTTCCAATGGAGCTTTAATCAACAATAGTTTAGTCTCTGAAGATAAAAATTATCTTCATGAAGATATTCTTAATGAGATGAAATTTCCAGGAAATTTTGAAAACATTTTACTAAATAAAGGAGGAATATAAAACATGTCAGTGAAAAATGTAATGACTGCTGACTTCTTGCGTTCAGCTTATTCTGGAGAAAGTATGGCACAAATGCGTTATCTCATATGGGCAAATGTAGCCGATAAAGAAGGCATGCCTAATATAGGCAGGCTATTTAGGGCTATTGGCTATGCCGAATATGTCCATGCCAACAATCATTTTAGGGAATTAAAGGATGAGAAGGGTGACTTCACAGTACCAG
Organism: uncultured Clostridiaceae bacterium; assembly: GCA_964390055.1. GTDB lineage: Bacteria > Bacillota > Clostridia > Peptostreptococcales > Natronincolaceae > CAYMGQ01. The sequence goes on from CAYMGQ010000001.1 coordinate 161,281, forward strand.
CAGGAGCTGTCTTTGGCATAGGAGATACAGTGGAAAATCTCCAGGGAGGCATCGATGGTGAGCTCCACGAAATTGAGCAAATGTACCCGGTATATTTAGAGGCTGCCCGTTTCCAAGATGAGAAGGGTGCTGCTAGATCCTTCCATTTTGCCCTAGAGGCTGAAAAAGTTCATGTTGACCTATTTAGAAAAGCCCAGGATATTGCCAGAGAAGGTAAGGATATGGATATAGATTCTATCCATGTTTGCAATATATGTGGCCATACTATAATAGACACATTGCCTGATAAATGCCCCATTTGTGGAGCTAAGAGCCAAGCCTATGAAAGTTTTGTAGAATAAGAGACAATAAACAGAAGGCCCTTTGAAATTAAAGGGCCTTTTTTATATGAAATTTATTTTTCTAACCTATCCTTTGACTAGGCTAGCCTATAGTAAATTAAACCTCCTTCAATATCATAATCAACCTCACCCAAGGCCCCTAATCTTTCTAGGTGGGCATGGGCCTCCCCTGCAGCAAACCATTTTTGAGAACTTGGAAAGTCTCCCCAATTTTTACTTCTTATATCCCATTGTAGGTTTTTTGCCACGGTCCTTACACTAGATTTTCCAAGCCTTCTTAAAATTTCCCTAGTTTCCTCTAGCCTTTTTTCATGGTGGTTTTTTATTTCCCCTATCCTTGTCCTATAATCATCAATTAATTCCCTATGGGAAGAAAACAAATAATCAATATCCATATTATAGACCTTGTCCAAACTCTTATAATATTCCCCCAACATATCCCCATATTCAAAGCCCCAAAAGGTAATATTTGGGGTAATCCTTCCTAAAATATGGTCACCACAGAAAAAGATTTTGTGTTTTCTCTCATATAAGCCTAATAGTCCTGGGGTATGCCCCTTTAAGTCTATGGCCTCAAAGGTATAGGGGCCGATTTTTAACTCCTCCCCAGCTTCTAGTCTTGTATAATTCAATTTTTCCACCGGCCTAAACTTATAGCCCGGATGTTCCTCTAGGGTCAAATTATCCTCCCCTAGCCCCTGTAATATTGCCCTATCAACAATTTCCTTCCACAGCTTGCTTTCCTTATGGATGCTATCATTAATCAATTTTCCTTCAATAGCACTTACATATACCCTAACTCCCTTTTTCTCTAAAAAACTTGCCAAACCCGTGTGGTCTGCATGGGAATGGGTCAAAAATAGTATTGTCTTATTCAAATCTATTTCCAACTCATCCAAGGCTTTAAGGATTAATTCTTGATTTTCCCTAGTGTTAAATCCAGTATCAACTATTAGATTAGTCCCCTCACCTTTGATAATAAAAGAATTTAGGGACTTTAAGGGGTTGCCCCTTAAAGGTATTTCGATTAAATAAATATTGTCATATACTTTCCTCATGGATACCTTCCTTTGCCTATAGTATTTTGAAAAAATAATAGCTATCTTCTGTCTACAATTATTATATATACCCCTTATCAGGATTTAAAAAGCCTATTTTCCTATTTTTAATGATTCGCAAGGACTAAAAAATCTCCCCCTGATTTAAAATGGGGGAAATTTTTATATTATATTAAGAATTCATCTCTTCCAGGGTCCGTATCATATTAAACAAGGTCCTATTTACCGGGGTAGCTATTCCGTATTTATCCCCTAATTGACACACGACCCCCGCAAACATTTCTACCTCAGTTTTTCTTCCAGCCTCAATATCCTGTAGCATGGAGGTTTTCCCCTCTGGGGCAAAATTTCCTAATAAATCTGTAAAGGCTTTTATATCCTCATCTACTAGGTTTGCCCCTACTTGCTGGGATAAGGCAATGACCTCCTTCATGGCCGATTCCATCAAGTCCCTTATCTCCTTTATCTCTTGGAAAACCCTATAGGGGGCCCTTAATACAGCTGAACTCTGATTGATACCCACATTGGCCATAAACTTCCACCACAGGGCTCTTAGTATATCCTCAGGTATTTCATAGGGGATACCCGCCCTATCAAAAAGATTTTTTACAGCCAATACATTAGGAGAATATGTTTTATTAACCCTTTCACCAAAATGGATTTCCCCTATCGAGCTGCATTTTATTTCCTCCTCTGTCCTGACAGCATCTATACCCACACAGATACCATACAAGATATTATCCATCCCATATTCCTTGGCCAGTATTTCCTCACTGGAGATACCATTTAGTAGGGAAAGTATTATAGTATCTGGCCCAACATGATTCCTAATATCCTTTATTGTCTGATCTAGATGGTGGAATTTAACTGAAACTATTAGCAGGTCCGCCGGCTCCGTTTTTTCCTCTGGGTCAATACAATTAAAATGGTAGTGGTTACCATTAATCTTTAGCCCTTCCTCCCCATACCTCCTAGCCCTTTCTTTATTTGCGATTACCCTTAGCATTTCTCCATCCATTTCATGGATTTTGCTGGCATAAATAGCCCCAATAGCCCCTAATCCAATAATAGATAGCTTTTTTATTTCTCTCATTAGATATGAACCCTCCTGTCATCAATTTTCTTCCTATTTTATTAATTCCACATTATTTATAATTAACCTGCCTTTAATTGACTTTACAGGTTCTTTTCTATTAAAGACCATGGCATACATAAAGAATTAATAAATAAAAGGGGCTAGTAAAGAAATTTTTCTCTACTAGCCTCCTAGATTATTTTCCTGATAATCCTATTTAGTCTGGTACATACCATGTTGTTGCATATAGTTAAATATGTCCTCCCCATGCTGCTGTTCCTCTTTCTGAATATGGTTTAATAGCTTCCTTGCTTCCGCATTAGTAAATTCGAAAATTGTTGTGTCATAGGTGTCAGATATGTATTTTTCTGTCATTAGTAAATCTTGGCATAGGAGAGCATCCTTATCGCTTCCTGTGCTAGACAAGTCTATGGTCACCTCTTGAGTCTGTTGATTTTGTTGGTTTTGCTGACCCTGCTTTTGCTTGGTATTGGGTATCTTGCCACTAAGGAGTTGATTGATAGAATCCAGGTGTTCTTGTTCCTGGGCTGCATGGTTTAAAAATAATTGTTTTAATTGAGGATCTTGGGCCTGTTCAGCATAACTCTGGTATTTGGCAATACATAACTCCTCATGGCTTTTTTGGTCCTCCAATAGGAGTGTCTCCTTCTGGGTTAGTTGTATATTCACTTTATACACCTCCTGACCTTAGTTTGTTTAATAATTTGCTTTTTATTCATCAGGATAGGTGGATAAATTTATATGCCTATATATTTGATATCTGCCAATTAATTTTTTCCTCTCCTAGCCTTTCCAAGTATTGGTTGGTCTTAGAGAAGGGTCTGCTTCCAAAGAAACCCCTATGGGCAGACAGAGGACTGGGGTGGGGTGCCTTAATTATAAAATGTCTCTCCCTATTAATAAGTTTCTCCTTGTCCTGGGCATTTCTCCCCCACAAAATAAATACTACTGGTTTTTCCCTATCACTTAATAATTCTATAATTTTATTAGTAAAGATCTCCCAGCCCATATTCCTATGGGAATTTGCCTCTCCCTTTCTTACAGTTAAAACCGTATTAAGCATCAAAACTCCCTCTCTTGCCCATTCTACTAAATATCCATTGTTAGCTATATCAAGACCTAGGTCCTCCCTAAGTTCCTTGTAAATATTTCTAAGTGAAGGAGGGATTTTTACGCCTGCTTTAACCGAAAAACTTAGGCCATGGGCCTGACCCGGCCCATGATAGGGATCCTGGCCCACTATCACTGCCTTTGTTTTACTGTAGGCTGTCAGATGTAGTGCATTAAAGATATCATATTTATTAGGATAAACTATTTCGTTTTTATATTCCCTTATAAGAAATTGCCGCAATTTTAAATAATAGGGTTTTTTAATCTCTTCCCCAAGTAGAGATTGCCAATCATTTTTAAAAATCCCCATACTAATCCCCCATTTCCTTATAGGTCTGTTTAAATTAAAGCTTTCTACCAACAATCCTTATTAGAGCTACTTTTTCCTGCTATCCTATACATAGCCCTATCTTTATGCTATTATTAACTATGGTATCATAAATCTATCAACGGAGGTATAATATGGACATCATAATTGTATTTATAATATCCTTTATTTTACTTATAGCAAGTATTTTGAAGGGGATTTTTATAGGTATTCCATTATTCCTATGTTTTCTTTTTTTTGTTATTTTGGCCCTAAGGAGAAATTTTACCCCAATGGATATTCTGCAAATGGCCTATAGGGGAAATAAGAAGGTCTTCCTAGTCCTTAATATCTTTGTATTAATAGGAGCTATCACCGCCAGTTGGATGGCCTCGGGTACCATGGGGGGTATTATCTACTATGGAATTCAACTAATGAGGCCTAAATATTTCCTGTTATATAGCTTCTTAATTTCTGTTATAATCTCCTTTCTTCTTGGCACAGCCTTTGGTACTGTTAGTACAGTAGGGGTGGCCCTAATTGTCATGGCCAAGGGTGGAGGGGTAAATATTAATCTAGCTGCGGGTGCTATAATAGCCGGGGCATATTTTGGTGACAGGGCTTCGCCCATGTCAAGTAGTGCTAATTTAGTTGCAACCATAACAGATACTAACTTATATAAAAATATAAACAATATGTTCAAAACAGCCATTATTCCCTTTATTATCAGCCTAATAATATATAGCCTCCTTTCCCTTCAAGAGCCCCTGAATTTGTTAAATAATAACATGGGGAATGATATATTAAAGGCATTTGTCATTGACTGGCGGGTCTTGTTACCTGCCGCTATGATTGTAGTTTTAGCACTTCTAAGGCTGGATATAAAGTTATCCATGCTCCTAAATATAGGGTTGGCAGGATTTTTAGCGGTAATTTTGCAGGGATATTCCTTGAGGGAAATCATCAATTTCATTGTTTTTGGTTTCCAGCTTAAGTCTCCTGGACCCCTACAGGACATACTCCAGGGTGGGGGTATTTTATCCATGGCAAATGCAGCCATAGTTGTCTTTATTTCCAGTGCCCTTTCAGAATTACTTATAGGAACTGATATGCTTAATAATTTAACTATTTATTTAAATAAGATAAGGAGACGCTCCAGCTTGTTTTTAACCACAATTTTAACTGCCATAGCTACAGCAGCCTTTGGATGTAATCAGACAATGTCCATTGTACTGACTAAGCAACTATTAAGGGAATCCTACCAAATGAACCAGTTAGATAATTACCAGTTAGCCATGGATATAGAAAATTCCTCCGTGGTTTTAGCACCTTTAATTCCATGGAATATTGCCTTATTTGTTCCAGCAACAACTTTGGCAGTAAGCCCCGCCAAAATCACTCCCTTTCTTTTTTACCTATATTTAATCCCCCTATGTAACCTAATTTATTTTAAACCAAAGAATCCTCTAAGCAACAAGACCCTATCCCAAACTTAAAAAGCATAGGACCCATTAGCAAAACACCTAATGGATCCTATATTTTTATCCCTATCTCTCAATTGATATCTTGCTGAATTTATATAAACAATCCCAGTCTATCTAAATAGTCTTAAGACTGCAAGCTTTCAAGGATTATTCCCTTAAGTAGCTGGGGATTAGCCCTCCCTCCTGTGGCCTTCATAGCTTGGCCCATTAAAAACCCTAAAGCCCTAGATTTTCCTTCCTTGTAATCCTCTACAGCCTGGGGGTTTTTCCTTAATATCTCAAGGGCAACTTCCTCCAAATCACCCTCATGGCTGATTTGTTCTAAGCCCATCTCAACCACTAATTGCTTGGGAGAGATTCCTCTTGCCAACATTTGCCGAAAAACTTTTCTTCCCATGGTATAACTTATCTCACCTGATTGAATTAATTTCATAAGCTCTGCCAAATCCTTGGCCCCTATGGGTATGCCTTCCTCCAAATCATCCCCACTCCCATAAAATCTTAATAGGTCCCCAGTTATCCAATTTGCAGCCTCCTGGGGATTTCCATTATAAGATACAACCTCTTCAAAATAATCTACTAATTTTTTATCCCCAATTAATATAGCTGCCTCTTCCTCCCCTATCCCATATTCTCTTATAATTCTTTTTTCTCTTATTTGGGGGAGTTCTGGGAAATCTTCTAGGGCCTCCGCAATAAATTCTTCTTCAATCTCCAAGGGCTTGATATCTGCTTCTACAAAATAACGGTAGTCCTCTGCATCCTCCTTGGTCCGCATGGGGATTGTTACTCCCTTGCTACTGTCCCATCTCCTAGTTTCTGGCTGAATCTTATATGCCTTACCTTCCATATATAAAGTCCTTTGTCTTTCCTCTTCCATGGTCAAGGCATTAAATACCTCCCTAAAGGAGTTAAGATTTTTAATTTCTACCCTAGTATTTAATTCCTTCTCCTCAATTTTTCTTATTGAAATATTGACATCACATCTTAGGGAACCCTCTTCCATCTTGCAATCAGAAACCCCTGTGTATTCCAATATTGCCTTTAATAACTTAAGAAAGGCGACGGCTTCCCTTGGCCCCCTAAAATCAGCCTTGGTTACAATTTCAATTAGGGGGACCCCCGCCCTATTATAATCCACAAGGCTTATATCTTCATCAGCCAGGTGGATTAGCCTGCCAGCATCCTCTTCCAGGTGAATCCTCTCTATATTAATCTTTTTAGTCCTGCCATCTAATTCTATATTTATATAACCCTCACCACATAAGGGCATATCCCTCTGGGATATTTGATAGCCCTTGGGTAAGTCTGGATAAAAGTAATTTTTCCTATCAAATCTTATAAGCCTGTTAAGTCTACAATTTAAGGCCCTTCCTGCCCTAATGCCCAAGGACAGGGCCTGCCTATTTAAAAGTGGCAAAGTGCCCGGCATTCCCAAACATATTGGACAAATATTATGGTTAGGCGGACTTGCGAATTGGTTAGGACAGGCACAAAACATTTTTGACTTTGTCGCCAGTTCAACATGTATCTCCAGGCCTATAATAGTTTCAAAATCCATTATTATCCCCCTTTAATTCCGGAATTTTTGTATCCACTTGTAATTCCTTTTCTAAATGGTGGGCCAGCCCTAATAATTTTGCTTCAGAAAAGTGACTACCTACTAGTTGTAGACCTATGGGTAGTTTTTCCTTGCTAAGACCACAGGGAATAGAAATAGCAGGTCCACCTATTAAATTAGTCCAGGCAGTATGGGATTTCTCCCTATATATTTGCAGTAAATTGTCTCTTTCTAAATCAGGCGACAAGCTTGGAGAGCTAGGACCTAAGATAAAGTCATATTTTTTGAAAATCTGATCAAATTGAGCTTGCATTTGCCTCCTCATGTCAAGGGCCCTCTGATAGTATGAATCGTAGTTATCAGCAGAAAGGACATAGCTTCCAAGTATAATCCTTCCCTTAATCCCCCAACCCAAACCCTCTGTCCTGCTTTTTGAAATTAATTGGTCAATATCTTCATAATCTTCACTCCGGTGGCCATACCTAATTCCATCAAACCTACTCAAATTAGAACTAGCCTCAGCTGAGGAAATAATACTATAAATCCATAGGCTATCTGATAAAATGGGTAAAGAAAATTCTTCTATTATAGCCCCCCTACCCTCTAGAATTTTAATTGCCCTATTTACTTTTTGTAAAATTTGAGGGTCCACATTGTCAGCAAATAATTCCCTAGCTAAGCCTATTTTTATTCCCCTAATTTTCTCTGCCATCTTGCTTAAATAGTCTCTAGTTACCTCTAGCCCATAACTTGTTGGATCCCTTTTGTCCCTTCCCCCAATTATTTGGAGGATTAAACCACTATCTTTCACGGTTTTTGCATAAATTCCTACATGGTCCAAGGAGGAGCTTAGGCCTATGACCCCATACCTAGAGACTAAAGCATAGCTTGCTTTTAATCCCACAACACCACAATAGGTAGCTGCTAGTCTTACAGACCCACCAGTATCTGTCCCTATAGCTAAGGGGGCCAATCCGCTTGCCACAGCCACTGCCCCGCCATCGGCTGGCTCTTTAGTCCAAGGGTTCAGGCTAGGGGCAAAGGGACTCCTGTCTCCGGAAAAGCCCCCAGCAAACTCATCCATATTGCTTTTACCTAATATTATTCCGCCCGCCTCCCTTATCCTTTTTACTAGGCTTGCATCATAGGATGGAATAAAATCCTTTAGGAATTTTGACCCAGCCGTGGTTCTAGTTCCCCGGGTACATATATTATCCTTTATAGCTATGGGTATTCCTGCCAAACCCATTAAATTATCATAGCCAGCAGGATATAAATTTAATTTCTTTGCTTCCTTTAAGGCCTCCCTGTCTCTGACAGTAATATAGGCCTTGCTCATATTGTCTATTTCTTCAATCCTATTTAAATAAGCTCTCGTAATTTCCACAGGGCTGCAATCCTTTTTTCTATAGGCCTCTTGTATTCCCCTGATATTCAAAGTCTCTACTAACACTAAACCACCCCTATTATAATATTCTTGGTAATTCCAAATATCCTTCCCTTAAGGGGGCCCTAGCGGCCAACAAGTTTTTTCCCTCCCTAAAGCTAATAGGTTGGTCCTTTCTTAAATCCTGGCTTGTATTTTTCCCTAGGGGGTACTCTATCTCCTCCCCTGTGGCATTTTTTGTCTTGTTAAGGCAGGACAGTATTATGCCTATCTCCATAGCTAGCTTTATTGCTTGCTCCTGGCTAATATTTAATTTGCTTTCTTTAGCTGCCTTTAATATTTCCTCACTATTTATTTCCAAAACTATTCCCTCCCCTATTATTTACTTATATAATTTATCCTCCCCCTAATATAGGTTGTCCTTGCAGTATTGGACAAAACAAGTTATAATTGATAAGTATTATCAAAACACCTCATTACTTAATTAATGAGCTTTAATAAATCACAATGAAAGGAAGTTGCTTTATGACTATTATAAATATCACAATCATAGGATCATTAGTTGGTGTTATAGGTACAGGCCTAGGGGGTTTCCTTGTTATTTTACTGGGCAAACCTAGTGACAAAACTTTAAGTGCCATATTAGGTTTTGCTGGGGGAATTATGACCTCCATTATATTTATGGACCTCCTACCTGAGGCTTTTGAAATAGGTGGCCTTGCTCCAGCAATTATAGGCCTTATAGTAGGCGTTTTATTAATATATGTAATGGATGTTTTCCAGCCCCATGAGCATTTTTTTGATAGCTCGGATGCCAATTTTAGATTTATTAAGGCTGGAGTAGTTCTGGCCATTGGTATAGCCTTGCATAATATTCCTGAAGGTTTAGCCATAGGAGCTGGATATACAGCAAATTCCCAGTTAGGTTTCTATCTGGCCCTAATAATTCTTATACAAAATATACCGGAGGGCGTTGCCATGGCTGCCCCTTTATATATAGGAGGCGTTAATAGATTCAAGGTTTTATATATTACCATGCTGTCGGGTCTACCTATGGGTCTTGGTGCCCTTATTGGTTCAGCAGTGGGTAACATATCTACCTATGTTCTAGCGGGGGGCCTAGGCTTTGCAGCTGGTGCCATGACCTTTATTGTCTTCCACGAAATGATACCAAGTGCCTATGAATTAAAATCTGGACATGCCCCGGCCCTAGGTGCAGTAGGGGGAATTATAGTTGGAATCCTAGTTAGTTTCCTAGGCTAGGACTTGTTTCCCCAAGGCTATTTCTGCCCCTTTTTTGACATGAAGTAAGGTAGAATTGAATACCCTGGTTTGCATTTCCTCTTCGGCAATTAACAGGGGTAGTTCTGTACATCCAAGAACAATCCCCTGGCTACCCCTCTCGGACAGGCTACTGACTATTCTCATAATCTTCCGCCTAGAAATTTCATTTATTATCCCGGCTACCAATTCATTAAATATAATATGGTCCAATACCCTCCTGTCATCTTGAGAGGGTATAATAATTTCGATATTGTATTTTTGGGACAGCCTTTCCCTATAAAAGGCCGCCTCCATGGTAAAGTTAGTAGCTAAAAGGCCCACCTTCTTTATTCCTAATTCTTGAATCTTCTCCCCAGTGGTATCTGCAATATGTAAAAGTGGAATTGACAGGCCCTCTTCTACCTCCTTAGCCACCCTGTGTATTGTATTGCTTGCAATTAAAATGAAATCTGCCCCTGCCCTTTCTAACCTTTGCCCGGCTTCAATTATATTTATGGCCAGCTCCTCCCACATACCCCACCGTTGCAACTTTATAATCTCATTAAAATCCACAGAATACATAATACATTTGCATGAATGGAAGCCCCCCAACTCTCCTTGTATAATTTTATTTAATAATTTGTAATATTCCAATGAAGATTTCCAGCTCATTCCCCCTATTATACCTATGGTTTTCATTTGCATATCTCTCCTAAACTTTTATTCCCTTGCCAATAATACTTAACCATATTTTATCATTGCCCTAGGGGAACCGCAATATATCATAGTTTTTGCAAAAATAATGAAAAACCCATATAATTATGGGTTTTTCACTAATTTCCTATTATAATTGTAGTCCTTAGGCTTTCTTGGCCAGGCTTTCACCAAAATCTACACATTGGCCTAGGGCCTCATTATCAGGTGTCCACAAGGCCTTAACGCCCTTATCAGCAATTTCAAAACCTGCCTGTCTTAATTTATCCTCTATAATGCCAACAGATTCTCCACTCCATCCATAACTACCAAAGGCAGCCGCCTTCTTGTTTTTAAACTTTAGCCCCTTAATCATATCTAGGACACTAGTAACAGAGGACAATATGGTATTATTTATGGTAGATGACCCTACTATAATCATTTTAGATTTAAATACCTCGGTCATAATATTGTTCTTATCAACAGTTGAGGAGTTGAATATTTTGACCTCTACTTGGCCGTCGGCTTTGATAATACCATCCCTTATAGACTCAGCCATCTTTCTTGTATTATTCCACATGGTGTCATAAATAATAGTGATTTGATTTTCTTGATAGTTTTTTGCCCATTCCATATATTTATTAACTATTTGCAGGGGATTATCCCTCCAAATTACCCCATGGCTAGGACAAATCATGTCAACAGGCAGATTAAAGTCAAGAACCTCTTTAATTTTTCTTTCTACTAATGGACTAAAGGGGGTTAAAATATTAGCATAGTATTTTATGGCCTCCTGCCATAGTTCCCCCTGATCTACTAGATCATTGTACATCAACTCTGATACATAGTGCTGGCCAAAGGCATCATTGCTAAAGAGAATATTTTCTCCCGTTAAATATACAAACATGCTATCGGGCCAATGTAACATTGGAGCTTCAACAAATATTAGCTTATTTTTTCCTAATTCCAATTCATCCCCAGTCTTTACCTCTATAAAATTCCAATCCTTATGGAATTGACCCTTTAGGGATTTAACCGCATTGCTAGTACAATAAATCGGTGTGTCTGGAATTTGAGCCATCAGTTCTGGTAGGGCCCCACTATGGTCAATTTCCCCATGGTTTACTATAATATAATCAATTTCCTCAAGGTCAATTTCCTTCTTTAAATTTTCTACAAATTCCCTACTATATGGCTCCCATACGGTGTCTATTAATACATTCTTTTCATCCCTAATTAAATAAGAGTTATAGGTAGACCCCCTAAAAACAGAATATTCCTTGCCATGAAATTCCCTAAGCTCCCAGTCAGTTTTTCCAACCCAAGTTACAGTATCCTTTACCTTAAAAGCCATGGTATTTTACCCCTTTCTCCTTAATCTTTTTATAATTGCTATCTATATCTTATTTTCCCATAAATCTATTGTCTAAACATAGGGCTTCTGTTTTTTATCTATACCAAGAAATAAAGTACTAAATCCTCACCCATAGTAAGCTAAACTAGTAAATTATTGTATGCCCCTATTTTGAAAAATATTAGCCATCTTTTACATATTGTGTTATAATTATATATAATTAAATATTTATCGCTGGGGGTGCCTTGTGCTGAGAGGATAAATCCAACCCTTCGAACCTGTAGGTTAGAACCTGCGTAGGAAAGCATCATTTTGTATTTTAGGTGAAAAGGCTTTCTTTTCACCTTTTTTTTATGCATCCAGTGGTAAATAGATAAAATCTAAGAAAGGATGTATGAATATGTTTCAAAAACTTTTAGAATTAAAGCCGGAAGTTATAGTTATTCTTGCATTGTTAGTAGTTATAGCTGTGCTAATGACCTACTTGGGCAGGCATAGGAAATTTAAATTTGATACTAGGGTAATTGTTTATGGTAGCTTATCCGTTACCCTATCCATGATATTGTCCTACATAAGGCTTTATCGTTTTCCCCAGGGGGGTAGTGTAACTCCAGCTGCCATGTTGCCCCTTATCCTTTATGCAGTAATGTTTGGACCCCTGCCTGGAATTATTGCAGGATTTGCCTTTGGAATGCTTAGATTAATCCAGGACCCCTATATTATCCATTGGGCCCAGTTTCTCTTGGATTATCCTTTAGCTTATGGGGCCTTGGGATTGGGGGGCTTCTATAGGAAAAACCTCACCGTTGCCTGTATCTTTGCCGGCTTTGGTAGGTTTTTAATGAGTTTTTTATCTGGTGTCATATTTTTTGGTATCTATGCTCCAGAAGGAATGAATGTATGGCTTTATTCCTTTATAGTCAACTTCTTTGCCATTGGGGGCAACACCCTGATTTGCATCCTAATAGCCCTAATTCCTCAGGTTCGGAATGCTATTAACCATGTCCAACGTAGTGTGCCAAATTCCCATAGTCATGGGGCATAAAAAACAGGGGTTTTCTGCCCCTGTTTTTTAAACATTATAATTCCCTACCACATTCCTTGCAGAACTTTGCATCTTCATCATTCAAACTATTGCAAGCCCTGCATTTTATTTTAATTATTTCCTTTATTTCCCTTTTCTTTTTATTGAAAACTTCTCCTTCAAAATCTATCCCCTCTAGGGCATCATTTATCATACCACCAGTAGCCCTACTATAGGGTTTTAAATCTTCTCTTGCCCTTTCTGGGTCTAGGACTAGGCCTGATCCAGCTGTTCCCCTAGCACCAATCCCCCTTAAAATACTACCCACAATCATACAAATCATCCCTATAAGGGCCCTTGTAAAAAATGCTGGCGGACCATCAAAAAACATGGGGTCCCCACTAAAAAAAGTAAAGAAGGATGATAAAAATAAGATAAATCCAAGAGCCATTAATCCCAGGCCCGCATAATACATAAACTTTCTTCCTTCAGAAATTTCCTTTGACATATTATATCCCCCCTAGATATAGGTGCTTTCCTAGCCTACCATTAGTAGCGATAGGTCACCTGTCTTCCATTTCAACCCTTTCCCTGTAAAGGCAAGTATAATACCGGGGTATACATAAGGGAGGCAAAGACTTTTAAAACCACCAATATATACTTATCTTTCCTTTCCATTATTAGTCCCCCATACATTAAAAATACATATACCTAATAAAAAAGTCATTAAAGCGGCTATCCCTGGAAAGATTAATTGCCTTGGACTTTTCCCTTATTATTTCTAGCTTATCTTTACTACTTTTATCAAGAAGGTAGTTAACTCCCCCTCCTAGACTACTATTTCCGCTGACCACTGCTTTTTCCCCTAAACTTTCTGGAATTAATCCCATTTCTACTATATTTTCCACCCTTATATTACTTCCAAAGCCCCCAGCCAGGTACAACCTGTCAATATCACTGTAGTCAATTGCGTATTCTCCTATTAAGCACTCAATACCTGCCCTTATGGCTCCTTTAGCCAATTGGATTTCCCTTATGTCCCTTTGTCCTATCCTAAGCTTTTTACCCTTATTATCAGTATAGATTGTAAGGCCGTCCTCTATCAAATCCTTCCTTAAGAGGCCCGTATTATCGATAAGGCCATTTCTAAGGCCCTCCCCTATACTGTCTATCACACCGGAACCACAGATGCCTACTGGCTCCCTATTTTCTATGGTCTCCCATTGAAAATTATTATCCTTGTAGGTCACCCGACCTATGGCCCCCGGGACACTTCCAATTCCACAGGAGATATTTCCTCCCTCTAGGGCAGGGCCAGCCGCTGTGGAGCTGGTTAAAATCCTATCTTTATTACCAATAACAATTTCTCCATTGGTCCCTATATCAATTAGGATTACGATTTCATCACTCTCTATTATATTATGGTATAGGATACCTGCCAGCACATCTGCCCCTATAAAAGCACCTATAGAGGGTAGGATACTGACCCTACAGTCTAAAAGTTTTTCCCTAAAAAGTTCTTCAAAGGAAAGTTCATGCAAGGCTAGTTTTATTGCTGTAAAGGGAAATTGCCCCAGACTTTTTGGGGATAGGCCCTGAGCTAGGTGTAACATGACTGTATTGCCTGTCATTACAAGCCCGTAAATATCTTCACCCTTAACCTTAGCCTTCTTTAAAAGTTCTTCTATAGCAGTTAAAATATCATCCTTAATTAAACTATGTAGTTTTTCCAGTCCTTCCCCTTCTGCCCCCTGAATCCTACTGACTACATCTGCCCCGTATAGTCCTTGTGAATTTAATTTGGAATATGTATCTTTAACTTTCCCCTCTTTTAAATCAATCAGGGCAAAGGCCAGGGTAGTAGTCCCTATATCAATGGCAACCCCATAGGGCTTCCCTTTAGCATTAGCATATATATCTAGGATGGTATTGTCCCTTAGCAAGACCTCTAGACTGTCTATCTTAGAACTGGGTGACTCGTGGATTATCCTGGATAGGCTCCTTAAGGCCCTATAAGTTAAAGTAGGAGTTTGGCCTACCTTTAACTTAACCTTAGCTTTAATAGCTGAGGATAAGTCGGGAGTTTTTTCCCAATCTTCATCCTTTAAATTAATATTAATAATTTCATAGCCTGGCCTTATATTCTTCTTTTTCATATCAAAGTCACTTACTATAGAAAAACCTTCTTCTTCGGAGAAAATTTTTATTTCTAGGTCCTGGCTAGGTCTGGCCTTGCAGGCTAGCCTAAATCCTTGGGCAAGTTCTCCCTTCCGAAAGTGCTTTTTGTCCTCCTCTGTGATAGGGAGGCAGCCCCTTAAAAGCCTTATCTTGCACTTGCCACAGTTAGCCCTGCCCCCGCATAGGGCTGATAAATATATCCCCTGCTTTTGTAATAATTCCAATATAGTTTTTTCACCCTTTATATCAATCTCAATTGTTTCCTTTAGGGTATGGATAATCACATTAATCTCCTGCCTTTACCTATAGTTTCATGGCCCGCCTACACAAATCCTTTATTTATATTATACCTGACCTGCTAAAATATGTTATCATATTATAATAATGGTAAAATTACTAGGTGGGATTATAATTATGGATTTTTTTCAAGAATTAAAAAGTAAAACAATTTTATCCCAAGATGATATTAATAATTTCAAAGATTATATTAATAAAAAATACAAGGATTCAAAAGCTGATAAAAAGCAAGCGGTATTGAAGAATTCCATTAATTTTGTAATTAATAGGGACTTAACCATCCTGCAAGTAAATAAAAAAGATGAAACTATCGATTATTTAATCGAAACAGTCTTATTTAAGAAGCAGGAGGACCTTAGTGCTGATAAAATCTTTGAAAGAATTATTGCCAATGATGAGCCCTCGGATAATTTATTTCAAGGCCTGTCCCAATGGATTAATGGTATGCTAGCAACCTCCTTGGAGGCAAAGCATATAAAAAATTATTACCATAAAAAGTACCAAAGCCAATCAACAGCTACTGTTAAAAATAAATTAAACTTTTCTCTTGGACTTTTGCTTGTTGCTATAGGGATATATAGCCTTTCCTTCATACCCCTCCTGCCAAACTATGTAGGGGTAAGTCAGGTTAATTCTGAGGCAGATTTGAAAATATCTATATCAGATAAAAACCTTAGAAATTATAGCATAATTAACCGAAATTTCCCTGATTACTTCCAATATAGGGATATAAATAAAAAAAGTCTAGAGACATACCTTGCTAGCAAAAAATCTAAACTGGCAGGCCAACCCTATTTTTCACAAATCCTCACTACTAGCCAGGAATTTAACTTAAATCCTCTCCTGCTATTTGCTATAGCTGGCCATGAACAAGGCTTTGTCCCCATAGACCATCCTAGAAGCCAAGAAATAATCAACAATCCCTTTAATGTCTTTGAAAGTTGGCAAGACTATAACACCAACTTGGAGGACTCCTCCAGAATTGCTGCCAGGACCCTTGTAAATATTTTAAGGGATTTACCCCCTCTTATAGACCCTTTCTATTGGATTAATGGTAAATATGCCCAAGACCCTCATTGGTGGCAAGGGGTTAGGAGCATTTTTTGGACTCTGGAGGAAATATCCTAAATTTCTCCCTTAATAGGATCTTCAGGCCATTAGCTTGGTATTTCCATGTATTGAACCTTGTTGCCAGACCACTCTAGGAATCTTACTAGGTCACTGTAGGCCATTGTGATGCTGGCAGTATTTACATTGGGGTGGAGGGTAACCTGTCCATCTATTCCAAGGTCCTTATCTACCAGTACTTCAACCTCCTTGTTTATATCATTAATTAAACCCAGGGGCGAAACTGCTCCCCCTTCCAATCCTAAATATTTTTGCAACCTATCATTTGATGCAAAGCTTAGTCTGCTACTTCCAATTTTTCTGGCCAAGGCCCTAGTATTGGCCCTCTTGTTACTATCCATTAAAACTAAAAAATGCTTGTCGCCCTTAGAATTCCTTAAAAATATATTTTTAAAATGGACCACCTGTAAATTTTCAATCTTTTCTTTTATATCCTGGATAGTTTCTACAGGATCATGCCTATATTGTCTATAGGCTATTGATAGGTCATCTAATACTTGGTAAACCCTCTTTTCGTTCTCATTCATAATATTTACCTCCTAGTTGCAAATTCTTTTCTTATAAAATTATAGGGCTAGGTATCTAAAAATCCCTACAAAGTGTAGTACACTCCCTCCCAAAACAAAAAGGTGCCAAATACCATGATTGTAGGGTATCTTTTTTAATGAATAAAATATTGTTCCCAGGCTGTATACCAATCCCCCAGCTAAAAACCATATAAAAAATCCCAGAGGCATTGATTGGGTGATTGGTTTTATAGCTATAACAACTAGCCATCCCATAAGAATATAAAAGGCTAGGGAAAAAACCTTATATTTATCAAGCTTTCTAAAGGTGAGAATTTTAAAGATAATCCCCGATAATGCTATAAGCCAAACAGCAATAAGCATACCCACCCTCCAGGCCCCATCCATGGCTAACAAAACCACAGGGGTATAGGTTCCAGCTATTAGGAGGAAAATCGATGCATGGTCAAATATTCTTAGGATTGCTTTGACTTTAATTTTTTGAAAACTATGATATAGGGTCGACGAGGTGTATAGGACTATGGAGGAAAAGCCATAAATACTAAAGGCAACAATAGACAAGGTGCTTTTTTTCCATATGGCATAAACCAGCAAGATAGTTACAATAACTATGCTAAATACAATCCCAACTCCATGGGTTATGGCATTAAATATTTCCTCTTTAAGAGAATATCTTTTCTTTGGGGATTTGCCCCCATTAACTAATTCTTTAAATTTTTTCATCTAATTGCTCTTCACCCTTCCCACTTACAAAACTCTCCTATCCTAATATTAACATATTTGTCTGCCCCCTTTAAAGGGCAAAAGAAAACTCCTTAGATTTATTATCTAAGGAGCCGTCTTTTATACCTTTTATTTTAAATCCAATAGGCTTAATAAGTTTCAACAAATATTTCAAAGTGATCTTGAGGATGGTCACAGGCTGGGCATAGTTCAATAGCCTTTTCTCCTGTATGTATGTAACCACAGTTATTGCATTTCCATTCCTTAGGGCTTTCTCGTTCAAATACCCTGCCCTCTTCGATATTAGCTAGTAATTTTCTGTATCTTTTTTCATGGTGTTTTTCAACTTGGGCAATTTTTCTAAATACCTCAGCAATTTCTGGGAAACCTTCTTCATCGGCTACATTGGCAAACTCTGGATATAGGTCAGCCCACTCTTCATTTTCGCCCTCAGCTGCTGCCAATAAGTTTGTCTTCGTATCACTTAAACCTACAGGGAAGGATGCCCCATTTATCTCCACCATTTCACCCAAGAGACTTTCATTTAAGAATTTCATAAATCTTTTTGCATGTTCCTTTTCATTTTCTGCTGTTTCTAAAAATATATTTTGAATCTGTACATAGCCTTCCTTTTTGGCCACAGATGCGTAGTATGTGTACCTATTCCTTGCCTGGGATTCTCCAGCAAAGGCCTTCATTAGATTTTCAGCAGTTCTAGTTCCTTTTAATGACTTCATATATTTTCCCCCTTTTAATAATAAGTATTTAACATAATATAACATATACCCTATATATTTATACTTAAACTCCTTATAATAAAAAGCCCCAGGCTTTTAAAAGCCCAAGGCTAATTTTTCTACTGCATTTCTGTCTCTGATATAAAGGTTGCACAATCTGTTTCCTGACTTGTCATGGCATTTCTTGGTTTTACCTCTATTTTCTCAGCAGCACAGTAGTCACCGTTCATATGATAATAGCAGGTATTAACAACACATTTGATACATTCATTGGGTCTGTCCATTTTTTCTATTTTCATTACTATCCCTCCTATATTTGATAAAAACTATCATCAGGAAGTATTATTTGCAATTCTAAGTTCTTTCATGCAAAAAATTTATTTACAATTTATAATATGGAGGGAATTGTATTTTCATTATTTAGTATAATAATATACCAATAAATCCAGCTAGGCCAATACTTAGGATTGGATGTAATTTTTTGAAGGTTACTAAATAAAAAATTGCTAAGCCAATTAAGATACTTTTAATATCTATAAAGGTATCCATAGCCACAGATACTCCCGCCGCAGCTATTAGGCCAAAAACGACGGGTCTTATTCCCTTAAATGCCCACTGGAGATAAGGAGAATCTTGAAATTTACTGAAAAAATGTACCATTGTAAACATAACAATAAATGAAGGCAATACCACCGCCGTGGTTGCCAGTATGGAGCCTAAAATTCCCCCCACCTTATAGCCTAAAAATGTAGCACTATTAATTGCAATTGGTCCTGGTGTCATCTCAGCAATAGCAATCATATCGATAAACTCCTGGCCTGTAAACCAGCCATGAATTTCTATAATTTCCTTTTGTATCAGTGGAAGCATAGCATAGCCACCACCGAAACTAAAGGCACCTATTTTAAAAAAGGATAAAAAAAGTTTTAAATAAATCATTTTATACCTCCTATTAGGAAAGCCTATCCCAATTCCTTCCTATAATACACTATGGCAGCAAGGGCACCGATTAAAATTGCAAATATTGGATTTAAGCCTACTACAATAATAGCCACTACTGTTAGTATAGAAATAATCCCACTTCTTTTTCCCATTTGAGATTTTTTTGCCAATCTGTATA
The DNA here is from genome assembly GCA_964390055.1 of uncultured Clostridiaceae bacterium. Classification (GTDB taxonomy): domain Bacteria; phylum Bacillota; class Clostridia; order Peptostreptococcales; family Natronincolaceae; genus CAYMGQ01. Next base: position 180,669 of record CAYMGQ010000001.1, read on the forward strand.
CAGCGGAAAAAATTAGGGCTGCAACCGCTGGTTTTATTCCCATAAAAATCCTGTCTATAATTGAATTGTCTCTAAACCTATAAAAAAACATTGCAATTATTAATATAATAAAAAATGATGGCAGTATAGTCCCCAAGGCACAGACTAAAGCCCCTGATAAGCCCTTCCGTTGATAGCCAATAAATATGGAAGTATTCACAGCTACAGGTCCTGGGGATGATTGGGCCACTGCTAATCCATCTAAAAATTCCTGACTAGTCACCCATTGTTTTTTTTCAACTACCTCAACCTCTATTAGGGGTAACATGGCATAACCCCCGCCGAAGGTAAAGGCCCCTATCTTAAAAAATACCAAAAACATTTCTAAAAGTTGCATATTTATCTCTCCTGACCTAAAGCCTCATCTAGTCTAATATGTGTCCTATTCATTATAACCCTGAGGATGGGAACTATGCCACTTCCATGCAGAGGCTATTATATCATCGATTTTTCTATATCTTGTCTTCCATCCTAGTTCATCCTGGGCCTTTCTACTGGATGCTATCAATTTAGACGGGTCGCCCTTTCTTCTCTGACCTATCATAGCTGGAATAGGGTGTCCTGTAACCCTCCTAGCTGCATCTATTATTTCCTTTACAGAAAATCCTTGACCATTCCCCAGATTATATATAAAACTGCCGGCCTGCCTCCGTAATTTGTCCAAAGCTAAAATATGGGCATCCACTAAATCCATAACATGGATATAGTCCCGTATACAGGTTCCATCATAAGTATCATAGTCATCACCGAAGATTGTAATTGAATCCCTTTTTTCCAAGGCTACTTGTAGAATAAGGGGAATTAGGTGGGTCTCCCTTTCATGGTCCTCCCCTATCCTGCCACTACTATGGGCTCCTGCCACATTAAAATAGCGCAGGGAAACATACTTTATATTATGAGCTTCATGGGCCCATTTTAACATTTTTTCAACTGCCAGCTTTGTCTCCCCGTAGGGATTTGTAGGTATAGTTGCGTCGCTTTCTACTATAGGTATCTTGCTAGGTTCCCCATAGACAGCAGCCGTAGAGGAAAATACGATTTTCCTGACATTAAATTTTATCATCTTTTCCAGCAGGACCATAGAACCATACAAATTATTGTTATAGTATTCCAATGGATTAGTAACACTTTCACCTACTATTGAATGAGCAGCAAAGTGGATAACTCCCTCAATTTCATTGTCCTCAAAAATCCTATTTAAAAAATCTCTATCCCTTATATCCCCATGGTAAAACCCAGCATCATCATGGAGGGCAGCCTCATGGCCCCTTTTAAGATTATCCACGACAATTATCTCTTCCCCTTTATCAATAAGCGAATATATGCAATGAGAACCAATATAACCTGCACCACCACTGACTAGGATTGCCATATCTTTTACCTCCTATTTTCCTATTAAAGCTATCCAATTCCCTACTCATATTATCACATAGATAAGTTCCTATGCAACTGAAACTAGTGGCCACTAGCAGCCTCCAAGCCCATGTTCTTCCAAGCCTAGGGCCTGTTAAATTAATCCAATAAGTTTTTTAATATTTTTAGTTGACATATTATTTAAAAGGTGATAAGCTATGAAACAGTTATAAAAAACCACAAAATAAAAAAACATTGAAGAAGACAAAACTATCGGTAAAAGTTAGTTGCAGAGAGCTGGGCTTGCTGAAATCCAGTACTAATTTGATAGATAATAATCACTTCTGAGTTTCATAGCCGAATTAAAGTAGGTTATGACGGAAAGCCCCGTTAAAAGGCAAGGGTTTGATAGAACCTGAACAAGGTAGTTTTTGTAAGTAAAACTACATAATAGAGTGGTACCGTGCAAATAGCGCCTCTATTATGCTCACATTAGGAGCATAATAGGGGCTTTTTTATTACATTTTAATGGAGGTGACATTTTAAGGAAGGACAGTTTCTAGCATTAAAATCCATTAGGCAAATAGTCAAAATCTTCTTTTATATGACCTGGCTTAAATGGACTAATCTAACAAATCATAATGGAATCTTGAAAGGAGATTTTAAAAAATGAAAAGAAAATTCACAATGTTTTTATCCTTATTATTAGTAGTATTTTTGTTGGCAGCTTGTGCCCAAGGGGGCAGTAGTCCTCAGGGACAAACTTCCTCTGAGGCTGAAGGAACTACTATCAAAGTTGGCTTGAATTACGAACTATCTGGGGATGTATCCACATATGGACAGGGCTTAACTGAGGGAATAGAACTAGCCTTTGATGAAATTAATGGCAAGGGCGGTGTCCTTGATAAGCAAGTGGAACTAGTTAAAGTTGATAATAAATCTGATACTACCGAGGCAACCAATGTATCCACCAGGCTTGCCACTCGGGACAATGTTCTGGCCATCCTTGGACCTGCTACATCAGGAAATACTAAGGCAGCTACACCACCAGCCATGCAACATAAGGTGCCCTTAATCTCGGCTTCTGCCACTGCGGATGATGTTACTATTGATAATAATGGTAATGTCAGGGAGTATATTTTTAAAACTTGCTTTAGTGATTCCTTCCAGGGTGTAACCATGGCAAACTTTGCATTTAGGGATATGGAATTTAAAAATGCAGCCATTCTATTGGATAATACTAGTGATTATGCCAAGGGTCTTGCCAAAAGTTTTAATGAAACCTTTGTAAAATTAGGGGGAGAAATACTTACCGAAGAAGCCTACCAGGCCAATGATACTGATTATAGGGCGGTATTAACAAATATTAGATCCCTTAATCCTGAGGTCCTATATGTACCTGGCTATTATGAGGAAGTGGGCTTGATTGTAAGGCAAGCCCGGGATCTAGGACTTGATATCCCAATCCTGGGAGCTGATGGTTATGATTCCCCTAAGCTTGTTGAAATTGCAGGCGCTGAGGCACTAAATGGGGTTTACTACACTAACCACTATTCTTCCATGGACGATGCTGACGATGTTGTGGCATTTAGGGAGGCCTTTAACACAAAATATAAGAAGGAGGCTGATGCCTTTAATGCCTTGGGATATGACTTGGCCTATTTCCTAGTGGATGCCATTGAAAGGGCAGGGGAAGCAGACCGGGAAAAAGTTAAGGAGGCCTTAGCATCTACCACAAATTTTGAGGCAATTACTGGTACTCTTTCTATAGATGAATTCCATAACCCAGTAAAGGCTGTAACAATCCTAGAGTTAAAGGACGGCCTTCCTACATTTTTAACAAAATTAGAACCTTAAATAATTATTAACTATTGTTCAAGGGGGGAAATTATGTGAATCCTTTCCCCCCAATCTATCATAAGAAGATATTGGGGTGATATAAGTGGGTCAACTAGTTCAACAATTAATCAACGGCATATCCCTAGGTAGTATTTATGCCTTAATCGCCCTTGGGTATACCATGGTTTACGGTATTATAAATTTAATCAATTTTGCCCATGGGGACATTTACATGGTAGGAGCCTACGTGGGATTTGCTTTAACTACTTTTTTGGGTTTTTCTTTTTTCCCAGCGCTTATTGTCTCCATGCTTGTATCGGCTGTTTTAGGAGTTATCATTGAAAAAATTGCCTACAAGCCTATTAGAAATTCCACAAGAATAGCTGCATTAATTACTGCTATTAGTGTTTCCTTGTTTTTGCAGTATGGGATGATGTATTTTGTCAAACCTGAAACCAGGACCTTTCCTGACCTGCTGCCAAGTACACAGATTAAACTTTTTGCTTCTAATATTATAATAGACGTTAGAAATCTTTATATTATACTTATCACTATCTTCCTAATGGTATTTTTGCAATATATAATCCATAAGACAAAGATTGGTAAAGCCATGAGGGCAGTAGCCCTAGATAGGGATGCAGCCCAATTGATGGGAATAGATGTTAATAGGACTATTTCCTATACCTTTGCAATAGGGTCTGCCCTTGCGGGTGCTGCAGGGGTTTTGGTAGGTGTCTATTATAACTCAATTAATCCCCTTATGGGGTCTGGCCCTGGACTCAAGGCCTTTGTTGCAGCGGTTATCGGTGGAATAGGTATTATTCCTGGTGCCGCCTTCGGTGGTTTTTTCCTTGGTATGATTGAGACCTTGGTCAGCGCCTTTGGTGGCTCCCTTTATAAGGATGCAGTTTCATTTATAATATTAATCTTGGTCCTATTAGTTAGGCCTAGCGGACTTCTGGGAAAAAACATTCAAGAAAAGGTATAGAGGATAGGTGATAAAATGCAATCTGTAAATAAGAAAAGTATTCTTAGCTTTTTGTTTATATTGGTAATATATGCCTTAGCTGAGTTTTTAATAAGAATGGGTGTAATTGATTCATATATATTTTTAAATCTTGTTATTATAGGGGTTAATATTATCCTTGCGGTAAGCCTAAATCTCATAACAGGTTTTACTGGCCAATTTTCCCTTGGCCATGCTGCCTTTATGTCCATTGGTGCTTATACTTCAGCTATTTTGACCACAAAGTTAGGCCTGCCCTTTATAGTGGCAATATTGGGGGCGGCTATAAGTGCCTCCTTGGCTGGAATTATAATAGGTATCCCCACCCTGAGACTCCGGGGAGATTACCTAGCTATTGCCACTCTTGGATTTGGGGAAATTGTTAGGATTATTGGCCTAAATAACGACTACATTGGTGGTGCCATGGGATTAAATGATATTCCACAGTATACCAATTGGACTTGGCTTTATTTTTTTGTCCTAATGACTATTATTGTTATTAATAATTTCATCAAGTCTTATAACGGTCGAGCCTGTATATCTATTAAGGAAGATGAGTTTGCCTCAGAGGCAATGGGGGTTAATACAACCTACTACAAGGTTCTTGTCTTTACCCTTGGTGCCCTTTTCGCAGGTATTGCCGGGGCATTGCACGCACATTATTTTTATTTTATCAAGCCTGATTCCTTTGGATTTATGAAATCCATAGATATTTTAGTTATAGTAGTTTTCGGTGGGCTAGGCAGTATCCAGGGTTCTATTATTGGAGCAATCCTGCTATCAGTAATTTCCCTAATACTCCAGTCCATACCAGAACTCCGTATGCTAGTCTATTCGGTTATTTTATTCTTAATTATGGTTTATAGGCCCCAAGGAATTATGGGTGATAGGGAATTCAAATTCTTTTCTAAGGGGAGGGGTTTAAATGACACTTGTCCAGGTAAATAATTTGTGCAAATCCTTTGGAGGTATCAAGGCATTGTCTAATATAAATATAGCTATTAAAGAAGGGGAGATTACAGGTATTATAGGCCCAAATGGGGCAGGGAAAACTACCTTTTTTAACCTCTTAACGGCTATCTACCCTCCCAGTTCTGGGGAGATTGTCTATAAGTTGGACAAAATTATTTCATCAAATTTATTAAAACCCCATAAAATGTCTGCCTATGGCATAGCTAGAACCTTCCAAAACATACGCCTCTTTAAGAATATGAGTGTGCTTGATAATGTTTTAATTGGTAACCATAGCAAGATAGGCTATGGCGTTATCCCATCCATATTAAGATTGCCCTCCTATTATGAACATGAGGACAGGGCATATAAGCAGGCTGTGGAACTTCTTGAAATATTTGACCTATTGGACAAAAGAGAAGAGTTAGGGGCTAATCTTTCCTATGGTGACCAAAGAAAGCTAGAAATTGCAAGAGCTTTAGCGTCAGGTCCTAAACTTCTTTTATTAGACGAGCCAGCGGCGGGTATGAACCCTAGGGAAACCCTGGAGCTTACAGGCCTTATCAATTGGATTAAAAAAGAGTTTAATCTGACAATAATTTTAATAGAACACGATATGTCCCTTGTGATGGAAATATGTGATAATATTTTTGTTTTTAACTATGGAAATTTAATTGGAGAGGGAAGACCCCAAGAAGTCCAAAGTAATCCTGAAGTCATAAGGGCATATCTAGGGAGTGATGAAAAATGTTAGAAGTGCAAAATTTAAATGTCCATTATGGTCCTATTCACGCCCTTAAGGATATAAATCTCTCCATTGGCAAGGGAGAAATTGTTACACTAATTGGAGCTAATGGGGCAGGCAAGACTACTAGCCTTCGCACAATATCAGGCCTCCAGAGGGCAACATCAGGTAAGATAATATATGGGGGCCAATTAATTAGCTCCAAGCCTGCCTCTGATATTGTCAGGCTTGGTATTTCCCATTCTCCTGAGGGAAGAAGGGTGTTTTCATCAATGTCGGTATATGAAAACCTAGAAATGGGTGCCTATATCAGAAGAGATAAGTCCCAAATCAAAAAAGACTTTGACACTGTCTTTAGTTTGTTCCCAGTTTTATCTGAAAGAAGATACCAAGATGCGGGAACCCTCTCAGGGGGCGAGCAGCAAATGTTGGCCATGGGTCGGGCTCTTCTTTCAAAACCTGACCTCCTGCTTTTGGATGAGCCTTCCATGGGCTTGGCTCCCCTAATTGTGGAAGAGATATTTTCTATAATAGAAAATATAAACAAACAGGGAACAACCATATTGTTGGTTGAGCAGAATGCAAATATGGCCCTTCAATATGCTAATAGGGCCTATATTATCCAGAATGGTCATATTGAAATTAGTGGGGATGCCCAAGATTTGTTAGAGGATGACAAGGTCAAGGCCGCCTATCTAGGGGGGTAAAAAGGCTTAAAGGGTCACCCCTAAAATGTGGGATGACCCTAGCCATTAAACAGTTCAACCACAACTATCTCTGGCCTATTAAATAGTCTTTGGGGAAAAATACTATTTCCCAGCCCCCTATTTACTATCATGGTCGATAAGCCCCTTGTGTAGTAACCTGAGGTATATTTGGGCAATACCCCTTGGTGTGGGGCAAAGAGGCCTCCAATTCTAGCTAGTCGGACTTGTCCACCATGGGCATGGCCCGTAAAAATTATATCCATACCATACTTACTATATAGTGAAAACATCTCTGGCCTATGGCTTAATAAAATTTTAAAGCTATCTTTAGCAGGCAAACCCTCCATGGCAGAATTTATCCTTTCCTTAGTCACCGCCAGATCCCCCAGGGCCCCATTTTCCATAGCTGGGTCATCTATACCTATGATACTAATATACTGTCCATCCTTTTCAAGCTGAAGACAGTCATTCCTAAGGACCGTGACTCCTTCTTGCAACAAAGTCCTTTCAAGCCGTTCAAAATACCTAATCCTTCCCTCATGGTTTCCGCTAACATAATATACGGGGGCAATTTTTTGAATCCTTTCCATTAATTCAATAGCATCTTTACCATCACCCCGTCTACTATCAATTAAATCACCCGTAAAAACTATTATATCTGCCTGCTCATTTTTTATTTTTTTAACTAGGTATTTTTGATTTTTACCGAAATTCTTATTGTGTAAATCTGATAAGTGGATAATTTTGTAGCCATTAAAAGCCTTGGGCAATTGGCCAAGGTGGAGGTCTATCCTATTAATAACGATATTATTATTTTGAAAATATAAAAAAGCAAGAAGGGCCAAGACTAATAGAAGGCCAGGAACCCAGCCCTCTAAAACTATTTTTTTCACTTGCATAATATTCACCTTAAATCTATTTTAATTCATATATAAGAGACTCTTATATTAATGGTAATGTTGAGCCTGCATTTGGCATTAATAGGACTTGCGCATCAGGCCCTAATTCAGCCAGGGCTGCATCTATAGCCTCTTGACTTGTTTTAAAGGGGGTAAAGTTTATTTTTCTCACTAGGTCTTGATCCAAGTCTGATACTAGGAATATTTTGGCCCGGTCTAGAACCATTGCAATTGCTGCAGCCTTATGGCCACCCAATTTAAACTCCTCCTTTATACTCTTTACCATATCTTTGGGTTCCTTATGTAGCATCCAATCCTCGAAGGTCTTTTCCCCAAAGCCTTCGGCTGCTGAGGCAATTAAGATAATTATACCACCATCCTCGACGGCATGCTTGGCATTGTCTAATGCCTTCTGGGCTTGGTAAAGATTAATATCCTTAGGATACCCTCCCGGAGAAGCCACTACTATCTGAGCCCTCTTATTAATTTTAATACCATATAAGTCATCCAGAGTCTTACATCCCTCTCTGTGGGCCTTGATATAATGACCTGATACAGCCTTAATAATCTCTTTTCTTTCATTTAGGACTACATTTACTATAAAATCTATTTTGATAAAGGAAGCTATTTCATCTATATCTTGCCTTACGGGATTACTATCCAAATTACCAGCATATGCTTCTTTTTTTACCATATTAGAATGATTTGCTTGAATGGCATCAAAACTCGATACTCCAGGCATTAAAGCCTTAGCTCCACCGGAATAACCTGCAAAATAATGATATTCAATATTACCCATGCAAATTACCCTGTCAGCCTTTGCCACAGGTTCAAATATATCGGCAGGAGTCCCGTTCTTACACCTACCCAGGTTAATACACTCAGCCATATCACTATCAATTATCTTAATATCACTATGGTATATCTTTTCACCTACTATTTTTTTCTTTTCTTCCTCCTTATGTTTTCTATGACACCCTAGGGCTAAGACAATTGTAATATCCTTTTCCTTAATTTTGCCCCTCCTTAATTCCTCAATAACTGGTGGTAGGGCAATATCACTGGGCATGGGCCTTGTTATATCACTTGTTACTATTACAACCTTTTCCCCCGCCTTTACAATATCCCTTAACCTTTTACTGCCTATAGGATTTTCCAATGACCTTTCTACTTCCGCCCTTCCCTTCAAGTCAGCTTGCATATCCTGGGGGAGTAGTGTAGCCATATAATTCTTCTGGGCTATCCTAAACTCTACATCTCTTTTTCCAAATTTAAATTCAAACTTCATGTCAAACTACCTCCTATTATAGGTGACTCCATAATATCTGCAAAATTATACCTAGGATAGTCTTGTCTCTATTAATTGTGCTAAATCATTAGCTAATTTCTCCAGCTCTTCCTGATCCTTACCCTCTAACATTACCCTTACTAGGGGTTCGGTTCCGGAGGGTCTAATTAATACCCTGCCCTCATGGCCTATAAGATTTTCCACCTCCCTTATCCTATTGCCTATTAGGTTATCCTTAAGGTAGGCTCCCTTATTCTCATTCTTTACCTTAGCATTAACTAAAACTTGAGGGTAGCTTTCCATCATATTGGCCAAGTTAGAAAGTGTTTTGTCCTCCTCCTTCATGCACTCCATGAGTTTTATTGCAGTTAGTAGCCCGTCTCCCGTTGTATTGTAGTCTAAAAATATAATGTGGCCCGATTGCTCTCCACCAAGAGAGTATCCCTCTTTTAACATTTCTTCCAGAACATACCTATCCCCGACCTTGGTTTTTACAATTTGGCAACCTTGTTTCCTAAGGGCTATATCCAAACCTATATTGCTCATAACTGTTGCCACCACAGTATTGTTCTTAAGTTTTGCATTCTTCTTCAAGCCATAGGCACATATATTCATAACATGGTCCCCGTCAACAATATAGCCCCTTTCATCTACAGCTATTAACCTGTCTGCATCACCATCAAGGGCAATCCCAATATTTGCCCCCTTCTCCCTAACAAGTTCCTGCAATTGTGATGGGTTTGTTGAACCACAGTCAAGATTAATGTTCATCCCATCGGGTTGGTTGTTAATAACATGGACATGGGCCCCCAAATCCTCCAATAACTTAGGTCCTATTTTATATCCAGCCCCATGCCCTGCATCTATAACTATTTTAAAACCCCTAAGATTACAGGAAATTGTAGTTTTTAAATAATCCATATACAATTCTCCAGCCCTATCTAATGTTTTTAGGGTCCCTATATCCTTTCCCAAGGGCCTATTCTTGACATCCTCACCAGCCAGTATGTATTCTTCAATTTTTTCTTCAATCCCATCAGACAGTTTGTAACCATCCTTATCAAAAAACTTTATTCCATTATATTGGCCGGGATTATGAGATGCTGATATAACTACACCTATTTGGGCTTGGAGTTCCCTTACAAGATAGGCAACACCTGGGGTCGGGATTATACCTAGGCTAATCACATCAACTCCCATAGATAAAAATCCAGCCGTCATTCCTGCTTCCAATAAATATCCTGACCTTCTAGTATCTCTACCTATCAAGACCTTTCCGCCCTGTCCCCCTCCTAGTAAAACATGGGCCCCTATCCTGCCCAATTTATATGCAAGTTCGGCTGTTAACTCCTCGTTAGCAATTCCCCTAACACCATCAGTTCCAAATAATGCCCCCATATACCAATAACTCCCTTCCAAATATAAGCTATATATTATGTAAATTACCTACAATTTTATCACACCTATATTATTACCACAATATAAAATTTGCACCATTAAAAATAGGAAGGATAGTAACTATCCTTCCTATTTTGGATTTCATATTAATTTTTAGATGTTTGAGCTACTCTCTATTTCTGTCTTGCTCATTACTTGATATCCCTGATAAGCCAGGACTATTGCTAGGACGAATAGGAGAGCTGGGAATACAACTAGCAGCATATTTCCAGTTGCTAGGTTATCCCTAATTAGGAATATTAGAGCCAATAATGTTACTGCAAACATAAATATCATTGGTAATACAAACATAGAGTATTTTCTTCCGGACTTCTTTAACCACACAGCAACAGCCATTAGTGCAAGGGCCGCTAGCAATTGGTTAGCAGAACCGAAAATTGGCCAAATTTTTGTATAATCAGTTATAGCCAGTAATCCACCTAATACTACCGTAATAGCAGTAGCTACATACATATTGGTTAATGGATGTTGCTTGCCGCTTGAGGCATCATCAAAGTATTCTTGGAAAATAAATCTTCCCAATCTAGTAGCCGTATCCAAGCTAGTTAAAGCAAAGGCCGACACTGCTAGAGCTACAAAAGATTTACCAACAGTAAAGGGAATACCAAAACTGGTCATAAAGTTTCCTATACCATCGGAGAAGACATTTACAGGCCCACCATCTGCAAGCAATTCTGTAAGCTTACCTTGGCTTACATATGCAGCAGCAATAATTGCTACAACTGCCAGTACACTCTCTATTAACATTCCACCATAACCAATTAGTTTGGTGTCACTTTCCTTGTCTAATTGCTTAGAGGTTGTTCCCGATCCAACAAGGGAGTGGAAACCTGATATAGCTCCACAGGCAACAGTTACAAATAGCATTGGGAACATCCACTGTCCCCCAACATTAAAGCTTGTCACCGCTGGTAACTGTAGGTTTGGTCTCATAATAACTAATCCTAAAACGGCACCGGCGATCATAGCGTATAGTAAATATGAGTTCAAATAGTCCCTAGGTTGTAATAATATCCACACTGGGGTTACCGATGCAACAAAGATATAAACTAGTAAAAAGCCAATCCAGAAGTTAAAGCTCATTTGCAATGGGAACATATTTCCAATGGCTATACAGGTAAATAGTAGTATAACACCAATTACTGTACCCACTGTCAAAGATACTCCTTTTCTATAGACAGCCACACCAAAGACTACCGCCAGGACAATAAATAAGACCGATGCTGTTGCTGCCTCAGGTACAGTTGCAAAGGTATTTGCAACAATATTAGCAAAGGCTGCCACAACTAATAAGAGAGTTAACCATGCAAAGATGGCAAAAAGTTTTTTACCTGTCCTACCCATGTTGATTTCAATAACCTCTCCAATAGATTTTCCATCATGACGAATGGATGCAAATAGTGATCCCCAGTCATGAACACCACCAAAGAAAATACTACCTATAAGAATCCATAATAATACAGGAACCCAACCAAAAATTGCTGCTGCAACTGGTCCAGTTATGGGGCCTGCTCCAGCGATAGATGCAAAGTGATGACCCAATAATACCGGAGCCTTAGCTGGTACAAAGTCAATACCATCTTCTTTAGTATGTGCAGGGGTTTTTATGCCATCATCAATACCCCATTCTTTGGCTAACCATGCACCGTATGTTGCATAGGCGATAAGAAAAATAACGATTGAGCCGAGAATTAATACCATTGAATTCATGTGCATCCTCCCTTTCAAATCAATTTTAAATTATTGCTAACTAATAATGCGATAGAATTTTCTTGCCTCCCTCCCCCTTTTATTACATATTACTTCCCCTTTGTTTAAATCAACTACCAACAACCTTATATAAGTCCAGCCTTTAAAGCCAAAGGCGAAGTTTTTCATATACTTGTATTTTTTAATATCTCGAACTAATTCCCTTCCTATCTCTTCCTCTACTACTATAAGCCCAGTTATAACCGTAGACATATGTTCATCCCCTGGATTCACATAATCCTCTGTAGCTTTTTCTAAAAAGCCGGTAAACCTCTCCAAGTCTATATCATTTAAATTCTTATATTTTTTCACAAAGACATGCTCATTATTTTCAAAGGCATATATTGTTAGCTTCCTACTAGCTAGAAACTTCTCATTCCGAACAAATGACTCCGCGAATAAGTCGAATTCTACCCCTTGATAGGTATATGGCCTCTTTATGTCATAATAAGCTTCCAATCTATTTTCAATATCCTGAATATATTTGTCTCCATTCATAATTTTATCCCTTGTCCTCCTAAATCCTGTGAGAATATAAAATTCTCTTTGGGAATACTTTGACAATAATTCCACAAATTACAATATTACTACTTAGTTATATTTTACAAGTTTTCTGAAACTTTTGCCAGATATTCTGCCGAAATGTATAAAATTCTGTTCGAGATGTATAAAAACACGAATGTTATGCAATTATTTTAAATTTGATTATAGCACATAATAAGCTTTTTGGAAATAGATTTCATACATATCCTTGATTTTTATACATAATTCAGTTAATTGTAGTATAAATAAGGAAATATTATCCTATTTATACCTATGGCTATCTATGTTTGCAAAAAATATAAAGTACCCTTCAAAATTCAAAGGGTACTTTAACAAAGGTTTATCTACAGGCAATCCTTTTATTCACAGGTGCTGCAACATCTCCTTACGACAGCTGCTCCTTTTTGAAGGGCTTGCTGGTTAAGGGGAAGTAGGTGTTCTCTTTTGGGGCCATAAACTTTTCTAAATCCCTCTATAGCCGAATCCTCAGATACAATATTAGTCAATTCCAAATATGCTCCGAGCATAACCATATTAGCTACTCTCGGGTTACCGATCTCATTGGCAATTTCATTTGCCGGTATATAGTAAGCCTCAACATCTTCTCTCTCTGTTTTCTCTTCTATTAAAGAACTATTTATTAAAAGTTTCCCGCCCTTAATTAGATTATTCTGAAACTTCACTAGTGATGGTAAATTCATCACGATTACAGCAGTTGCATCCTGTGTAATAATAGGAGAACCTATTAGGTTATCTGATACAATTACCGAACAATTTGCCGTCCCACCCCTCATTTCTGGACCATAGGAGGGTAACCAAGATACCTGTTTGTCCTCGAGCATTCCCGCATAGGTTAAAAGTTGTCCCATGGACATTACGCCCTGTCCTCCAAAACCCGCCATAATAATTTTTTCTGTTGCCATATTATTTCCCCTCCTCTGGCTTCCGGAAATTTCCTAAAGGATAATAAGGAATCATATTTTCCTCTAGCCATTTTAATGCTTCAGCAGGAGTCAATCCCCAGTTGGTAGGACACGTGGATAGCACTTCGACAATTGCAAATCCCTTGCCCTCTAATTGTATTTCAAATGCCCTTTTGATAGCTCTCTTGGCCCTTCTGATATGGGGCACATCATGAACAGATACTCTCTCTACAAATGTTGCCCCCTCTATAGTTGCTAACATTTCTGAAATTCTAATTGGTTTTCCTGCTAACTCTTCCTTCCTACCGTCCTGGGAAGTTGTAGTTCTTTGACCTACTAATGTAGTTGGGGCCATTTGCCCTCCTGTCATCCCATAAATAGCATTGTTTACAAATACAGTTGTGAAATTTTCACTCCTGTGGGCAGCATGAACAATCTCTGCCGTACCAATGGATGCCAAGTCCCCATCCCCTTGATAAGTAAAAACAACGTTTTCTGGTAATATTCTCTTTATACCTGTTGCTACAGCAGGAGCCCTACCGTGAGATGCTTCATGCATATCACAATTAAAATAATCATAGGCCAAGACCGAACATCCTACCGGTGCTACCCCTATAGCCTTGCCAAGTACTCCTAGTTCCTCTAAGACCTCGCCAACTAATCTGTGTATAATACCATGGGTACATCCTGGACAATAGTGGGTTTGCTTATCTGTTAAACCCTTTGTCTTTTCAAACACAACAGCCATTATTTTGCACCCCCTAAAATATCCTTTACCTTTTCTATAACTGCCTCAGGTGTTGGTATCATCCCACCTGATCTTCCATAAAACTCCACTGGTAATCTTCCTTCAATACCTATCTTAATATCATCAATCATCTGTCCCATACTCATTTCAACACTTAGTAAGGCCTTTGTGGTCTCTGGTATTTCCTTAAAAGCGGCATATGGGAAGGGCCATAAGGTAATTGGCCTAATTAAGCCTGCCTTGATGCCTTCGGATTCTAATACATCGATAGCATTTTTCACTATCCTGGCTGTTGTTCCATAGGCAACCATTACAATTTCGGCATCCTCCATTTTATAAGTTTCATATCTTACTTCATTTGCTTCCATTTCCTTATATTTTTCATTTAATCTAATATTATGCTCTTCTAATGCTTCTGGAGCCAAGTACAATGAGTTGATAATATTCGGTTCTCTAGCCTCATTTGTCCCTGTAGTGGCCCAATCCTTTGCTGGGATTTCTCTCTTAGTTTCAGGTTCCCTAAATTCTACAGGTTCCATCATCTGTCCAATCATCCCATCCCCTAGTACCATAACTGGATTTCTATAATAATCTGCTGCATCAAAGGCCTCTATTACTAGGTCAACTGCCTCCTGAATGCTAGCGGGAGCATAAACCAATAATCTATAATCGCCATTTCCTCCCCCCCTAGTTGATTGGAAATAATCAGCTTGAGATGGTTGGATTCCACCTAAACCAGGGCCACCCCTACTCATATTTACAATAACACAGGGTAGTTCAGCTCCTGCAATATAGGTTATTCCCTCCTGTTTTAATGCAATCCCTGGAGAAGAAGATGATGTCATAACCCTTTCTCCCGTTCCAGCACCACCATATAACATATTGATAGCAGCAACCTCTGACTCCGCCTGCACAAATACTCCACCAATCTTAGGTAATTCCTTTGACATATACTCGGGTAGTTCATTTTGTGGAGTAATTGGGTATCCGAAGAAATATTTGCATCCAGCCTTTATAGCTGCTGCACCTATAGCCTCGTTACCCTTCATTAAGATTTTAGCCATTATATTCCCTCCTCACAATAGATTCTTCTATTTTTCTCTTTCTACACGTATTACAACGTCTGGACAAATGATGGCACAATTTGCACAACCAATACATTTATCCATTTCCTCAACCGTCGCTGGATGATAGCCCTTAGCATTAATTCTTGATTTGTCCATTATAACAATATTTGTTGGACAAACAGTTGTGCACAACTCGCAACCTTTGCAGCGGTCTTCATCAAAAAACACTTTTCCTCTCGCTTTTGCCATTGTCAAACCTCCTAAACTTTTAATAAATTTACATCCAATCCTCCCTCATAATCATCTTAATGGGCATGATTGTCCCTTCTATGTTAGTAGGAAGTCCTTGGGCCACCTCTTGAAGGGCGCTTATATATTTAATGGGCACTTGTAGAGCTTGAGATACTTCCTTGCAAAGCTCCTGGCCCTTTAAAACATCTTCAACAGTTGTATCCCATAAAAGATGGGTGTTATTTATCAAGCCAGTTACCCTAGCCCCTGATGTAGCCTCCATAGATTTAATATGGTCAACCGCTCCATCCAGGGTAGATGTATCATGGCGATTAGCATTAATAACACAGAACATATCATAATTCCCCGGTATCCAGTATTCCTTAAATCGAGCCAAAGCTCTAGAACCTACGGAATCACCACCTACGTCTAATATTATATCATAGGTTTTATTTTGTAATGGTCCTAATATATCCCCAGAAACAGATGGCAAATCCGACCCTGAGCCCTTTATATATCCTGATATTAACTTTATATTATGCTTGTTTAAAAGGTTTTCTTTTTCCCTGCTTCGGAAATATGGGTTTACAATATCTAAATCTGCCAAAGCCACCTTCCTGTTTCTCTTGGCTAGTTCCAAGGCATAATTGACAGCAAACTCTGTTTTCCCACTACCATAATGGCCTATAATTATTCGAATTCTGTGATCATTTAACATGTTTCTCCACCTTTTTACTGTTTTATTTAGTACAACCTTGCCTTTTCTTCCCCCCTAAGAACCCTTAGGGCTCCCTCTGTTAAAGCGATCATTTCATCTTCCCCTGGATATACTAAAATCTGCCCTATAAACTGGACACTTTCCCTGATCCAACTTATAAATTCTTCATCATATGCTATGCCACCTGTTAAGATTATAGCATCTACCTTACCCCCTAGCACAGAGGCGCAGGCTCCAATTTCTTTAGAAACCTGATAGGCCATGGCCCTATAAATAAGCTCTGCCTTTTTATCTCCCTGCCCTATCATTTTAACAACCTCTCTACCATCATTGGTTCCGAGATAGGCTACCAGCCCACCCTTGCCAGTAATTATACTTTTTATTTCATCAGGACCATAGTCTCCAGTAAAACATAGGTTGACTAATTGTCCTACGGGGAGTCCGCCAGATCTTTCTGGTGAAAAGGGACCATCTCCATCCAAGGCATTATTGACCTCTACCACCCTCCCTTTTTTATGGGCTCCTACAGAAATACCTCCACCTAAATGGGCCACTATTAAATTTAAATCCTCATAGGATTCTTGTAAATCCCTTGCCCCTCTTCTAGCAACCGCTTTTTGGTTTAAGGCATGGAAAATACTTAACCTATCTAGTCCAGGGGCTCCAGATACCCTGGCAATATCTTCAAGCTCATCAACCACTACTGGATCAACTATAAAGGCGGGAATGTTTAATTGATCAGCTATCTCATGGGCAAGTATTCCACCTAAATTTGAAGCATGTTGCCCCATTACCCCTACCCTTAAATCCTCTAGCATTTTTTCTCCTACTGAATATGTACCGCCCACGATAGGTTTCAGGAGCCCCCCTCTTCCTACTACAGCAGCTAATTTAGTTAAATTAATTCCATTTTCATTTAATGTTTCAAGAATAACATTTTTTCGGAACTCATATTGATCAAAGATTGTTTTATATTTTTTTAAATCCTCCGTCGAATGCCTCAATACCTCTTCAAATACTGGCTTTTCATTATCATATATAGCAATCTTTGTGGATGTTGAACCCGGGTTAATGGCTAGTATTCTGTAGACCTGGTTCACTGTCATCCCCACCTTTCATCTAAAATAATCTCTCTGAGCATAAGACACCCAAGGCAATTGAATATAATTTTGCCTCATCATTGTCAGCCCTTGATGTTAAGATAATAGGAGCCTTTGCCCCCACAATAATACCGGCACTTTTTGCCCCAGCAAAATAAACCATAGACTTATATAGAACATTACCAGCCTTTATATCTGGTGCCAACAATATATCAGCATGGCCAGCTACCGGGTGAAAGATTCCCTTATGTTCAGCAGCTTCAACAGATACAGCATTATCTAGGGCAAAGGGTCCTCCCACAAGACATCCCTTTATTTCACCCCTTTTATTCATTTGTTCAAGTTCAACTGCATCTAATGTATCAGGCATTTTGGGGTTAGCCTTCTCTTTGGCACATATGACTGCAGCCTTTGGCTTCTCAATATCTAATGCCTGGGCTACCGTAACCGCATTCTCTAGAATTTGTTTCTTGGTTTGTAGGTCTGGGGCAATATTCATGGCAGCATCAGTAACAAAAAACATCCTATCATAGCCTCCCACCTCGAAAACTGCCACATGACTTAATATATTACCAGTTCTCAAACCTATTTCCTTATCCAGTACCGCCCTTAGGATAATAGAGGTATCTACTAGTCCCTTCATAACCATATGCGCCTTACCTGCTGATACTAGTTGAACTGCCTTCCTAGATGCTTCAACATTATCTTTTATGTCAATTACTTCAAACTGCTGTAAATCAATATGGTTTTCTTCGCTTATTGCTTGTATTTTTTCTTGGTCACCAATAAGAATTGCATTAATTATTCCTTCCTTTTTGGCCGAATTAATTGCTATTAAAATTTCTTCATCATCGGCACAGGCCACTGAAATAGTCTTTGGCCCTCTTTCCTTGGCAACTCTCATTACATCTGAAAAATTCTTAATCATTCAGCTATCACCTCTTTTTTCCCAGTTTTTTTATTAAGAATAAATAATAGTAAAATAATACCTAAGGTCCCCTTCCCTGTTGAAAAAAATATTTATCTTTACCTTCATCTTAATATAGATGCAAAGTTTATGCCAAAGTTAAACAAAAGATGCATAGGGTATAGCCTAGTAGTTGCAATGCCTTGGGCCTTTATGCTTTGTCGAACTTTTAACTAGTATTTTCCATTTATATAATGCAAATTATTGCATGAAGGAACCTGCATAGTACTATGCAGGTTATTTCATTTCCTTATAAATTATATTTTTCTATTTTATAGTATAAATTCCTGAGGGATATTTTTAGTTCCTTTGCTGCCCTGGTCCTATTGCCATGATATTTTTCTAGTACTTCTTTTATATATCTTCTTTCTACTTCCTCTAGAGTTTCCCTCAAGCCCCTAGACTCGCTGTAATTAATATCTACAACTCTTGCTAAGTTTTTACCCCCATCTCTATCGCCCTGTACCCTATCTATTATCTTTGGCAAGTTTCTCTCTAGTATTATTTTATCTGTATAATTCATATTAATAAAGGTTCTGCCAATAAAGTTTTCCAATTCCCGTACATTCCCCGGCCAATTATAGCTCATAAGTTTATCCAGGGCCTCTTGTGAAATTTCCTCAACATTCCTACCATACTCCTGGTTAAACTTTTTAATCAAATAAAGGACAAGGGGGTATAAATCTTTCTTCCTTTCCCTAAGGGGTGGTATTTCTATGGGAATAACATTTAATCTATAATATAAGTCCTCTCTAAACTTTCCTTCCCTGACAGCCTTCTCCAGGGATACATTGGTAGCTGCTATCACCCTAACATCCACACCTACAGTTTCTGGGCTACCCACCCTAGTAATCTCCTTTTCCTGTAAAACTCTTAAAAGTTTTGCTTGGGTATTTAGGGGTATTTCAGCAATTTCATCTAAAAAAATTGTCCCCCTGTGGGCTTCTTCAAAAAGCCCTCTCTTACCTCCCTTTGCTGCCCCTGTAAAAGCACCCTCTACGTATCCAAATAATTCACTTTCTAAAAGACTTTCACTAATGGCTGCACAATTGACTCTGACAAATTGATTGTACCTTCTTTCAGAAAGATTATGAATAGCATGGGCGAATAATTCCTTTCCTGTCCCACTTTCCCCCCTCAATAAAACCGTAGCAGGTGTAACCGCCGCCTGCTTGGCCTTTTCCATCACCTGTATCATTCCATGGTCAACAGCTATAATATCATCGAAAATATATTTTGCCTCTAATTTTCGTATAATCTGCTTGGCTGCCATTAATTCATCCGTTAAATTTTTTATTTCGGTCAAATCATGTATTATCCCCACGCTGCCTCTAAGTTCCCCATCTACTATAATTGGTGCAGCATGCACCAAGGCCTCTTTTTTCTGGGGTCCTAATTTTAATCTCCTGTTTTTCACCGGCCGTTTTGTGTTTAATACTTCTAAATGTACACTCTCTCCCTCAGATATATCAGTTGTAACGGGTTTTCCTATAATATCCTTTTCGGTAAAACCAGTTACCCTAGTGTATGCAGGATTTATCAAAACTCCAAGACCATTTTCATCACATACGGAAATAGCATCCTGGGTTGAATGAAAAATCCCCTCTAGTAGACTTTGCATTTCCTTTAACTTGTAAATCTGATGGGTCAAATCTATCATTTCACTAATATCCCTAAAGACAGCTACAGCCCCTATAACATTGCCCTTCTCATCTTTTACGGGCATCCTACTTGTTATTATTGTTGTCTCCCCTAAAAATTGTTTTTGATTTAGTTCAGCTTCTCCCGTTTGTAGTACATAAGGTAGTCTAGTATTTAAAATAACATCCTCAACTGATGCCCCTATGGCTTCTTTTTCACTTAGGCCAGTGATCTCTTCCGCTGCCCTATTAAAAACTGTGATTTTTTCCTGGGAATTTATAGCCATTACAGCATCATTAGTGCTAGTTAATATAACCTCTAGTTCTTCCTTTTTCAATTTTCCACCACCTTCATTACCACTAATCCATACAAGGGATTACTAATATCATCACAATTTTATCACCCTTCTATCAGTCTAATATCAATAGTTTTAGGTATCAATTGGATACGCTTTGCTCTCCTTTCTACCCCCATGGGTACTTCTATGACAGGTTCAAGAGTATGGTTGCCCTCTTCTAATCCCTCCATATCTATCACCAGCTTAAGGTCTTCATTATTAAGAGACCCCACTACCGATTCTTTAGCCAATATTCTCAACTCCAATAGCCTGGGTATTTGACTTTTATCTATATCCAGCTCCCGTGGGATATTCCTAAATTCAATATTATCTCTTGATATTTCAAAGCTTTTCTCGCTTAATTCCTCGACTGTAATAATTAATTTAACTACACCCACATCTACGTCAATACCAGTCTCAGGAATATCTAGTCTTATCTCCCGATCTAAATTGCTGGACAAATTATCTATAGTGATTGCCTCGGTATTGATTGATTTTATATTATCTATTTGTTCATGTTGCCCCCTTATAGTTACAGTACTGGGTTCTATAACTATATTGCTTATTTCATAACCCTCTGCGGGATTTACATCTACAAGAGGATTAATAGCTACAGTTTTTAGTTGATCCATAGGTAGGTTAACCATAACCTGCTTAGGTTGGAGGTTAATGTTTGCCACTTGTTCACCCCTGCTATTTATAGGATGTAAAGATACCGGCTGAGAAATACTTTGGAAATCCTCTGATAATTTTATCACTCCCACAACCTTGTCTACAGAATTAACCAAACTCTCCGGTCCTTCAACCAAAACAGACGTGGGATCATACTGTAATTCTCCCAAAACATGTCCTCTTTCTGGGCTACCCTCTACAGAAATTTCAACTGGCTTGCGCCTTCCTATAATTTCCTCTAGTTCAACCCTTATATGTTTAGGATTAAAATCTACTTCTACATCTCCGGGTACACTAACTTCAACCGGCACATTATTTATACCCGACTTAAAGCCTAATAAATCTGCCTTGGCCTGTATTTGACTTCTTTTTATCTTATAAATCTCATCTATCCTACCATTTATACGGACCCTAATGGTAAAATCCTTCTCCCCCTTAAGTACCAGGCCCTCCTGCTCAATAGCCTGCATGTTTAAAAACTCCACCGGAATATTTTGTTCATCCCTGGTCCTTCTTGGGTTTAACTCATCCATTACATATATCCACATAATTAAAGCAAAAAGAATGGAAAGAATTTTGGGCATTAAATTTTTGTTATTAAATCTTTTCATTTTTTTTGCCTCCATTTCATTTTTAAAAATTGCCATTGCCTGTTATCCCCCACCTCAAAGGCTATTGTTAAAAGCCCCCTTAGGTCAGCCAGGTCTAAAAATCTAGTAAGTTTTCCCTTTTCAGCCAGTGAAATAGCCCCAGTCTCCTCTGACACAATTACTACAATGGAATCCGAACGTTCAGTAATACCTATTCCAGCCCTGTGTCTAGTACCAAGGTCCCTACTTAAATCATTTCCCTCCGTAAGGGGTAAAAAACAACCAGCTGCCAAAATCCTACTTTTTCTAATTACAACTGCCCCATCGTGTAATGGAGTATTTGGCATAAATATATTAACTAATAAATCCCTTGATAAATTTGCCTTGATGGAGGTCCCTGTTTCAACTACCTCATTTAAGCCCGTTTCCCTTTCCAGTACAACAAGGGCACCAATTTTTTGCCTAGACAGGGAACCAGCTGCTTCAACAATTTCCTCCACTATCATCTCAATTTCCTCATGTTCTATATCAATAATTGACTTTGTCAAAAATTTAGTCCTGCCTATGTATTCCAAGGCCCTTCTCAATTCAGGTTGAAAGACAATTAAAAGGGCAATCAGACCAACCGTCATGGTATTCCTCAAAATCCAATTAATGGTGTGCAATTCTAACCACTCACTAAATTTTGTCGCCAAGAGCAAAACCACAATACCCTTTATCAATTGTTCTGCCCGCGTCTCACTAATAAGCATATACAACTTATAAAATGCAAAGGCAACAATAGCCATATCAACTATATCTCTTATGCCAATATTTTTAAGTATTTCAAATAAGCCTTGCATTTTCAACACCCCTTGCCTTTACAAGATTTTTATTATAGAAAATAGCCTGAATAAATAATTCTTATCTAAATATAATTCCATAAGGGGAGGATTAAACCCTTTTATTTGCCATCAAAATTTTACCTGCTATAACTAGTTAAATAAAATATCCCCTTTTCCTATTATAATCCAATCTCCCCATTAAGATAATGCAATATCATAAATATATTTTACCTTTATCATCTTATTAATCAATTTTTACAAACTATACAAATTACTCCAGTATTGGTCATATTAATTTGGTATTAAAAGTTGAATTTTGTTTAAGAATGAATAATATTTAGGGTTATGAATTTAAATGCATAGATATGCATAAACATACCTATTGTTTTGGTATTATTATGCACATTGATGTATTAATAGCCACACCCTGCCCTTATAAAAAAGAATGTTGAAAAAGCCTCCACTAGATCCAGTGGAGGCTTTGCTTTAATGTCGCAATGTCCTACTCT
>CAYMGQ010000002.1:0-203326 GCA_964390055.1 uncultured Clostridiaceae bacterium
CTGGCATTAATTCACCTCTTCTCAGCTATGTTTATATCTGCATTCTCATAATTTCTTTATATGCATCAAGAACTTTGTTTCTTATTTCTATCATAAATTGTGATGCTATTTCAGCTTTTTGAGATGCAATCATAGCTTCGTGAATATTATCCAGCTCACCAGATGCTAATTTTATTGAATATTCATTAGCATTTTGTTCCAAGTCATTTACCTTATGTATTGCATCCACTAAATAATTTTTAAATGATATATTTTGATGAGAAATACCTCTATTGAATAAACCTAAGGATTTGTCCGAAGTTTCCTTTATCCTATTAAACATCTGATTTGTAATCATTTTTTAATCCTCCACTATTTGCCTAATTCCAGCGCTCTTAAGGCCATATTCTTTGTGGCATTCATGGCAGTCACATTAGCTTCATATGCTCTAGAAGCAGATATCATATTGGCCATTTCTGTCACAACTTCTACATTGGGCATTAATACATAGCCCTCTTCGTTTGCATCAGGGTGACCAGGGTCATAGACTTGTTTAAAGGGAGACTTATCATTTCGCACCCCAACTACCTCTACCCCTTTAGCTTTGTTTCCATTGTTATTGGCCATGACATTATTAAAGACATCAGAAAAAGCGGCTTGTTCCTGGCTCTTAAAAACAACCATCTGACGTCTATAGGGACCACCATTTGCGGTCCTAGTTGTATTTGAATTTGCAATATTTTTTGAAATTACATCCATTCTAAGCCTTTCTGCCGTCAGTCCTGAAGCACTTATATTAATAGCATTAAATACAGACATTTATTATCCCCTTCCCCCTGTAATTGCTATTTTCAGTCTCTTTAGATCGCTATTCAACTTAGTAGCAATTGAATTGTAAACTATGGTGTTTTTAGCTAATTCACCCATTTCAACATCAATGTCCACATTATTACCATCTCTACGAGTCTTGAAGTTTTTTGATGTAGTCACCCTATAATTGAGTTTATCTAGGTTTTCGACACCTATTGCTATATGCCTCTCCTTTGTCCTTTGACCAGGAAGGGAACTATTGTCTAAATAATCCCTTAGTATAGTCTCAAATTCTACTCTAGATCTTTTAAAATTTGGTGTGTTTACATTAGCAATATTATTAGTAATGACTTCATTCCTTTTCCAGCTGGCATCCAATGCCCTAGTCATTATATCCACATTTTGAAATATGTTAGTCATATAATCCTAACCCCCTTTAATTAATTTGCTGGCACATTAAGTTAGGCTCTTCTATATATGGGATCATTTAAGTCCCATGAAATATCTGTTAAGCATACTATCTTATTAAGATATATTTCGATAGCAAAATACAAAATCCTTCCATTGTCACTTCTTTTCTTTTACAATTCTGCAAAATTATATATTATAAACATTTGATTTTGTATAAAAGACAAAAATTTTATTAATGATAGGTTGCAATTATCCCACTTTGACCCAAGTGAGTCTGATTCTAGATTCCTTTGTGGCTATATATAGTTTTTTTATCCCTACCCAAGACCTAATTGAATTTTAATGTTTTTAGGACTAATTAACTAGGCCATCACAGGGTGTTTTTCACCATAAAATAAGAAAAAATATAAATATGGTTAATTACCAGTAAAAACTAGAGAAAATAAGGACAAGTTATCACTAAATAATGGTTATAATCAAGAGCTTTGCCCATTACCTAACCGTATTATATATGGTAATATATTCATTGTCAATTTTGGTATATTAGCGTAAAAACATGTAATCATTTGATGATTTTTTGATAAAGTTAGCAAATTTTATTTTGTTACAAAAAAATAAAAGGAAGTCATCATATATTTGAGACCTCCCAATTATTTTCCAATATTGATTGTGATTCCAGGATATTTACTTATTTAAACATAACAATCATAATTAATCAGCATAGCTATTAGTTTTAATTATTATTTTTTGTATTATCTCTTTATCCTCCTTAACTCATCCATCAATTTATCATTTAGTATTCTGATATGTGTGCCTTTCATACCAAGGGATCTAGATTCAATAACTCCTGCACTTTCAAATTTTCTCAAGGCGTTAACAATAACAGATCTTGTGATTCCCACTCTATCAGCTATTTTACTTGCCACCAAAAGCCCCTCAACTCCATCTAATTCATTAAAGATATGTTCAATGGCCTCTAATTCAGAATAGGAAAGGGTGTCTATTGCCATTTGTACTACTGCTTTCTTTCTCGCTTCTTCCTCTATTTCCTCAGTCTCTGCCCTTAAGATTTCCAGGCCTACTACTGTGGCACTATATTCCGCCATAACCAGGTCCTCATCCTGAAACTCCCTATCAAATCTTGCTAATACCATAGTCCCCAACCTATTTCGGCTACCATTAATAGGCACTATAGTTACCAATTTATTGTAACTTTCTACATCGTAGGGAAAAATTTTTAATAGTTCCTCTCTTGTTACATTTGATTTAGTTTCAGAAATTTGCAAGAGTTGACTATTATACTCATCCGGAAATCTTTTCACCCCTGTTTTTTCATCTACTACAATAGGGCAATCGGATGTATCAGTTAGGCTAACCCCCAACACCTTCCCCTTAGAACTAGCCACATATACATTAGCATCTAGTATTTCACTTAATATCCTACACAATTCGTTGAAGGATACAGCACTCTCATCAGATTGTTGTAAAATTTTATTTATTCTTCTTGTCTTTTCCAATAAAGGAATACCCATTTTCTTCATCCTCCTTTGTTTCTAATATCTTATATTTTAAAAGCCAGTGTATTGTTCTTACATCTTGGGTTGGCCATTAAATCTTAAGGAACGATTTTATTACATGGCCAGTTTCTTTTAAAGTAGATTGTTATGTCTTACATCTTTAATCATCCCTTGAATATTTACAATCTTTATTAGTACACACTATTTTACTCTTGCTCCTGCTTGTTTTGCGAGTTAGTAAATCATTGCAGTCTGGACACCTTTCATCAATGGGCTTACTCCAGGATACATATCTGCAGCGCGGAAATTCACTACAGCCATAAAATGTTCGTCCTTTTTTAGATTTTCTTTGGATTATCTCACCTTTTTCACACTTGGGGCATTTAACGCCTATTTTATGAATAATGGGTTTGGTAAAAGTACATTCAGGATATTTGGAACAGGCCAGAAATTTTCCATATCTACCATACTTAACCAGCATGTTTGCGCCACATTCATCACATATTTCATCACTTTCTTCCACTAAATCAATCGCTTCCATATCAGTTTCAGCCTTATCCAACATCTTTTCAAAAATACTATAAAAGTTTTCTATAAGTTTATGCCAGTCTTCCTTGCCCTTCTCTATATCGTCTAAACGATTCTCAAAGTCTGCAGTAAAGTTTATGTCAACTATTTCGGTAAAATATTCTTCTAATATTTCAGTGACAAGAATCCCTAATTCTGTTGGTTTAAAATATCTACCCTCTTTTTCTACATATCCTCGAGATAAAACCGTTGATATTGTCGGCGAATAGGTACTTGGTCTACCTATGCCTAACTCCTCCATAGTCCTAACTAAGGATGCCTCCGTATATCTAGCAGGCGGTTGTGTAAAATGCTGCTTTGGAATAATATTAGAAATGTCAATTTTATCTCCCGCCTTTAGAACAGGCAATTCAATGTCTTCACTAATACTCGCAAATGAATAGATTTTTAAAAACCCATCAAAGTTTAATCTGGAACCTGAAACTCTAAAAATGAAGCCTTTTGTCTCTAATTCAACTGCTAAGGTATCATATGTTGCTGGAGCCATTTGACTAGCAACAAATCTCTCCCAAATTAGTTTGTATAAACGATACTGATCCATGCTCAAGGAATTCTTTATACTTTCGGGGCTTTTGTCTACATTGGTTGGCCGGATAGCCTCGTGGGCATCCTGTACTTCCCCGCCTTTTCTTTTCCTAGGTTTTCTACCTTTACCAATATATTTTTCACCTAGTTTATCAAGAATATATTTGTTGATATTGCTTTTAGCATCATCTGATATCCTTGTTGAATCAGTTCGAATATAAGTAACCAGTCCCGCGGTTCCCTCTCCTTTAATATCTATTCCCTCATAGAGTTGTTGGGCAATAACCATAGTTTTTCTAGTGGAAAATCCTAGCTTATTTGCAGCCTCCTGTTGTAGGGAGCTAGTTGTAAAGGGTAAATTGGGGTTCCTTCTTTTTCTTCCTGTTTTTACATCAATTACAGTCAAAATACTATCCTTAATCTGTTTAATAATATTATCTATTTCTTCCTGGGACTGTATTTTTCTATTATCCTTATCATCTCTATGGTATTTAACCTGAAAGCTTTCCTTATTCTTGTTTTCAACATCAAGAGTTAGGCTCCAATATTCTTGGGGTACAAATTTGTTGATCTCTTCCTCCCTATCCTTTATAATTTTGGTTGCAACTGATTGAACCCTACCAGCACTTAACCCTTTTCTCATCTTTCGCCATAATAGGGGGCTAATTTTATATCCCACTAGCCTATCAAGAACTCTTCTTGCCTGTTGAGCGTCAACTAGGTCCATATTAATCTTTCTGGGTTTTTTTATTGCGTTCTTAATGGCATTTTTAGTTATCTCATTAAATTCGATTCTACATGGCACATCATCGTCGATTTTCAAGGCATTGGATAAGTGCCATGATATGGCCTCACCTTCCCTATCAGGGTCCGTTGCCAAATATATATTGTCAGCCTTTTTTGCCTCTGTCCTTATTTCTCTTAATATGGGCCCCTTACCCCGTATTGTTATATAGTTTGGTTTGAAATTGTTGTCTATATCTATACCCAGTTTGCTTTTAGGTAAATCTATAACATGACCCACCGAAGCCTTAACAACATAGTTTTTCCCGAGAAATTTTTTGATAGTTTTGGCTTTAGCAGGGGATTCTACTATAACCAGTGATTTGGACAATCACTCCACCTCCAGTAATCTCTTGTTTTAAACTCACAAGAAAGTTTATTTGAATTTACCCTATACATTATATCTATTTAATTGCATACTGTAAATATTTTACCTTGATTCTGTTGTACATAGCCTTTAATCTCTAATATTGTTAAAATAGTGCTTAGTTGGGATATATCCAATTCACTTTTATAGCTAAGCACATCTATGTGAATAGGCTCCCTTTTAATTATATTATAAATCTTAAGTTCATCATCACCTAAAGCATCCAACAACTCTAGTTTCTTAGTTTTATTATGAAGATTGTATTTGTATTCTAATTCCTCAGTAATATCCTCTATACTTAGAAGTATTTTTGCCCCTTCTTTTATTAATTTATTAGTTCCTTTGCTCTGATAATTATTTATATTGCCGGGTAGTGCAAAAACATCCTTGCCCTGCTCTAACGCATGTCCAACAGTTATAAGGGTGCCGCTCCTCTCGCCAGCCTCTATTACGACAACACCATCAGATAAACCACTTATAATACGATTCCTGGCGGGAAAATTATGTTTTAAAGGTGGAACCCCCATACCATACTCAGATATAATACAACCCTTAAGCTCAAGTTCTTTATATAATTGGTAATTAGATTTGGGATAGACTAAATCAATCCCGCATCCTAGTACACCAATTGTATACCCACCCTCATCAATAGCACTTTTATGGCTCTCTGCATCAATTCCTAAAGCCAATCCGCTTACAATACCTATACCCCAATCAACCAATTCTCTTGCAAATTTCCTTGCTGCCCACCTACCATAAGAGGTAGACTTTCTGGCTCCGACCATCCCAATTAGAGGTTTGTCCAGTTTTAGATTTCCCTTAATAAAAAGTACATAGGGAGGGTTGTATATGTTTTTTAATTTCTCAGGATAGTCTTTGTCTAATATTGTTATTAGATTGAAATCTTTCCCCTTAATTTCCAACAATAATTCTTCCAAATAATGTTCCTTTCTAGCATTTAACATTTTATCAACTATTATACTTTTTCCACCCAATATCCTATATAAATGTTTGGCCTGTGCGCCCCAAATTTCTAATATACTTCCGAAGTATGCCTCCATATCAAGAATCATTTTATAGCTTATCCCACCTAGATTATTTAGCCAAATTAATATATTCCTTTTATTAATCATCCCCTACCTCCCAATAAGGTTTGAAACCCTTCTATATTGGAGAGCCTCTGCCACATGCTCAACCTTTATATCTTTACTTTGGTCTAGATCCGCTATAGTCCTAGTAATTTTTATTATCCTATAATAACTTCTTGCGGTTAATTTCATATGATCATAGGCATTGCTTAGAAGTTTTTGTGATTTTGAATCCAATTTACAATATTTTTTTACCGCGGAAGTAGTTAGTTGATTATTGGAGGTAAATCCTGTTCCCTTATATCTTTCTAATTGCCATTGACGGGCTCTCTCGACTCTTTTTCTTATTTGACTAGAGGCCTCTGATGTTTTTTTGCTGGTTAAATCCTTATAGGAAACCCCTGAGGTTTCAATAATTATATCAATACGGTCAAGTAGAGGACCAGAAATTTTTCCCACATATCTATTGACCTGATATGGCGTACATTGACACCTATGTCCACCATCGCCAGCCCCATAGTAGCCACAAGGACATGGGTTCATGGCACATACTAGCATAAAATCGGCCGGATATGTAAAAGTTCCGTTGACCCTGGATATGGTAACATTACCATCCTCGAGTGGTTGCCTTAGTACCTCTAGTGCCTTCTTGCTAAACTCAGGTAATTCATCTAGAAATAATACCCCATGATGACTTAAAGAAACTTCACCCGGTTTGGGGATTCTACCGCCACCAGTTATTGCCATCATGGAAGATGTATGATGGGGTGACCTAAAGGGTCTTTGCATTACTAGCCCACCCTTGCCAGCAAGTAATCCCGATATACTATATATTTTAGTAATTTCCATTGCCTCATCAAAGGTTAACCTTGGTAAAATGCTGGGCAGTCTCTTAGCAGCCATAGTTTTGCCAGAACCTGGTGGTCCTATCATCAGTAGATTGTGACAACCTGCCGCTACTATTTCCATACCTCTCTTAAGGTTTTCCTGCCCCCTCAAATCTGCAAAATCTTCTGTGAATTTATGGCCCTCTATCCCATCTTCACTACTACCAGTATAAGTTGCCAGGTCCAAATCACCCCGAATAAATCCTATCAATTCTTTAAGTGTTCCTATTCCCACACACTGCAAACCCTGTACTAATTTCGCCTCTTCGATATTTTCCAGGGGTAATATTGCCTTGTTACAACCATTCTTAACCGCTTCTAATAACATAGGGAGGGCACCCTTTACCCCATTAATTTTACCATCCAGAGATAATTCCCCCAGAATAACTGTTGTGTTAAAACCTTCAAATTCTATTTGGTCCGAAGCAACTAAAATACCAAGTGCTATGGGCAAGTCAAAATGGGTTCCCTCTTTTTTGGTATCAGCAGGTGCTAGATTTATAGTAATTCTTTTCAGTGGAAAACTATATCCGCTATTCTTAATAGCTGCCCTTACCCTTTCCCTTGATTCCTTTAAGGTCGTATCAGGTAAACCAACTATATTGACAGCAGGCAACCCACTAGCAATATCCACCTCAACCTCAATTTCATCTACCTGTAGACCAAAAATACTACAAGTTTTAATTTTTGCAAGCATTAAATCACCTTATTTTCCATTTTTTCCCCATACATGCTAGACCATGTCCTATACCGCTAGATGAAATATCTCATATTTAGCTATAGATAATATTGCATATGTTGAAATATTCGATATCCACAGAATATTCCCTCTAATTAATTATTTTTCCTCATTTTTTAGTGGTTATTTGTATTTTTTTGATTAAATTGCTAATCTAGACATAGATAATTAAATTTTTAACATTCAGTTTTATTATTATACTAGAAGGCATCTTCAATATGATTTATTTCAAATTTATCCTTCCTCATTAATACTTCAATAACATCAAACCTGAAATCCATATCATTAATCCTTCTATATTGAATATATTGTTGGGCTAATTTATATAGGGTTCTTTGCTTCCTATAATTTACTGCTTCTCTGGGCAAACCATAACTAGTAGATCTACGGGTTTTAACCTCTATAAAGGCCATGGTGTTATCAATTTGTGCAATTATGTCAATTTCACCTATTTTAGTCCTATAATTTCTTTCAAGTATATTGTATCCCTTACGAATTAAATAATCTTCCGAAATATTTTCCCCATAGTCTCCAATTTTTTTGACCATTCTCCCACCCCTTAATTGTAGGATTATATATCTCTAATAAAGGTTCTCCTATGTTGTTCAGTTAAACCATACTTCTTTAGGGCTTCCTTATGTTCCCTAGTGGGGTAGCCCTTATGTCGTCCAATGCCATAACCGGGGTATTGATTTTCCCATTTACTAATGCATAGTCCATCTCTGGTTTCCTTGGCAACAATCGATGCCGCTGCTATCCCATGCACGAGGTCATCCCCCTTTATTATTGATTTTTGGGGTATGTCAATTTCAATTGTTTCAGCATCAATCAGGATAAAGTCTGCTAATATTTTATTTCCCTCTTTATCCTTCAAGTTTTCAATGGACTCCTTCATTGCTAATTTTGTTGCCTTTTTAATATTAATTGTATCAATTACTTTAGAAGATTTCATGCCTATTCCAATTGCTATTGCCTTTTCTTTAATAAGTTCAAAAAAAATCCTACGTTTTTTAGGAGAAAGTTTTTTGGAATCTTTAATCCCATCTATTTTAAAACCCCTTGGTAATATAACAGAAGCTGCTAACACTGGGCCAAATAGGCAGCCCCTTCCAACTTCATCACAAAAAGCTATATTTTTATAACCCTTTTCCCAAAGTTTGTTTTCTATATTTAATTTCATACTTATAATTTGCCCCCTTTAATATGGATATTAACCCATGACTGCCATTAATTTATGGGAGGGCTTTCCAAAGATATGTTAGCTATCTTACCCTGTCTGAACTCATTTAATATTATTACCGCTACCCTTGTATAGTCTATCTCACCACCACTAATTATACAGCCCCTCTTCCTGGCTATATCATTCATAATTTCAAGGGGGTCTAGTAAGTTGCTGGCAAATTTATATCTTTCCATCAACCCCTTTTTGTTATCCTCTAGTAATCTTTCTAATAATTTAAATGCCAAGCTTTCAATGTCAATAAGATCATCCTTAATTGCCCCTGTGAAGGCTAGGTTCAGGGCTAGCTCTTTATCATCAAATTTAGGCCACAATATACCAGGTGTATCTAGTAATTCCATGTTGTTTTTCAATCTAATCCATTGTTTACCCCTAGTAACCCCGGGCCTATCTCCAGTTTTGGCACTTCTTCGG
Organism: uncultured Clostridiaceae bacterium; assembly: GCA_964390055.1. Taxonomy (GTDB): domain Bacteria; phylum Bacillota; class Clostridia; order Peptostreptococcales; family Natronincolaceae; genus CAYMGQ01. The sequence goes on from CAYMGQ010000002.1 coordinate 9,349, forward strand.
CCAACTAACCTGTTTATTAATGTGGATTTTCCCACATTAGGTATACCAACAATCATAACCCTAATGACCCCTCTTTTTCTCCCCCTTGCCTCCAAGGATTTGTTTTTTTCGTCTAGAATTTTTTCCCCCAGGGTCATTACCTTATCTAGTCCTTCTCCTGTAATTGAATTAACAGGAACTGCCCTAATATTATTAGATAAGTAATGTTTCACCCATTCTTTGGTAATAAGAGGATCAGCTAGATCATATTTGTTTAAAATTATTATCCGTGGTTTACCTCCTAAGATTTCATCAATCAATGGGTTTTGACTGCTTGAAGGTATTCTTGCATCTAATAATTCGAAAACTACATCGATTAGTTTAAGTTGCTCCCTCAGCAAGTCCTTTGTTTTTTTCATATGCCCTGGAAACCAATGTATATTCATAGCGACCTCCTGTATATCAATCGCATTTACTGCCTGGTAAACCCCAGCTAATTAAATCATTTCTTAAATAAAAGGGACTGAATTCAGTCCCTTTTATCCCTAAAAGTTTTTCTTCTCCTTAATCTTAAATGCAGCCCTTCCTACCCTATCTCTCAAGTAGAATAATTTAGCTCTTCTAACCTTACCACGTCGCACAACATCTATTTTTTCAATCTTTGGTGAGTGGACTGGAAATGTCCTTTCAACACCTACTCCATAAGAGATTCTTCTTACCGTAAAAGTTTCCCCGATTCCACCACCTTGACGTTTAATTACAATTCCCTCAAAGGTTTGGATTCTTTCCCTAGTTCCCTCTTTTATTTTAACATGCACTTTTACTGTATCTCCAGCGTTAAAACTAGCGATATTTTTTTTCATTTGTTCTTTTTCTATCGTCCTTATCAAATCCATGGCTGTACCTCCTTCCTTCCTAGGTGTTCTTATCTTAATAATAGAGGACCACCCGTACTAACCTTGACAATTATATCATAAGAGTTTAAATTGTTCAATCTTAATTCTTACTAATTAAGGCATCTATAATTTTTTTCTCTTCTTGACCTAATTTCTCATAATTAATTAAATCAGGCCTTCTTTTCAGGGTAACTTGGATGGAATTCTTTTTTCTCCATTTTGCTATTTCTTCATGATTCCCCGATAATAGAATCCTGGGCACCTTTAACCCCCTGAATTCTTGAGGTCTTGTATAATGGGGATATTCCAAAAATCCAGAAGAGAAGGATTCCTCTTTATGACTTTCTTTTTGTCCCAATACCCCCGGGATAAGCCTTGCAATAGCATCCACCATAACAGCAGCTGCTAACTCACCCCCAGTTAAAACATAATCCCCAATAGATATTTCATCCGTTACCAGTTTATCTATTACCCTTTGGTCAACACCTTCATAATGTCCACAAATAAAGACTAGGTGTTCTTCCCTTGATAGCTTGTAGGCCAGTTCCTGGGTAAAGGTTTTTCCCTTTGGTGAACAGTAAATGGTTCTTGGTCTTGCCTTTAGATTCATATTATCAACCGTCTCATTGTAGCAGTCAAATATAGGTTGTGCTGTCATAACCATTCCAGGACCTCCTCCATAGGGATAATCGTCCACTTTTTTATGTTTATCCTTAGAAAAGTCACGAATATTTATGTATTCAAGGTCAATTTTTCCTCTTTCCTGGGCATTCTTTAATATGCTTTCGTTTAAAGGACCTCTTACCATTTGCGGAAATAAGGTTAGAATTTTAATAATCATTATTCTATCATCCCTTCAATAGGGTTTATTATGATTTTTCCCTCTTCCAAAGAGATTTCTGGTATAAATTCTCTCACCGCTGGTATCATTATTTCTTTTTTATCTTTATCCTTAATTATATATACTTCATTAGAACCTGCCTGTAAGATATCTACAACCTTTCCAAGGTACCTTTTATCTACAGTATAGGCTTCCAATCCAATAATATCAGATATATAATAAGTGTTCCTAGGCAGGTCCCGTTTTTGCATTTCTTCTATAAGTAGATATTGTCCCTTAAATTGTTCAACTTGTGTTATATTATTGTATCCATCGAAGGAAATTAAAACATCCTTGGGCCTATATCTTACATCTTTAATATAGAGTTTGCCCTTTATTCCCTCTATATAAACCCATCCTACTTCTTCAAATCTTTCTACATAGTCAGTTAGGGGTAGCACAGATACCTGACCCCTCAGCCCATGGGTTTTTAATATTTTACCTATTTTGATAAATTTCATAATTTTACATTCCTTTATATATCTTTAAAAGCCTAATTGTTAATTAAAAGCATGGTCCTTTTATGGCTCTGCCTATAATAATTGATTTACGATTTCTAATGAATCTTAAAAAGCAAAAATTTTAAGGATTAGGAGAGCCTAATCCTTAAATAATTTCAACAATTACTCTCTTATTCTCCTTGGTAGCAGCCGCCTTGACTACAGTTCTTATAGCTTTGGCTATCCTTCCCTGCTTTCCTATTACCTTTCCCATATCATCAGGTGCTACTTTTAACTCAACAATAATGGATTGATTACCCTCAACTTCGTTAACCTGTACCTGATCAGGGTTATCTACCAATGCCTTTGCAATTATCTCCACTAATTGACTCAATTTCTACACCCCCTTAATGGCTAAAAGCGTATCATTTATTCAATAATACCATTCTTTTTAAACAGAGCCCTAACAGTATCTGTGGGTTGCGCTCCATTGCTTAGCCATTTTGTTGCCTTTTCACCATCTATTTTTACCTCCTTGGGTTGAGAAATTGGATTGTAATATCCTATCTCCTCTATAATCCTTCCATCCCTAGGAGCCCTTGAATCAGCAACCACTATCCTATAGAAGGGTCTTTTCTTTGCACCCATTCTTCTTAATCTAATTTTTACTGCCATTGACTATTCACCTCCTATCAAAATATAAATTAAATTTATCTGAAAAATGGAAAATTCATTCTTCCTCCCCTTTTCATAGACTTTTCCATATCAGTTAACTGCTTCATCATTTTTTTAGTTTGGTCAAATTGTTTTAATAGCCTGTTTACCTGAGGTACAGAAGTACCACTACCCCTTGCAATTCTCTTCCTTCGGCTTGCATTGATTATAGAAGGCTTTAACCTTTCCTCCCTTGTCATAGATTGAATAATTGCTTCTATATAAATCAGTTCCTTGTCATCTACTTCAAGGTTTTTAAGTTGTCTACCTCCCGCGCCTGGAATCATATTGAGTAGTTGACTTATTGACCCCATGCTTTTTACCTGCTGTAATTGATCTAAAAAGTCCTCAAAACTAAATTGTTGACTTTGTATTTTTTTATGCAAATCTTTAGCCTTTTCGGCATCCATAGTAGCCTCTGCTCTTTCAATAAGGCTTAATACATCACCCATGCCTAGTATTCTTGATGCCATTCTATCAGGGTGAAAGGGTTCTAAATCATCAAGTTTTTCACCCATACCAACAAATTTAATTGGTTTTTGCGTTACAGCTCTAACAGACAAGGCCGCACCGCCCCTGCTATCCCCATCTAATTTGGTCAGTATAACCCCGTCTATACCCAATATGCTATTAAATTCCTCAGCTACATTTACAGCATCCTGTCCAGTCATAGCATCCACAACCAAGAGTATTTCGTGAGGTTTACTTTGTGTTTTAATATTATTTAACTCATCCATAAGTTTATCATCTATATGGAGTCTTCCCGCAGTGTCAATAATAACAACATCATTTCCTTGATGATTGCTATGCTCCATAGCCGCCTTAACTATATCAACAGGGCTTAGCTTGTCTCCCATTGTAAAAACTGGGACATCTACCTGGTCCCCCACCACTTGAAGTTGTTTAATTGCTGCCGGTCTATAGACATCACCCGCCACCAACAAGGGCTTTTTGCCTTGTTTTTTCAATAGGCTTGCCAGCTTGCCACAGGTAGTTGTTTTACCTGCTCCTTGTAAACCCACCAGCATATATACAGTTGGGGGGCTTGATGCAAATATTAACTTGCTCTGGCTTTGCCCCATAAGCTGGGTCAATTCTTCATTAACTATTTTTATTACTTGTTGGCCAGGGGTTAAACTCTCCAATACTTCCACCCCAATAGCCCTCTCCTGAACCTTTTTAATAAAATCTCGTGCCACTTTGAAGTTTACATCTGCCTCTAACAGGGCCAGTCTAACTTCTCTCATGGCTGCCGTAACATCTTGCTCGGAGAGCTTTCCTTTTCCCTTTAATTTCTTAAAGGTATTTTGTAGTTTTTCAGCCAATCCTTCAAATATCATATTTTTCACCTACCTGGAGAATTCTACCCCCATCAATTGATTTATCAAAGATTTTATTTTATTCATGCTTTGTCCTGTTTTCTCATCAATAGTATTTAACTTATTCCTACCATCTATTTTATCGATTTCCAACTTTAGTTGTTGAATAATTTGCATCTTGTTACAATAATGCTTATACAGTTGGAGTTTATCCTCATAGCCCTGAAGAATCTTTTCGGTCCTTTTAATGCTATCAAATACTCCCTGCCTGGAAATATTTATATTTTTTCCTATTTCTCCAAGAGATAAATCATGATTATAATATAAATCTAGAATATCTCTTTGCCTTTTAGTTAAAAGTTGACCATAAAAATCATATAACATAGTAATCTTAAGCTTTTTTTCCATCATTTAATAGCCCTTCCCATCCAATGCTGTAAAGTATAAATGCTTTACACTAGGATTTTATCCTATAACTTTTATCCTGTCAAGGCTTTTTTTTGATTATTGGTCTCCAAATAATGCCCGCACAAAGGTTTCTGGATTAAATTCTTGCAAATCATCAACCTGTTCTCCCACGCCTATAAACTTAACGGGGATATTCAATTCCCTACTGACTGCTATAACAATACCTCCTTTAGCAGTTCCATCCAATTTAGTCAATACTAGGCCGGAAATATCTACTACCTCCTTAAATGCCTTTGCCTGTTGTATAGCATTTTGTCCTGTTGTAGCATCTAGCACCAATAAAACCTCTTTGCTAGCCTGAGGATACTCCCTTTCAACAATCCTAGATACCTTGCCTAATTCATTCATCAAATTTCTTTTGTTATGGAGACGGCCTGCCGTATCACAGATTAAGACGTCTATTTTCCGAGCCTTTGCCGCCTGTATGGCATCATATATTACTGCAGCGGGGTCAGATCCTTCCTGGTGCCTAATAACATCTATGCCCACCCTATCCCCCCAAATCACCAATTGATCAATAGCGGCAGCCCTAAAAGTGTCTCCGGCTCCCAGCATTACTTTTCTTCCTTCCTTTTTCAACTTGTGGGCGATTTTACCTATAGTTGTGGTTTTCCCCACCCCATTTACCCCTACAACAATAATAATTGATGGTGAAGGATCTATATTCAACTTACTAAAGGATAGTTTGTTTAGAATATCTACTAGTTTTTCTTCTAGTAAATTTTTAATATCCTGCGGGTCCGATACTTTCTCTTGTCTTACTGTATCTTTTAGCTCATCTACTATCTCCATAGTAGTATTTATTCCAATATCGGCGCTAATTAGAATTTCCTCCAAATCTTCAAAAAGATCCTCATCAATTTTTTGGTATGATTTTATCAGGGAATCAACCCTATCAGTAATCCCTTGTTTTGTTTTACTTAACCCCTGTTTCAATCTTTGAAAAAATCCTGTTTTTTTGCTATTTGTGGCATTTTCTTCCCTATTTGACATTATAACTCCTCCCTAACTTGCAATTTCATCATCTGATCTGTCGGCCAGTTTGACAGATACAAGTTTTGAAACCCCTTCCTCTTCCATAGATACACCATAAAGAACATCGGCTTTTTCCATGGTACCCTGCCTATGGGTAATGACTACAAATTGTGTGTCAGAAGATAGTTCCTGTAAAAATTTTGCGAACCTATTAACATTTACATCATCTAGCGCGGCTTCTATTTCATCTAATATACAAAACGGGCTAGGTTTTACCAGTAGTATTCCAAATAATAGGGCTATTGCTGTTAAAGCCTTTTCTCCACCAGATAATAATAGTAGGTTTTGTAGTTTCTTTCCAGGGGGCTGGGCAATAATGTCTATTCCTGAATCCAATATATTGTCTTTATCTACCAATACCAGTTCTGCCTTGCCACCGCCAAAAAGTTTTTGAAATACTTTGTTAAAGCTGATTTTAATTTTATCAAATTCTTTGGTAAATTGATTTTCCATGGTTCTTTCTATATCTTTAATAACTTTCCTTAAATTTAATCCAGCATGAGTTAAATCATTTTTCTGCTCAGTTAAAAAATCATACCTTTCCTTAACTTCATCGTATTCTTCTATAGAGTTTAAACTAACATCACCCAAACTCCTAATTTTCTCTTTTAGTTTTCGAGTTTCTTGAGCTATATTAACACCCTCAGCTATAGAATGTTTGTTTTCTATGGCTTCTTTATAAGTTAATTCATATTCCTCCCACAACTTATTATAAAAAACCTGTTGTTGCATTTCTAATTTAGTTGATTTTACATCAAGTTTATGGATTCCATCCCTTAGTTCATTGATTATTTCCTCAATTTGTTGGGAGGATTTAATTTTATCTTCTATCAATTTTTCTAACTCCTGTTTTTGCATGTTTTTTTCTTGTGATATTCTATTTATTTTATCTGTCTTAAGAGATAACTCCTTTAATCTTTGGGTGTTTTGATCTAATTCAATTTTTAACAACGCTTTTTTCTTTCTATTAGTTATTATTTCTCCTTCCTTTTCTTCTAATTGTTTCCTCTGTTTTCCGATGGCCTCCTGTAAATTCTCTATTTCCTGTAAAGCAGCCTTTTTTTGCTCTTGTAAGGAGGCATATTCAATTCTGTTTTCTGTAATCTTTTTACTAAGTTCTTCAAGATCATCCTTTTCCATTGCTAAGGCTTGTTCATTTTTCTTCAAGCCATCCTCTAGTTCCTTATTTTTTGCCTCCATGGATCTAATTTCACTATAAATAGTGTTAGACTTTTCCAGAGTCGTTGCCTTAGCCTCCTCCAAGTCTTCTAATTCGCCTTCTAATCTCTTCATTGCTTGCAAGCTATTTTCACTTTCCTTACAATTTTGCTCTGCTTTATTTATGAGGGTTAATTTGTCCATTCTTACTTCCCGCTCCTGCTTATTTAGACAATCAGACTCTTTGGCTAATTTGTTTTTTAACTCTAACAAGCCATCATATTCCTTTTTTGCTAATTTAAGTTCTTTATCCAATTTCATTATATTTTCTTTTAATTCCTTAAGTTCCCTTCTTCTACTTAAAATACCCTCATCTTTTATTCTTGAACTGCCTCCAGTCATGGATCCACCTATATTAATAATATCGCCATCAATTGTCACTATTCTAAGCCTATAATTCAGTTCTCTAGCCAATTGTATACCTAAATCCATATCGGGAACAATTAAAACCCTATTTAATAAATAAGAGAATATATTCCTATATTTATAATCAAAATCTATAACTTCCATTGCTATCTTGGCATCCTTGTATCCACCAATTATCCGCCTTTCATTAGGATATAAGCTTCTGTCTTTTATTGAAGTTATAGGCAGGAAGGTTACCCTACCTAAGTTGTCTTTTTTTAGAATGTTTATTAATAGTTTGCCCACCTCTTCCTTTTGAATAACTACATTTTGTATTGATGCTCCTAGGGCAATTTCAATAGCCAATTCATAGCTTTTAGTTACCTTAATAAGGTCTGCCACAGTACCGTGTATACCTTTAGCTAGGCTTGTCCCACCATCCCTTAGCCTTAAAATATTCCTTACACCCTTACTATAGCCTTCATGGGTTGCCTCCATAGCCTTTAGAACATTTTTTCTTGATATCTTATGTTGTAGCCTGGCATTTATATTATCCAATTGATTTACGATATGTTTTTCTCTTTGTAATAATTCAGCCTCATTAGCTTCTAAATGATTAATTTTTTTGCAAATACCATCTAGTTTGCTATCAATATTATTCAAATTACATTCTATGACCCTCTCTTCCTGCCTAATCTTTTTAATGTCCTTTTCTTGATTATCTAGTTCAATTTTAATTTGCTCAATTCGTTCTTCCATCGTCTTAAGAAGGGTCTTATAACTATTAGCCTGAATTTTTTTCTCTGAAATAATATTTAATATATCAATAATATGTGATTTTAATTTCTCCATTTCTATTTTCTTGGACTCATTTTTACTAATAATTAATTCATATTTTCTTTTATCTTGTTTTGTAATTTTTCCTATAGCCTCCAAGTTAGCTTCTAAGGTTTTGACTTGATGATACTTATCATCTAATTTCTTTTTTATTTCCTTTTTATTCTTAGTTATTAGTTGACTTTCCTTTTTTAATCGATTTATATTATATCTGTAATGTTCCTTTTTCTCGAGTTTAACATTTGCCATTCCTTGTTTATTGCTAATTTCTTGTTGGCTTTCGAAATGTTGATTTTGCAATTCCATAATCCTATTTTCTATAGCATCCTTGTGACTTTGTATATCATTTAATTTCATATTCAAAATCTTTTTTTCAGATTTTTGTGTTTGTAGTGAACTACTTAGCATTTCCATTTGTTTATTAATATGTTTCAATTCACCATCTATTTTGTCAATTTCATTAACACATAAATTTGTTTCGTATTTTAATAGTTCTTTCTTGAATTTTAGAAACTTTTCTGCTTTTTCCCTTTGTTCTTTAAGAGGTTGCAGTTGTTTTTCCAACTCCTTTAATATATCCGAGACCCTAATTAAGTTTTCCTTGGTACTATCCAGTTTTTTTTCTGCCTCTGTTTTCCTGTATTTATACTTTACTATCCCAACAGCTTCTTCAAATAAAAAACGTCTGTCATCGGGCCTACTACTTAGGATTTCATCTATTTTTCCTTGTCCTATAATAGAATAGCCTTCTTTTCCTATCCCTGTATCCATCAAAAGCTCTCTTATATCTCTAAGCCGACATAGTGATTTGTTTAAATAGTATTCACTTTCCCCAGTTCTGTACATTCTCCTTGCTATTGTGACCTCATCAAATTCTATGGGTAAAAGTTGCGAACTGTTATCCAATGTTAATGAAATTTCTGTCATATTTAATGGTTTTCTATTTTTAGTACCGGCAAAAATCACATCTTCCATTTTATTTCCTCTTAAGGATTTTACACTTTGTTCTCCCAAGACCCACCTAATGGCATCCGATATATTGCTTTTTCCACTTCCATTAGGACCAACTATAGCCGTAATACCACCCTCGAAATTTAACTCTATCTTATCAGCAAAGGATTTGAATCCATAAAGCTCCAACTTTTTTAAATGCAATAAAATCCCCCCGCCCTATAGGCAAATTAGCTCCAATTCCTAAAATTATCTTAATAACAACTTTCCAACATTTAAAAATTATAAAATGTCTAGTTCTATTAAATATTCATCTAAATTTCTATTTTGTTTAATTGTAATGTTTTCCAGATTATATCTGTCAATAAAATATTTCTTATTTGATTTTTTGTGCCCTATGACCTTAGATACTTCCTCGGGATGGCAGGAAATCAGTAGCCTCTTTTTATTGGGAAGCGGAAGTTTAATCAATTTCTTCTCTATTATATCCTTGTATATTTCTGATTCAACTATTTCCCTAAAAGCTGGGTGATAGGGACCTGCTACTATGGCTTTATTATAATTTATCTCTTCTGTGGACTGGAGACCTAACCTAATTACCGGAATATTATTATTGATAAAGTAGGATAGTAACTCTTTACATATGTCTACAGTTTTATCAAAAGAAAAAGGAGTGAATTCTCCTTTTTTATACAAGTTACCTAGTAATGTGTTTTTAAGCACAATTGTAGGGTAAATACGGACGAAATCCGGTTTTAGGTATGCAATTTCCCTTGCCGTTGTTAAAACAGTATTTTCGCTATCTCCTAGTAGGCCAACCATCATTTGTAACCCTATCTTGAAGGGATATTTCCTCAATAAATTGTAGGCGTCAAAAATTTCTCCTCTGCTATGCCCTCTTTTATTTAATGACAAGACGTTCTTATCTGTCGATTGTATGCCTAATTCTATAATGGACACCCCATATTCAGTTAATAGGGATATTATTTCTCCATCAATATAGTCCGGTCTTGTGGAAATCCTAATGTCATTGATATATCCCCTTTTTTTCCTAATATAGGCCGGCTTCAATAATTCAATTTGTTTTTGTCTAGAAAGACCTGTGAAACTACCTCCATAAAAGGCAACTTCCAGCTTGTTTACCGATTTAGGATATATATTTAAATACTTTTCAATTGTTGCTTCCACACTTTCCTTATTGTCCCCACCACCAGTAATCTCTCTTTGATTGCAAAAACTACACTTATGGGGGCAACCCCTATGGGGTATAAAAACAGGTATAATATATCTCCTTTTTGACATATAAGTTCTATCCTTTCATAATGGCCTCTCTGGCTGCTCTTTGCTCCGCTTCCTTTTTACTTTTGCCCCTACCCCTGCCTATCACCTTGTTACCTATTAAGACCTCAACATCAAAAACCTTATCGTGGTCAGGTCCGTATTCATGTATTACCCTATATGTAATTTTTTCAAGGCTTTTGCTTTGCAATATCTCCTGTAACTGGGTTTTATAATCCCTAAACAAGGCACCCCTACTAGCTAGCTTTATACTATCCAAAAAACAAGCAAGTATAAAATTTTGAGCCTTTTCAATACCCCCATCAATATATATTGCCCCAATTAGCGCCTCAAGGGCATCAGCCAGGATAGAATCCCTTTGCCGTCCACCTGTTAGTTCCTCACCTTTTCCTAGCAATAAATATTTACCTAATTCAATTCTTCTTGCCTGTATTGCTAAGGATTGCTCACAAACCACATTTGCACGAACCTTTGTGAGTTCTCCTTCTGGTAAATTTCCATAGCGGATAAAAATATACTTACTAACCACTAATCCTAATACAGAGTCTCCTAAAAACTCCAACCTTTCATTATATTTTACCTTTTCCTTCTTACACTCATTGGCATAGGAACTATGAGTCAAAGCCTCACCTAAAATATTAATATCTTCGAATTTATAATCTATTCTTTTCTGCAATGAAGCCATATTTTCCCTAACACTAGTGCTTAAGTAAGACATCTTTTACCTCCAACGTAAAATATTATTGACTTAATTATTAGTTTAATTTAAAACTTATAAACTATGCAAATTCACGTAATTTACCTGAGATAATTCAAAGTAAATCCAATAATATTTTACTATTAAAAGTTAATAAAAGCAAAAAAACAATTATAAGGATCCAAAGATCCTTATAATTATTATGAAAATGATACTTATTTATATTTTTTAAATATAATTGTCGCATTATGTCCCCCGAAACCAAAGGAATTGGATAGTGCGTAATTGACCCTTGCTTTTCTGGCTTGATTAGGAACATAGTCTAGGTCGCAATCTTTATCCTTTGTTTCGTAGTTAATAGTTGGAGGCAATACATCGTTATAAGTTGCCAGAGCACACGCTATTCCCTCAACTCCCCCCGCTGCACCTAACAAGTGACCTGTCATAGACTTGCTAGAACTTACCCCCAGTTTGCCAGCATGATCTTTAAATACTTTTTTAATAGCCAGGGTTTCAAACTTATCATTATATGGCGTACTAGTACCATGGGCATTTATATAGTTAACTTCATCATAGGAAATCCCCGCATCCTCTAGTGCATTTTCCATTGCCTGTACTGCACCCCTACCGCCTGGCTCGGGAGCAGTAATATGGTAGGCATCTGCACTCATGCCATAGCCTACAACTTCACCGTAGATATTTGCCCCCCTATTTTGGGCATGCTCCAGCTCTTCTAAAATTAGTATTCCTGCACCCTCTCCCATAACAAACCCATCCCTGTTTAAATCAAAGGGTCTACTAGCTTTTTGTGGTTCATCATTGCGAGTAGACAATGCCCTTAAAGAGCAGAACCCTGCTACCGCTAATGGTGTAATAGATGCCTCTGTTCCTCCTGTTATCATGAGGTCAGCATCTCCCCGGGCTATAATTTTAAATGCCTTACCTATTGCATTTGTTGAAGAGGCACAGGCTGTAACAACTGTACTATTTGGACCCCTTGCATTAAAATATATGGCTATTTGCCCTGCTGCCATATTAGTAATCATCATGGGTATGAAAAATGGACTAACACGCTTTGCACCTTTTTCCATAAATCTATAATTTTGTTTCTCAAAGGTTTCTATGCCACCTATTCCGGAGCCAAGGATTACTCCAAATCTTTCGGGTGTAATCGCTTGTTTTTTTAGTTGCGCATCCTCTATGGCTAATTTTGATCCTGCAATAGCAAACTGTGTAAATCTATCGGTCTTCCTAACTTCCTTTTTCTCTATAAAATCTTCTGGAAAAAAGTCCTTAACTTGCCCTGCAATTTTTGATGTGTAATCATCGGTATCAAATTTGTTTATTAGGTCAACTCCTGAAACTCCAGATGTTAATCCATGCCAAAATTCATTTTTACCTATACCAATCGGGGTAACACAACCTAATCCTGTAATAACAACCCTTTTTTTCATATTCTCCTCCCCTATTATCCCATCCATAAAATCCCGAATTGATCGGGATTTTATGGGTTTGGAAAGTTTATGATTTTTCCTCTACATAATTTACAATATCATTTATATTTTTAAATTTTTCTGCATCTTCATCTGGAATCTCAACAGCAAATTCATCTTCTATAGCCATGATAATTTCCACAGCATCTAAGGAATCGGCCTCTAAATCATCCATTAGGGAAGTTTCCCCTTTTACTGTACTTATATCCTCTACACCTAATTGTTCACCTATTATTTTTACAACTTTTTCGAATACCATTATTTACTCCTCCTTAATTTTTAAATTGACATTCCTCCATCAACACAAATAACTTGCCCTGTAATATAATCGGACTTATTGCTACTCAGAAAGGTTACTAAGTTTGCTATATCTTTGGGATCTCCATACCTAGCAAGAGGTATGCTTTTTAATAATTGATTTTTGATATTATCGGACAATACAGATGTCATATCAGTTTGTATAAAGCCTGGTGCTATAGCATTTACATTGATATTTTTACTTGCAACTTCCTTTGCTATGGATTTGGTAAAACCAATAACCCCTGCCTTTGATGCTGAATAGTTAGCTTGCCCTGGATTTCCGGTTATTCCAACCACTGATGACAAGTTTATTATCTTGCCATATTTTTGTCTTATCATTTTCCTTATTACTGCCTTAGTGCATAAAAAAACTCCTTTTAAATTGACATCGATAACCTCTTGCCACTCTTCTTCCTTCATTCTAAGTAATAGTCCATCTCTTGTAATTCCTGCGTTATTTACTAGAATATCTATTGTATCAAAATTCTGTCCTATCTCCTCCATCATAGCAGAAATACTGTCATTTACAGTAACATCGCATTGTATTGCCAAGGCTTTTACACCAAGCTTTTTAATTTGTTTTACAACTTCATCGGCTGCTGCTTTGTTTTTGCTATAATTAATTGCTACATTACTTCCCTCCCGGGCTAATTGTAAAGCAATTTCCTTACCAATACCCCGGGATCCACCAGTAACAATAGAATTTTTACCAGTTAGCATTAACTATGCCCCCCTTTTCATGGAATTGTCTAACAATTCCCTTAGATTACTCATGTTTTCAATACTATAAACATTAATTTTTTTATCTATACTCTTGGCTATCCTTTTAATAAATGATGCTAATGTTTTTCCCGGCCCAATTTCTATAAAGTTCTCTACATCATTCTTAATCATCAATTCCACTGAATCCTGCCAAAGGACTGATTTGCTAACTTGATTAACCAACGAGTCAATAACCTTGGATTTGCAATCCAAAATTTTGGCTTCTACATTGGTTATTATCGGTATCTTAGGTGTGTTTATATTTAAACTCCTTAAGTCTCTTTCCAGCCTTTCTCCCGCTGGTTTAAGGAGACTACAATGGAAGGGTGCACTAACAGGTAAAATAACTGCCTTCCTAGCCCCCAAGTCCATTGCCTTTTTAGCAGCCGTTTTTACAGCTTTTTTCTCTCCTGAAATCACAATCTGTCCTGGGCTATTATAATTAGCAGCCTCGACTATCCCATATTTTTTCGAACTAGATAAACACTTGTCTAGCAAATCTCTTTCTAATCCTAAAATTGCGGCCATAAGTCCTGTTCCTAGAGGCACGGCCTCTTGCATATATTTTCCTCTCTGCCTCACTAATTTTACAGTATCGGCAAATTCTAATACTTCCGAATTTACCAATGACCCATATTCGCCAAGGCTTAATCCGGCCGTAATACTGCAATGGATGCCTAACTCCTTCATAACCCTCAATATAGCCACACTAGTAGTCAATATCGCAGGTTGAGTATTTTCAGTTTTTTTAAGTTCCTCTTCTGGTCCTTGAAAACAAAGCTCTTCCATATCTATACCTAAGGCATCACTAGCTTCCTCGTAGGTAAGCTTTGCTAGCTTAAAATTTTGTGCAATTTCCTTTCCCATTCCCACATATTGGGCCCCTTGACCTGGAAAGACAAAAGCATTTCCATTCATAGGCTATACCCCCTTAAAGCAAGCTTTTAATTTAATTAATTCGGCATTGGCACCATTTATTATATCCTGAATGATATCATCGCAAGTTTTTATATCCTTAATCATTCCAGCTATTTGGCCAGCCATAACAGAACCGTTTTTTATATCTCCATCCACCACAGCAGCCCTTAACTTGCCTGTTCCTAATTCATTTATTTCTTCCTTAGATATTCCCCTTTTCTCAAGCTCAGTTAATTCTTGAGTAAAATTATTTTTTAATACCCTAACAGGGTGTCCAGTGCTTCTTGCGGTAACAATGGCATCCCTGTCTTTTGCTCTTAATATCATTGATTTGTAATCCTCATGGACTGCACATTCCTCTGAACATACAAACCTTGTTCCCATTTGTATCCCCCGTGCACCAAGGGATAATGCAGCCAACAAACCTCTCCCATCAGCTATGCCTCCAGCGGCAACAACAGGTATTTTCACGGCATCTACCACCTGGGGCACCAAGGCAAAAGTTGTTAGTTCTCCTATATGTCCACCAGCTTCTGTACCTTCAACAATAACTGCGTCTGCACCCATTCTCTCGACTCTCCGTGCCAATGCCACCGTTGGAACTACCGGAAGGATTTTTGTATTTATTTCCTTTAGTTTTTCCACATATCTACCAGGGTTTCCAGCCCCGGTGGTAACTACCGGTATCCTATGACGATATATAATTTCCATTATTTCATCAACATAGGGTGATAAAAGCATAACATTAACAGCGAAGTTTTTTTTCGTTAGGTTTTTAGTTTTAATAATTTCTTTTTCAACTATTTCACCTGGAGCATTTCCAGCTGCAATAACCCCCAACCCTCCAGCATTTGAGACAGCAGCAGCTAACTCCGATGTTGCTACCCAGGCCATCCCGCCTTGTATAATTGGGTACTCAATATCTAAAATTTTACATAAATCTGTTTTTACCATGAAATTCACCCTCTTTTAGCTATTACTTTTGCCATTTAATAATTGTGGATCCCCAAGTTAATCCACCACCAAAAGCAACCAACAAGATATTGTCTCCTTTTTTAACCTTTCCTGTGTTTACAGCTTCATCTAGTGCTACTGGTATTGAAGCTGCCGACATATTTCCATAGTTATTTAAGTTTATATACACCTTATCCATGGGAAGTTTCAATCTTCTAGCGGCGGATTTTATAATCCTTATATTTGCCTGATGAGGTATTAAGCAATCGATTTCGGATACATCTAAGTTGCCTAATTCCAATGCTTTTAATGCAGAGCTACTCATAATCCTAACTGCAAATTTAAAAACATCATTACCATCCATTTTTACATAATGCAAGCTATTATCCACAGTGTTATGTGTAGCCGGATTTCTAGAGCCTCCCCCAGGTAAGGTTAAGCAATCCCCGCTTTTACCATCGGCTCCAAGATATGACGACATTATGCCTGTATCTTTAGCTGTTTTTTCTATTATAGCTGCCCCGGCACCATCTCCAAATAATACACATGTATTCCGATCTTCCCAATCCAGAAATTTTGATAATGTTTCAGCCCCAATTACCAATACCTTCTTGTAAAATCCTGTTTTTATAAATTGCTCAGCTATAACCATTCCATATATAAATCCTGTGCAAGCTGCCTCAACATCAAATGCAGTGGCATTAATTGCCCCGATATTTTTTTGCACTATACAGGCGGTGGAAGGAAAGGCCATATCTGGTGTAACCGTTGCAACTATAATCATATCCAGTTCCTCCGCCTTAACGCCAGCATCCTGCATGGCCCTTCTGGCAGCCTTGGTTGCTAGATCCGATGTAGCCATTGTTTCATCAGCTACTCTTCTATTTTCAATTCCTGTCCTTGTTTTTATCCATTCATCGCTGGTATCTACCATTTTCTCTAAATCAAAATTTGTTAAAATCTTTTCTGGTAAATAACTCCCGGTACCGGTAATTCCAACCGCAAATTTATTATTCATTTTAAACCTCCTCTAGTCCATTAATTTCATTGATAATACCCTCAAGTACTTTATTATCAACAAAGAGTTTTGCCTGTCTTACAGCATTTTTAATGGCCTTTGCATCCGAACTACCATGTGCCTTAATGAGATTCCCTTTCACTCCCAAAAATGGAGCTCCTCCATATTCTGTATAGTCAAATCTTTGCTTAAAGCTAGTTAATCCCGCCTTTAGCATAAGGCCCCCAAATTTTGATAGTAAGTTTTTTGATATCTCATCTTTTAGACTTTTAAAAACTGTTTCCGCTATTCCCTCTGTTAATTTCAAAATTACATTGCCAGTAAATCCATCACATATTATTACATCAGCATATCCCTTGGGTATGTCCCTGGCCTCAACATTACCAATAAAATTAAATTTTGCTTGTTTGCAAAGTTGATAAGCTTCCTTAGTGACCTCATTGCCTTTACCTTCTTCTATTCCTATATTTACGGTGCATACCCTTGGTTCTCTAATCCCTAGTACCTTGCTGGCATAAGTATTGCCCATAATTCCGAATTCTAAAAAGTTCCTGGGCCTACAATCGGCATTGGCTCCCCCGTCTATTAATACAGATACACCTCTCGTGGTAGGATATACAGGTGCCAAAGCTGGCCTATGGATACCCCTAATCCTCCCTAAAATTAATAAACCCCCTGCTAAAAGGGCTCCTGTATTTCCTGCAGATATAAAGGCATCTGCCTTTTTTTCCTTTATTAACCGTAAACCTACGACCATGGAGGAATCCTTTTTTTGCCTTATTGCAGTTACTGGTGTGTCCTCATTATCGATTACTTCAGAACAATTAATAATATCTATTTTATCTCCTGCAATGTCATATTTTTTTAATTCCTTTTCAATTATTTCTCTTTTTCCAGTTAAGACTATATTTACCCCATATTCCTGGACAGCATCCGCGGCACCCTTAACTGTAACAATAGGTCCGTAGTCTCCCCCCATTGCATCTACGACAATTCTCATTGTTTTCCTCCTCCAGATGTTAACTTTCGCTAATAATCAATTACCACCAATATAAATTTTCCCCTAAAAACCTGTACTTGCCCTACATAGGTAAAAACATGTACAAAATGCTTATTGCCCCGAACCCTGACAACTTCAGCCTTTGCTATTAATTTTTCCCCCGCCTTGACTGGTTGTATGTATTTGATATTTGATACCCCAGTTAAAGCTACCTCCGCATCAATTACAGACATAGCCAGGGACTCAGCTTGAGAGAAAATATGGTGACCTCTTACTACATTGCTTTTACTAAAAGTCATGTCTTTACTGGTTTCAAGAATTGAAATGCCACTCTTGCCCAAAGTTAAATCAATTAATTCCCCAATTATTTCCGTACCCATAATGCTTCTAACTTTTTTATAATTATTTTTAGCAACATTTTTAATTCTTTCCCTTAATTCTGGCAGTCCTAGTTCTAGTCTATCTAAACGTATTGTTTGGATGCTTACTTGAAACTTACCAGCCAAATCCTCATCAGTTAAAAAGGGTTCCTTCTTAATTAAATCTATTAGTTTTTCCTGTCGTTTTGGTTTTGCAAGCCTTTTCGGTTTTTCCACCCATTATCACCTCGGTATATCACCAGGGTTTAGGACCTGGTTATAATTTATAGTATATATTATTTAAATATAAAAATCAAGACCGGTTTTTATATTTTATTTATTTTTTAAATTTCTTTTCCCTTTTTAAAAGCAGACATAAAAAAATAGCAATGATTTTCTCACTGCTATCTTTTTATAGTATAATTATTTATTGGTCTATATTACCTCTCTACCTTTATAATAACCACATTCAGGACAAACTCTGTGAGGTAATTTAGGCTCATGGCATTGGGAACATTTACCAAGATTTGGTGCTGTATATTTCGAATTTGCGGCCCTTCTCATATTTCTTTTAGATTTACCCGTTTTACGCTTTGGTACTGCCATAATTAACACCTCCTTATTCTCTTTATAATAACTCCTTTAATTTTGCCATTCGGGGATCTATGCCACCGTCATCATCCATATCGCATTGGCATGTAGTCAAATTCAGGTTGCTACCACAACTTTTACACAAGCCCTTACAATTTTCTCTGCAAACTACCTTCATCGGTAGAGCTGTTATAATTTGTTCTCGCACTAGCTCACTAAAATCAACTATCTGATCCTCATAAAGGATTATATCATCCTGATCATCATAATCACTATCTTCATATTCATTTTGGGCTAGCAATTTGGCATTAATATTAGTTTCTAGTGGATAGTCAAAGGCCAGTAAACATCTCGCACAATGTACCTGTAAATTAGTGCTTAGTTTACAAGTTAAATATATTTCTTCCTTCATATTAAAGAGATTTCCTAATACTGATACTGGTTTCTTAATTTTAAAAAGATCACCGTAATAGTCTATATCCTCTAGATCTACAGTAAAATCTAATTCTATCTTTTGCTGTTCCCCGCCCCTTATATTGCTTAAATCCAGCTTCACTATTCTCACCTCAATTATATAAAACTAAATATCGTTTTTCTATTTATGATAGTTATAATTGTAAATGTTTTGACTGGGGAGAATTTATTTGTTTTATATTAACAAGGTTGATTATACAGGCCTATTGTACCCTTGTCAAGTGTTTTGTCTTTATGTTGAAATAAATATAGTATTTTATTAATATTCCATTAGTTTAAATCCGCCTACTTTTCTAATAATTGTAATGCTTCTCTAGCTATCATCAACTCTTCATTAGTTGGTATCAACAATGCTTTCACTCTTGAATCGTCAGTAGATATTACCGCCTCCTCTCCCCTTAGTGTATTTTTATCTTCATCTATTTTAAGACCCAAAAATTCAAGATCCCTACATATTTCTCTCCTAGCTTGACTAGAATTTTCCCCCAATCCGGCAGTAAATATAATAGCATCAACCCCACCCATTATTGCAGCATAGGAGCCAATATATTTTTTTACCATATGATAGAAAACTTCTAGTGCTAAAGTAGCTCTTGCATTCCCATCTGCAGCAGCTTTCTCAACATCTCTAAAATCACTGCTTATACCAGATACTCCTAAGATTCCAGATTCTTTATTCATAATATCACTTATCTGAGAGATTGTTAAATTTTCTTCTTTCATCCAATATTCAATAATGGCAGGATCCAGATTTCCGCATCTAGTCCCCATAACTAAGCCTTCTAGCGGTGTAAAACCCATACTGGTATCGATGGATTTTCCATTCTTTACTGCCGCTATACTGGCTCCATTTCCCAAATGACAGGTCACCAATTTTAAATCATCCATAGCCCTATCTAATAATTTAGCAGCTCTAAGGGCAACATATTTATGGGAAGTCCCATGAAATCCATATCTTCTAATTTTATATTTTTCATATAATTCATAGGGTAAGGCGTATATGTAGGATTTTTGGGGCATTGTCTGATGGAAAGCGGTATCAAATACAGCCACCATAGGTACTCCAGGTAATACTAGTTGACAAGCCTCAATACCCATTAAATTTGGAGGGTTATGTAAAGGGGCTAGTTCTGAACATTCTACCAAAGAGGCCTTAACCTCCTCATCTATAATAACAGCTCCAGAAAACTTCTCTCCTCCGTGAACAACCCTATGACCTACTGCAGTTATGTCATTCATGCTCTTTATTGCCCCAACATTATCATCAGTTAGAGCCTCCAATACAATTTTTATGGCTGCTTTATGATCTGACATTGCCTCTTCCAGAAGAAATTCTTCCTTTCCTAGGGTTTGATGTTTTAAGAGGGATCCCTCCATCCCTATCCTTTCAATTATGCCCTTAGCTAATAATACCTCATTATTCATATTGATTAATTGATACTTAAGGGACGAACTACCACAATTAATTATTAAGATTCTCATTATTTCTACCCCCTATTATATTGTATACAGCCTGATAGAATTATAACATAAAATACAAGAAAATAGTAGTCTATATAAGTTTAAATGAGCCTAGTATCTGTCCCCTTTTTATTGATATAATATTATTATATCCCAGCAGCTACTGAAAGATTAATTTTTTGTTAGTATAGTTAAACTTATAGTTTGAAGATTTATTTGTTTGGAGGTAAATATATGAGAATATTAGCTTTGATTGCAGAATACAATCCCTTCCATAATGGCCACCTATACCATTTAAAGGAGTCAAAAAAAATAACAGGGGCTAGCCATACAATTGCCCTAATGAGTGGAAACTTTTTGCAAAGAGGGGAGCCAGCCTTAGTAGATAAATGGAATCGGGCCAAAATGGCTATTTTAAATGGAGTAGACTTGGTCATAGAATTGCCCACAATTTTTGCTTGTGCAACTGCAGAATTGTTTGCATGGGGTGGAGTTAAACTATTAGATGATTTGGGGGTTGTGAACTCTCTAGTTTTTGGCAGTGAAGCAGGGGATTTGTCCTCATTGAATATGCTTGCCAAGATTCTATTAGAATCTCCCCAATCCTTTGAAAGTAAACTTAAAAGTTTCCTTTCTCAGGGTATGCCCTTTCCTGCCGCCCGCTCTAAAGCTATGAAACACTACTGTATTACCCACCTAGGATATCATACCGATATACATAAAATGATGTCTAGTCCCAATAACATATTGGCCATCGAGTACCTTAAGGCCCTAAATAAATTAGATAGCCCAATTAATCCAAAGACTATCACTAGAGTAAATGCTACTTACCATTCTAAAGAAATAAAAAATAAGATTGCTAGTGCTACTGCCATACGTGAAAAATTAAGAAAGACTCCCTTATCTTTAACAGAAATTAAAAATGTAGTTCCCAAGCCTACTTACGAATCCCTGTCATTGGCCTATTCAAGAGGGCTCGCCCCGGTCTTTGAGGAAGATTTCTCCCAAGCAATTTTAGCAAGTATTAGGAGAATGGACAGCAAAGATTTGGTTAGATATTTTGATGTAAAGGAAGGGTTGGAAAATAGAATTTCTAAATCCGGTCACAACTCAAATGACCTAAGTAGCCTATATGGGTCAATTAAGAGTAAGCGCTATACCCTAACTAGGATTCAAAGAATTTGTATTCATATACTTTTAAATTTGGACAAAGATATCATAAAAAAATATAAAACCCTAGGTCCCCGATATATTAGGGTACTGGGTTTAAATAACAAGGGTAGGGAAATCCTAAGACTATGCAAGCAAAAATCCAAGCTCCCTATAATAAGCAAGATTCCCAGAAATATTCCATGGGATTCTACAATTGAAGAAATGTTACAAGTAGATATAAAAGCCTCTAGTATATATGGTTTGGCCTTGGGTGATTCTAATTATGCCTCTAAGATTATGGATTTCTATGAAAAACCCTACTATAAAAACTCTTAAGTATACAATTCGCCCTTTGGAAAGCTAGTAAAAATAAGAATAAATTTTGATTTATCCCAATATACATTATTAGGTGAATAATGTAGTTACGTTAAGGGGTCAGGCGATTATATGGGTATTATAATAATTTTTATTTTTTCACTACTAATTGGGCTATTCTATAGAAAGATTTTGAAAAATGTTTTAAATTCTATATCCTTATATATAAATATTGCTATAGTAATATTTTTAGTAATTTGTATTATAACTTTCCCATCGGAGTCTATAAAAGCTGCTTATGACGGGCTCATAATATGGTTTACCTTGGTCTTGCCCTCATTGTTTCCATTCTTCATTGGGATTGAGCTGCTTTTAAACTTAGGAGTTATGAGCTTTATAGGTACCCTATTGGAACCTATAATGCGGCCAATCTTTAATGTTCCTGGTGAAGGGTCCTTTGCCTTAGCTATGAGCTTTATTTCTGGTTATCCAGTTGGGGTGAAAATTATATCGAAACTACGACAAGATGGTGTGGTAACTACAGCTGAAGCCCAAAGACTGGTCTCCTTTTGCAGTACATCTGGACCCTTATTTATTATGGGCACAGTTTCTATGGGTATGTTTCATTCTTCGGAAATAGGTATCTTACTAGCTATTTGCCACTATGCTGCCGCCATAATTGTAGGGCTTTTTTTTAGTTTTTATAAAAAAAATACATGGACTTATAGACCACGTAGGAATAAGGGTATCATCAAAAAGGCCTTCGTTAATCTGCATACCGACTGCAAAAAATCACCTCCCTTTGGTATTATACTTAAGGAGGCCGTGGCCGAATCTATAGACACAATATCAATGATTGGTGGCTTTATTATCATATTTTCCGTCCTGCTTAATATTTTAGAATCGGTGGGCTTTATAAACCTCATATCCGGTATCCTATTTATTGCTTTGAAAAAACTGACCATCCAGCCTAACTTAATTAAGGCTTTTATTTCTGGTTTATTCGAAATAACCCTAGGGTGTAAATTAGTCTCTAGTGCATCCAATATCAAGCTAATACACCAGCTTGCCATTACAGCCTTTATTTTAAGTTGGAGTGGTCTTTCCATCCATGCCCAGTCCATTAGTATATTGAGTGCTACTGATATTAATCCAAGGCTTTATATCTTATCGAAATTTTTACAGGCTATCATTTCATTAGTTTTGATCTATATTCTATACCCCATATATGTTAATTTTTTTACACTTTCGGTCTCTACAATCCAACTATCCGAGAGTATAACAACATACAAATTATTCTACATGTTAATTTTATCCGTTGGTCTTCTTATTATAGGACTTATTATCCTCTTATCTATTTCACTTATGGTAGGTATTATAACTACAATTATCAATATGCTCAGAAATTAAAGGGAATCAGTCCTTATTTCATTTCCCTTAATTCATTCCTGTTGTTATTTATAGTTTCCACAAGTTCATGCAATAGGGTTTCTACCTCTGCCAGTATTTCGTCAGCATAATCTCTGGCCCCCAACCGCATTTCCTTGGCTCCCGTTTGTGCTTGACCAATAATTGTTTCGGCCTGCTTTTCAGCCATTTTAGTAATCTCATCCTCTTCTACCATGGCCGCAATATGTTCATTGGCCTCCTGTATAATGGTATCTGCCTCCTGTTGTGCATCTACCAAGATTCTTTGTCTTTCCTCCTTAATCCATTGAGCTTGCTTCACCTCGTCTGGCAGATGTATTCTAATTTCCTTAATAATTTCTAAGACCTCATCACTATCTACTAAGACCTTATGTGCAAAGGGTATTGATGAACTGCTTTCAATTATATCCTCCAGCTCCTCAAGTAACCTTAATACCTCCATAATTAATCCCCCTTAACGTTTTATTTTCTTTATAATTGCATTTTTAGTTGCTTTAGGCACCAAGCCCTCTATGCAGCCTCCATGACCTGCTACCTCTTTGACTAAACTAGAACTAAGGTATGAATACTCGCTACTTGTCATTAAAAAAATAGTTTCCATATTAGGTGCTAATTTTCTATTCATTAGTGCCATTTGAAACTCATATTCAAAATCCGATACTGCTCTTAAACCCTTTATTATAATTTTAGCATTATTTTGCTTTGCATAATCTATTAAAAGGCCGGAAAAATAATCTACATTTACATTATCATAGGCTGACACTGCCTCCCTAATTAAAGATAACCTCTCATTAATAGAGAACAAGGGGTTTTTACTAGGATTCTCCAACACCGCCACAATAACCCTATCGCACAAATTTGATGCCCTTTTAATGATGTCCAGATGTCCATTGGTAATTGGATCAAAACTTCCTGGATATATTCCTACTTTCATTTAAACTTCCTCCTTTTGTCTGTAAAAGGAAACCCCTGTATTCCCAAAGTATTTCCCTTTAAAACTTATTGTTTTGTCTATTTCTTTTGGTAGGTTTTCTTTCTTCCCATGCTCTATAATTATTATTCCCATGGGATTTAGTAATTCATATTTGCATATGTATTCTATTGTCCCCCTAGCTAAATTTTTATTATATGGAGGGTCCAGGAAAATAATATCTGCCTTAATATTTTTTTTTGCCAGTTTAATTATAGCCCTGATAACATCAGCACAAATTATATTGGACTTAGAAAGCAATTGTGTTTTCCTTAAATTCCTCTCTATTATTTTTATACACTTTCTGCTATTTTCTATAAAATAGGCCCTTCTTGCTCCTCTTGACAGGGCTTCTATTCCTAAACTACCAGTTCCAGAATATAAATCGATAATGGTCTTATCATAAATATCTCCTTGTATAGTATTAAATACCGATTCTTTTACCCTATCAGATGTTGGCCTAGTTGACATATTCTTAGGGGACTCTAATTTAAATCCCTTTGCTTTACCAGAAATAACACGCATATATTTCCTCCCCACTCATATATATTTATATTTTAACATACTAGATAATACTTAACAAAATATAAGCATATTTAATAACTAACTTAAACAAGTAAAATATTAATAAAAAAAAGGATAAACATTATTATCCTTTAGTATCCCTATCATTTTAAAAATATAATATACTTTTATTATTATATCAACTAAGATCCCAAAAATCCCCGTAATTTATCCCTAATTTTAGCCTTTAACAAAGGGTATTTATCAAGGGATAGTTGCGGATCCTTCTTCATTATATCAGTAATTTGATTTTGAGTTCTTTTGAGTATCTTCATATGCCTAAATATATTGGCAATTTTAAACTCTGGAAGCCCATGCTGTTTAAGGCCTAGTATTTCTCCTGGCCCCCTAAGCTGAAGGTCCTTTTCAGATATAAGGAAGCCATCATTGGTCTCTTCCATAATTCTCATTCTCTTCCCTGCTATTTCACCATTGCTATTGTATAGCAGAAAACAATAGGATTGGTGGACCCCCCTGCCCACTCTTCCCCTTAACTGGTGTAATTGGGCTAAACCAAAACGCTCAGCATTTTTGATAATCATTACACTAGCATTGGGAACATTCACGCCCACCTCTATTACGGTGGTTGATACTAGGACATTAATCTCATTATTAATAAATTCCTCCATAATATCATTTTTATCTTGGGAACTCATTTTGCCATATAGCAAACCCACTTTATATTCTTGAAATACTGTGTTAGATAAGTCCCTAGCAAGCTCAATTGCCCCTTCAGCATCTATTGCCTCTGATGATTCTATCAAGGGAGTTACAATATACACCTGCCTGCCTAATTGTAATTGTTGTTTTGCAAAGTCATATGCTTTTCCCTCTTTATCTAGTGGTAAACTGTAGGTAGGAATTTCCTTTCTACCTGGTGGCAACTCATCTATCATAGAAATATCTAAATCTCCATATAGGATTAATGCCAGTGTCCTAGGTATTGGTGTTGCAGTCATAACCAGGATATGAGGATTATCACCTTTTTGGGCCAACACCGACCTTTGGCGAACACCAAATCTGTGTTGCTCATCAGTTATAACCAGAGCTAATCGTTTAAAAGATACCTTGTCTTGAATTAATGCATGAGTGCCCACCACAATATCAATCTGTCCTTTACTAATCTTGCTAACAAGCTCCCTTTTCTCACTATCCTTTAGGCTACCAACTAGTAATCCTATTTTAACACCCTTATTTTTTAGGTAGCTTTTTAATGTAACATAATGTTGACGGGCTAAGGTCTCAGTTGGGACCATAAATGCACCCTGGCAATTATTAATATAGACCTTATAGAGGGCAATTATGGCAACAATTGTTTTGCCCGAACCCACATCACCCTGTATAAGCCTATTCATGGGTGTCTTTCCTTGCAAATCCTTAATTACATCCTCCTGTGTACTTTGCTGAGCATTTGTTAGCTTAAAGGGAAGCTGGTTAATAAATTCCCTTAAACCCCTATTCTTTTTAAGGGGGATAGCACTTTCATCATTTTTGCCTCTTTGCTTTATAGACAATAATGCTAATTGCAATAAAAAAAACTCATCAAATATTAACCTGTATTTAGCCACCCTTATTTGCTTGGAGCTTTTGGGAAAGTGTATACTATATAAGGCAAAATTGAGGTCACATAATTGATTATTATCAATAATTAATTGCGGCATATAGTCAACAATCCCATCTTTAAATATTTTAAAAATGTTTTTATTGATTGCCATGAGTAAATTTTGTGTAAGTCCATTAGTTAAGGGGTAAATTGGGGCAATTCTATTTAAGCTAGTCTCTTTTCCCTCTCTAATTACCTCATATTTTGGATTGACCATCTCTAAAGATCTAGGACCCTTTCTTACCTTTCCATTAATTATTATTCTGCTTTTATCCATAATAGTATTCTTTACATAGGCCTGATTAAAGAAGGTTAGATTAATCAAACCCGTATCATCTACAAGCACATATTTTGTTATATTCATACCCCTTCTAACATAATATGACCTAGCTTCTCCCCTAATCCTTCCTTCAATTGTAGCCCTTTCTCCCACTTTTAAATCTATTATTTTTTTTATTAAACCTCGGTTTTCATAATCCCTGGGGAAGTGATATAACATATCTTCTATTGTGTAAATCCCTAATCTTTCTAATCTTTCAAATCTCTTGGGTCCCACTCCCTTAACATATTGAATATTTTTTTTTAGAGCATCCATATCTACCACCACTCCTAGTGTCTTACACATATAGCAGGTTCATTATTCAATGGAGAAGATATAATAATACAAGGGTTGGCCCCCATAGTAGGCCTCCACATCACAATAAGGGTATTGTTTTTCCAGATACTCAGATAGTTTGTTGGCTTCATCCTCACTAATATCCTCACCATAAAATATTGTAATAATTTCATCTTCATCTGTTACCAATTTACTAAATAGGTCTACAGAAACCTCAAATACATCTGAACCCACCGTTTGTATTTCCTTTTCACCTAGCCCAATAATATTTCCTTTTTTTATCATTATATCATTATAGTTAGTGTCCCTTATCGCATAAGTTATTTGCCCAGTCTTTACATTCTCAATGGCTTCCAACATTTGTTCTTCATTTTGATCTGCATTATCTTCTAAATTAAATTCCATTAACGATGCTATACCTTGTGGTATGGTTTTAGTTGGTATTACTCTAATATCCTTAGTCGATATTTCCTTTGCTTGGTTGGCGGCCATAACTATGTTGCCATTATTGGGCAATATAAAAATTGTATCTGCCTCTACATTATCTATAGCCTTAATAAAATCCTCAGTACTTGGGTTCATAGTTTGCCCACCCTTAATGACATAATCAACATCAAAATCTTTAAATATTGCTGTTAAACCCTGTCCCATTGTAACTGTTATAAACCCATATCTCTTGTTCACAGTATTTTTTGGACTAGATAAAATCTCCTGCAATACCGATTGGCTCTGTTGTAATCTCATATTATCTATTTTAATATCACTTAATTCACCTAATTTCAATCCTTCCTCCAATATTTGGCCAGGATTATTAGTATGAATATGAACTTTAATTACATTTTCATTTCCAACAACCAACATAGAGTCCCCATAGGCATTAATTATCTCTTTGAGCCCTTGTGGGCTCCCTTTTGGAATATTAATAATAAATTCAGTACAATAAGTAAATTCAATTTCTTCATCTACATGGACATCATGCTCCACCGTCTGCTGCATAATTTCTATATCTTCAGTTGTGGGCATCTTGCCAGTTAATGATGCAAGGGCCCCTAAATAAATATAGATTAAACCTTTACCACCTGCATCAACCACTCCTGCATCCTTCAAAACCTTTAACATTTGTGGTGTTTCCATTAAAACTTCCTCAGCATATAATATTATTTTTTCCAAAAATAATATTATGTTTTTTTCCTCCTTAGCAATGCTTATGGCCCTATCTGCGCCCTTTCTTGCTACGGTTAGCATAGTTCCCTCCACCGGCTTCATAACTGCCTTATAAGCGGTGTCTGAGGCTAACTTTAAGGCGTGGGCAAAATCCATGGTATTTAGTTTTTCTTTACCCTCTACCCCCTTGGCAAATCCCCTAAGGAGTTGCGATAAAATTACTCCGGAATTACCCCTAGCCCCCATTAGAGAACCGTTTGCCGCTAAATTGGCAACCTCCTCTAATGATTCTATATTGTTTCCCCTGATATCCTTGACTGCTGATTCCATGGTTAAGGACATATTTGTACCCGTATCACCATCAGGGACAGGGAAGACATTTAGTGCATCAACAATTTTTTTATTAGCTTCTAAAGATTGTGCTCCTGCCACTAGCATTTGTTTTAATAATTGTTTATCTATGTAATCAAACTCCAAGTCCTGTACCTCCTTAAGTTACTTTTGTACCCTAACTCCCTGTACATTTATATTAATCTTTTTTACCCTCATCCCAGTTAGGTGTTCAATATTGTACTTAACTTTTTCAATTATATTATTTGCTACTACAGATATTCTTGTTCCAAATTCAACAATAACAAATAATTCGATAGTAATTTCATCATCTTCTGTAGTAATCTTTACCCCCTTACTGGAGTGTTCGCGCTTAAGTAGTTCTACCAAGCCACCAGCTGCAGATTTAGCGGCCATTCCAACCAAGCCATAGCATTCCATGGCAGATGCTCCAGCAATTGATGCTAATACATTATCATCAATAATTATAGTTCCTATATCATTGACTAATTTACCTGGCATATATTATCCTCCTTCAGTCAATTTGCAGATAACCTTTATATATTTTATCATATATTTATTATATATAATAATCCTGAATTTCAAAAGCAAATCATTTTAAAATGTTTATAACTATTGTATACGAATCTAAAACATAGTTCAATATACATATAATAGCCTAAATTTCAAAAATAATTATACTGATTTTTATTGTCTTATTGCATTCAAAAGATTAATGTGATAATATAAAAATGCTTTTATAAAAAATATCCTAAAAACCTAAAGGAGGTGTCCTTAATGGCAAGGGAATGTTATATATGTAAAAAAGGTAGGATGCACGGTAATAAAATTAGTCATTCCAATAGACATAGTAGAAGAGCTTGGTTGCCCAATTTAAGAAAAGTCAGGGCTATGGTAGATGGATCTCCAAGGAGAATTCAGGTATGTACAAGATGCCTACGATCTGGTAAAGTCGATAGAGCCCTCTAAATAAAGAAAGCCACCTCAAAATAACGGGTAGGCTTTTTTTGTTTTTCCCCTAAAAAAAATATAATAGTAGTCCAGAAAGCATAAAAAAGAATGCAAAAATTATAATCCAGACACTAATTGGTATAATATACAAAAATATTCCAAAACCCAAAAGAAAAATTACCATTCCTAAAATCTTATTTAGGATTTTTTTCCTCCTTCTCTTAAACATACTATCACCTACCTAATTGAAAAGGTATGGATTCCCAGTAAAATTCCAAACTAAATTACACATTTATTTACTATTATATTCTTAAGCATAAAAAATGCCACCCCTTTAATTATCTATATGAGGTGGACATTATCAAATTTTAATCTTTAGCTTTGATTACCAACAACAAGCCCTGGTCAAGAGTTATTTTGGCCATATCAGAGGTAAACACATTACTAATTCCTAGACTATTTCCAAAAACAAGGTCCTCATTATCAAGTGGGTATTCCAATCCCTTTAAGGTGACCCCTTTAACACTCCCGCTAAGGGGTATAATTGATATGTTTTCTCCTTTTTTACCATGAACCTCTAGCTTGCTATCTGTCATCATAATTACATTGTTTTCATTAATAATCTTTCCTTGTATATTAGTTTGCAATAACTTATGCAATAGGAGTATATTGCTAATGGTATGATCTTGCCTAGAGCCTATAGCCCCAAATATTGTAATAGACTTGGCTTTTAAGCCTATAGCATATTCTAGCGCCAGCTCAGTATCCGTTGCATTTTTTCGCGACGGAAAACTTTTACAAGGCACTTTGTTTTTATCCATCCAAGCCAAGACATTGGGTTTGATCGAATCCAAATCACCTATTAGTAAATTGGGAATTATATCTAGCTCCATCAAATATCTACCAGCACCATCTACGCAAATTATATATTTACCTATAATCTTATCTTTCATAGCCTTTAAATTATAAATATTTCCATTGGTAATTATTACAATCTCCATATTATAACCCTTCCCTAAAGCAGTTAGACTAATCCCATTTTAGCATTATTTTCTAATAGTTCTACCCTATCCTTTATATTTTCACTATTAAAGATAGCAGAACCAGCCACAATAATATTGGCCCCGGCTCCAGTCAACAAATGGATATTTTGGGGATTAATGCCTCCATCTACTTGTATATCAATATTCAAGCCTCTTTCCCTTATTATAGTTTTTAGTTTTTTAATCTTGTCTAACATTGTTGGGATAAAACTTTGACCACCAAAGCCAGGATTTACAGTCATAATTAAGACCATATCTAAATCATCCAGTATATATTCTATGGAAGTCAGAGGCGTGGAGGGGTTAAGTGCCACACCCGCTTTAATTCCGCTGTTTTTAATATCATATATAGCCCTATGCAAATGCACACAAGCCTCAGTGTGTATGGTCAATATATCTGCTCCGGCAGAAAGAAAATCTTTTATGTATCTTTCAGGTTTCTCTATCATTAAATGAACATCAAAAAGTAATTGAGTCCTTTGTCTAAGCGCTTCGATAATCATGGGGCCCAATGTTATATTTGGCACAAAATGCCCATCCATAACATCTATGTGGAGCAAGTCACAACCTGCTTCTTCAACTTTTTTTATATCAGCTAAGAGATTTGAAAAATCTGCTGACAAAATAGAGGGAGATATCTTTACCATTTTTAAAACCTCCTATTTTTCCTAATTTCTTCAACTAATTGCAAATAACTTTTGTACCTGGATTTTGCTAGATAACCCATATCTAATGCCTGCTTTATGCCGCATTTTGGCTCATCAATATGTCGGCATGTGGAGAATGTGCAGTCTTCATAGAAGACCTTAAATTCTGGAAAAAAATTGGCCAACTCCTCTTCTGGTATAAAATCAATATTTAAAGTGCTAAAGCCAGGGGTATCCACAACCCAACTGTTTTCCCCTATGGGGAGGAGTTCAACATGTCTTGTTGTATGTTTACCCCTTAAGGTTCTTTTACTTACTTCACCAGTTTTCAGCTGTAGGTCTGGGTTAATCTTGTTAAGAAGGCTGGACTTGCCCACTCCTGATGGACCAGCAAAAACATTTACCTTACCCTTTAATACTGCTTCCAATTGTCTCATGCTTTCTGGATACTTATAGCTTGTCAGAAGCAGTTTATATCCAGAATTTTTATAATTAGCAACTATCTCCTCATACCCTGATTCATCCTTTGCTAAATCAATTTTATTCAAACATATTGATATATCCAAATTTTCTCTTTCCGCTAAAACTAAAAACTTATCTAATAATAAAAGATTTATTTCAGGTTGTAATATTGAAAATACAATAATAGCTTGATCTACATTTGCAACACTTGGCCGTATCAATTTTGATTTTCTTGGTAGAATTTCTTCTATAACTCCAATATTTTCTTCCCCATCCAGTATGGATATCTTTACAAAGTCGCCAACCAAGGGGGTAATTTTGTCCTTGCGGAAAATTCCCCTGGCCCTACACTCGAAAATTTTGCCCTCAATGTCAACATAATAGAATCCACCAATACCCTTTACTATTCTCCCCTTTAGCATTAACTACCTCCTAAATAATAAAGTATCAAAAATTAACAAATATATTCTGCTGCTTAACACCATTTATATAGAGTTCAAACTCTTGTTTTCCCCTTCCCGATAAGGTTACAAACACTGTGCTCCCATCTTTATCTACATCATGCTCCATATTAACAACTTCCTGTCCTGTGGAAGCGTTTTTTATTATAATATTTATCAGCCCTGAATGACCCTTAAATTCAATTTGCACTCTTTGTTTTGATATAGGATCATAATCATTCTCCGGATGCCCTTCCTCTATAACTGGTCCCTCAATATCATCTTCTCTCTCTTGCCCCTTACTAAGAACAAAATCTACGGGGGTATTTTCCTCAACCATATCGCCGGCCTTAATGCTCTGCCTTATAATCAAATCCTCAGCAAATTCTTCACTGAACTCCCTGCTTATTTCCCCCTCTTTCAAATTAAGTTTAGCGATCTCCTCTTTTGCCTGGGCCAATTCCATGCCCCTAAAGTCAGGCATAGGAAATGTTACAAGTTTTGGGCCCTGGCTTACAACATAATCCACTGTTGACCCAGTCGAAATTGTTGAACCAGCCCTTGGATCCTGTCTAATTATTGTCCCTTCAGGTAATTCATCAAATTCATAACTTGGATTACCCGCTTTTAGGCCAGCATTTTCTAATATAAATGGCGCATTAGAAGCATCCTTAAATACTAAATTTGGTACAACTGAGGGTTTAGGCCCTGTACTTATCCATATATTTATAAGGTGGCCTCTTTTAACAGGCATACCTTCTTCAGGTCTTTGTTGCATTACCTCATTTGCAGCCACCTCATCACTAGGTCTAAATTCCTCATCTAGTTTTAAGCCCATAGTTTGAGCCTCTTGTCTTACAAGCTCTATATCTTTACCTACGAAATTGGGTGTATCAATGGTTTCTGTCTTAAATAAATCTAAATTACCAAAGTAAAAAAGACCAAAGGTAAAGAGTAGTGCACCTATTAAGGCCATTACCACCGCAGCTACTACAATTTTTCTGTTGTTCTGATTTTTAGTTTTTCTTGTCCTACCGCTGGTATTATCTATGTCCTTTTCCTCAATTCGAGGTATAATTTGAGTCGGTGAATCTTCATGACTCAATATGTCTAAAGGATAATCAGGATTTACCCCATTATTTAGTTGTTCCAAGTCTTGTATTAACATCTCTGCATCTTGATATCGGGACGCCTGATCTTTTTGAATTAATCTTAATATAATATTTTCCAATGCCTTTGACATATCAGGTTTAATCTCTGTGGGTGCAATTGCCTCTTCCTGTATGTGTTTTAATGCTATGGATACGGGACTATCTCCCTCAAAGGGTAATTTACCGGTAGCCATCTCATACATAACAATTCCCAAAGAATATAAATCGGATTTTTCGTCAGTGTAGCCCCCTCTTGCCTGCTCCGGTGAAAAATAATGAACTGAACCTATGACGCTGCCCATATTAGTCATAGTCGAGGATGTAGCAGCCAAAGCTATACCAAAATCTGTGACCTTTGCCCTATTGTCCTCAGTTATCAAAATATTATGGGGTTTAATATCCCTGTGAATAACACTATTATAATGAGCATGTTGTATTGCATAGGCTATTTGCTTTGTATAATTTAAAATTTCAGCCAGTGTCAAGCTTCCTTTGTCCTGGATTACCTGTTTGAGGGTTCTTCCCTTGACATATTCCATTACAATATAATAGATTTCACCCTCTTCTCCAACATCATATATGTTAACAATATTAGGGTGAGATAGGCTAGCTGCCGCCTGAGATTCTCCTTTAAATTTGTCTATTATTATCCTATCGTTTGTAAATTCCGATCTTAATATTTTAACTGCTACATAGCGGTTCAATAGCTTGCATTTGGCCCTATATACTACGGCCATTCCCCCCCCACCAACTTTTTCTACAATTTCATATCTATTTCCTAATATTTTACCAATCATTTATTTCACCTACCTCCTGCCCAGAGCCAAGTTGGGTTTTTACAATTATTACTGTTATATTATCATATCCGCCCCTCTTATTTGCTAGGGATACAAGGGCCTGACAGCTTTCTAAGGGGTCTCTTGCAGGTAAAAGTATTTCCTTTATCTCCCTATCATCAACAAAATTAGTTAGGCCATCACTACATAAAATTATAGTATCTTCTTTTTCCAGATCAATTGCAAATATATCAACTTTGATACTAACATCAGTTCCTAATGACCTAGTAATAATATTTTTTTGCGGGTGTCTCATGGCCTCTCTTTCAGTTATGCTTCCATTTTTAACCAACTCAGCTACTAGAGAGTGGTCCTCAGTAATTTGTTTTAACGATTTGCTTCTTAAAAGGTATGCCCTGCTATCTCCTACATGGCCTATATACAATTTATTCCCAATTATTAACGCCATTGTTACAGTTGTTCCCATGCCATCATATTCTGTATTTTCACTAGCATGTTTATAGACATTTTGATTGGCCCTATTAAAAGCCTCAAAAATTACACCCTTTATTGCTGGTTCTTGATATTCCTCTGGCAAATATTTTATAATATGCTCTTTTATACTGTCTGTTGCTATTAAGCTAGCCACCTCACCACCCTTGTGGCCACCCATACCATCAGCTACAATATATAAGTCTATTTCATCCTCATATATACAATAACTATCTTCATTAACATCCCTAATTTTTCCTATATCTGTTATTGCTACCCCTTTCAATTTGTATCCCTCCCAACTCCCTTGGATATATTAGTCTCTACCCCTCTACTATCTATCTAATATATGTCTATTCCTTAATTGTCCACAGGCCCCTTTAATATCCGACCCCATTTCCCTTCTTACTGTGGCCACTATACCCTTTTCCCCTAGTATTTTCTGGAATCTTTTTATTTGTTGCTCCTTTGTCTTCGTAAAGTCCATTTCCTCTATACTATTGATAGGTATCAAGTTGACATGACATAAGATGTCCTTTAAAAGTTTGGCCAATTCTACCGCATGTTTATCCTGATCATTAATGCCTTTAATTAAACCATATTCAAAGGTTATCCTTCTGTTATTATATGATAAATAATATTGACAAGCCCCAATTAATTGTTTAATGTTATATTTTCTTGCTATGGGCATCAGGTCCTGCCTTATCTCATCATTAGGTGCATGGAGGGATATGGCTAAATTTATGGGTATTTGTAATTTTGCTAGTTTTTTTATTTCAGGAACTAACCCACAAGTTGACAGGGTGATATGCCTATTCCCTATGTTTAATCCATCCTGCCTATTTACTATCCTTATAAATTTAATTACTTCATTAAAGTTGTGTAGGGGTTCTCCGCTACCCATAAGTACAATATTTGATATCCTATCATTTAAATCCTGTCCCATTTTTATAACTTGGTCCACCATTTCACCGCTAGTAAGATTTCTTATAAATCCTCCCTTACTAGACGCACAAAAACTGCATCCCATTAAACAGCCTACCTGGGTAGATATGCAAGCGGTAAAACCATGCCTATATGACATAGTCACACCTTCTATTATATTACCATCATTTAAGGCAAATAGGTACTTTCTTGTACCATCTATATTTGAAGTAAGTTTTTCTTCTATTTTTAAATCGTCAACAAAGGTATTTTTATATAAAACTTTGCGAAAATCTTCAGGTAAGTTAGTCATAGCATTAAAGGACTTCTCTCCCCTGCTTATCCACTCAAATATCTGATTTCCACGGTATTTTTTTTCTCCTAATTCTACCACTAGCTTTTCTATTTCCTCAGCTTCTAATCCCAATAGATCTTTTTTATCCAAATAAAAACCTCCCATATAATAGTATTATTTTTTCATCAGTTTTGCAATGAAAAACCCATCAGTAGCATGGATATGGGGATATAATTGTATCATGCCTTCTTGGACACCCCCTGCTAATATTCCTTTGTATTTATCATCCACATCAACTATTGTAAAGTCATCATTATGCTGAAGAAATCTCCTAATTATGTTTTGATTTTCATTGGGATTTATTGTGCAAGTACTGTACACTAAGTATCCACCCTTTTTTACGTATCTTGATGCATTCGTTAATATCTGATATTGCATTCTTATTAGATTATTTATTTCCTCGGCCCCCTGCTGGTACTTAATTTCAGGTTTCCTTCTTATTACTCCCCAACCAGAGCAGGGAGCATCTACTAGTACCTTATCAGCCAATTGACATAGCTCTTTATCCATCTTTAAGGCATCGAATTTTTCTAATTGGATGTTTTCAATGCCTAACC
This sequence comes from uncultured Clostridiaceae bacterium, assembly GCA_964390055.1. Taxonomy (GTDB): domain Bacteria; phylum Bacillota; class Clostridia; order Peptostreptococcales; family Natronincolaceae; genus CAYMGQ01. Next base: position 45,718 of record CAYMGQ010000002.1, read on the forward strand.
TTTGGGCATTTTGCCTGACCAATCTTAGCTTGTGTTCATGTATATCCCTAGCTAATATTTTACCCTTATTATTCATTAATTCCCCAATATGAGTGGTTTTACCCCCGGGGGCGCTACATATATCTATTACAAAGTCTCTCTCTTCTGGGTCCAAAATTTTTGACACTAAGATTGAACTTAAATCTTGAACATAAAGAAAGCCCTCTTTGTATATACTTAATTTTTTTAACTGGGTAAAATCCCCTTCAATAATAATGGCTTCATCCAGATATTGGCTCTTTTTAGCCCCTACCCCTTCCCCATTAAGGATATCTATAAGCTCTTCAGGGGATGTTTTCAATTTATTAACCCTGGCATATAATTTGGGTCTCTTATTGTTTGTCTTTAACAAATCCTCTACAAAATCCTCTGGATAATGTTTTAAAAGGGCCTTAACCATCCACTGTGGATGGGAATAAGTAATAGAATAAAATTTTACTATATCAGATTCCTTATCAGGTAATTTCAATTCCTCCTTATTTCTGCTTATATTTCTCAGAATGCCATTGACGAAACCTGTAGCCCTTTTACTATAAATTTTAGATAGTTCCACTGATTCATTTACTGCAGCAAAATCAGGTACCTTATCTAGGAATAAGATTTGATATAAACCCATTCTTAATATGTTCAGGGTATAAGGATTTATTTTAGTCAATTTGGTTTTTGAATATTGTTTTATTATATAATCAAGCAAAATAATATTCTCTAGAGTGCCATAAACTAATTCAGTAATAAAAGCTCTATCCAATCTAGAAAAGGAGTCCTGGTCCAAGACTTTATTTATAAGGATATTTGAATAGCCCTTATTTACTTTAACCTCATATAATATTTTCATGGCAGCTTCTCTTGCATTCACACATAATCCCTCCTATTGCAGAATTTAAATACAATGGATAAAATTCCTTATAATCTACCCTTAAATTAATCCAACAAATAAAGGCGTATTAACGCCTTTATTATCTTCTTCTATCTCTAATTGCAATTAGTCTTAATAACTGGGCAATTGCAGTAGCCATTGCCGCTACATAGGTCAATGCTGCTGCCCTAAGTACTTTTTGTGAAGGATTATACTCTTCTCTGCTAATAAAACCATTGGAATGCAATAGTTTTAAGGCCCGGCTACTGGCATTAAATTCAACGGGTAGAGTTATTATCTGAAACAATACCGCTGCTGAATACAATATAATACCAATAGTCATTAGCTCAGGCATAATAAACAAGCCTGCAATTATAAAAAACCAAGCTGCAGAGGAACCAAAACTAGCCAGGGGTACTATTGCATTCCTAAGGTTTAAGGGTATATATCCCCTGGCATGCTGTAGGGCATGCCCGACCTCGTGGGCTGCAACACTGACTGAAGCTATCGAATTGCCACTATATACTTCCCTAGATAGCCTTACAGTCTTGCTTCTAGGATCATAATGATCTGATAGCTGTCCGGGTGCTATTTCAATCGGTATATTCCTAAGTCCATTTTGATCTAATATGCTGCGGGCCACATGATAACCTGAGTAACCCCTACTAGTAGGTACCCTAAGATATTTTCTAAAGGTTGATTTTACCTTGCTTTGGGCGTATAGTGCAAAAATCATAGCAGGTAGTAAATATATAATAGTTGAATCGAATCCAAAACCATAAGGATAAAACATCCTTACCCCTCCTTTATAAAATGTTTAATAGCCTTCTCCACTTTCATTATATCAACAGCGGTATTAATACAGGGACCCTCGGGCCTTTGATTAATAACTGCCAAAACAGGTATTTTCCTTATATCCATCAAACCACTAAATAAATCCCTTTCACATGCTATAGCAATAATGGCCTTGGGCTTATTATCCTTTATTATCTTACGAGCTAGTGTTCCCCCAGTTACAATGGAAAATTTAACCCCGTAATTTTCTTTTAGCTTTAATAATCTATCTACATCGCATTTTCCACATCTTTTACAATTATTAGTATCATGGGTAATTTTATGGGGGCAAAAAGATTTTTGTAGGCAGTGGGGAGAAAGAATAAGAATATCCCTAGCTTCAATATCATATTTCTTGGAATAAATTAGTTGGTTATTTAGTATAGTATAGGCCCTTCTAATAGTGTTTTTATCATAAGCCATAATTCTTCCTACTATTGTTATAACTGGATAAAAGATGTCAATAGAAAGTACCATTATTTTTTCCATAGTATTTGATATTGTCTTTCTATTATTTAGTAGATGTATAGAATATACGGTTAATCCTATGGTTAAAATGACTATAAATAGAATTCCAACCAAAAAAGTTATTAGAGTTTGTTGAATTAGCTGATCTCTATAGTATAATAAGTAAAATAAAATGCTAGCAATTACTAATGTTATAGTTAGTATAATTGCAAATAAAATAGTAAACAATTTAGTAGAGCCTTGCTTTTTCATAGATTTATTCCTTGCCATTTACAAGGCCCAACCTTATTTCCTTTTCTATCTTATTACCAATTAAATAATCCTCAACCTTAAGTTTTTTTCTTCCACTAAATTGTAGTTTTCTAATAGCTATAACTCCCTCTCCGGTGGCTACTAGGATTTCATCCCTTAAAACCTTTAATATTGTTCCTGGTTTTCCACTAGTATCATGATTTATAATCCTGCTTTCCCATATTCTCATTCTCTTGTTTTTATAATAGGTATAAGGCATAGGCCACGGTATTGTTCCCCGTATTAAATTGTGTATTTCTTTGGCTGGTTTCTCCCAGCCTATTTCTCCTAAATCTTTAGTCATCATGGGTGCATAGCTTGATTGATCATCATCCTGTTTAAGAGTTGCCAATTCACCTGCTTGCAAAAGGTTTAAAGTTTCTTCTAATACCCCAGCACCCACTATGGATAAACGATCATGTAACTCCCCTGCTGTTTCATTGTCACCAATAGGTATTTCCTCCTGTAAGATAATATCTCCTGTATCTAATCCCTCATCCATATACATAGATGTAATACCTGTTGTTTTTTCCCCCTTTATAATAGCCCAATTTATCGGGGCAGCACCCCTATATTTTGGTAGTAAGGATGCATGTATATTGATACAACCCAAGGGAGGCAGATGAATTATCTCCTTGGGCAATATTTGACCATAGGCAACTACCACAATCAAGTCAGGTTTAATGTTTTTTATTAAATCTATGCTTGCCGGATCCTTCAATTTACTTGGTTGGTAAATCTCTAAGCCATGTTCCAATGCCTTCTTTTTCATCGGGGGCATGCCTAGCTTTTTACCTCTGCCCTTTGGCCTATCAGGCTGAGTAACTACCCTTAAATCTTTTGGATTTCTTTTTATAATTGTATCCAAAGATGCTAGTGCAAAAACAGGTGTACCCATAAAGATTATTTTCAATTTCATTCCCCCTCCTCTGTCTCTATTACTTTATCAATAAATAGGATCCCATCCAGATGATCAATTTCATGGCATAGGGCCCTAGCTAATAAATCAGTAGCCTCTATTATAGTCTCTTCCCCTGCCCTATTTAGCCCCTTTACTTTTACCTTTTTTGGCCTAATAACTTCACCACTCCTATTGGGTAAACTTAGGCATCCCTCAGCAGCACTTTCTTCACCTTCGGTTGAAAGAATTTCCGGATTAATTAACTCTATCAAACCTTGACCTATATCCACTATAATTACACGCCTTAGAACACCAACCTGTGGTGCAGCCAATCCCACACCCTCAGCCTCATACATGGTATCTGCCATATCATCTAGTAGCATATGGATCCTTTTATTTATATTATCAACTATCCTTGATTTTTTCCTTAATATTGGGTCATGATCCTTTCGTATTATTCTAATAGCCATATCCTACCTCCTCCCTAAATTCCCATCGTTTGAGATGGATTTATATCTATGCTCAGTCCTATAGAACTTGGTACAAATTTAGGTCTATTTCTAATTAATAAATATCTTAAGATTGACTTTAAAAATTCCTTGCTTACACCCAGGTCCTTTAGGAGAATTTGATACCTGTATTTATTTCTAACTTTACTAATAATTGTTGGATGAGGTCCAAGTACAATATCTTCGTATCTTTTATGGCCCTCTGATTTTAAAATATATTTGATAGCTTCTGCAATTTTTAAGGCCACCCTATAAACTTTTTCTTGATTCCTACCACTTAAACAAATATTAATTAATTTATTAAAGGGTGGATAGTTATATTCCCTTCTTATTGGGAGTTCCAGCTCATAAAAGCTTTTGTAATCATGTTGGGCGGCAGTAATTATACTGTAATGTTTGGGATTATAGGTTTGTATTACAACCTTACCCCTCTCATCACCCCTCCCTGCCCTACCAGCAACTTGGGTTATTAATTGGAATGTCCTTTCTGATGCCCTAAAATCCGGCAAGTTTAGGGAGGCATCTGCAGATATGACTCCAACTAAAGTTACATTTGGAAAGTCTAAGCCCTTTGAGATCATTTGTGTCCCAACCAATATATCTGTCTTACCCCCTTCAAAATCCTCCAGGATCCTACTATGTGATCCCTGTACACTTGTGGCATCCATATCCATCCTGCCTATTCTTGCCTTAGGAAAATGAGCTGATATAATATTTTCGATTTTTTGAGTACCCGTACCACCATATACTATATTATAACCCTTGCAAGATGGGCAAACTTCTGGTATTTCCTCCCTTCTTCCACAATAATGACATTGAAGGTTTCTTAAATTTCTATGATATGTCATAGTGATATCACAATTTGGGCATTTGCTTACATATCCGCATTGTTGACATGAAACAAATGTAGAATACCCCCTCCTATTTAAAAAAAGGATACTTTGCTTCTTCCTAGAGAGATTGTCCTCAATCAAACTTCTAAGTTGCCTACTAAAGATTCCCTTATTGCCAACATCTAATTCCCGGCCCATATCAACAATCTCAACCTCAGGTAGGGGAAATTGTGTTGCCCTTTCCTTAATACTATGTATAGTTAGTTCTCCGATAGTCCCCCTATAATAAGTTTCTAAGGAGGGGGTAGCTGACCCCAAAATCAGAATGGCTTTTTCATTTTGCCTCCTAAATTCTGCAATTTCAACAGCATGATATTTTAAATAGCTACTTGATTTATAGGTGTTCTCATGCTCTTCATCAATGATAATTATACCAAGCTTTTGCAGGGGTGCAAATATGGCTGACCTAGCCCCTATAACTATATCTACCTTACCCTCCATGATTCTTCGCCATTCATCAAATCTTTCCCCCTCTGAAAGACTACTATGAAGCACCGCTATACCCTCAGCAAATCTACCATAAAATCTTTCTATCATTTGTGGTGTTAGGGCTATTTCAGGCACTAGAATAATTCCCTGTTTTCCCATCTTGATAACCCTTTCCATAAGCTGAAGATAAATTTCAGTTTTGCCACTCCCCGTTACACCGTGAAGTAAAAATTTATGGGCTTCCTCCTTAGAGATATATTGCCCTATATTATTTATTATGGCCTCCTGTTCTGAATTAGGGACAAGTTTAGGAAAGGATTTAAAGTCAATGTATTTAAAGGGATCCCGTTTGTATTCCCTTTCCTCAATTACAATATATTCCTTTGATGCTAAACCATGAAGAGGGGAGGGACTTACCTGTAGTAATTTTAATAGTTCTTTTACAGGACACTCATAATGTTCCTTTAAAAACAACAAGATTTCTTTTTGTCTTTTTGCATTTTTGAGTTTTTTTATGGCTTCATTTATTTCCTCTTTCCTAATATTTAAACGTGCATATCTTTCCTTTTGTATATTAACCCTAGCGGCAAATTGATATTTACTTTCGATAAAACCTTCCTTTTCTAAAAGTTTTAGGGTGGAATTTAAATTGTTACTTTTAAGTTCTTCATATAGTTTTTCTATTGTTGCTTCCCCTCCCAAGTCTTCCAGTTGTCTTAGTATCTTCAATTGTGTAGGAGTACTATCAGTTTTTTTACCTTTCCACTCCCTATTGGTTAATATAATATATTTATTGGCCTTGTTAATCATTCCCGCTGGTAATATAGCCCTTACTGCGTCCATATATTTACACAAATATTTACGCCTTAACCATCCAATCATTTTAATTTGATTTTCATTGAAAACAGGCAGGTCATCAATAATAAATAATATATCCTTCAACTCATACTTGCTAGCAGTCTGGGTTTTAATATTCATTATATAGGCTTCTGTAATCCTATTCCCCATACCAAAGGGCACTGCAATCCTCATACCCAATTCTACAATATTTATTAAACTATTGGGGATTCTATAATGGTATATTTTATCTGTTTGATAGCTTTTGCTATTGACAATAACCTGAGCTATATGAATTTTATCCTCCACCTATAATGACACCCCCAAAAATAATTAAAAATTTTCTTTTCATACAATTATATCAAATTTCAAGTAAAATAAAAAAATAAAGAAAGGGCCTTATAAAGCCCTCTTTCCTCCTCTAAAATCCTTTGTTATTTAGTAATATAAGCACTTAATTGGTCCAGTATGTGATTTGCAGTCTCAAATTTGTCCATTTTTTCTAGTGCCTTTATATTATCATTCCTATCTATTATATATACAATATTAGTATCCGATTGAAATCCAGCTCCCTCTTGAGTTATATCATTTGCAACTATAAGGTCTAAGTTCTTTTTCTTAATTTTTTTCTTAGCATTTTCTATTAAGTCGTTTGTTTCTGCGGCAAAGCCCAGCAAAATCTTGTCATCCTTCTTCTGGCCCAGCTTCAATAAAATATCCGGATTTCTAACTAAATTCAGATTCAAATCCTCATCTTGTTTTTTTATTTTTTTGCCTGCCATTGTCTGGGGTCTATAATCAGATACAGCTGCTGCTTTTATAATAATGTCATTATCTTCATAATGTGCCAATACCGCATCATACATTTCCTGGGCACTGATTATATGGACAATATCTATATTTGATGGTGATGGTAAACTGGTGGGTCCTGTTACTAGGGTTACAACTCCACCCCTATCCCTGGCAGCCCTAGCTAGGGCATAGCCCATCTTACCACTTGAGTGGTTGCTAATAAAACGTACTGGATCTATAGCCTCCTGGGTGGGGCCGGCTGTGATTAAGAATTTCCTTCCCTGAAAATCCCTTTTAGGGCCGGCTAAACTAATTATGGCTTCTACTATATCATCCACCTCTGCCAGCCTGCCTAATCCCATGTCCCCACAAGCCAACTTCCCAGAAGCTGGCCCTATAAATCTATAGCCTAATTGGCTTAATTTAAGAATATTTTCTTGGCATATTTTATTATTATACATAACGGTGTTCATGGCTGGTGCAAAAATTACTTTTCCTGTGGATGCCATAATAGTTGTTGATAACATATCATCAGCAATTCCACTAGCTACCTTGCCTATTATATTTGCTGTTGCAGGAACTACTAGCAATATGTCTGCCTTCTGCGCAAGAGATATATGCTCAATATCCCAATATCTTGGACTTTCAAACAAGTCTGTAATGACAGGATTTTGACTTAGGGTTTGCATGGTCGCAAGGCCAATGAATTTAGTGGCGGATTTTGTCATTATAACATCTACATTAGCCCCCATTTTTTTAAATTTACTAACTAAATCACAGGCCTTGTATGCTGCTATCCCACCTGTAACACCAATTACTATATTCTTATCTGTTAACATAATTAGTCAACCTTCCTATCCTTTTCATCTCCTAAAGTAAAATAATCTACCTTGTCTTCCATAATTTCTTGAGTTGCTATGGAAACAGGTTTGTGGGAAACAGGCTCTACCTTAGGACCCTTTCCATCTATTAATTGCCTAGCCCTCTTGGCTACCACAGCAACCAAGGTATACCTACTGTTAACCTTTGTCATTAAATCATTTGTTGATGGATATAACATAGATTTTACCCCTCCTTAATTAGATAATCAAAAGCATCAATATTTCTAGTAATTTTACATTTTTCAGCCCTTATTATAGCTTCGATATCATCTATAGCAGTTCTGATATGCTCATTAACAACAGCATAATCATAATGCTTTATTCGTTTTATCTCCTCTATAGCAGCAGCCAATCTTTTTTTTATATCTTCCTTACTTTCTGTCCCGCGGCCAGTAATTCTATTTTCCAATTCCATTAGTGAAGGTGGCAAAATAAAAATGAAAACTCCATCCCTATATTTTTCCTTAATTTGCAGGGCTCCAATGGTATCTATTTCTAATAATACATCTTTCCCCTTTTTTAGCATTTCTAAAACATATTTTTTGGGAGTACCATAGTAATTGTCATACACCCTTGCATGTTCTAGCAATTCATCCCCATCAATCATATCATTGAATTTTTCCTGGGAAACAAAAAAATAACTTTTGCCATCCTTTTCTCCTTTTCTTGCTAGTCTAGTGGTCGCTGAAATAGATATATGTATATCAGGATTTTTTCTAAGCAGTTCTTTGCATAAGGTCCCCTTTCCAGTTCCAGATGGACCAGATATCACTATTAATAAGCCTTTGTCATCCATCATTATCCCCTTCTTTTCTGCATCTAATATTCTTCAATATCATTTAAGTTGTTTTCTTTATTGTTATCTTTTGTATCTAACCTATGGGCAACTGTTTCTGGCTGAACAGCTGACAAAATCACATGGTCACTATCAGTTACGATGACCGCTCTTGTTCTCCTGCCATAAGTTGCATCAATTAGCATTCTGCGATCCCTGGCCTCTTGTATTAACCTTTTAATAGGTGCCGATTCAGGACTAACAATAGTTATAATTCTGCTGGCTGAAACAATATTACCAAAACCAATATTTATTAATTTAACCTCCATTACCTTCCCCCCTTAATTCTATTCTATATTTTGTACCTGTTCTCTAATCTTTTCCAACTCACTTTTAACTTCTACAACTGTATTTGATATTAATAAGTCGTTGGCTTTTGAGCCAATAGTATTTATCTCCCTATTCATTTCCTGGATAATAAAATCCATTTTCCTGCCAACAACCTTACCCTTTAAGATTGAATTCCTAAATTGGTCAATATGGCTATGTAGGCGGACTATTTCCTCGGTAATACTGCTTTTGTCGGCGAAAAACGCAATTTCTAAGGCAATTCTATTTTCGTCAATATCCACCCCATCACCCAATAATTCATCCAACCGACTATCTAACCGTTCCTTATAATCCTTTACAATATCAGGGCTTCTGTCTTCTATCTTACTAATTAGTGTTTCCAAAGTATTAAGTCTAGTAGTTAAGTCCTTCTCTAGTTTATCCCCCTCAGCCCTTCTCATTTTTACTAGGCTTTCTAGGGCATTTTCAAGAACTTTTTCTAGTAAGGCCCAAAGGATTTCCTCGTCCTCCTCCTCTTTTTCTAGCTGGATAACTTCAGGAAAACTAGCAATTGTAGACACAGCTATATCTTTTTCTAGCCCTAAACTAGTATGTATTTTTTCTAGAGCATCCAAGTAGCTATTTGCTAACTTTAAATCCACTGAGATATCTTCATTACTTTCACCAACATTTTTATAATTAATGTATATCTCAATTCTTCCCCTACTAATGTATTTTTTGGCAACTTGTCTTACCCTTTCCTCCAAAAAACTAAAGCTCCTAGGCATCCTGATATGAAAATCCATATATCTATTATTGACCGTCTTTATTTCAACCGTAAATTGTTTATTGTTTTCTAAAATTTCGGATCTCCCAAATCCCGTCATACTAGTTAACATAAATAAACCCTTCCTTCCTATTTAATCCCCGCAAATAATATTTTATAACTGCTTCCCCACAATTACAAGGATATTTATAAATAAGACAAATAATAGTCATAATTATACATTTCATATAAGATTTAATACTTTGATTAGAATTGTTTAATATAACCAATGATATCATAGAAAGATAAAACATTAAACATATTGCTATTACAGATTTTATATTAACTTTGCATTCCATATATTTATATGCTATATTATGATTACTAAAGAGGAGGAGGAGTAAATTATGGCTCTAGATGGATTAGTTGTCGCCGCCCTAACACATGAATTTAACAGCATTGTGGAATTTAATAGAATAGAAAAAATATATCAACCTCAAGCTGGTAAAATTATTATACATCTTCGTTTATCGGGTCAGAATAAAAAACTTTTGTTTTCTGTAAAGGGGAATTATCCTAGGGTTCACTTCACAGATCTTAAAAAGGAAAACCCAGCAAGCCCCCCCAATTTTTGCATGGTATTAAGAAAACACCTGCTAGGGGGTAGGATTGTAGCCATACAACAAGCTAATTTTGATAGAATAATCAAATTCAAAATTGAAAGCCGAGATGAGTTAAGTCTAATTAAAGAAACAGAATTAATTATAGAAATGATGGGACGCCATAGCAATATAATACTAGTAAATGCAAGGGATAACACCATTATTGATAGTATAAAACGTATATCAGTAGATATAAGCCGTTATAGGCAGGTATTGCCAGGCTTACAGTATGTTATGCCCCCATCACGGGACAAGGTAAATCCATTAGAATCTAACAATAGTGGGGATTTTGCCAATGAACTTCTCAGATTCCCACAACTTCCAATAAAAAAAGCTCTTTACTATGCCTTTACCGGTATTTCTCCCTTGATTGGGAGGGAGATTTGCTATATGGCTAATATAGATGGTAAGATTCTGACCAATAATCTATTAGATATGGAACTTGAAAAATTATATTCTGCTTTTTCTTCCATAATGGACAAAATCAGGACCCATAGGTTTACACCTTCAATATATATAAATAGGGAAAATGGTGATTTAATTGATTTTAGCATAGTACCCCTATCCCACCTATTACCAGCCAATGTGAAGGAGTTTGCATCGACTAATGAAGTTATAGATGATTTTTATACAAAGAAGGATATTAATGAGAGGCTCAAGCAAAAAATTCATACTTATAGGAGAATTGTAAACACTAATTTGGAAAGGCTCTATAAAAAATTGCAAAATTTGCATCAGGATTTATCCAAAGCGGCTAACCCAGAAGAATACAAAATAATGGGAGATTTGATATTGGCAAATTTATACCAAATAAATAGGGGGGACCAGTTTGTAGAGTTAGAAAATTTCTACCAAGAGGATCAGCCAATAATAAAAATAAAACTGGATAAAAGACTTACCCCTTCCCAAAATGCCCAGCTATATTATAAAAAATATACTAGATATAAGACTGCTTCAGTAAAAATAAATAAGCAATTAATTAAAAGCAAGGCAGAGATCGACTATTTGGAACAGATTTTACTAGCTATTGAACATTCGGAATCATTATCAGATTTAACTGAGTTAAGACATGAGCTAATTGAGGGCAATTATTTAAGAAAAACTTCCAAGGTTAAAAGAGCCTCAAATAAAAGGTCCGCAAATTATCGTAGATTTCAATCTTCCGAAGGCCTTGATATTCTAGTTGGGAAAAACAATAGACAAAATGATGAAATTACATTTAAAATAGCTAATAAGGAAGATTTATGGTTCCATGCCAAAGATATACCAGGCTCACATGTCATACTAAGAACAAATTCTAAAAACTATTCTGATATATCTATCTTGGAGGCAGCCCAGTTAGCTGCCTATTATAGCAAAGGTCGAAATGCTACTAAAATATCTATAGACTATAGTAAAAAGGAAAATGTTCGAAAACCAAGAGGTGCAAAGCCAGGTATGGTTATTTATGACAACCACTCCACTCTTATAGTAGATGCCAGCAAAGAATCTATAAAAAACCTATGTACTCCATAGGTTTTTTATAAGTCCTCAATAACTATATAATTTTCACCATCTATTTCCTCTAGTTTTACATTAACCATCTCGTTTTTAGATGTAGGTACATTCTTCCCTACATAATCAGCTCTGATAGGTAGTTCCCTGTGGCCCCTATCTATTAAAACCGCTAATTGTATATTCCTAGGCCTCCCTATATCAACTATAGCATCAAGGGCAGCCCTGACCGTCCTGCCAGTATATAATACATCATCAATTAGGATGACTGTTTTATTGTTAATATCCGCCTCTATTTTTGACCCATGTATCACTGGCTCATCAGCATCTCTAGTCAAGTCATCCCTATATAATGTAATGTCCAGCATACCTACAGGAACTATCAAATCTTCAATTTCTTTAATTCTTTTTGCCAGTCTATTTGCCAGGGGTGCCCCCCTTGTTTTAATTCCTACAAGAATAACATCGTCTGCTCCCTTGTTCTTTTCTAATATCTCATGGGCAATCCTTGTTAATATTCTACTAATAGCATCCGCATCCATTATCTGTACATGTTTTTTCATTATTTAATTAACCCCCTCCATTTTAGGAATTGGTATTTTCTATAATCCTCAATATTCTGCTAAAATCCTCAGGCAGGGGACTCTCAAATTCCATATATTCCCCCTTAATAGGATGTAGGAAACCAAGGATTTTTGCATGAAGGACCTGACCAGGTAAATTAAATCTTTTCCTATTACCTCCATAAATTTTGTCTCCAAGTATTGGATGATTTATATCAGATAGATGAACCCTTATTTGATGGGTCCGCCCTGTGGTCAATTCTGCCTCTACATATGTATATTCTCCTAATTCCTTTAGAACTGTAACATGAGTAATTGCCTTGCGTCCATCTTCTATTACGGCCATTTTTATTCTATTTATGGGGTGGCGGCCAATTGGGGCATCTATGGTCAATTTTTCTTCCTTTATACGCCCTAGGGTAATGGCATGATACTTTCTGGTAACTAAATATTCCTTAAGCTGTTTGGCTAAGCTCATATGAGCTTGATTCGTTTTAGCGACCATTAGTAAGCCGGAAGTATCTTTATCTATTCGGTGAACTATACCTGGCCTTATAATATCATTCACTGTAGACAACTTACCTTTACAGTGATAGAGCAAAGCATTAACCAAGGTGTCCTTGCAATGTCCAGGGGCTGGGTGGACTACCATCTTTTGTGGCTTATTTACTATAAGTAGGTCATCGTCTTCATAAATTATGTCTAGAGGAATGTTTTGGGGCTCTGGTTTTTTCTCTTTAACCACTGGTATCTTGACATTAATTTGATCCCCATTTTTTATTAAATATCTGTTTTTTCTACGCTGTCCATTTACTTTGATTAATCCTTTTCCAATTAATTTTTGTATATAGCTCCTGCTAAGATTTGTATACTTGCCTGTTAGAAAGACATCTAATCTAGAATTTATATCATCCTGCGATACAATTATAATTTCTTTTTCCAAAACTTATGTCCCCTCTTGCACTATTTTATCGTGTTTTAATACAATATAGGCCACCAAAATTTGCCCTATAACAATAGCCATATCGGCAATATTAAAAACAGGCCATATACGAAAATCAATAAAATCAATAACGAAACCATATACAATTCTATCAACTAGGTTGCCAATAGCGCCACCTACAATAAGGCTTAGGCCTATCATCATAACCCTAGGATATCCTTTATCCTCTCTAAAATATATAACAATAAAGGCAATTACTAGTATAGTTAAAATGATGAAAAACCATTTTTTATTCTGCATAATCCCAAAGGCCGCCCCCCGGTTTTCAACGTAAGTAAAATGTAAAATATTTTTAAATATTGGCATCTCTCTAATATCCTTGAGATAATTTAATACCAATCTTTTACTCAGTTGATCCAAGATAAAAATCAGTAAAGAAAGTATGTAGTTCATTCTTATGCCCCTTTCAACTCTAATTCACTAACAATTATACCATTAGAAAATGAAAAAAGATATATAATTAACATATAGCTCTATAAATGCAGATATATATTATAGAAGTATAGTTAATTCATATCCCTGGGTGGTGTCATAAGATTGTCCTTACATTTTATGCATGTACTTGCCTCCGGTAGTATCCTTAATCTTTCCTCAGGTATCTTCTTGCTGCATATTAGGCAAATTCCATAGGCATTACTTTTCAGCCTCTCCAAAGCCTCATCTATCTCTTTTAGCCTGTTGTTTATCCCTTCTTGTAAACTATTTCTCATAGTTAACATATATGTTTCACTAGCAATATCCCCAGGATGATTACCGTATGAAGCAAGGATCTCCATATATTCCCTCATGGATAGGTCCTTGGGCCAATTATCATCAATTTGTTCCAAAATACCTAAGACCTTATTCTTTTCCTCCAATAAAAGATATGTAAAATGCTTCCGCCTAGATTTATCCAGATTCAGCCCTCCCTATATGTATTAGGATATAAGTTTAATGGTGATTTTCAATAATTTTAATTAGATCAGCTATAATTTTGCCTATGTAGGGTAAATTCACCCAACTTTTTAATATGTAAATTAGGACAGCCACAATTAAACCCGTTAAAAATGTAAAGCCTATTCCCATCCCTATTCCCCTTGACAAACCTATAAATAAATTCATAAAAATTAGACGTCGAGGGTTAGAATTTATCTCAACATACTCAGCTATTCTTACATTGTCCATTTTTCTTGATAATTTCTCTAATGGATCAGCTTTATCCTGATTATTATCCCTGGTGGACATGTTGTTTCTCCTTTATTTATATGTATTGTAACCCGCTATCATAAATTTATCCTTAGTATCTTTTAAATCTTATTTAATCTATGGCTTCCAAAAATCTTCTTATTTTTTATCCAGCATATTTATTACAATATTTTTAGAATAATCAGCAGCCTCTAGGACAAATTCATTAAAATTGCTATGGGCAGAACCATCTGCCTTATCTGACATAACTCTTATGACTACAAAGGGTATATCATTTACAAAGCATGTATGTCCAATGGCAGCCCCCTCCATTTCGGTACAATAAGCCTGAAACTTGGATTGTAGCTTCTTTTTTAATTTCAAATCACTTACAAAAATATCTCCAGAAACAATTTTTCCCCTTAGAACTTGTCTATTTTCTAATAAGTTCTTTCCGGCCTTATAGGCTCTGTCTATCAATATCCTGTCGGCCTTAAAAATTGAAGTCTCCATTCTTGGTATTTCACCTAGATTATACCCAAAACCCGTGACATCAAAGTCATGTTGTTGTACTTCAGTAGAAATAATCACATCTAACACATCTAAATCCTCTCTAATAGCCCCAGCTACACCAGTATTTATTATAGACCTAGCACCCAATTGACCAATCAGTATTTGTGTGCAAATTGCTGCGTTTACTTTGCCAATGCCACATTTAACTAGGACAATATCTCTTTTATTCAATTTGCCTATGTGAAAGTCCAAACCCGCTAATTGGGTTATTTTTTCAATATCCATGTCCTCTTTAAAGATTTCTATCTCCTCATCCATTGCACCAATTATTCCAACTCTCTCCATCTGATACCATCCTTTCATCTAGGGTAAGCCTATACAGACCAAAATCCCGTTCTTTTATTTAACTAGAACGAGATTTGTTTTATGTATTAAAGTTCTTCCATATCTTGATTGATATTGGTCAAAGTCTCCAGCTGGGATTGCAACAAGGTCCTGTAACGAGTTTTAAATATTTCCATTTGTTTTTTTATCTCTTCATATTGCTTTCTAATATTATCAACATCCCTATTAGCCTTTGCAATAATCTCTTTTGATTGCATTTCAGCTTCCTCTATAATTAATTGTGACTTTTTGGATGCATTGTCCTTTACCTCATCGGCTGTACTCTGGGCTACAACTAGGGTGTTTTTTAAGGTATCCTCTATATTCTTATATTGTTCCACATGTTCATGGGCTTTTTCTACCTTTTCCTTCAGTTCAGCATTTTCCTTATAGAGTCTTTCATAATGAATCATGATTTCATCCAAAAATTCATCCACCTCATCCTCATTATATCCCCTAAAAGATTTCTTAAACTCCTTATTTTGAATATCCATAGGAGTAAGCATTAAATCCACCTCCATTATGATATAATAATATTTCTAATCCTATAAATAACTAAATCCTATAATAATTTTAACTAAAAATGTAAATGCCATGTTAACCAGAGCTATGGCTATAATCGGTGAAAAATCAAACATTCCATTATATCCAAGCCCATAAATTAGCTTTCTAACTGGTGATAAGATTGGCTCCGTTACAGAGTAAATAAATTGAACTATGGCACTATATGGATTAGGATTTATCCAAGAAAAAACAACCCTGACAAGTATAAAAATATTTATTAATCTTACTAGATATTCCAATGCCTTTATTGTATTTGCTGTTAATAACAAAATTTATCCCTCTCCTTCGTTATTTTTGCCAGGGAAACACCCCTTTGTTTTTAAGTTCTTCCTTAATATTTCCAGTTATATCAACGTTATTAGGGGCTAATATAAATATTCCTGCAGAAACTTTCTGTATATTACCATCTAATGCATAAATAGCTCCATTCAAAAAATCAAAAATTTTTCTAGCTAATTCAGGATTTATATTTTCCAGATTTATAATAACTGGTTTCCTGTTTTTTAAGCTGTCAACTATGCTGGGTGTTTCTTCAAAATTACTAGGTTCATAGATAACAACCTTCATTTGTGTAGTAGTATGAATATTTAACACCTTGTTCTTCTTATTTCCCTTGTTTATTAGAGGTGTAACATTTTCTTGGGCGTAACCTATCTCTTCAAGTTTGGCCTCCTCATCCTCAAAGACATCTAATCCCATAAAATATTTAACCTTATCAATTAACTTCCCTGACATTCTTTTTCCCCCTTTGAAATATCAAATTTAATAGCTACGTTCCCCAAATATTTTACTACCTACTCTTATTAAATTTCCGCCCTCCTCAACTGCCACCTCAAAATCGTTGGACATACCCATGGACAGGTATTTCATTGTGATGTTCTTTATCTTTTTCTCCCTAATATTTTCCGACATTTCCCTTAATGCTCTAAAGTATTTTCTTGTTTCTTCCGGATTTTGTGTATAAGGGGCAATTGTCATTAAACCCATAATAGCCACATGTTCTAAGAGGCCTATTTTTCTAAGTAGCTCTTCTGTTTCTTCTGCTTTAACACCATGCTTAGATTCTTCCCCTGATATATTGACTTGCAAAAGACATGGCATTACAAGGTCCTTATTTTTTGCCCGTTTATTAATCTCAACTGCCAGCCTATATGAATCCAATGAATGTATTAGTGAAACCTTATCTATTATATATTTTACCTTGTTCCTCTGAAGATGGCCTATCATATGCCATTTAACTTTGTCTCCTATTATTTCATATTTTTTTACCAATTCTTGTACCCTATTCTCCCCAATGCTTGTAATTCCATGATTGATGGCCTCTTTAATTACATCAGCCTCTACAGTTTTTGTAACTGCAACTATTTCTATATCATCGGGATTTGTCCCAGCTTCTTTAGCTGATCTATTAACATGTTTTTTTACCTTGCTGATGTTCTTGTTAATATCCAATGTCAAAAATATACCTCCTTTAACAGATTACCTTATTTTGTCTCCTTCCTCAACTTTTGATGGATTTTTCACTATTTCATCATAATAATTAATGGTGTTAACCTTAATGTCCCCATCTTGAAAATATGCATTGTATACAATGGAGGATTCTTTGTCCTGACCCTTTATTTTCACAGGCACGAACCTACAATAACCATTTACATCTAGCCTTAAGACCCCTACTTGTCCCTCCTGTTCAATAATAGCTTCATTAGGTAGCATTACCCCTTCATGACTATCCATGATTATGTCAAAGCTTAAATCTCTTTCATTATACCAATTATCAATAAGTTCTGCCATTTCAATTATTATTATTGTTCCCTTGTCCTCATCCTGTATAATCTTTTTAATAAATCCATCATATTCTTCTTCTTCAGTCCTTGGCCTAATTCTTATTTGTTTTTCCTCCTGAAAACCTTCAATGCCATCCTCCAGCCTTGTTACAATATGCCATTTATAACTTTTTACTAGTTTTAAGGCAATCTTTTCTTCCTCAGTATTTTGGTCGGCTTCTAAAAGCATAGTCTTTATATTATTATATTCTTTTAATGAGATCCCCTGGAGCTTGTCCCCACTAAGTAAGTCTTCTAGCCCATCTTTCCCCAACAGCAAAAACCCGGCTTCAGGACTGTATATTGTTTTTGTCGCATAATCTATTTTCTCTTGTAGGTTATTTTGCTGCCTTTGAAGTTGTTCTAGCTTTTGATGGCCGAAACTTCTTTCCCCTTCAATAATATTTCTTTTTTCATTTAAAAGTGAGAGCTCTTTTTTTTGTAAAGCTATTTTGTCAAATTCTCCTTCCCGGATATAATAATGAATTTTATTAATTATCATGTCAATTTCATTTTGTAGTTTGTTAATATCCTTCTTAAATATTTCACTATTAGTTCCCCGGTCCCTAATATTATCAATTCTTAGGTTAATTATTTCTAAGTCCTTATGTAATCCTTCCTCCACATTATCATAGTGTATAATACCAATTTCCTGACCCTTCCTCACCCTGCTACCTTCATCTATAAGTAGGCTCATTTTTTCCTTATCTACTTCCTTTAATATTTCCTCGTCTCTAATTATAAAACCCTCAGTTACTATAACAGTTTCAATTTTTCCATATTCAGTTATATGGATTTTATCTACAGCCTGACTAAAAAAAGAGGTCACGCGGAATATTATATGGGAAAATAAGATCAATATTATGACAAGCTTGCCTATTTGTTTAAATGGTGATCTTTTCTTCTTTTTCAAATTTGTCACCCGCCCATACAATTATTATATAATATTTCTTCATATTCCTTAAAACTCCTTCAATTCACTAGTATAAAACTAAGAAATTATTAAAAACAGAAAACTATCCCTCACTCACGTAAAGGATAGTCATTATAAATTGTACCTTTGTTATTATTTTAAAGTGTCCTGGACTAATAGGAAGATCTATCTACAAATAACCCTACTTACTTAAAGTCTTACCAGTATTTTTATCATTTTCAATAAATCTCCATTGGTTTAAATATTTTCTTAATTCCTTTACTGTACCAACAAAAATCATAGTTTTCATATAAAATCCCTCCCGTGCAAACATATGTTCTGTATATAGTATATACGAACATTTGTTCCGTGTAAAGGTATTTTATATAAAATTTCATTTTTAATTGTTTTGGCTAGCTGATACTAGCATGGCATGTTGGCCTAATGCATAATATCCCTCAAAAAATGCCTCTGAATCATACAAAATTTGTCCCTTTAATGGGTCCATAACATGGACATCACCATTTACATAACCATTTAAAACAACACAATGAAGATTTACCGGTGCATTAAAAAGTTCCCCAGTTTCATGAAAGTACCATGAGTAATTAATCCTTGGTTTTTGCAAATCTATAGGTACCCATATAACAATAGGTATTCCCTTATTTAAATAGTCTATAATCTCTCCCCTATCGCTCATACTTATATCCAAGGGATTATGGCTACCGTTAAAATCATTAAAATAACTATTGGCAGCCTCTAATAAGGGTGGTGCATAACAGAAAAATCCCCCCACACCATCCCTCGGGTCCCCTGCATACGCCTCAAAGGGATTAGCCCCGTATAATTTGCCTTCCTTCCTAGCAAAAGGCTGTTTAGGCAGATATATATCAGCCATCTGCAATTTATCAGTATCATAACCATAATAATTTAATACTGATGTTAATGATGTAATCTCACATCCGTTGGGCAATTCCGGATTCTGCAAAACTGGGTTTACGGGAATAAAAACCTCTGTAATTTCTATATCCCTGTCCATATATTTAATCTTTTTAATATGGTCATGCCATATATTTTCAAATTTAACATTGTATTCCTCATCTTCTAATTCAATATGAAACTCCTCTTCATTCAATTGATAGGGATTGGCGATATTACTTTGCCTTACTATATAGGTCTTTTCATAATCCAAAGCCTCCGATACAGCAACACCTTCTCTATTGGATCCTATAGTTTGGAGGATAGTATTAGACTCCATGTCAATAATCTCATATTCTACGTCTACTATCCATTCCTCTGCAACTTCATCAATACTTTGTATTATTATCACTCCCTGTTGGAGTTCTTCCTCTAATCCCTCTCCCATAAAAAGACTCCCTACATATCGTCCAAGATTAAATATAATTAGTAGGGTCAATATTAAAAACAAAGAAAATCTAATTTTTCTCAACTGCCTCCCCCTTCTGGTCTATTTTTTATAGTTCTATAAAAAATTTTTTATACCATATTAAAAATACATAGACCGTCCATATATTTCTTGCATAGTTGCCTTTATTATTATAATGACATTCTAAATAATTCATTAGTTCTTCTATATTAAAGAATTTCTCCGCCATATCAGATTCAAATATCTGCTTAACTAGTCTGTAATATTTCTCCTCCCTTAGCCAATATCTAATTGGTACAGGAAACCCGATTTTGGGCCTTTCCGCCCATTCTTTAGGCAGTACTCCCTTGGCAGCAGCCCTGAGTGAAATTTTTGTTTGCTTATTGTTTACACGATACTTGGATGGTATCTGTGAAGCAACAGCCATTACAAATTTATCTAAAAAGGGGAGTTTAATTACTATTGAATGGGCAGCCCCCATCTTATCGGCCTTTAATAAAATATCACCTGGTAACCATAAGTTCAAATCTAAATACTGCATCCTGGTTACATCATCCCTATCCTGTACTTGCTGATAAAACTGTCCAGTAATTTCAGAAAGGGAAGGTCCCCCCTTGTATTGGTCTTTTAATATCTTTTCCGCTTCATCTTCCCAGAAAATTTTGGCTTGCCCTATAAAGTTTTCCTCTGGCCTCTGCCCTCCCCTTTTTAAAAAATTAGTGATTTTATTTTTTGGCAATATTTTTGATACTTGGCTGATATATCTACGAATAAAAAAAGGAATAAGTTCGTATTTTGCCATTCTGGCTGTGGGGTGGTACCACTCGTATCCTCCAAAAATTTCATCGGCGCCCTCCCCTGATAATATGGTCTTGGCGTGTTTGCTAGCCAACTGACATAAAAAATATAAGGGTACTGACGATGGGTTGGATTGAGGTTCATCCATATGGTATTGAATCTTAGGTAAAGTTTCAAAACACTCTTCTGCAGTAATGTTTTTCCTTATATTTTCTATCCCAAGTAATTTAGATAGGTCCCTAGCGTGATTGGTTTCATCAAATATCCCCTCATAGTCCTTAAATCCAATAGAAAAGGATTTTTTAGGTCTTAATAGGGCTGTAATATAGCTAGAATCCACTCCCCCAGATAAGAAGGATGCAACATCATCATCCATCCCCCTATGGGCCTTTACCGAATCCTCAATAATATTTTCTATTTCATTGACATAATAGTCCATGCTATTGTCCCCTTCATCAAATTGTGGGGACCAATAGGGTTTAATTACCATCTTATTCTGTTTATATAAAATATAGTGGGCTGGCCTTAGCTTATATACCCCCTTAAAGAACGTTTCATCTAAAACTGAATATTGAAAGGTTAAATAAGGCTTTAGGGCCCTTGAATTAAACTCTTTCCTAAATACTGGTGATTGCAAAAATGATTTAATTTCTGATCCGAAAATAAGGGAATTGTTTCTTGTGTTTTGTGTATAATATAGGGGTTTAATACCAAAATTATCCCTTGCCAAAAATAATAAATCCTCTTCCATATCCCATAAGGCAAAGGCAAACATTCCCCTTATTTTTTGTAAAATGCCAACCCCATACTCCTCATAACCATGAATTATAACTTCCCTATCTAAACCGCCCTTGAATTCATGGCCCTTACCTATAAGTTCTTCCCTAAGTTGACTATAATTGTATAGGTTGCCATCAAAAACTAATACACAAGTCTTGTCCTCATTATATATTGGGTCCCCTTCCCTACTGTTAGTCCTTCCCATATTAATCTGTCTTACTCCTAATGCCATATCTCCTCCCAGAAACTCAGCCTTATTATCAGGCCCCCTATGGATTATAGTCGCCAGCATGTTATCAAGCGTGTTTTTGGGGTCTGCAAGCTGCTTGGCACCGGTAAAACCTACAAAACCACCCATCTATCCATCACCCTTTACCCCTATAAGATTATGTTATTTCATGAATTCTTATCCAATCTTCATATTTTTGCTATTTTTAATAACTTCCATTACTATCTCAGACTCCACAAAGGGTATCTCCTCTTTACCAACAACCTGAGAGGTCTCATGTCCCTTACCTGCCAGCAATATAACATCGTTTTTTTCACAACTTTCTATAGCATATTTGATAGCTTCAGCCCTGTCAACTACTATGGTATATTCCCCATTTTCACCATCCATAGCCTCTGCAATTTCCCCTGTAATTTGATTTGGATCTTGTTCCTTAGGGTTGTCCGAGGTTATTACAGAAAAATCCGCATATCTTGCAGCAACTTTACCCATAGCCCTCCGCTTGTCTATTCCCTTTTTACCAGGAGCTGCATAAACCCCAAAGACCAGGATGAGTCTCCCCTTAACAAAGGGCCTTATAGTGGTTAGGGCTT
This sequence comes from uncultured Clostridiaceae bacterium, assembly GCA_964390055.1. Taxonomy (GTDB): domain Bacteria; phylum Bacillota; class Clostridia; order Peptostreptococcales; family Natronincolaceae; genus CAYMGQ01. Next base: position 68,189 of record CAYMGQ010000002.1, read on the forward strand.
TTTTTAGCCCATCTTCTGTGTGGGCAAAATCAACAATAACTTTATAATCATTATCCTCATACACAACCTCTAACCTACCCTTTATACCTTGCAGATTCATAACTCCGTCCCTAATTGTCTGTAGACTTATACCCATGCAATAGGCAACTGAAATTGCAGCTAAACTATTATATATATATATATCGCCGGGTAAGTTTACCTGAATTTCTATATTTCCCCTTGGTGTATTTAGGGTGTATACTGACCCCTGTGGCCTATATTTTATATTAGTAGCATAAATATCTGCTCTTTCCCTGATTCCATAGCTAATTAATTTAGCCCTATAGCCCTTAATCCTTTCCCTAAGAATCTTCCCATATTTATCATCAACATTTATAATGTTAAAATCTCTAGCAAGTGCAAACAATTGTGTTTTAGCTTCAAAATATTGATCCATACTATTATGAAGTTCTAAATGATCAGGGGTTAGATTGGTGTAGACCCCCATATTGAAATCAGAATATGCAACCCTATCTAGGCTTAAAGCATGAGATGATACCTCCATAACACAATTCTCTACACCAGATATCACCATTTGATTAAATATTTCCTGTAATCTTAATGATTCCGGGGTAGTGTTTTGATTTTCTATTAGAGAATCATTTATCATAGTTCCAATGGAACCAATAACTCCAGTAGGACTATTTATTTCATCTAATATGGATTTTATAAAATATGTTATTGAAGTTTTACCATTTGTTCCAGTAATACCAATCAGATTCATTTTTCTGCTAGGATGACTATAAAAATTCGCAGAAAGCTTTGCCAAGGCCCTTCTAGAGTCTCTAACCTGTATAAATACAAGATCATTATCTATCTTAATATTCTTTTCAAATATAATAACCCTAGCTCCCTTTGCAATGGCCTCCTCTATAAAATCGTGGCCATCAACGGCAAATCCAGTTATTGCTACAAAAATACCATTTTCCTTAACCTTCCTTGAATCATGGGCTAGATGACTAATCTTTATATTACTATTACCCTCCATCCTAATTATATCTAGGTCCTCTATTATTGTATTCAACAGCAAGATATTCACCTCATTCAAATTATATAAAGCATATGTCCGGCAAAACACTATTATCTGTATTTGATATATTTATCTGCGAAAAATTTTACCTGCTATTTTGTTCAAAATCATACCCCCATAATATAAGGCTGGCATAGGATCTGTCCAATCCCAAATTGCATAAGCCTTGGGTCTGAAATATGATGAAAATATCTCCTTAAAAGTAAGCTGTCCAGTTTTTATATAGTCTCTGATAGCTAGTAGGTCCTCATAAGCATACCAAAAAACTAAATTTACGTCCTTTTCTATAGCTTTAGCCTTTAGGGGACTTCCAATTAATTCACAATAGGTAATATAGGGAATATTCAGGCCTAATTTAAATAACAAATTATTAAAATTGGTAATACGTACATTTATTTCTATTAGGTAATAAGTTCCTGTATTGGCATCCTTTTTAAATTCTATTTCAGCAAAACCCTTATAATTTAATTTTTCCAAAAAATTTGCACCAATATCATAGAGTTCAGGTACGTATTTTTGGCCTGTATAAACAGATGCCCCAAAATTTATTGGATATTGCCGATATTTTTGAAAGGTTGCCCAGTGCGTCACCTTGCCTTCTTGATTTAGATATGCATCGAAGGTATACATATGATCATCAAAACCAGGTATAATCCTTTGGACAATTACTTCTAAACCAGCTTTCTTAGCCCTATCTAGGGCATCTAGCAACTCCTCCCGATTATTAATTATAAATAATTTTCTTCTAAATTTGGCCACAAATGTCGGAGAATCTACAGGTTTTACTATACAAGGGTATTGAATTATAGTTTCCACCCTTTCTAAAAAATTTTCCTCCCTAACTCCGACAGTTTCAGGAACTGCTAGCCCATATTTACTGGCCAGTCCATGTAATGTTTCTTTATTCATTATTTTAGTATACAAACCCTTTTCGGTTTGAGGTATAAGATAATATTCCTTCAATTCATCTAAATATTCATCTATAATCTCCACATATGAATCATGGCATGGAATAAGTACCGGGGGGACATCCTCTTTACGGCTATATTCTATCAAAAATTCTATAAAGCTTTTAGTATCATCCTTATAATGGGGAGCTATTAGTCTCTCCGAACAGTATTTTGACCTAGCCCCATAGGCATCTTTGTCAGAATAGTCTACAGCTACCGTGTGGACGCCTTCTCTCCCAAGACATCTAATTGTGCTTAAACCAATATAATAATTGCACCCTAAAACTAACGCTTTGTTTTTCATATTATCACCTTATTGTCCCGTATTATAAAGCTTAAATAGATATTAATATACATATATATTGTCACAGAAAGCAGTTATTTGCAAGATTTTTAATTATTACTTGTATAATAGTAAAGAGGACCTCCTAATTATTATTATTGCCAATTTATGGACCTGATAGACAAGATCCTCAACCCTTATTATTTTGAAACAATGGCAAAGTAAGGAATTGTTACAATATTCTTGGGGATTTTTGCAAAAAAATATCTTAACCTAATTAAGTTAAGATATTTCTTAAGATATTTGGTCTGGCTGACAGGACTTGAACCTGCGACCTCCAGACCCCCAGTCTGGCGCGCTACCAAACTGCGCCACAGCCAGATATATTTTTAATTTAATTACATATTACATTGTATGAGGATTAATGCCATATGTCAAGGGCTTTTGCGTAAAAAATAAAGGGGTATTACTTCATACCCCCACCCTTTAGCCAATATACAGCTTTTTTACATCCTATAAAATAATAGCAATAAAACCACTACCACCCTCATTAATTATTCTTTGCAGAGTTTTTTGCAACTTCATTCTAGTATCTTCAGGCATTGTAAATAGTTTATGCTGTAGTTGTTCCTTTACCATATCATAGAGCGACTTTCCAAACATATTGGTTTCCCAAATTTTTTCTGGATTTTGCTCAAATTCCTCCAGCAAATAATTTAACAATTCTTCACTTTGCTTTTCGGTTCCCACAACAGGAGAAACTTCCGTAGCTATATCTGCCCTTATAAAATGTAGGCTAGGTGCTTTAGCCCTTAATTTTACCCCAAATTGATTACCATGCCTAAAAATCTCTGGTTCTTCTAGGGTTAATTCGCCCAGGGCAGGCGGTACCAAACCATAACCTAGTTTTTTTACATCTACTAGGGCATCTTCGATTTTTGCAAATTCCTGCTTTGCCTTGGCTAACTGGCTCACTAAAGCTAATAATTGATAGTCACCATCAATATTATATCCTGTCTTCTCCTGTAATATTTTATAGAATAAATCTTCATTTGTATTTAGCCTAATTAGGGCTGAACCCTCACCCATTTTAATATTTTCTAATTCCACCTGTTCTACATTTTCAATTTCTTCTAAACTCACCAACATTTCTCCAATATTCTTAAGCCTTTTTACATCCTTGACCATTTCTCTAATGCCCATTATAATTGAGGATTTAAGCCAATGATCAGATTCAATGCTTTCCATCCAGCCTGGAAAATTAAAATTTATTTCAGTTATTGGAAATTCGAATAAAACATTCTCTAGTATTTCATGAATATCATCTATATTCATAGTTGCACAATCCTTTATTACTACAGAAACACCATATTGCTTTTCCAGCTCATCCTTAAGCTTCCATGCCTCCTCACTTTCAGGATATCTTGTATTCAACACAATAGCAAAGGGTTTGTTGATTTCCTTTAACTCATTTATAACACGTTCTTCAGCTTCTAGGTAATTTTCTCTTTCTATATCTGTGATAGAACCGTCTGTGGTTACTACAAGTCCTATTGTTGAATGTTCCCTAATTACCTTCTGGGTACCAATTTCTGCGGCCTCCTCAAAGGGTATTTGCTGGCTAAACCATGGGGTATTTACCATCCTAGGTTCACCATTTTCCTGATAACCTACCGCCCCCCTCACCAAATAACCCACACAATCTATCATTCTTAATCTAAAAGATGCATTATCCTTTAAGACTAATTCAACAGCTTCATTGGGTACAAATTTTGGCTCTGTGGTTGTAATTGTCCTACCTGTGCCACTCTGGGGGAGTTCATCCCTTGTTCTTTCCTTCTGGTAAGCATTCTCTATATTGGGAATTACCAATAAGTCCATTATCCTTTTAATCAATGTGGACTTCCCTGTTCGGACAGGCCCTACAACACCTATGTAGATATCCCCTTGGGTACGTTGTGCAATATCAGTGTATATGCTATGCTTTTCCACATTATCCCTCCTTCTATTATATTTGAATAAAAATTATTCACACTATATAACACTATAAATATATGAGTAATCTTTAGAAATATGACAACTCATACTCCTAACTGTTATTCCTTTGGCATAGGCATATAAATCTTAACTGCAATGCAAATTCCCCATGAAATATTATGGACAAAAAAATAGCCTTTTCAATGTAAAGAAAAGGCTTGACATTTTTAGTATTTCTTGAATATTACCAATTTATCTCATCCATGTCTACTATTTCCTCTATCTCATTTTTTGTAGTCCTAGTCATTAAATTGATAACTGCATCACTAGGGTTAGTTCCATTATATAGTACATTATAAATCTCCTTTGTTATGGGCATTTCTATTTGGTGTTTTTGGGCTAGTTGGTAAACAACCTCTGTTGTAGTTATCCCCTCAACAACCATCCCAACCTCCTCCAATGTATCCTCCAGACTTTTACCTTGACCAATTAGAATACCTGCCCTACGATTCCTACTATGCATACTTGTACAGGTAACTATTAAATCGCCAATTCCGGATAGGCCTCCAAAGGTTGCCTCCTTTGCCCCTAAGGCCTTGCCCAATCTGGCAATTTCACTTATTCCTCTTGTCATCAAGGCTGCCCTTGCATTATCACCGTAACCTAGGCCATCGGTGACCCCAGCACCAAAGGCAATAACATTTTTCAAGGCCCCGCCTAGTTCAACCCCTATTACATCTGGATTAGTATAAACTCGAAAACTAGCTGTGTTGAAAACATCTTGTACATATTCTGCTATTTTCCTATCTTTTGATGCAACAACTACGGTAGTGGGAATATCTCTCGCCACCTCCTCAGCATGAGAGGGTCCTGAGATTATCGCATAGGGCTGACCAGGCAATTCTTCCTCCACAATTTGAGAGACCCTTAAATGCCTATTAGCTTCAATACCCTTGGCAGCATTTAATATAATTTGTTCCGGACTAATATAGGGTCTAAGTTTATTTATGATCTCCCTCACCCTTTGGGTAGGCACAGCCAATAGGATAATCTTTTTTCCCCTAATCCCCTTGGCTATGTCATTTGTCAAAACTATGGAATCTGCTATATTAATCTCTGGTAAATATCTGCTATTTTCACCCGTATGTAGGATTTCTTCTAATTGTTTTTTCCGCCTCATCCATAAGGATACAGAATGCCCCTTGCCATCTAACTCTAATGCCAGTGCGGTTCCCCAACTACCCGCTCCTAAAACACCTATTGAAGAATATCGCATTTACAACTCCCCTTCTATTTTGCCTCTATTCTATCAGTAACTTTTCTTTCCTTACCTTCAATCAATCTTTGTATATTTCCCCTATGTTGATAAAGGGCCAAAAGTAACAGTGTCAATGAAAATATAAAATAATTCCAACCTTTAAAAAACATCAATATGGTTAACAAGATAATGGCAAGCATTGCTGCTAATGAGACATATTTAAATATTATTAAAATTACCAGGCCAAATCCTATACATATTAGGGCCATTCCACTACTAATACTAGTAACAACACCTATTGTTGTGGCGATGCCTTTTCCGCCCTTTAGTCCTAACAGTATAGGCCAGTTATGGCCAACTACAACAACTATGCCAGCTAGCAAAGCTAGATTATTAGAAGCAAATTTTTTTGCTAAGACTACGGATATTACACCCTTAAGACAATCCAAAAGCAAGGTCATAGCTGCTGCCTTATATCCAAGGGTTCTCATTACATTAGTGGTGCCAGCATTTCCACTCCCATAATCACGTATATCAATGTTGGCAGTAATCTTTCCTATAATATAAGAGGATGAAAAGTTACCAATCAAATATGAAACTATGAGAATTAATAGCGGCATTTAAATTTCACCCCCAGATTTTTCCCTATTAATAAATCTTATTGGTGTACCCTCGAAAGCAAAATTTTGTCGTATTTGATTTTCTATATATCTCTGATAGGAGAAGTGCATTAGTTGCTTGTCATTTATGAAGAGTACAAAGGTTGGTGGTTTTATTGATACCTGAGTACCATAAAAAATTCTGAGCCTCTTGCCCTTATCAGAAGGTGGTTGATTGAGAAGTATTGCCTCTCCAAGTACCTCATTTAAGGTACCTGTGGGAATTCTCATGGCATTTTGCCCAGCAACATATTTTACCCTATCCAGAATTTTATCCATTCTTTGTCCGGTAATGGCAGAAATGAATAATATTGGGGCATATCCACAAAAGCTTAGCTCATTTCGTATTTCATTTGCAAATTTATTCATGGTATTTGTTTCCTTATCTATCAGGTCCCATTTATTAACAAGGATTATTAGGCCCTTGCCCTTTTCATGACTAAAGCCAACAATTCTCTTGTCCTGTTCGCTTACACCTTCCTGGGCATCAATAACCATCAGACAAACATCTGCCCTTTCTATGGCAGCTATCGCCCTAATAACGCTATAATGTTCCACATTTTCCTTGATTCTGCTTTTCCGCCTGATTCCTGCTGTATCTATAAAAACATATTGTGCATGGCCGTCGGTAAAGGGGGTATCTATGGCATCCCTTGTAGTCCCAGGTATATCACTTACAATAACCCTATCTTCCCCCAAAATCCTGTTAATGATGGAGGACTTACCTACATTGGGCTTGCCAATTACAGCCACCTTTATAGTACCCTCTTCATAAACTTTGCCTATCCTATCATGGAAATTTTTTATAATTTCATCCAACATATCTCCTATTCCCAAGCCCAGTTCCGAGGATATTTCTATGGGTTGGCCAAGACCCAGCTCATAAAAATCATAGAGATAGTCTGATGATTTTTTTGTGTCAACTTTATTTATTACTAAGAGTATTGGTTTTCCAGCCCTTCTTAACATATCTGCAATTTCAAAATCTGATGCAACTAAACCTTGCCTGCCATCTACCATAAATATAATTACATCGGCTGTATCTACTGCTAATTCTGCCTGTCTTCTCATTTGAGCTGGTATAATCTCCGCAGATGATGGTTCAATTCCCCCCGTATCAATTAAGGTAAAATAATGATTTAACCATTCAACCTCGGTATAAATTCTATCCCTAGTAACCCCTGGCTTATCTTCCACAATTGCGATACGCCTTCTTGCAATTTTATTAAAAAGTGTTGATTTTCCAACATTTGGCCTGCCAACAATTGCTACAATAGGTTTAGACATTCTATCACCCCTTACATACATTTACTAGTTTTTCAATATTTCATCAAGCTTCCAGATGGAAATATATAGCAAGTAATTAAAGCAATTCTAGTATTTTATTGATAAATTCCCTTCCTCCAACATCACAAACAACTAGTTCAACCCCTAATTGCCTTTCTATTTCTACTACTGACACATCATCCAGAAACACATCCTCATCCGCCCTCAACATAGTCCTAGGGATTATAACTTTTTTTCCTATTTCAATTCCCTTCAAGCTATGTAGTATATCACTACCGGTAACCAAACCGCTCACTGTTATTTCTCCCCCAAAAAAATTGTTTTCAATGGGGATGAGCTGCAAATCAACATTTCTCAGTTTTTTACCCAGTCTATGGCATAGCCCTTTAAATATAGGATAAATTAATGTTCCAGTTAATATAGTAATAAGCCCTGTCTTAATGGGAGCTTGTGGGTCTATAGTCTTAAGATGACTATTGAAATCTTCCTCAAAATCTTTCACCATCCCTACCCCGTTTTCTAGCTGGGGAAAACCATCATACTCACTATAGCACGGAAAATCTTTATCCGCCATGATATAAAACTCGTCAGCTAAATAAACAAATCCTCTCCCAAATTTGTCCCTAAAATATTCTTGCCATTTTTCTATTTGATTTATGACTTTTTCCGCCCCCGCTTTATCGAAAGTTTCCATGGGGTATAGATTTTGCCTGTATCTGGTAATGCCTACTGGTACAACCGCTATACTGTTAACGGCATGGGCTAAATCGGCCAAATCCCTAATGGTATTGTCCAATTCATCGCCATCATTGATATTAGGGCAAAGTACAATTTGACAATTCATTTTAATATTATTTTTAGCTAGTTTCTTAAGTATTTCAAGTATATTAGCAGCCTTGGGATTGGCCAGCATTTCCTTTCTTAAATCGCCATTTGTTGTATGAACGGATATATTTATAGGACTAATTCTATATTGTATAAGTTTCCCTATTTCCTCCTCGCCCATATTAGTAAAAGTAATATAATTACCATGTAGGAATGAAAGCCTAGAATCATCATCCTTAAAATAAAGGCTTTTCCTCATATTGGGAGGTAATTGATCAATAAAACAAAATATGCATTTATTTTGACAACTTTTTGCCTCGGCCATCATAGGGTTGTCAAATTCCAAGCCTAAATCCTCATCATAGTATTTTTCTATTTCCAAAATCCACTGCTCTTCATTTACTTTCTTTATCTCTACTTCTAAAAATTCATCCGATATTAAGTATTTGTAGTCTATAATATCCCCTATGTAACTTCCATTGATTTTTAATAGAGTATCGCCCTTTTCAATCCCCATTTCTTCAGCGATACTCTGACTGTAAACTTTATTTACTATATTGTACATTTCTTTTTTCACTAAAATAACACCTACTTCATATATTCAAACTAAGTCCGAGCCTCATAGCCCCTGATTGCCAGCACAATTACTTCCTGCAAATTAATATATCATGAAAGTAATAAAATATCTAGATACCTATATTAGAGTTTTCTTTACGTTCTTAACTAATTCAACAAATGATGGGTACTTTTTAAGTATACCATAAACAGTTAAGGGTCTCCCTATACTAACCATATTAAGCTTCCTTGACATAAATCCCCCTAATCTTGTAAAAAAGTTTAACAATATGGTTACATCAGTTACTATAATATCATTTTCTAACCCTATATTACATTCTTTATAAAATTCATGTAAAAGTTCCATATAATAGTTTCTTGCATGACCTAAACCAAGAAAATAGACTCTATTACCCTTGATATCTACCCCCATATACCTTGGTGTTCCTATTTCACTATTCTTTGCAGAGTCATAGAAAGGTAGCATTAAGATTTCTTCTTTAGTGGGTATCCTATCAATAGGTAGGTAGCCTAAATGTATGCTGGCTGTTACAACAGATGAATGTGCCCCTCCAAAACAGCAATATATTATCTTCATACAGTTTCTCCTTTTACAAAGTTTAATCTACTATAATTATTTTTACCTTCTCATTAGTTAGATCAGCCAATCCCATTAGCAGATTCTTGAATATACTAATATTCCTCCCATAATTTGATATGTAAATTTCATTATATTCCTCATCCATTCCAATATATTTAAGTTTGGTATTTTTTTTATTGCTATTTATGCCCATACTTCCTTGTCCTAATTTAGTAAATTCTAAATTTAAACGAAGATATGCAGCTTTATAAGCTGCATAAATATCATTATTAAAAGCATATATGATTTTCATCTTATCACCTAGGTAACTATTTTTTATTTTTTTCTTCGACCTAATAAATTCGAAAATTCTTGCCTGAAATTAGTAACCTTAGCCTTCCATTCCTCTGACCCACTACTGATAAAAACAAAAGCTATACCAGCGATAATTGCAATCCCCACCAGGGCAACTGCCCCTTTACCAGAACCTTTACTGCCTGTTTTAGTCATAGTAGTACTCTTGGGTAAGGCTTTTTTGCCTTCCTGCTTTTCTTCTATTACACCACCAAATAATGCGGTGGTTATCACCTCTGACAGATGTTTGGTTGCCTTCTCAGCCCTCTGTCTAGTATGGGAATAGGTCCCTATTTCTGTTAACATGGCCCTGGGGGTCAGATCTTGGTTATAGTTACCCTTTGCATAGAATATATCCTTGATCAGACCTGGTCTCATTTCGTCTGCCACAGATTTAATTTTTACTGCCAGTTCTTCATTTGCTTTAAAATTCTGATTGCTCCTGCCCACTACCAGTCTTACCTTGGCAACTGGTTCACCCTCAATTTCTGTTATATACTGTTCGGCCGGGACTGCGTCCCTATGTACATCTATCAATGTATTAATTTTTTCTGCCCTCATAAGTTGGGCTGCAGTTCTCCTAGATCTTTTGTAGGCCCCTGCATCATGAGGCTCATGGGATGATGTGTCAAAATGGGCATCAACCCCAAACTGTTCAAAATTTTTTTTCAACTCCTCAGCCACCTTTAAGATCCCCCCTCCCCCTTTAATACTTTCTGTACCATCTGTGGGTTTGTAGGATTCTGCATTATGAGTGGCATATATACCTATCCGTCTTTCCTCCTTATCTGTGCCTTGACTTAGTAAGAATGTATGCAGCATATTATTGGTCAGGGCCATTTCCATTGCCTTTAAGGCATTTTTATTTATTTTGGGTAATTCAATTGTTTCTATAAACTCTGCCTGGGCCATATGGTTAGTCTTGTTTACCCTGGTTACCTTATACATTTTATTATCCCCACTTAGGTACCTATCTCCCTTGGATACAATCCTAGCTGTAGTGAATAATAGTTCATTGGTTTTTGAATTATAGACTTGAAAATATTCCCCATAGTCCCCATACCAATCATCGGCATAGACCGTAGAAACTACTAATAATAAAATTAATACAAATAACAAGCCCTTAATTGTCCTTTTCATCATTATCACCTCCATTATTTACATCATTATCCCCTTCTCCCAGACCACTGACAAAATGACCCTTATCAAATCTCATATCCTTTCTATCCGTTCCACCCCTAATTTTTTCCCTAGTTTCACCCACAATCTCTGCCAAGATTACTGCCAATACACCAGCTATAATCGTAGTGTCGGCACCTCCCGCCCCTCCCAGTCGTACCGGTGTTGGATTGTTGTTTATCCAGTTTATCAGGCCCTGAACTATATCACTTAAAACTACACCCATAACACCTGCAATAAATGCCCCCCTTCGTGACCTACCAAGCACATAGGCAATTATGGCTGCTAAAATTGCATAGACATAATTTGGCTCAATAAATTGTGCCTCTGGCTCAGCAGGTAAGATATATCTCTGGGCTAGATAGATAGTCAGTCCCGCCACCAGTGTAGCTATAAGTGCACGTCCCTTTTCCTTCTTTGTATCAGCCATGATAAATAAATATATGGCTAAAGCTGCAGGAATAATAAAACCTCCTACATTAATAGACAGGTTTTGTGTCAAATTAATATCGGGAATAAATATACTAGATAAAACAATTGCAATAATAATTGCCAAAGCAGTCTTGTCATTCAACCTAAGCCGATCCAAGACCCTATGGGCTAAACCCATAAAAATTAAAATTGAAACAATAATTAATATTATCATTCCTATAGGCATATTCTTCCTCCTTATTAAATTATCTACTATGAATTTCCTAGATATTCAGCCAACTTTCGCAATTTATATAATTTGCCTCCATTTATTAGCCCAATTTTATATTGCCCTCTGCTTTAAAAAACTATACAAAAACAAGAAATGAAGGGACGAATTTATATATAAATTCATCCCTTCATACTATTCATTATAAGCATTTATTAGCTTCTTAATTATTTCAATTCTATAATTGAAGCCATACGGCCAGTTAAGCCCCTATCCCTCCTATGTGAATAAAATAATTTTTCATTACAGGAGGTACATAAATCACTAATGATTATATTCTTATCCAGTATTCCTATTTCCAAGAGGGCTTGCCTATTAGCCTCCCACAAGTCTAACATATAGCTATCGCCCCTGTCTGTTCCTATAAAGCTAGTAGTGTCCCTAAAAGCACTGTTAAAGACCTCCAGTAAATCTTCAGAGATCTGATAGCAACACTTGCCTATAGATGGCCCTATACCTACTAGAATATTTTTAGCCTTGGAATTGAGATTTTTCATCATTTCTATAATAGTTTTTTGCCCAATCTTAAGTGCAGTCCCCTTCCATCCTGCATGGCATGCCCCTATCCCCTTGTTGACTGGATCTAAGATAAGCAGGGGAACACAATCTCCGTGATAGGTCACAAGGGGAACCCCTGTATCCCCTGTTATTAAGGCATCTACCCCAATATAGTCCTTCCTTCTATTAATTCCCTTGCCCCTATCCTCTTGGCCAACTAGCATAATTTTATCTCCGTGTACCTGGTCTGCAAACACTAAAGTATCAAAATTTATATCTAGCCTCTTACAGAAACTTTTAAGGTTTTTTAATACATTTGCCTTTTTGTCTCCCCTTGCAAATCCCAAATTAAGGGTCTTGAATACCCCATCACTAACTCCACCAATCCTAGTGCTAAAACCATGGTTTACAAGGCCTGTTTCTACAAACTCCTCAATTATAACTACATCTATGCCATTGATATTGGCAATTGTATAGGCTATTTTTTACTCACTCCTCGTCAGTTTTTTCCTTTAATAGTTTTTTTAATTCTCCCATAAAGGTATTTATATCTTTGAACTCCCTATATACTGATGCAAATCTAACATAGGCTACTTCATCTAATTTCTTTAAATGTTCCATTACCAATTCACCAATGTACTCTGCCTTTACTTCCCTTTCCATGGAGTTATATAAATGTTTTTCTATCTCATCCACAGTTTTTTCGATCTCCTTAAGAGGAACGGGCCTCTTTTCACAGGATTTAATTAGACCATTTAAGATTTTCCCCCTATTAAAAGGTTCCCTTATTCCACTTTTTTTAATAACAATTAGGGGAATTTCCTCAATTCTCTCATAGGTAGTAAATCTCCTATTACAAGATATACATTCTCTTCTACGACGTATGGAGTGGCCTTCCTCGGTAGGCCTAGAATCTACAACCTTTGATTCTAAATGACTACAAAAGGGACAGTTCATAACAATTTTCACCCCCAGTAATTTGCAATTCTTTATATGTATTATTCTAATTATAATATACCTTTTTTAATGTGTCTAATTATTCTATATCATATTTTGTTATAAACTGTGATTTGCTATCCTTATCCCGATAATCTTCAAACCCATCATGACTTATTTTTCCCCCTAGGTCCACTAAAATTACATCCATCCCTATTTTTTTAATTCCCTTCCAGGGTATTTTGTATTCATAGTCCTTGCCAAATACTCCAAATAACCTTTCATCATTTGGTATAATAATTGCTGTTATTTTCCCTAACTGTAAGTCCACACATACATCAGTAATGTATCCCAATCTTTTTCCATCATTTATATTTACCACTTCCTTTTCCGTAAGATCAGATGCTTTAATCATAATTATTACTCCCCCCTTATAATTTTTACATTAATCGGCACAATAATATTTATGCCTTAGCAATAAAAAAAATCACCCAATGGGTGATCCTATATATACTTTCTCATATGTTTTACAGCAGTTTTTTCTAATCTTGAAACCTGTGCCTGGGAAATCCCTATTTCCTCTGCCACCTCCATCTGAGTTCTCCCTTCAAAAAATCTCAGGGTAAGGATAAGTTTTTCCCTATCATTTAACTTTTGCATGGCTTCTCTTATTGCTATACCATCAATCCAAGTACCATCATCATTTTTATCATCTTTCATTTGGTCCATTACAAAAATAGCATCACCACTATCATGATATATGGGTTCAAACAGGGAGATAGGATCCTGAATAGCATCTAATGCAAATACAACATCCTCTCTTGGTATATTCAACTGCTCTGCGATTTCTGAAATAACCGGTTCCCTAGAATGCTTATTTATAAGCTGGTCCCTTACCTGCAGTGCTTTATAAGCCGTATCCCTAAGGGACCTGCTTACTCGGATAGAATTATTATCCCTTAGATACCTTCTAATTTCTCCAATAATCATAGGAACCGCATAGGTAGAAAATCTAACATTATGGCTAAGATCAAAATTATCTATTGCCTTTATTAAGCCTATACAACCCACTTGAAATAGGTCGTCCACATGCTCGCCCCTATTATTAAATCTTTGTATAACACTTAATACAAGCCTTAAGTTTCCCCTAATAAACTCTTCTCTGGCTGTATAATCTCCTTTTTGTATTCTAGCAAATAATCCTAACATCTCTTCATTAGTTAACACCGGTAATTCTGATGTATTTACACCACAAATTTCAACTTTGTTAATGTGCATTGTAGAAATCCAGTCCTTTCACTTTGAATTACCCCTTTAATATTAAGATTATTGACCTATTGCTTATTTTTATGCAAAAGACCTATAAAATATTTTTAAAGCTATATCATTTTATTAATTTCCTTCCTTAACCTTGCTACAATCCTTTTCTCAAGTCTGGAAATATAAGATTGAGAAATACCCAATATATCCGCCACTTCTTTTTGAGTTTTTTCCTTGCCTGTATTTAAGCCAAATCGCAACTCCATAATGCTTTTCTCCCTTTCAGATAGCTTTTTTAATGCTATCCTTAATAATTCTCTGTCTACTTCCTCTTCAAGAATACGATAAATAATATCATTTTCCGTACCTAGAATATCTGACAAAAGTAGTTCATTTCCATCCCAATCTATATTTAAGGGTTCATCAAAGGAAATTTCCATCCTAATTCTATTATTCCTTCTCAGATACATTAATATTTCATTTTCAATACATCTTGAAGCATAGGTAGCTAATTTTATTTTTTTGTCGGGGTTAAAGGTGTTGACAGCTTTTATCAAGCCTATGGTACCTATGGATATAAGATCCTCCACACCTATTCCAGTATTTTCAAACTTCCTAGCAATATAAACCACTAATCGTAAATTTCTTTCAATTAATATAGTCCGGACAGTATTTTTGTCATCCTTTAACTTTTTCATTAAAATACTTTCTTCCTCATTAGATAAGGGGGGAGGTAATGTCTGGCTACCACCTATATAATAAATACTTTTTTTAGCATATAAATTAAAATGTTTTAAAAATTTTATGGCATAATAGTGGCATAAAATTTTAAATTTCCTTATATTACCCTTCATCTTTCCTGCCTCCCTATTTCTTTTTGTTAAATTTTTTTAAATAATATCAGGGTGTAATAATGCCTTGTAGTCCCCTGTTTTAGATAAACTCTTATTGTATATTGCCACTACAATTTTACTTATGCTTTTAGTCTCTATTTCATTTTCTACTCTTACCTCATCAGGTCTAAATCCTAATAGTAGTCCATTTTCTATACCCAAAGCCTCATAGGGTATCATCCTTAACCTAGTAACCCAATTGCTATCCTTTAGGGCAACAACTATCTGATTTATATCCAGTTTTTCCTCTTGGCTGAAAGCCCATTGAATCTCTAGGGGAAATAAATTTATCATGGCTTCATACTCCACTATAATGACGGGGTACTGGCTAATAGGATCTAACAAGGAATTACCAGTGTCTACTATCCCCACCATTTCCACTTGGCTACCATCAATTTTAATTTTTATACTTTTAAGGATCTTTTCCTTGGACAACTGCTTTTGCAGATATACCCAACAAAAATTAATAAGAATATAACCTATACCGGAAGCTATAAATATATTTTTAATTGACATATTATTTATGTAGAATATTCCATTACTTATAATCCCATTAAAGCTATCCAGATAAAAAACAGCAAAGCCTGCCCCTCCAAATACCAAAGTAATTAGGTAGAATATCCCTAATAGTCTAAAAAAGTCTTTAAATTTGTATGGGGTAAAGGCTAATATAATAATTAGCATTGAACAGGCAATCTTCATTACTATGGAAAACAAAAAGTGCAGTCTGGGAACAAAAATTATAAAGGCGTACAGGGCACTAATTGACGAAGCTGTAAACAGCTTGCTTGTTTTGACAGGGTATTTAGCGAGTTTTGATGTCAAGGACAATAAGATAAAATTCATTATGAAATTTTCTAGAAAAACATATTCAGCATAAATTATCATTTCTCATCCCCCTAAAAACATAAACTCCCTATTTATACAAGTATTCATCTAGGGAGGGGTTTATGTATATTATATATATTTATAGTCATTAACTTTGTCATTTTCTGAAGTCGAATTAAATAAGTTACTGAATTTTATTTGCAGGGGACCAATCTTTTTTTAGCAAAAATAATAAGACTTGCCATTAGCAAGTCCTAACTATATATGCATTTTATGATATTTATTATTTTTTTCTTCTTAGGAAAATTGGTATATCTAATTCATCAGTTTGTCTGCCTTCTTCATCTCCGGCAGCAGCCTCTTCTTTACCAGTTCCCAATATATTTCTTCTTTGTTTAGATTTAAAGCTCGACAAGTTTTGTTCAAATCCCGTTGCAATAACAGTAATCCTTATCTCATCTTTAAGTTCCTCATTAATTACAGCACCAAAGATAATATTAGCATCCTGGTCAGCCGCCTGGGTTACCAGCTCTGCCGCTTCATTAACCTCAAATAAACCCAAATTTGAACCTCCCGTAATATTCAGTAATACTCCTTTGGCACCATCAATAGAGGTTTCTAGTAGGGGGCTATGTATAGCTTGTTTTGCCGCCTCCGTTGCCCTATTATCACCATTCGATCTTCCAATTCCCATATGGGCCAAGCCCTGCTCTAGCATAATGGTCTTGACATCAGCAAAGTCTAGATTTACCAGACCTGGTACGGCAATTAGGTCAGAAATCCCTTGAACTCCCTGCATAAGAACATCATCAGCTATCCTAAAGGCATCTAGCATAGTTGTTTTCTTCTCAATCACCTGTAATAATCTGTCATTGGGTATAGTAACAAGAGTATCTACTCTTTCTTTCAGCTCTTCTATTCCCTGTTCTGCATGGAGCAGCCTCCGCCTCCCCTCAAAAATAAATGGTTTGGTTACAACTCCTACTGTAAGTATACCTATTTCCTTTGCAATCTCCGCGACAATTGGCGCTGCACCAGTGCCTGTACCGCCACCCATGCCCGCTGTGACAAAAACCATGTCTGCTCCCTGCAATATCTTATAAATATCTTCTCTACTTTCCTCTGCGGCTTTTTTACCTATTTCCGGATTAGCACCAGCTCCTAATCCCTTTGTAAGTTTTTCTCCAATTTGTATTTTATGTTCCGCATTAGAGGTAAATAGAGCCTGTTTATCTGTATTAATAGCAATAAACTCAACACCCTTTAATTCCGACTGAATCATACGATTTACTGCATTGTTGCCACCCCCACCAACGCCTACCACTTTAATCTGAGCAAATTGATCCATGTCTACATCAAATTCTAACACAATATTACCCCCTTGTTATGTAGATACCTCACCTTTTAATTGAAGTTTCCATAATGGTAATTTACAACATTATCATATTTTCTCCCCATTATCCATAGGCCACAAGCTACAAATAATAAAACTTTTGCTCAACCTTTAAAAAAGATGGTAGTGAGTGTATACGATAATATTTGAATTCAATTATTTATTAGTCTAGTAGTCTAGACTATACATTCAACAAAAGTTTTCTTATTCCTTTTTTTTACTTATAAGTTTTATATGAAAAGTCTGGTAAAATCCCCATTTTATTAGCTTACCTATCTTTAAGTTTTTTTAAGAAGTGCCTACGTATTTGGGCAAAATTTTGAAATAGTCTTGCACCAAATGCAAATATGGCTGCATAATATAGGGGTACCCCCAGCCTGTCTCCTATATATGCCAAAAAACCGGCTAATATAGCATTGCCAAAAAAACCTGAAACAAATATCTCTGTGTCAAACTTGTTCTCAACTGTTGCCCTAACTGCCCCAAATACTGAATCCAAGGCAGCTAATATTGCTACGGATATATATAAGGAATACCCGGCCGGATAAGTTATTGGTAAGTAGAGTCCAAGAAGTATACCCAAAACTAAACCAAGAATTGCAAACAACATTTTTTAATCCCCTTCCGCAGGTTTTATATGCTGCAAAGCCATATCCCCTTGATATTTTGTTATCCTTACCCTGTCACTAGTGTAGGATTCCACTTCCAAACCCCAAACTTCTTTTAAATCCCAAGCATGGGAACCTGGTGCCTTAATAGCAGCATCTAAAGTTATAGGGTTTCCGATTGCTTTTAGAATAAATGGTTGTCCATAAGTATAGTTATTTATAGTTATTGTAGGTCCGGTACATTTTATTTCGGATTTACTCAAGAGTCTTTGGCCATTAATGGAGATTACCTCAGCGCCTGCAATCCTCAAATCATTTATTATTGTCAATATATCCCCATCGTGGACCACAAGATTATTAGGATTTTCTCCCTCATAAAGTTCCCGGTCACTGTCACTTAATTTAATAACGATTCCAGGGCCTTCAAGATCTTGAAAGCCACTTATTAATTTTGCAGTTTCAATTTCATTCTTTAATACATCCCTAATACTTCCTTCCTCATCCAAGGCTCTTTGATACTCGTCCAATCTTCTTTTACTAGAAATTATTAATTCCCTAATATTATTTATTTCCTCTTCTTCCTTAGCTATAGAGTTGTGTAGTTCATTTAAAGTTTTTAGACTAACAAAGTTATAATCTTCTGGTTTATTGGCAAATTGCATGGCAATTGTAAAACCTAATATGCAAAATAAAAAGGCAACAATTAATTTTTGGAAATTAGATTTCATAATTTTACCTCTTCCCAATTATTATTGAATAGCTTCAATCGGTCTAGCATATTCATATTGAACCAACTTGTTGTAGCGTGGGACAGTTATGGAGTCTTCCTTTTTTACAGCCACCTGTAAATTATAATACTGTTGCATGGCCCACACTATACCGTATCTTATATTAAGAGCTGCCTCAAGAGTTTCTGGATTGCCTATAGCCTTAATTTCCAAGGGAGGTTGACTAGGGATAGAATTTATAAGCATAGTATTGGAAGTATAGTATATCTCTGTGGTTGCAATATATCTTTGGTCATTTATAGCTATAGCCTCAGCCCCAGCAGCATTTAATTTGTTAATTAACTCCAAAATTAAATCGTAATTATACATAATAAAACTGCTATCCCCAGCTGGGATAAACTCTTCATGGGGGTCATCTACGGTTATTATTATTCCAGGTCCTTCCCCTTCTTTATATCCACCTAATAATTGGTATCTCTCCAAGTCCCTTTTTAAATTTTTAATAATTAGGTTTTCATCCGCCTCAGAAATTTCATATTCTTTTAAACGTGTTTCCAGATTAGTAAGTTCCTCATTAAGCCTATTCTTTTCTGTTCTTAGATTTCTCAATTCCAGTGCCAATTGTTGAGCTTTTTGGGTTGATAAAAAATTCCCCTCCGTAGCTTTTTTGATTGTATTAAACTGTAAGGCTATTGAAAGTCCTAATATACCGCAAAGTAATCCTAGGGCAATTTTTCCCTTTAATTCCATTCACTTTCCTCCCATTGGTTTCCATTACCTTTAGTTTTTATAGAAATTTGTCCTTTGTAGCTCATATCTATTATGATTTCCTTATTTTCAAAGGAGGCTACATTAGATAAGATCTCCCTTAGGGTCAGCATTGAATATGCTGCTTCTAAATCCTTTGTGAGTAATACCTCAATCCCATCGAAGGTAATTAATTTAATATAATCTTCTCTGCCTATATTAATTTCGGAAATCATATCCATAAGAGAAATTATCCTAGCAGCTTCCACTAAATCCATGGCATGGTCAAATATATTCTCATTGTGTATGTTAATGATTTCACCAAGTTTGAAACTCTCAAACTCCACACCTGTAATTATCACTAAATCCTCCGCCAAATAGTCCCTTGTTACCTCTAGAACCACCTTGTATGGGTCAATATAGATAAAAGACCCCATATATGGTATTATAGCATACTTCTCCCTTTCCTTAACAGTAATTATGATAGTTTTGGGTAATTTTCTTTTTATATTGGCCTCATCTATATAAGGATGGCTTTCTACTTTGCTTTTAATCTGTTTTAAATCATATTGCAATATATTTCTATTAAAGTATAAGTCTGATACATCTATTATTTCTTCCTCAGTTAATATAGCATTTCCGTAAACATTTATTGTTTTTAAATTTAACAAATCTGATTTAAGTAAATAATATATAGTCCAGAACAAAAAAACAATTATCAAAAATAAGGCCGTTAGCACCCCTCTTGTCCTTTTCCTCCATAAAATTCTTTTTTTTCTCTTGTCCATATTTTATCCCTACTCTTCTCTCCTCAAATGCCGGGGGTCTTAGCTTATAGGCTACGAATATCAGCCCCAACCGAATTTAGTTCTTTAGCTATGTTGTCGTACCCCCTGCAAATATGGTCTGCATTTTTTACTATTGTCATTCCTTCTGCTGCTAATCCAGCCAATACTAGGGCAGCTCCTCCTCTTAAATCATTGGCCTTGACTATAGCTCCGGTAAGCCTATCAACACCCTTTATAACTGCTATTCTACCATCAATTTTTATATTTGCCCCCATCCTCATCAACTCATAGGCATGTTTGTACCTGTTTTCAAAAATATTTTCCTTTATAATGCTTATACCCTGACTTACTGTCATTAAAGCCATTATCTGAGATTGCATATCTGTTGGAAATCCAGGATATGGCATGGTTTTAATGGATTCTATTCCTAACAAATTCTCTGGTGCACTTAGGCTGATTTCATCGGGGCTATAAATAATTTTGCAACCTGCTTCCTTCAATTTTGCAATTGTGGCCTGAAAATGTTGAGGGATCACATTTTTTAGTTGTATCTTTCCTCTGGTGATTGCAGCTGCAACTAAATAGGTACCAGCAACAATCCTATCAGGTATAATAGTATGTTCCACTGAATTAAGATTTTCCACTCCCTCAATCATAATAGTATTGCTTCCAGCCCCAGTAACCCTTCCCCCTATCGCATTTAAAAAGTCTTGTAAATCCTTTATCTCTGGCTCTCTTGCAGCATTTGTAATTGTGGTTATACCCTTTGCCTTGATTGCTGCCAACATAATGTTTTCAGTGGCACCAACACTGGGAAAGTCTAGATGTATATCATTTCCCTTTAACTCCTTAGTTTTACAGATTAAGAAACCATGATTTTCTTTAATCTGGGCCCCCATCTCTTTTAATGATTTTAAATGCAAATCGATTGGTCTTGGCCCAATCTCACAGCCTCCCGGATAGCTTACTATTGTCTCCCCACATCTACCTAGCATTGCTCCTAAAAATATAATAGATGACCGCATTTCCCTTACCAATTCCTCAGGAATAACGTGGTTATTTACCCCCTTGGAATCCACAATTATTGTTTTATCTTCTCTCTTTACATTGCAACCTACCGCCCTTAAAATTCCTTTCATTATTTTAACATCGGATAATGCTGGTATATTATGAATAACATTTGTGCTACCATTTAAAACAGTGGCAGCTAAAATTGGTAAAACAGAATTTTTTGCCCCACTGACATTTAGTTGACCCTGAATCTTATTGCCACCATGAATTAGCAACTTACTCACCCCAGGCACCCCCAAAAAGCAATTAGTATTATATGAAAATTAAGCATTGTATTATAAAACAAATATATAATCATAATATGCGGGGACACCCAAGGTGTTTCTTAAAATTTTTCCTTTTGTTATAAAAGCCTTATAATTTCATCATATATTAAGTCATCTGCATGTCTTTGCGATAAGCCAAGACTAGATTTTTTCATACTTTCAAGCATTTTTGGATTAGTTAGAATCTTTTTGATACTATTGTAGAGTTCTCTAGGATTTAAATCTTTTTCTTTAATGACTAGGGCAGCACCTTTTTCTTCTAAAGTCCTGGCATTGTATTCCTGGTGATTTTCGGCCGTATAGGCCTTTGGTATTAAAATTGCAGGTTTGCCCACGGCATTTATTTCAGTTATTGTTATTGCCCCAGCACTGCAGACAATTAAATCGCAGGATTTAAGGGCATGGGCCATATCGTCTATGTATTCTACTATCTTGTTATTTCCTATGGTTCCTTTGTGTTTTTCACTTATATTTTTAATTTTATTATAATGATTTTTTCCCGTGACTAGCAATATTTCAAAAAAATTTTGAGGGTAATCAATCATCATTTCCATGACTGCCTGATTGATACTAATAGAACCTCCGCTACCGCCAACAATTAATACCAGGGGTTTTCCGCCATGACTTTTATGTTTTTTTGCTTCCGCTAAAGCTGGATTTTCGAAAAAATCTTTTCTGATAGGGTTGCCGGTTAAAACTAAATTATCTTTATTTTTGAAATGTCTTCTGCTTTCTTGGAAACTAATAGCCACTTTATTTACATACTTGTTTAAAATTTTATTTGTTAAACCAGGATAAACATTTTGTTCATGAATCAAAGTCTTAATACCCATCTTTGATGCTATATATACTACAGGCCCACTCACAAATCCCCCAGTACCAATTACTATATCTGGTTTGAATTTTCTTATAATTTTTCTGGCCTGCCATAGTGCCCCAATTAGCATTGCTCCACTTTTCAAATTATGTAATGAAAGCTTGCGTTTTAAATAGCTTACCCTTATATTACTGATATTGTAACCGGCCTTGGGTACTATATCATTCTCCAGGCCATTTTTACCACCAATAAATAGAATCTCAGCATGGGGGACCCTTGATCTAATTACATTTGCAACGGCAATTGCAGGGTATATATGTCCTCCCGTGCCACCTCCACTGATAATCACCCTCACTTTTTTCAACTCCTATTTATATTTGTATACTTAGATATGTTTAACAAAATTCCAGTTGATGCCATAAACATGGCCAAGGCATTTCCCCCATAGCTAATAAAGGGCAGGGGGATACCAGTAACGGGTATAGATGAGGTTGCTACTGCTATATTTACTGTAACTTGAACAATAATCATGGTGATAATCCCTGTAGCAAGTAAACAGGATAATAAATCGGGTGCATATATTGCTATCCGTATCCCTCTCCAGATTAATATCATAAATAATAACATAATTACAAGGCCACCAATAAAGCCCAGTTCTTCCCCTATAATAGCAAATATAAAGTCATTTTGCGGTTCAGGTAAATAAAAATGTTTCTGAACACTTCTCCCCAATCCACGGCCAAAAAGCCCTCCAGATCCCAATGCTAATAAAGATTGTACTGCCTGAAAGCCACTATCTGTAGGATCCGCCCAGGGATCTAAAAAAGCAGTAATTCTTCTGGCTTTATAACCTTTGCCACTAAGAAATATATATATAAGACCTCCAACCAGACCACTAAGCCCCACTGTTGTTACTCCAATAAAGTGACTAAGTTTCATCCCACCAACAAAAACCATCCCCAAAATTATCACAACAATAACAAGAGCTGTACTAAAATCTGGTTGTTTTTTAATTAAAATAAAGAAAAGCCCAGCTAAAAGTAGGTAGGGAACAACCCCATAAAAAAAGCTCCCCATATGTTTGTGCTTTCTGGTAATACTAGTAGCAACAAAAATAATAACTGCTAGTTTGGCAATTTCTGAAGGCATTATAGTAACTGTTTTTACACCTAGCCATCTTTGAGCCCCATTAATCTCTATTCCAATTGGGGTTAAAACAAGTATTAATAAAATAATACTAGCCAACAAAATATAATTAGCATACTTTGCCCAGTTCTGGTAATTGACCCCAGCACAAAAATACATGGCTATTATACCGACAGCGGCCCAAACTAATATTCTTTTCAAAAAGTAGTAGCCATCTCCCTGCCTTACCATGGCTGAGGAAAAACTGGAACTGAAAATCATAATAATACCAATTGTAACTAATAGAGCAACTGTAATAATAATTATAAAATCATAAGGATTCCTTTTCCCCATTTTTGGCCCTCCTTATATTTCTAACTATCTCCTTAAAATGATTGCCTCTTTCCTCAAAGTTTCTATACATATCCCAACTAGCACATGCTGGAGAGAACAAGATAGTATCGCCTATATCTCCTAAGGCATATGCGTTTAATACAGCTTCCTCTAGGTCTTTAACCATTGTTACATTCTCGAATCCTAAATCCTCGCTTGCCTTAACTAACTTGCTGGCTGTTTCTCCATAGACAAATAAGGCCTTCACCCTAGTTTGAAAAGAATTGATAAGTTGGTGAAATTGGCTACCTTTATCTAATCCGCCAGCCAAGAGAATAATGGAATTATCTATAGCCTCTATAGCCTTTATGCTAGCATCTATATTAGTAGCCTTGGAGTCATTAATAAATCTTACCCCCCCATGGGTGGCAACATATTCAATCCTATGTTCTACCCCCTCAAAATTTTTTAAAGCATTCCTTATATAATCAGCCCTGATTCCATAAATTAATGCGATAGCTGTTGCAGCCAAAGCATTCTCTAGGTTGTGTTTACCTGGGATTTTTATATCATTAATATCAATTATTTTATGTTTTTCTCCCTTGTCAGCATATATAATCCCATCATTTTCAACAAATACTCCTTCATCTAGTAAAACTCTACGGCTAAAAAATATTCTTTTGCCTGCCAGTCCATGACTAGCCTCTCTACATTGCTTATCATCATAATTTATAATTGAAAAATCATTGTAATCCTGATTTTTAAATATTTTAAATTTTTCTTTTATGTAGTTTGCATACGTTCTGTGCCTATTAAGATGGTCTGGGGTCAAATTTAGTAGGACGGCAATTTTAGGATGAAAATCGACAATGCTTTCTAACTGAAAGCTACTTGTTTCCATAATCATTACATCCCCTTTATTAGTATCCAATGCCTGTGATATAGCTGGAATACCAATGTTGCCAACTACTGGTGCATTTATCCCAGCTTTTTTGAAAATTTCCCCTACCAGTGCTGTGGTTGTTGTTTTACCATTTGTCCCCGTAATAGCAATAATGACTGCCTTAGTTAGCCTATATGCCAGCTCTATTTCACCTATTATCTCTACATTTAACTTCTTTAATGCCCTGACAAAGGGATTTTTTAAATCTATACCAGGGGAAAGTACAATTAAATCTAATGGTCCTAATTCTTCTAAATCTTTGGGATGCCCGCCAAGTATAGTATCAAACTCCAAGCCAGATAGCTGGTCAAGATTATCTTTTAATTCTATTTTACTTTTAATATCATTTATTATTACTCTCGCCCCTAGTTTACACAGACTTTCTACCAAGGGTACTCCCGTTACGGCTAAACCCACTACCAACACACGCTTATTTTTGAGTTTCATTTCTTTAAACCTCTTTTCTAATGTATAGCTAAGACCCCTATTAGGCATAAAATTACAGTAGTTACCCAAAACACGGTTACTATCTTAGTTTCAGCCCATCCGCTTAGTTCATAGTGGTGGTGGAGGGGACTCATTTTAAAAATCCTTTTGCCGGTGCTTTTAAAGGAAATAACCTGTAGAATAACCGACAGGGATTCCACAAAATATATACCACCAACAATGGGTATTATTAATGGTAGATTCATTAATATTGCTACCGTAGACACTGCACCACCTAAGGCCAAAGATCCTGTATCACCCATGAAAACCTGAGCAGGATGAGTATTATATCTTAAAAAACCTAGGCAGGCCCCTGTTACTGCACTTGCAAAAACCCCCAAACTTGTGTATCCCCAATTCATGGCTAGTAGGCTAAAAAAAGCGGTAATAATTAGTGTTACACCCGATGCCAGCCCATCTAGACCATCAGTTAAATTAACACTATTTACTGTAGCCACTACCACGAACACAATAAAGGGAATATAGAGAAATCCCAACTCCAAATATTGGGGAATTATTATGTTGCCAACTTGTAAGGATCCCTTCACAAAGGGGATTATTATTTTTGTTCCCACCGAGGATACGCTGGACTGATAAATTGCTAAAAAAGCTGCCACCAGCATTTGTAAAACTAGTTTTTGATAAACTCTTAACCCTAGATTTCTCCTTAAAACCACCTTTATAAAATCATCAATAAAGCCAATTATTCCAAAAGCGATAGTAACAGCTAGGGCAACTAAGAGGTCATTATTTATAATTCCCGCGGTAAAACTTGTAATAACAATGGAAAGAATGATTATTATTCCTCCTATGGTTGGGGTACCACTTTTGGCCATATGGCTCTGGGGTCCCTCTTCTCTAATAGTTTGCCTAACTTTTAATTTTCTCAAAAAGGGTATCACCAATGGCCCTAGTATTAATGTAATAAAAAAGGCGATAATTATTGTATATATTAACTGTTTTTGCTGCAACATCCAATTAACTCCTCTCTTGTAGATAATGTACAATCTCTTCCATTGTCATACCTCTAGAACCCTTTACTAATATAATATCTTTCTTTTTCACCAACCCTCCTAATAGTCTTATTACCTGGTCATTTGTCATTGTCCTATAAATTTGATTTGGGTCCATTCCCATAGCAATTGCTTCATTTGCAATTTCCTCAGCCATTTGCCCCACTGTAATTAATATATCAACACCATCCCCTATATATTTTCCTACATTCCTGTGTGCCTCGCGGGAAAACTCCCCCAACTCAAACATATTGCCTAAAATGGCTATTTTTCTCTCTCCATCCATGCTTCTTAATATGTCCAAGGCTGCTTTCATTGAATCAGGGCTAGCATTATATGCATCGTTAATAACCTTGACCCCATTAAATATTTTGCTTTCCATCCTCATCCTACTAGGGGTGTAATTCTCCAATCCTAATTTGATTTTTTCAACATCCATCTTAAAATAGTTCCCTATCCAAATGGCTGCCATGGCATTGTATACATTATGTATGCCGGGCTCTTTTATTCTAAAATATGATTCTTTACCATCAAGTTTTATGAAAAAACTGTAACCTTTCTCACCTAAGTTTTCTAACCTTTTTGGATAAAAGTCATTTTCTTCTGATAAACCAAAAAATATTTTTTGATAGGGAGCTTCTTCATCTTTAATGGTAGATAAGTAATCATTATCACCATTTAACAATAAGTAATCTCCTTCTCCTAAATAGTCTGCAAGCTCTAATTTTGCCCTCATAATATTGTCCCGACTTCCCAATCTTCCAATATGGGACATACCAATATTGGTTATGACACCTATATGGGGTTTGACAATACGGCTAAGTTCAGAAATTTCCCCCAAACCCGTCATCCCCATTTCCAAAACCCCTATTTGGTGTTCCTCCTTTAAATTTAATATAGTTAGGGGTAGGCCAATATGATTGTTGAAGTTGCCAATATTCTTTAGCACATTAAATTTTTCCAATAAAACATCACTAATTATGTCCTTAGTAGAGGTTTTGCCAGTGCTACCTGTTACAGCAATAAGTGGTATATTAAATAAATTCCTATATGCCATGCTAATGTCTTGTAGTGCCCTTAGGCTATCGGCTACCTCTATAATGTAGATATCCTTAAGTTTATCAAAGTCTATATTTTTGCCTTTTTCATAAAGGACTGCATTTGCACCCTTTAATTTAGCATCCAGTAAGAAATTATGTCCATCAAATTTGTCTCCTACTAGAGGTATAAATAAAGAGGCGGTTTTTATATCCCTAGAATCTGTGGAAATTCCCATAATTTTATTATTTTTACCCCTTTGTATTATTTTACCCCCGCTAGCCTTTACAATCATACCTATATTTTGTGTAAGCACAATAACCCTGCCTCCCGTCCAGTTTCTAATGCAACCTTTTTATCATCAAATTCAAAGTTCTTATTGCCAATAGTTTGATAAGTTTCGTGGCCCTTTCCTGCTATTAATACAATATCTCCTTTTTGGGCCCTTCTTAAGGCCAAAGATATAGCTTGCCTACGATCCTCCACTATAAAATATCTTCCCGGTGTTTTTTTTATCCCCTCCTCTATCATAGCCAATATCTCCAAGGGGTTTTCTGTCCTGGGATTATCAGAAGTTATTATAGTCAAATCACTATTTTCCCCCGCAATTTCACCCATTACAGCTCTCTTATTTTTGTCCCTATCTCCTCCACAGCCAAAAACTGTGATCAATTTATTTGCTGCAAATTTTCTAGTGGATTTGAGGAGGTTTTCTAAGGCATCAGGAGTATGCGCATAATCCACAATAACGGCAAACTCTTTAAATTCATTAATTAGATCCATCCTTCCCGCTATACCGGCCATATCCCTCAAACCCTCTTGTATAGATTTAAATTCTATGCCCAAGGCATGGGATATGGCTATTGCAGCCAATGCATTGTAGACAGTGAATATGCCCGGGATACTAATTTCTATTCTACCCCTATAATCTGGGCTATACAACTGGAAGGAGACACCCTTCAAGTTTAAAGTAATATCCTTGGCCATTATATCAGCCCTATTATCTATTCCATAGGTCAAGAGGGACGTCTTATAATCCTTTATCTCCTTAAATATTATTTTACCATGCTTGTCATCGATATTGATAATATTTTTATAAGAAGTTTTACTAAATAGTTTTTTCTTTGAATTCCTATATTCTTCCACCGTATTATGAAAGTCCATATGGTCGGAACTAAGGTTAGTTAAAAGTCCTATTCTAAAATTGCTCCCATCCACCCTATTTAATTCTAAGGAATGGGAGGAAACTTCCATAATACAATATTTAATTTGTTTATTCAGCATTTTGTATAACAAAGCCTGGAAGTCTATAGCCTCGGGGGTTGTTAATTTAGTTTCTATCCTTTTTTCCCCAATCCAATTTGCAATAGTTCCAATTACACCGACCTTATTGTTAGCCTTTTCAAGTATGTTTTTTACCATATAGCTGGTTGATGTTTTACCATTGGTGCCTGTTATCCCTACTAATTGTAACTTTTCGCTAGGATAGTCAAAAAATTTGTTGGCAAGGACCGCCATAGCTCTTCTTGTGTTTTTTACCCTAATTACTGTCACATGAGTAATGTTAGTATCTTCCTCGGTGATTATTGCAATAGCCCCATTAATAATAGCATCCCTTATATACAAATGTCCATCTGTTTTAAATCCCCGGATACAAATAAATAGGCTATTCTTGCTAACCTTTCTTGAATCATATGCTATTGACTCTACTCCTAGGTCTATGCAACCCCTAATATCTATAATATCCAAATCCATTAACAATTCCCTTAAGAGCATAAGATTTCCCACCTTCATTGAATTTAAATACAAATTTTTATCTCTAATTTGTTATCAAATAAGTAGGTTTTTTAAAGGGCAACTTAAAATTAAAGTAAATTTTCTTTAATCTTAGTTGCCCATCTTATCTCTAGGTAAATTATAAGCTTTTAATTAGTTTCAAACTCTACATTTACAATTGTCCCCAATTCAACCTTAGTTCCCGGATCAGGCATTTGTTTTGTCGCCAAACCATTACCAGTAATTTTTAACTTTAATCCCATGGCATTTAATATAGTATTTACTTCCCTTATAGTTTTTCCCTCCAATTGAGGTACTGGTATAGCCGACGGTAGATTTTCATTGAATTTAGTATATAACATAATTACTGATCCCTCAGGCACCTTTGAATTGGGTTTGGGAAACATATCAACCACTATTGCCTCCCCATCCTCCATAAATTCCGGACCAGTTGCAAAATCTAACCTGCTCTCAGCTAATATCTTTGAAGCCTCTCTCACCGTCATATTCCTCACTTCAGGAATACTTACCTCTTTTTGTACTAGGCTTTCCGCCTCCTCCTTTGAATACTGAGGCTTTATATCTAGATATCTAAGGCTTTCTTGTAAGATTTCCTGGGCAATTGGGGCTGCTACTACACTCCCATAATGACTATAACCATTGGGTTCATCCACTATTGACAATACAGCCAACCTTGGATCATCGCTGGGAGCGATGGCTATAAAGGAGGCAACATATTTTCCCTGGGCATACCTGCCATCCACAACTTTTTGGGCAGTACCAGTCTTTCCTCCCACCCTATATCCCGGTATATATCCACTTTTTCCAGAACCCTCAGCCACAACAGCCTCCATTATATTGCAAAGTTCCCGTGAAGTTTTTTCTGAAATAACCTGGCGCAGCACTCTTTCTTCAAAACGTTTTACAACCTTACCATCAACGTCTAGTAATTCCTTTACTATCCTGGGTTGCATTAGTTTTCCCCCATTAGCAATGGCAGATATGGCATTTATTAATTGTAGGGGTGTGACAGAAATACTTTGACCATAGGCCATTGTTGCCAATTCAACAGGACCAGCATTACTCTCATCATACATAATGGCCTTTCTTTCTCCAGGCAAATCAATCCCTGTAGTATTTGAAAAGCCAAAAGCTTCTAGATAGTGATAAAATTTTTTATTTCCTAATTTTTGTCCCAATTCAACCATGACAGGGTTGCAAGAGTTTTGAACTGCCTCAGTTAAAGTCTGGCTCCCATGGGGGTTATAATGCCTCCAACATCTAAGCACCCTACCTCCCACCTTGATAGAACCTCCAGAATAAAACTGGCTAGTCGGACTTGCAACACCCTCTTCTAATGCCCCGGCAACGGTAATTAATTTAAAGGTTGAACCGGGTTCGTATGTATCATTAGTGACGGGGTTTCTCCAGATACTAAACCATGTTTCTAGTTTTTTTTCATCATCCATATCTTCTATCTGCAATTTTAATTCTTCGTCCAGAGGAATTCTGGAGTTATTTGGATCATAGTCAGGTTTAGCCGCCATGGCCAAAATTTCCCCTGTTCTTACATCCATCACAATAGCCATGGCCCTCTTACCATTATGGATTTTCAAGGCATTCTCGATAGCCTTTTCGGCAAAATGTTGAATAACCTCATCAATTGTTAAGACAAGGCTTAAACCATCCTCTGGCGGATAGTATCTTTCCACACTGAAGGGCAACTGTCTCCCAGCTCCATCAGTATTTTTAATCCATCTTCCAGGCAAGCCACTTAAATCCTTTTCATATTCCAGCTCTATCCCGGCCATCCCCCTATTATCATCAGTGGTATGGCCCAAAATATAGGCAGCAAAATTACCATAGGGATAGTATCTCTTGTTATCCTCCGCAAGCCAAACACCATTAATCTTCTTAATACGTATCCTATCACCTATATCATCGTCAATCCAACGAGCAATCCTTACTAAATCATATCTAGTGTCCTTGAGTCTTTTTAATAATTCTTCCTCATCCAAGTCCAAAATCTCCGCTAGGAAAGCGCTAGTTTCCTCAGGGTCTGAAATCTCACTTGGTTTTGCCCATACTGTGTTACTACTTGCACTTATGGCCAATTCCTTCCCATTTCTATCATATATTGTCCCCCGTTTAGAGGGTATAGGTATATCCCTTGTTTGCTGTTCGTTAGCTAATTCTTTATATTTATCTCCCTGCACTATTTGTATCCATCCTAATCGGGTGATTAAGCCTAGGAGGGTTATACACACAATAACAAATATAACCATAAGTCTTTTTTTTGTAGATATACTAGGCTCAGGCACTTATTCCTCCCCCTTTAGATTTTAAAAAATCCTGCAATTTTCCCTATAAAGCTAAAAACTGTATTTTTTTCACTTATTATATCAGTATCTTTACTGTTATTGTAATAGTGCATCTCTTCAGACACAATAGCAATCTCATCGGCGGGTACATGAATATATAATATTTGATCTGCTAGCGGATATGTCATGCTTAAGCGATCTTCAGCTAACTCCTCTATCCATCTGGATTTAGAAACGGTTTCAAGTTTAATCCTTAGATGCTCTTTTTGTACCTTTAATTGGTCTAATTTGTTATTAAGTGTATGGACCTGGTGTCTACTTTTGGTTATGCTGGAATACCTTAATAACAGTACTAGGCTTAAGCTAAGGACCAATATAATTCCCATAGTAAAAATGAGCTTTTCCAATCTAAAGTTTCTAACAGGTCTGGGACGCTTTGAAGTTTTTTTCTCCTGGTCTTTTATCTTACCTTGGTCATAATCATATTGTTTTCGCGCTACTACCAAATTTATTCATCCCCCTTTCCCTTTATACTAGACTTTTTCTGCAACTCTTAATTTTGAACTTCTTGCCCTATTATTTAAATCTATTTCTTCTTTTGTTGGTGTAATGGGTTTCCTTGTTATGATTTTTAATTGTTTTTTCTTTCCACATGCACATATAGGGAAATCTGGCGGACATATGCAGGGGTCATTTAATTTCCTAAAGGTGTTTTTTACGATCCTGTCCTCTAGAGAATGAAAGGTTATTATGCATATTCTGCCTCCGCCTTTCAAGTATTTTACGGCACTTTTTATAGTTTTGTCTATTATATTTAATTCATCATTTACCTCGATTCTTAAGGCTTGAAAAGTTCTTCTGGCAGGGTGTCCTCCCTTTCTTCTTACCTCTTTTGGTATGGCCTTTTTAATAGTTTCCACTAATTCATAGGTAGTGGATATCTCTTGTTTTTTTCTATCTTTCACTATAAATTCTGCAATTCTTCTAGCCCATCTTTCTTCGCCATACTCCCAAATAATATTTTCCAATTCCTTCTCAGAATAGTTATTTATAATCATCTTTGCTGTTAATGGCCCCTCTACATTCATCCGCATATCTAGTTTAGCATCATGCTGATAGGAAAAACCTCTTTCCCTTTGGTCTAGTTGATGGGATGATACTCCCAGGTCCAACAATAAACCGTCAAAAGCTTCTATCTCTAAAGACATTAAGATTTTATCTAGGTTCTTGAAATTGTCATGGATTAAATGAACTTGGCAGGGATAATTTTTCAGTACTGGTCTTGCAGCTGTTATGGCATCTTTATCCCTATCTATACCAATCAATATTCCACCTTTATCCAATTTATCAGCGATTCTTGCACTATGCCCCCCACCCCCCAGGGTTCCATCTATATAAACACCATTTTTCCTAATATTTAAATATTTTAAACTTTCTTCCAATAGTACAGATTTATGATAAAAATTCATTTTACCACCCACATTGGCCTTTCGGCCATTATTTATATTTTTTAAATTCCTAATTCTTGCATTTTTAAGGCTATCTCATCATAGCTAGAAGTAATTTCATCATTATAGCTAGTCCATTCTTCCGTGCTCCATATTTCCAGTCTTGTAGCAACACCTATAATCACAGCTTCTTTTTTAATAGATGCATGGTCTCTTAAATTGATGGGTATTCTTATCCTCCCCTGATTATCAAATTCACATTCCGTTGCCCCCGCAAAAAAGAATCTCACAAAGGATCTGGCGTCCCTATTAGCCATGGGAAGCTGTTTAAGTTTGTCCTCGAATATTTTCCATTCATCCAAGGGGTATACAAAAAGACAATTATCCAAACCTTTGGTTAAGATAAATCCCTCTCCTAAATTATCTCTAAACTTGGCTGGAATACTCAGTCTTCCTTTTGTATCCACCGAATGATTATATTCACCAATAAACATATCTTATCCCACCTTAGGGAAATATCCCCACTTTACCCCACTTCTCACCACTTCTCACATAACATAGTTTCGATACTATTATAGAAAATCCTTCTAATTATTTTAATTTATTTAAAAAACACATAAATACGATTAAAGTCCCTATATAAAAAATAAAAAAACCGCCCCATTAGCGGTTTTTAACTGGCTTATTTAGTTTATTTTTCTCTCCCTTTTAATACTTTCATTAAAATTAGCGAAAATATGATAGCAGCTATACTTACAAGTTGGGCGACCCTTAATGGTCCTAACATTAGACTATCCGTCCGCAAACCCTCTATAAAGAATCTGCCAATGGAATAAAGGATTAAGTAAAGCAAAAATATCTGTCCTTCGTATTTTCTTCTCCTAGTATACCATAATAAAAAAATAAAAACGGCAAAATTCCATAAAGATTCGTATAAAAATGTTGGATGGACCAATGTTCCCTTAATCTCTATGGCCCAGGGTAGATTAGTTGGTCTGCCATAGGCCTCCTGATTAAAATAGTTACCCCATCTACCAATAGCCTGGCCCAATATTATGCTAGGGGCACAAATATCTGCTATTTGGAAAAATCTTATCCCCTTATATTTACAGAATATGTAACCTGTCAATACACCCACTATAATGGCACCATGAATAGCAAGGCCTCCCCCCCGTATATTTAATATTTGACCGGGGTTTTTGCCATAATAATCCCATTTAAAAATAACATAATATAATCTTGCACCTATAACAGCTAAAGGTACCGCAATTAGCCCAAGATCCAAAATAACATCATCGTACAGGCCCTCTTGTCTAGCCCTAATTGTTGCTACGTATATACCCAATAATATACCTAAAGATATAATTATCCCATACCAGGCTATCTTTATTCCGAAAATCTCCAAGGCCACCGAATTCATTTTTATATCACTCCCCTCTATATTGCTACATCTAAGCATAGGCTTGATATATATAATACAGAATTATATTTGTAGTAATTCAATAAGCTCATATAGTAGACGAAAAAACATTTGCAAACTGTAATATAAGAATACAGTAAATTATATTGAAATTCAAAATAAAAGTCAAATTAAATAAAGGTGGATATTATCCACCTTTATTTAATTTATACCTTTGGTATGACCTTTCTTATAATTTCTTCTATCTCGCGGCCAAAGCCACTTAGAGGCCTGCCTCTCTCAGCTTCCCTGCCAATATTCTCTATCCTTGTAAATAAATCAGGGTCCTGAGTAACTGCTACCCTATCAATTTTTCTGTCAGTTTTCTGGACTACATCTTCAATCTTTTTCTCTAAATCTCTGTCGATATCTTCCCTTCGACTATTTTCTAACTTAACCCCAACCACTGCAGTTTGTTCAGAAATAATTACTGTGGCCCTTCTGACTTCATCTAATTTTGTAACCGCATCCACTATTTTATCGGCCCTAGCCATTAGGTCTCCCTCTGTCCTAGTTGATTCAGTAGTTCTAGGCAGGGTCCCATCGTCCAATGGGGTTCCCATATTCCTGTTACTTTCATTGTCCATTTCTCTTGGGCTCTGAATATCGGGCACCGGCGCTTGTTGTCTATTATCCGGTACTGGCCTTCGAGCAGGCCTACAGCCGCCTAGGGCAATAACTAATATAAGAGGAATGCAGCAAACAATTAATATTTTTTTGTTTTTCAAACAATCACCTCCTATATATATTCTCTCCCTGCATATTTTTTTTATTTAACCATTTTTGTCCATAAAAAAAGACCCCATATTAATTCAATTTTATGGAATCTTTCTATCTATAAGTAGTATTTACCTATAGTGAAAATTATTTATTTAATAGACTTTACTATATCAACAGAGGAACTAGCCCCTAACCTTGAAGCACCAGCTTCTATCAAGGACCTGGCGGTCAAATAATCCCTAATTCCCCCAGAGGCTTTTACCCCTAGATTAGGGCCAACCGCTTGCCTCATAAGGGATACATCTTCGACCGTGGCCCCGCCCTTACTAAAACCTGTAGAAGTTTTGACAAAATCAGCACCGGCTTTTTTGGCTAGTTTGCAGACCAAAACCTTTTCCCGAGAACTCAGTAGCGATGTTTCTATAATTACCTTGACAAGCACACCTTTACCTGCGGCCAATACTACAGCCTCTATATCCTTAAATAAATATTCTTCATTGGCATCCTTAAGGGCCCCTATATTGATAACCATATCAATTTCGTTGGCGCCATTTTCAACTGCATCCATAGTTTCAAAAGCCTTTGTTTTTGTGGAAGTAGCCCCTAATGGAAAGCCTACCACAGTAGCAAGTTTAACATTGCTATCTCCCAATTCTCTCTTGGCCAATTGGGTATGACAGCTATTAACACAAACTGCATAAAAACCATACTTTATGGCCTCCTGACATATTCTAATAATGTCATCTGAACTAGCATCTGGTTTTAAAATTGTATGGTCTATATACTTCTCTAACCTCATATTATCTACACCCTAAATTTATTTATTGGGTAACTAGCCTTACTTCCTCTCCATTTTTAACACCGGCCCCATTACCCTCTTCAATATCTACATGCATTTCCAAGGTAAATGTAGGATGAACCCTCACCAACACATTATCAAAAATTAATGCCCTTTTACCAAAGGTCTCTACCTTTACCATTTGCTTATCAACTAGCCCAAATTTTTCTGCATCTTCTGTATTCATATGTATATGTCTTGCCGCTGCAATTACGCCCTCTTTAATCTCTGTTTCTCCCTTGGGTCCTATAATTTTCACCCCTGGGCTATCTTTGATATCACCAGAATTCCTAACCGGTGGTGTTATACCCAAAACAAATCCGTCTGCTAGTGATATCTCAATTTGCGTAGCAGACCTTTCAGGACCTAATACACGCACCCCTTTAAGTTGCCCCTTTGGACCTACAAGGTCAACCCTCTCTTCTGCTGCATATTGACCCAACTGGGATAAATCCTTGAGTTTTTTTAGTTGATAGCCCTTACCAAATAATATTTCTATGTCTTCCTTGCATAAATGAATATGACGATTTGATAAGGCTATAGGTAACATTTTCTTTTCCATTTTGACTCCCCCTATCAGTTGCTTGTGAATATTTTGTTTTGCCTCATATTATTATACGACTAAAAGATCCAAAAATCAAACTACTTTTAGCTAGTTTAAGGCAATAGCAAAATAAGGAGAGCATTTTCTAATGCTATAATATCAATATTAATTATGACAAAAGCTCCTTATATTTAATCAAGGAGCTTTTACTATTCCTACGGCATTGCCCTTTCCAATTTATCCAAATGTTGAAGGGGAAAATGTCTTAATAACTCTTTAAATTCCTCTACACTCAACCCTTGAGTTGTGGTATATATCTTGATCTTCCCATCCAAGTCTGCATTAATAAATCTTTCCTTTATTTTATTGAATTCTGCATTTTGGCCCATTTAAAAATCCTCCTTAGTTTGGCATTCTATATTAGTATGGAATTTAAAATGGGAACTATACTAAAATATTAGCATTTTAAAAGGCATCTTTTTTCAAAATTCCTATATAGGGTAAATTTCTATATCTTTCTGCATAATCAATCCCATAACCCACAATAAATTCATCTGGGATTTGAAATCCAATATAGTCTATATGTAAATTGCACCTCCTCCTAGAGGGTTTATCTAGTAGGCTGCAAATTTTTAAACTTTTCGCCCTTCGTGTCTTAAAATTTTCTAACAAGTAGTTTAGCGTTAGGCCAGTATCTACTATATCCTCTATAATTAATACATGTTTATTTTCTATTTCCGAATCCAGGTCCTTGAGTATCCGTACTATTCCTGAACTTTCTGTAGAGTAACCATAGCTTGATACCGCAATAAAATCTATGTAGAGGGATAAATTTATTTCCCTAATTAAATCCGCCAGAAAAATATTGGCCCCCTTAAGTACACCTACCACAACTAGCTCTTTTCCTTTATAGTCTAATGTTATTTCCTTACCTAACTCCACAACCCTCTTGTTAATTTTCTCCCTAGTAAATAGGATCTTCCTTATATGTTTTTCCATCACTAACTTCAACTCCCTTTTTAAATTCATGCATTAGTCCATCTTCATTTTTTCCAGATACCTTGCCATAACATAGATGGTATCGGAAAGTCTATTTATATAAGCAAGTATACAGGGATTAATACCCTCTTCTTTATCTAAAGTTACAAGCCGCCTTTCAGCTCTCCTGCAAGCAGTCCTAGCAACATGTAAACTAGATGTATGGACCTTGTCTCCCGGAATAATAAAATTGCCTGTTTGCCCCATCTTTTTAGAATAAAGATCTATAATATTTTCCAAGAAGGTTACATGAGATGGGTCTGTCACCTGGCTAAGCCTCTCCCTATCCCGTGTAGCTAATTCACCTGCAATATTCATTAATTGTTTTTGTATATGATATATGGTATTACTAATTTCCTTATGTAAGATTAAACTCCGTGCTAAGCCTAGTAGGGCTACTAATTCATCAACACTGCCGTAAGTCTCAACTCTAATATGGTCTTTTTTAATTTTTTGGCCACCGTAAAGATCAGTTTCCCCACAATCACCTGCTTTTGTGTAAATTTTCATAACAAGCCCTCCTTAATCATCTCATAAAATCCTAACTATTAGTCTTGCCACTATTAGTAAAGCTTGATATCATCCCCACTAAGAAACTATTTACTATTGGGTTAAAAAGTTTTGAATATAGGGAAAAGTATGATAATCTGTTATAATAAATATTAATTACAATGCTATGAAATTTGGGGTGTATTTGCAAATGGATACTAATAAAATTAGAAAAAAACTTGAGAAAAACAAGGCAAAGGCATCAGATAATTTATTGAGATCATCAGTTTTACTTCCAATTATGGATGTTAAGGGTGAATCCCATTTGTTGTTTCAGGTTCGTTCTCATAATCTAAAAAATCAACCTGGCGAAATTTGTTTTCCTGGTGGCAAAATGGAGCCCGGTGAGACACACCGACAATCTGCTATTAGAGAAACAATGGAAGAGCTTAATATTCAGAAAAAAAACATTGAAATTATTGGTGATTTAAAA
Organism: uncultured Clostridiaceae bacterium; assembly: GCA_964390055.1. Classification (GTDB taxonomy): domain Bacteria; phylum Bacillota; class Clostridia; order Peptostreptococcales; family Natronincolaceae; genus CAYMGQ01. Next base: position 106,762 of record CAYMGQ010000002.1, read on the forward strand.
CCAATGATTACGGTATTCAATATGATTATCTATCCCTATTGTGCTATTCTACATGATATAAATTTTCATGATATTAATTACAATAGGGAGGAAGTTGAATCCATCTTTACTGTACCCCTATCAAGTCTCAAAAAACAAAATCCTTTAGCCCATAAACTAAAGGTTCATACCACGCCCAAAGACAATTTTCCCTATCATCTTATCCAACAGGGTAAGGATTACAACTGGGGGCTTAGAGATTATTATATTTATTTTTATACCTATAAAGAATATGTTATTTGGGGCATTACAGCAAGAATATTAAAAAACTTCTTAGATATGATAGATAGTTAATCTATCTACTCTAGCTATCTTATCCCTAAAAGTTTCCCTAGGTATATCAAACAAATCTTGCAATTGTCCTAGTATAGTGGAGTTAAATAAAAAGTAATAACCTTCAATATATATATATTCTGTATTAACTAAACCGTAAATATCCACTCTATCAGAAAAATAAAAGTTTATGGGTCCAATAACCCGCCCCTGCTGGTTAGAATTTAATTCATTTTTTATCTCACAAGTATATAAAAGCCTAACAAGCTCCTCCCTTTTGCCCCCCTCCAGCAGGCTACCCAAGCTTTGGTTATCTCTACTTTTTAACTCTACAGATGTAGCCGTTAACAGCCTTTCCCTTAATTCATTACTGTCTACAAATATACCAGCATCAACTGCGGTATCGTAATCGATGTCCTCCAATTCCCCATTGGATTGGTCATTTTCTTTAATGTCTATGTCCCCTCTGGTAAAGCAACTAGTTAAGGGAAGGATTGTAATTATTGCCAGTAATAAGACCTTCTTTCTCATAACATCTCACCTTCCTAGGGTCCAATTTTTATTTTCTTTATTATACCATAGCCCAAGGATATTATGCATCTTAATCCCAATTAATAATTTGCACTAAATTTAAAATTTAATTTGTTAAGCAAGTATAACTTAATAAAATTTGGCCACAATATTATTAATGAGAATATGGTATCGGGTATTTTAGTCCCCCTTTAATCCCGGTACATTATCATATTCTCATTATTTTTTTATCTAGATTAAATATCCTGGACCTTGAACAATTTAAATTTATTTTACTTAACCCATATTAGTATCCATATACCCTTATCCCTTGTTTTAATTCATTGACTTAGTATCCTATAATTTTAAGGAATTTCTATAATTAACTGCTAATATAAGCTCTTTTCTTCTCCATTTTTTGACTAAAGGCAGTTCCTCCTAATATCATAAAGGCCCCAATAATCTGGTATATGGACAATCTTTCCTGCAGAAAAATTGCAGAAAATATCAGGGCAGAAGCTGGATCTATATAGCTCATAATAGCTATAGTTTGTCCAGCTAACTCCTTCATGGATGAAAAGTATAAATAGCAAGCTAAACCTGTATGCACAACCCCCACTATAGTAACTAAAATTAAATCCAATCCCCTAGGTAATTGCAAGGGACCTTTAGCTAGGATTAATGCATAGGAAAGCATTATGACTCCAGCTATTAATAATTGAATAAATGTACTTTCTAACCCAGACAAATCTTTGATAAGTTTGTTGATTATCATAATAAGACCATAGAGCAATGCAGAAATTAATCCATATAACATTCCTAAATTTCCACCCTTACCATTTACCCCTCCACTATTAATTATAAGCATTCCTACTACTGTTATAATAATTCCTAAGGTTTTGTATAAAGTCATCTTTTCCTTAAAAATTAATGGCGATAAGAGAAAAACAACAACGGGTGCTGTATAATATAATAGGGTTGCTATACTAACAGAGGTATACCGATATGCCTCAAATAAAAATACCCAATTACCTCCCAATACCAAACCGGCACAAATTAATAGGGGAAGATTTTTCAAAATCACCTTGCTCTCTATAGATTGATTGGTAAAGAAAAAAACAAGCCCTAGAAAAGCACTTCCTATTAGCGTTCTTAATACAACTATATCCAGGCTTGGTAAATTAATGTGTTTGACAAAAATACCTATGCTCCCAAAAATCAACATGGCTAAAATTAGTTTGACTTCTGCCTTCATATTCTCCATAGAATTTATCACTCCTTAAAATTATAAGACAATAGCTTAATTCTTTCACTAGCTTCTTATCATATAGTTAAGAACTATTTTAGCATATAATTAGTAAATTAAAAATAGTCCTTACAATTTACAATATATAATCCAAATAAATTGTTTTGGAATCTTTTATTAGCTTTGCTAAAGTAAACCAACAATGTTATTATAAAATAAAATAGGGCATAGGGGTGAATATAAATTGATGTGGAAAGAAAAATATAGGATAGGTGTAGATTTAATTGATAGCCAACATAAGGAACTTTTTAAACGATTATCAGAATTTATTAACTTGGTCCAAGAAGACAGAAGCTGGGATGAAAAGTTAGATAAGGTCAAGGAAACACTTAAGTTTATGGAAGAGTATGTTGTTTTTCACTTCCAGGCTGAAGAAGCCTTCCAAGAAAAAATTGATTACCCAGACATTGAAAAGCATAAAAAAGCCCATGCGGAATTTAAAGAGGTAATAAATGATTATGTAGAATTATTCCAAGCGGAAGGATTTACAGAAGATAAAATTCAGGAACTTAGTGCAAAATTAATGACCTGGTTAATAATGCACGTGGGTAAAATGGACCAGAAAATTGGGGAATACGTCCGTATTAAGGGGGTTCAACTATAATGAAAGCAGAACATATAAATAGTTTTTATCAGGCTACACAAGAGGTCTTCCAGCTAATGTTGGACTTAGATGTAAGTCGGGGGGATCTAAGGATTATTGAGGACCTAGTTAGCAACCGGGAGGCCAATGTTCTTTTAGGAATTACAGGGGATTTGCAGGGTTCTATTTTATTTTCTTTCGACGATGACACGGTTTTAAAAATGGTCCATATTATGTCAGGAATAGAAATGAAGGAAATAGATAATTTTGTATCTTCAGCCCTGGGCGAGGTTGCAAACATAATAAGTGGTAGTGCCGCAACTAATTTAACAAGCCATAATTATATATGTGATATTACTCCTCCCCAAATTTTCATAGGCAAACACAAATCCCTATCCCTGGCAAATAAAAAAACCCTTCAATTGCCACTGATCACCAACATTGGTGCTTTTGATGTAAACATCTCCTTAGCGGAAAAATAATTGCAATAAGAGAGATACCCCTTTTTCGGGATATCTCTCTTATTGTGTGAAAGTCTCCTTCAATTTCTCCTTATAAATCTCAAAATCTTCCTGGGAAAATAAAACATACCTAATTTCTTCTAATATCAATTTATTTTTATCTATGAAATCAATAGCGGCCCCTATAGCAATATCTGTTGCTTCCCTTATTGGGTATCCATATACTCCCGTTGATATAGCTGGGAAGGCAATGGTTTTTAAGTCGTTTTCCTTGGCTAAGTTTAAGGAATTATAATAGGCATTATATAGGAGCTGGCTTTCATTCGTCTTGCCTCCCTTGTAGACGGGCCCCACTGTGTGAATAACTTTTTTACAAGGCAGATTCCCTCCCGTGCTTATACGGGCCTCACCTGTAGGGCATCCCCCTATTTTTTTGCACTCCTCCAGTATAGCCCCTCCTCCAGCCCTATGAATAGCCCCATCAACACCCCCACCTCCAAGCAAACTAGTATTAGCGGCATTAACTATGGCATCAGTTCTTTCTTTAGTAATATCGCCCCTTACAATAGATATCTTTGTAGATTTGTAATAGTACATATCTATCCTCCTTCGGTTAACTTAATAATATGTAATTCAGTCCAATATAATAAAATATAGTCCTCCTATTTTTATTGTACCATACCACGCCTACACCTATTTTGATAATATTAAATAATATTGACCCTTGTCCTATAATAAGAGAAATAAAAAAATAGCCAGCAAGGCTATATTTAAAAATACTATGTATTATTAGTGAGTAAATCTATAAGCCGAGTTCTGTATCGGATGATCATCTATCTAGGCCGTCTGTTGCCAGACGGCTCAAGCAACCTACCACGGGAAACGACGGGCCGCCGCTTTTTCCATCCCTATTTGGTCTTGCTCCAGATGGGGTTTACATAGCGAACTAGTCACCTAGTCCCTGGTGAGCTCTTACCTCACCTTTCCACCCTTACCTATTGGAGAAAGTTTGACCCTCCTTCCAATAGGCGGTATCTCTCTGTTGCACTATCCTTAGGGTCACCCCTACTGGGAATTACCCAGCACCTTGCCCTATGGAGCTCGGACTTTCCTCGAATAAGTATAACTTACTCGCGATCATCTGATTTACTCACATTTTTTCTTTTGTCAAGGATTCTATATTAACATGTTTTTGCCTATTTGTCAAAATCCTTTTTATGTAATTAACTCCCTATCCAAGGCCTCATTCACCAAAGCATCAGCCTTTTTATTTTTTTCTCTCCTAATATGTTTTATATTAAATTTTTTAAATTTCTTAGTCAAGGGAATAACCATATTGTACATAGGTATCATTCTCTCATTCTTTACCTTATACTCCCCCAAAATTTGTTTTACAACCAGCTCGCTATCTAAAAAACATGTAATTTCTGTTATTCCCATATCCAATGCTAGCTCCAACCCCCTACTCAATGCTTTATATTCTGCCACATTGTTGGTTTGAATACCAATATATTGGCTTAACTCCCTAAGAATATTACCTCTGACATCTGTAATTACAATTCCTATAGCTGCATTTCCTGGGTTTCCCCTGGACCCACCATCAGAATACAATATAGCCCCTTGCATACTTTCACACCCTTTTCTATATTATCTGTAAAGGACTTGTTTCCACCTTGGACTTAACTATTTCTATATCCAGCCCTTTATCTTCCAAGGCAGCTGTTAGATAGTTGAAAATTAGATCTACAAAAAATATCTCAGTTTCAAAGTGACCAGCGTCAATTACAGCTATACCTAACTCCAGGGCAGTTTGGGCATCGTGGTATTTTACATCTCCAGTAATTAGACAGTCACACTTCCTTTGTTTTGCCAACTCAATATAGTTGGCCCCACTTCCATTTACTAGGGCAACTCTACTGATAGGCTTGTTTAAATCCCCAACTACACTAAGATGTTTTATGCCCAATTTTGTCTTTACCATGGCCACAAGCTCATTGAGGTCTTTTCCATCCTCCAGGATTGCGACCCTGCCTATCCCTCTTTCCTGTCCTGAGTTTTTTAGTGGAATAACATCATAGGCCACTTCCTCATAGGGATGAGCCTCTAACATAGAGGCTATAACCCTATCTAGGTCTGTGTTAGCTACTATGGTTTCTAAACGTGTTTCCTCCACTTTCTCAACCTTTCCTAATTCTCCTATAAAAGGATTAGTCCCTTTCATAGGTTTAAAAGTTCCTATGCCATCTACCCTAAAACTACAATGACTATAATTGCCGATATGGCCTGCACCACCTTGGTTCAAGGCCTCTGCGACCCTGACCTCATATTTTTTCGGCACAAAAACTACTAATTTATATAATTGTTCTTTTCCTATTATTTCTAAGACCATTGAGTTTTTAAAATCAAGTTTATCCAGCAAATAATCATTTAATCCTCCAGGGGCTATGTCCATGTTGGTATGAGCAGAATATATATTGATATTATTCTTGATAGCCCTATATATTATTTCCCCTTTGCCATCTTCTTTTATGATAGAAGTCAGGGGTGAAAATAATAGGGGATGGTGGGAAATTATTAAATCAGCACCCAGGCTAATTGCTTCTTCAATTATTTCTCTGCTTACATCAAGACAAAGTAATATCTTATTGATGGGGGCCCCATAGTTACCAACCTGCAAACCTACATTATCCCAATCACAGGCATAATTCTGTGGAGCTAATCCCTCCATCACTTCCATAATATCTCTTACCCTTCTAGCCATTCTAGTACTCCCTCCAATTTTTTTATCTTTTTAAGACAATTCTTATACTTTGGTGATTCCTTTGATATACTATGCTTTTCAATGTTTTGTATAATTTGCCTTTCTATGCGGATTTTCCTATTTATAAATTCCCTTGATATTTTTTTTGGATTGGACTTTAAATGAAATCCTATCTCAAACATTAAATTATCCCTGACCTTTATTTTTTTCCCCTTATTTACTTGTGTCAATATTATTTCATATATCCTATTAGACTCTTTTACCAGCAAATCCTTCTCTATAGTAAAATTCCTAGATATCAAATATTTCCGCAGGTGTTTTTGTTTTGTCATAGGTTGCAGTACTAATGCACCAATATCCTTTATTATATTGGCCCCTGCCTCTAATATATCACTTATCAAGATGCCGCCCATCCCCGATATTATTACAAGATCAACTTCATTGGGATTTAATATATCCAATCCATTCCCCAACCTAAATTCGACCCTGTCACTTAAACCATAATGTGATACGTTATTCTTAGCGATTTTTAATGGTTCTTTGTTGATATCACTTACTATAAGTCTATCAACAATCCCTTCCTGTAAAAGATAAATAGCCATATACCCATGATCTGTGCCAATATCTGCAACTCTACTAGCCTGTGGTATTAATTTAGCAATTTCTTCTAGCCTGGGGGATAGCTTTATTTGCATTTTAATAACTTCACCTCCATATATTAATTTTCTACTTCATTCAATATAAACTAGGCTATTATTTTATTTGTATAGTATTTTAATAATATTACATAATAATATTGGAGGTAATGCTTATGCCCAATAAAAAAAGAAAAATTAAAAAATTTAATCAGGCCAATTTACCCTTATCCTTTAGCTGGGGTGTAAACACCAAAACATGGCAGATAGAGGCCAGGCAAATAGCTGATTTCCTTAAGGAAGAAAAGGATATTGACAACAAAAAAGATCCTGATGGCAAATAAACATATGTTTTAGATAATGCAATAGATTCGCAATATGCGAATCTATTGTTTACTCTATATCTAAATTATTCTAAATAGTCCTTAAGTTTTTTACTACGGCTGGGGTGTCTAAGTTTTCTCAATGCCTTGGCCTCAATCTGTCTAATCCGTTCCCTAGTAACATCAAATCTCTTCCCCACTTCCTCCAGAGTCCGAGCCCTGCCATCATCTAAACCAAATCTTAGTCTCAAAACTTTTTGTTCCCTAGGTGTCAAGGTATCTAAAACCTCGATTAACTGTTCCTTTAGAAGTGAGAAGGCGGCAGCCTCAGCAGGAGCTGGAGCTTCATCATCTGGTATGAAGTCCCCTAGATGACTATCCTCCTCTTCCCCAATGGGAGTCTCTAGTGATACAGGCTCTTGGGCAATTTTTAATATTTCTCGAACCTTGTCTTCAGTGAGATCCATTTCTGCAGCTATTTCCTCCGGAGTAGGTTCTCTCCCTAATTCCTGCAATAACTGCCTAGAGACACGAATTAATTTATTTATAGTTTCAACCATATGGACAGGTATTCTTATGGTTCTAGCCTGGTCTGCTATGGATCTGGTTATAGCCTGTCTAATCCACCATGTAGCATAAGTGCTAAATTTAAACCCCTTCTTATAATCAAATTTTTCAACTGCCTTAATTAGGCCTAGGTTACCCTCCTGTATTAAATCTAAAAAGAGCATTCCTCTTCCAACATACCTTTTGGCAATACTAACCACTAGCCTTAAATTTGCCTCTACTAACTGTTTTTTAGCCTCTTCATCCCCAGCTTCCATTCTTTTGGCAAGGCTTACCTCCTCCTCTGCAGTCAGCAGTGAAACCTTGCCAATTTCTTTTAGGTACATTCTTACAGGATCATCTATATTTACCCCTTTTAATATGGTAGTTTCCGTTTTTGTTTTCTTAGTAGTCTTTTCAGATTCCTCATCTTCTAAATCGTCGTCTTCTTCGCCAACAACATCAATACCCATAATAGCTAGTTGTTCATAAATATCATCTATCTGATCTTTATCTATGTCCACTTCCTCTAATATGTCCATTATTTCTTCATAGGTAAGTTCGCCCTTCTTCTTACCCTTTTCAATCAATTTTTTTATAGACTCTCTTTTATTTTCATTATTCTTTAAGTTACTCATTTTGCTCCCTCCCCTCTTCTGTTTGTAGATTTTGTAGCTCTATATTAATTTCCATCATCTGCTCACCTAGTTTAAGCAATTGTTTTTCAACCTCTCCCTTAGTAAGATTTTCCTCTTTTAATATTTTCTTTTGCTTGTCCTTCAAACTTTCCCTTCTATTTAAAAGTTTGTAGCGTTTGGAATTTGTTTCATATTTGTCAACTACTTTATCTATATCAATTTCCTCTATATCTATGGCCAAAATTTCTCCTATTTCATTTTCTAGCTTAGCTAGGTCTGTATTTATCCCATCCATTGTCTGTTTTTTCTCTATACTAGTTAATATATATTCAAAAATTTCACGATGATCCTCCATAACAAAATGATCTTTTTTTATTCTACTAACAATATTGGCAATCCCCTGAGTATTTGTTAGCATGTATTTAATTAGTTGTCTAGCGGCCAATATATGTCCTCTTTCCTCACCTAGGGGAACAACTTGTATATATCTATTATCTCTCCTAGCATTGGAACTATACTTTCCAGCGGTAGGTCTGTATTCTTTCTTGCCTCCATATATCTCTCTCATAATTGCAGATTTAGACAGTCCATATTTTCTTTCTATCTGCTTAATATATGCTTCCTGTTCTACTGGGCTAGCAATATCCTTTACTATATTAACTATCTCTCTAGCAAAATTTATTTGGTCATCTATTGTATTTGACTTGTATTTTTTCCGAGCCAAATATATTTTATAGTCAACAGCAGTCAAGGCCTCCCCTATTATGTCCTTGAATTTTTCTTTTCCATTTTCCCTTACATAATCGTCAGGATCCTTGTCCTTGGGTAGATTTACCACCTTAATATCTTTAACAATATCATCCAGGATTCTTATGCTTCTTAGACTTGCCTTCCTTCCGGCTTGGTCCCCATCAAAGCATAAAATTATTTGGTCAAAATATCTCTTTAGCAAGTGTCCATGATCTTTTGTTAAAGATGTTCCCAGGGTGGCTACAGTATTTGTAAATCCGTATTGATATAGAACCAATACATCCATATAGCCCTCCACCAGTATTAGCTGCCTTTTCCTATTATTTCTCCTGGCAATATTAAGGCCATATAGGGTTTTACTCTTATTAAAAATTTTTGTCTCCGGAGAATTTAAGTATTTGGGCATAGATTCATCCAATACCCTACCACCAAAACCCATGACCCTTCCCCTTATATCAAATATAGGGAACATAAGCCTATTTCTAAATCTATTATAATAGGTGTTTTTTTGCTTGCCCTTAACAATAAGCCCTGCTTGTTCTATATCCTGCTCAGTATATCCTTTACCCTTAAGATAATCCAACAAATCATCCCAGCTATTAAGAGCATAGCCTAATCCAAAAGTTTTTACAGTAGCCGGAGTAATTTGTCTTTTAAAGATATAATCAATAGCCGGATTTCTATCTCTTACTAAATTATCATAAAAATACCTACCAGCTATTTTATTGATTTCATAGTATTTATCATTGGCATCTTGCCTTTTTCTAATCTCCTTACTAGAAGCAATCTTGTCTAAATTGATATTTACCCTATCTGCTAGTAATTTTAAAGCATCTATAAAATCAAGATTTTCAATTTTCATAATAAAACCTATTACATCCCCTCCTTCACCACAACCAAAGCATTTGAAAAATTGTTTTTCTCTATTTACCATAAATGAAGGAGTTTTTTCATTATGAAAGGGACATAAGGCCTTATATGAAGAACCTGCGGAATCTAATTTTGTATATTGGGATATTACCTCCACAATATCATTTTTTTCTTTTATCTCTTCTATAATTTCCTCTGGGAAAAAAAAATCCATCCTTATCACCCAAATATTTTTAAATACATTTTATCCTTTCCTGCACTATAATACTTTTCTGGTAAGCCCTTCCTGTTAATAAAGGCAAAATATATATTTCACCCACAATAGTAGAATATTCGACACCCACCGGGCTAATTCCTCTTTATATTTAATTATAGATAAATTCAAAATATTCTATTATATTGACCTTGTAGCTAAAAATATTTGGGGGAGGGTATAACCTTGCTTTGAAAAAGTTTAATAGCATCATTGTCAGTACATGTTGCAATAAAATCTGCCACCCCTTTATTAATCCCCTCTTGCTTACATATGTTTTTATATAGGTCCGGCAATTCCCCTGGTTTATTAGTAAAGTATTCAAAAAGAAATTCTACAATATAAGTAGCCTTCTCCTTTTCTCTAGCACATATGTTGCCATTATAGACATTATCAAACATAAATTTTCTTAATTCCATCATAATATTATGCATGGACTCTGATTGATAAATGTTGACTTTCTTACCCTGTAATAGTGCATCAGAGGTCTGGTAGATAATATCCTGTACAAAAGAGTTTACCCTTTGACTATGGCTTACTCCCAATTGTTCCATTATACTACTAGGAATATCGGCTCTCCTTAGGATATTGGCATTGATACTGTCTTCTATATCGTGGCACAAATAGGTAATCCTATCCACCACCTTAACTAATCTCCCCTCTAGGGTAATTGGAATTCCCTTTCCGGTATGGTTTAAAATACCATCTCTTACCTCATGGGTTAGGTTAAGGCCTCTCCCATCTGCCTCTAGCCTATCCACCACCCTCAGGCTCTGCTTATTATGTCCGAAAGTGCCAGTTATTTTTTTTAGTACCTTTTCCCCACTATGTCCAAAGCAAGTATGTCCAAGATCATGGCCTAAGGCTATTGCCTCAACTAGATCTTCATTTAATCTTAATGCCCGGGCAATTGTCCTAGATATTTGGCTAACTTCCAGTGTATGGGTTAACCTAGTGCGAAAGGTATCATTTTTTACTATAAATACTTGGGTTTTACCCTTTAGCTTCCTAAAATACTCACAATGAATAATACGATCCCTATCCCTTTGATAGGGATTTCGTATATCACACTCTTCCTCTTGCACCAATCTTCCCCTAGAATTTTTACATAATTGGGCATAGGGGGCTAGATATTTTTCTTCGCATTTATTAAAAACACCCTTACTCACACCCATAATATTGTACAACCTTTCTACTTACTCCTTTAATATATACTACATGTTGTCAATAATACCTTTAAAATTTTTATATTTCCTTATAATCTTCATATTCTACAAATAGCTTGTTAGCAGCCAATATTTTTTATCCATTTATTTATTTTACCCATTTCCTGATTGCCTACTCAGTCCCTTTTCGAGTAAATGAAGTCAACCACTAAGCTTGGGTGCCTTAAATACATTTCGACATTTTTCTCCATTTTCCTTCCAAGATCAATTTTTATGTCATAATAAATTTGTGCATAAGAAAAGAGGAGCCTTGGCCCCTCTTATTTTATTTTAAAACAGCCTTTTATTCTCCTGGAAAAACTATAGGACACTGGGCTGGCCTGCTAGGTCCTGCACATTGTTCTGTTAATGCCTCCCTAGGTGTGCAATAATTTGCATTTAACTCAATTGTAACAGGGGCTACCACCTGGATTCCCTGACAAATAAATGCATTAATCCCAAAACCTGTAACCTCATCCGCTTGATTTCTATTAACAATTGCTTGGCATGCAAAGTCGGTAATCCTTACCATAAGGGATGTTCCAACAGGTGCACATAAAAACGCACTTTCAACAAATGTAAAGGAAGCTGGGTCTGTGGTAATTAAAAATTGGTTTCCTGTAGCAGGATCAACTCCACTAACCCTTAAAATTAAATATAAAATCTTTGTAAAGGTGACCCTTTGCAGGGTAACATTTTGATTTCTAATTGTAAAGACTTGGTCTTCCCTTGGACCGGTTTCAGTTACCTCAACTAAAGAATTTAGCGGTAATGGTGTGCCATTTTCATCCGTTAATATGCAGTCCACCTTTATATCTGTTGCATCTGCTGGTAGTGTAATTGGCAAGCTTCCAACAGGGACCGTAGTCGATAAAGTTGACTCTTCAATTATCCAATCATACACCTTCTCTGTATTGATACACAAATTTGCCTGGAGTTTATTGATACATTTGCCTTCCATATATTTACCTCCCCTCGGGATGATTATTTGCTTTCAATATAAATATATGTCCGCTTGCCTAAATCTGTGAACATCTATTGAATCTGATGGATTTAATCCAAGTAAAATATCTTTTTAAGGTTAACACACCAAATCAAATAGTAATCATATAATAATTCGTAAAACATATCATTTTAAAGGGGGGCTATTAAAAATGAATGAACAAAATCGAAAGAAAGAAATTTTAAAATATAGGGAAGAAATAAAAAATATCCAGGAGAAAAATGAAGAGTTTGTCAAGCATATGGAGAAATTAAAAAACTTATTGGAAGAAAAGGGGGATCAAGCCACCGAGGTTAGCAAAATTGGAGAATTAACAGCCCAATATTTCAAAAAAACAGAAAATGATATAAAGGAATTAAGGGAGCAAATCCAAGAAACTAAGGATGGTTTACAGGTAATCTATCATAAATTTTTAGAATATGAAGAACTTATGGATAAGAAAAGCCGTGATGCAAATAAGCTTATTAATTCCCATGATATAGTGGAACTAAGGGAATTAGTCCTTAAAATCTATCAACTAGTTAAAGATAAAAAAACAGTAGCCACTAATGATTTAACCTTCCAAGACCTTAAAACAATACCTGAAAGGGACAAAAACAATAAAGAAAATAATAGGACACCATCACTAGGTAGTTTCCATCCAAATACCCAGGGTGAACAAGTAAGAAGCAATTTCCAAATAGCCAAATTCAGTTCCTATTGTCAGGACAGCACTATGCCCCAGGGCTCAATGACCCTTAAAGAACCTGAAATAAAGGTGGATGATAAAGTAGATAAAAATAAAGAGGAGCCTTCAAATTTACCCTGGCCTTTTTCAAGAAAGAAATGACAACCCTAGAATTTGATGAAAACCATGGCATGGCAAATTATAATTGGGCTATCTTTCACCTAGTTAAAGGAAAGATAGCCCAATTATATATTCTTATAGATAATTTATTATATATAATAATATAAAGTCCATAAAATTAATCCAGTATCAAAATAAGGGTACAGTCAATCCTAGATCGACTGTACCTAAATTTTAATAATGAAAATTTTACACCAATACTTAACAGGCTATGGCATAGAAATAACTATCGGGGTAAGCGAATTTGTGCCTGGGCTGCTGCCAGTCTTGCTACAGGTACTCGATAGGGGGAGCAAGAAACATAATCTAAACCTAATATATGGCAAAATTCTATGGAATTAGGCTCTCCTCCATGCTCTCCACAAATTCCCAATTTAATATCTGGCCGTCCCTTTCTTCCTAATTCCACGGCCATTTCCATAAGCTTACCTACCCCTTTCCTATCAATGCTCTGGAAAGGATCCTTATCTAATATATTCTTTTCTCTATATTCATTTATAAATTTCCCCGCATCATCCCTAGAATACCCAAAGGCCATTTGGGTTAAGTCATTGGTTCCAAAGGAGAAGAATTCAGCCTCTGTTGCTATCTCATCAGCAGTAATAGCCGCCCTTGGAATTTCTATCATTGTTCCTATTAGATACTTTAATTTAGAATTTTTCTCTTCTAAGGTTTCATCTATGGTCTTCTGAACAAGTTCCTTTATATATACTAGCTCCTTGAACTCTCCAATCAATGGAATCATTATCTCTGGTATAACTTGTAATCCTTCACTCTCTTGAACAGAAACCGCAGCTTCGATAATTGCCCTAACTTGCATTTCATATATTTCAGGATAGGTGACGGCTAGCCTGCATCCCCTATGCCCTAACATAGGATTAGTTTCAGTTAAATCGTTAGCCACTGCCGCCAATTGTTCAAAGGGAACCTCCATACTCTCAGCCAATTGCCTTAAATCATCTTGTGTATGGGGTAGAAATTCATGTAATGGTGGATCTAATAACCTAATAGTTACAGGTTTATCTCCCATCGCGGCAAATATTTTTATGAAATCTTCCCTCTGCATTGGTAGCAACTCATTTAATGCCTTTCTTCTCTCCTCCTGCTTCCTAGCCAGAATCATCCTACGCATTACAAAAATTCTTGGCCCTTCAAAAAACATATGTTCAGTCCTGCATAGTCCTATTCCTTCGGCCCCAAAATCAATAGCCTGTTTTGCATCTTTTTCTGTATCGGCATTTGTCCTAATTTCTAATTCTCTTATTTCATCAGCCCATTCCATAAATTCAACAAATTTATCAGATAGCTCTGGTTCCTCAGTATCTATTTGACCCTCATAAACTACTCCTCTAGCACCCTCTAGAGAAATATAATCTCCTTCCTTGTACTCCTTGTCCCTAGCAGTAAATGTTTTTGCAGTTTCATTAATCCTAATTTCCCCTGCACCGGCTACACAACATTTACCCATACCTCGGGCCACCACTGCTGCATGGGATGTCATCCCACCCCTTGTGGTTAGTATTCCCTCCGCAGCTACCATACCCTCTATGTCCTCTGGTGAAGTTTCCATACGGACTAAAATAGCCCTCTCTCCCCTTTTTTTAGCCTCAACTACATCATCCGGCGAAAAATATACTCTACCTGTAGCTGCCCCTGAGGATGCAGGTAGTCCTTCACCTATAATAACCGCCTTATCAAGTTCCTCTTCCTTAAAGGTTGGATGTAGTAATTGTTCCAATTGAAGAGGATCGATTTTCATTACTGCCTCCTCTTTAGTAAATATTCCTTCCTTATACATATCAACCGCTATATTCACTGCAGACAAAGCAGTTCTCTTACCATTACGTGTCTGTAGTATGTATAACTTTTCATTCTCGATTGTAAACTCTATATCTTGCATATCCCTATAATGTTTTTCTAATAATTGGGCAATTCCCTTAAATTCATCATATATTTCTGGCATTTTATTTCCTAAATCCTCTATGGGTCCAGGAGTTCTAATACCTGCAACAACATCTTCCCCCTGTGCATTTAGCAAGAATTCTCCAAACAACTCCTTTTCACCAGTGGATGGATTTCTAGTAAAGACTACCCCAGTTCCTGAACTATCACCCATATTACCAAATACCATAAGTTGAATGTTTACAGCAGTACCTAGACTATCTGGAATATCATGTAGTTCCCTGTAAATCTTTGCCCTTGGATTTCCCCAAGATTTAAATACTGCTTCAACTGCCATAAATAATTGTTCCCTTACATCTTGTGGAAAATCAATTTTGGCCTCTTTTTTTACCAATTCCTTATATTTGTCTACTACATCCTGTAAATCCTCAGCCTTGAGTTGAGTATCCTCAACCACATTCCTTTCAGTCTTTTTGTTTTCAAAAATATTATCAAACTTGTATTTTGCTATTTGGAGTACTACCTCTCCAAACATCTGTATAAATCTTCTATAACTATCGTAAGCAAAGCGTGGATTGCCAGTGGCATTTGCCAAACCTTTGGTGGAGGCATCATTTAAGCCCAAATTTAAAATCGTATCCATCATACCTGGCATGGAAATTGAGCCCCCGGAACGTACAGATACCAAAAGGGGGTCATCTATAGAACCAAGTTTTTTCCCTGTCCTATCTTGCAGCTGATTTAGATGTTTTATTATTTCTTCGTTTAGCTCATCCCATAGGGTTTTTTCCCTCTGATAATATTCATTACATGCCTCCGTGGTAATAGTAAATCCATCGGGGACTGGTAGCCCAATTCTAGTCATTTCAGCCAAATTGGCACCCTTTCCACCAAGCAGGGATTGCATATCTGCCCTTCCCTCTTGAAAGCTATAAACAAATTTTTTCAATATCAACACCTCCGTAAAATAGTTTATATATTAAAGCTCAAGGCTATAACTACCTAGAGTTTGGTAAAGTACAACCTATTTCCCTCAAAATTTCTAATATAATACTACAACTTTCTTCCACTGCCTTAGACGATACATCTATTACAGGACACCTAAGCCTATTCATAATGTTATCAGCATACTCTAATTCTTCTAAAATTCTCTCTATGCTAGCATAATTTGCTTCACGTTTAAGCCCCAATGCCTTTAACCTTTCTTGCCTAATTTCGATAAGTTTTATTGGATCAGTTGTTAAACCAATTATTTTTTTAGGAGAAACTTCGAATAATTCCATAGGAGGTTCTACCTCTGGCACCAGAGGAATATTTGCCACCTTTAAATTTTTATGGGCCAAATACATACTCAGGGGAGTCTTTGATGTCCTTGAAATTCCAATTAAAATAATATCTGCCTTAATTAATCCTCTTGGATCCTTGCCATCATCATATTTGACCGCAAATTCTATAGCTTCCACCTTGCGGAAATATTTTTCGTCGAGTTTCCTAATTAGGCCTACTTCCCTTCTAGGGGCCGACTGCAATATACCTCCCAGACCTTCCACGATAGGTGACATAATATCTATACTAGGTATCTCATGCCTAGTGCTTTCTGATACGATAAATTCTTTAAGTTCCTGCAAGACCATAGTAAAAACTATTATTGATTTCTCTCTTTTAGCCTCTTTTATCATTTCAGAAATTTGATGCTTGTCATTTATAAATGGAAATCTTCTTATCTCATAATTATCAAATTCAAATTGACTAATTGCAGCCTTTGTAACCTGTTCTGCGGTTTCCCCAATAGAGTCTGATACCAAGTATATTAATAATTTTTCCTTATCCATCTAATACCTCCTAATCCTTGCACAATTCTACAAGCAGTCTTGTGATATTACTTTTTGTCAATCTACCAACTACCTTTAATTTTTCTTCATCTTCTATGGCAACTCTTTCTACAACAGGTAAACTATCTACCTCATGATTGACTATTTTGTTTGCAGCATCTATCACACCCTCCTCAGGAAATATTGTAGCAATATTTGGCATTCGTGTCATAATCATTCCCACTGGTATCTGATTCATGTCTATACCACCGATGGCATTTTTAAGAAAGTCTTTCCGGGAAACCACACCGGCCAGGGCCCCCTCGGCCACCACATATATTGTCCCTATATCCTCTAAGAACATGGTTACAATTGCATTATATACAGACATATTTTCTGTCACTACAATGGGGACAGACATTATATCCTCAACCTTTGTACCCTTTAGTCTTTGCCCTAACATATTAATCTTGGGCTTACCAGTGAAAAAATATCCCACCTTTGGCCTGGCATCCAGGACACCAGACATGGTTAGAATTGCCAAGTCAGGTCTAAGAGTTGCCCTGGTAAGATTAAGCATATCCGCAATTTCTTGACTTGTTATTGGCTCCCTCTCCTGGACAATATCAATTATTTTATTTTGCCTACTTGAAAATTCTATAGGTATCACCTCTCTATGTGTTATGCTAATTACATATGTGTTATACTATATAATATACTCTACCATATTTTTATTCTATTTGCTAGAGAAATTTTATTTAAATAAAAATAGTTGAAGATTTTAGTCTTCAACTATTTTTATTATTTAAAATTTTACATATTAATATTCTAACTTTTTATCCAGGTAAGCCTCTAAATCATCAATTGCTATTCTTTCCTGTTCCATGCTATCTCTGTCCCTGACGGTCACACATTGGTCCTCTAAGGAATCAAAGTCAAAGGTTATACAATAGGGTGTTCCAATCTCGTCATGGCGACGGTACCTCCTGCCTATACTGGCTGATTCATCATAGTCTGTAACATACTTTTTAGCTAATTTCTCATACAATTGCATAGATTCATCCCTAAGTTTTTTAGTTAATGGCAAAACTGCTACCTTAAAAGGTGCTAAATAAGGATGCAATCTTAATACAGTTCTTGTATCCTTTTCATTTATCTTTTCCTCTTCATAGGCATCAACAAGAAATGCCAGGGCCACCCTATCAACTCCAAGGGAGGGTTCTACACAATAAGGCATATATCTTTCATTTGTAACTGGATCCCTATATTCAAAGTCCACACCAGAATGTTTGCTATGTTGCTTCAAATCAAAATCGGTCCTATTAGCAATCCCCCACAGTTCACCCCAACCAAAGGGAAATTTAAACTCAATGTCGATAGTTGCTTTGCTATAGTGCGATAATTCCTCCTGGCTATGCTGCCTTAACCTTATATTGTCTTCCCTTAGACCCAGAGATAGTAACCAGTTTTTCGAAAAATCTAACCAGTAATCATACCATTCTTCATCCTCCCCTGGTTTGCAGAAAAATTGCAATTCCATTTGTTCAAATTCCCTAGTCCTAAAAGTGAAATTACCTGGTGTTATTTCATTCCTGAAGGACTTACCTACTTGCCCAATCCCAAAGGGAATTCGCTTCCTTGAGGATCTTAGGACATTCCTGAAATTCACAAAAATCCCCTGGGCGGTCTCTGGCCGAAGATATATTTGGGTACTACTATCCTCAGTTACCCCCTGGAAGGTTTTAAACATAAGATTAAATTGTCTAATATCTGTAAACTCTTTGCTAGAGCAATCAGGGCATTGTATATCCCTACCTTCAATAAATGATGCCATTTTTTCCATACTCCAGCCATCTACATTTTCGCCATCAGGATTTTCACCATTCTTCAATAAATACTCTTCGATAAGTTTGTCGGCCCTAAATCTAGACTTGCAATTTTTACAATCCATTAGGGGATCATTAAATCCAGCTATATGGCCAGAAGCCTCCCAGGTCTTTGGATTCATCAAGATAGCAGCATCTATCCCCACATTATAAGGGCTTTCATGGATAAATTTTTTCCACCATGCCTTTTTTACATTGTTTTTAAATTCTACTCCCAAGGGTCCATAATCCCAGGTGTTGGCCAGGCCCCCATATATCTCGGATCCTGGAAAAATAAATCCCCTAGATTTTGCTAGGGATACAATCTTTTCCATAGTCTTTTCAGTTGCCATAAAAGTTCCTCCTCTATTTGTTAGTAAAAAAAATAAAGCCCCACATCCCTAAAATAGGGACGAAAGACTTTTCTTCCGCGGTTCCACCCTAGTTGATATCCCCATTTGGGGTATCCCCTCCATGCTAATTAGCTCAAAAGTGCCCTTCTTTGATGGCCTACATTGGGCTTGCACCATCCCCAACTCGCTATATAGTAGAATGTCACATCAATTACTCCTCTTTTTCATAGCTAAATATGTAACTTGTCTAAGATATAATTTATCAAATACAAGTAAAATTGTCAACAAATGTTTACAAAAATAATTTGATAGCTTTAAAAATTTCCCTGCAGGATAATATCCAAAAAAACTAATATTTTTCTCTAAATTCATCGAATTTGTCTTCTGCAATCTCATTTAAATCATAAGTTTCTCCATCCTTTTGAACAATTTCAATCTTTGTTTTTGTTAGGAGGGCAGCAGAGATTCCTAAAATAGATACCAGTGGTGATAAAAAGACTCCTATAGCACCTGCAGTAACCGGTATATTTAGTATTATTTCGTCATCCTTCTTTAATATTACCCTAGTTACATTACCTTTTTCTATTACTTTTTTTAACTTTTCAAACATTTCGTTTCCTGCCATACTCATATTTTTGGTCCACTTGCTTCCACTTTCTTTTTCAAGGATAATTAATGCCTCTACAAGGTCACCACCAGTACTTTCTAAGACCTCTTTAGCCTTTTCATAGGAAACTCCCGCTCTTTCCCTTATAATATCAACCTTCTCAAGACTAATGCCCATTTATATAACCCCTCTCTAAAATAATTGATCTGCTAATCTTAAGCTTTTAAAGCTATGTTTATTAATATGCACAGCCATGTACTTCCTTAGCAATTCCTTTAAAGCCCTATTGAGATTTTTATTTATTTCTAATTTTTTAATGTCGCTTATATCCTTAGCCTGAAGATATATTGCCAACTTCAAAGTTAGGTCTGAGATATTCCTACTGGCTAGGTCCTCCTCAAAGCATAAATGACATAATACTCCCCCTCCCTGGAAACTAAATTTCCAACTAGGAGATTTAGACCTGCCACAATTGATACATTGATTGAATTCAGGCTTAAAACCGGAATATTCTAGAAAATGTATCTCAAAGGCCCTTATTATAGGATCCATCTCAATTTCAGCTTCTGTTAAAATATACAGGGTTTTGGCCAACAAATTAAAAAGCCGATTATTAGTTTGTCCTTCATTGGTCACAGTCTCCACCAACTCCACCAAATATGATGCATATGATAATCTTTTGAGGTCTTCCCTAATTGAATAAAAAACTTCCCTAGGCTCACACTGACTTACAGTATATAAACTTCTTCCTTTATAGAGGAGAAAGTCGCTATAACAGAAAGGTTGCACTCCTGCCCTTAGGTTGCTTTTAGGACGTTGCACACCCTTTGCTATAGCATTTACCTTGCCTATTTTCCTTGTAAATATCACCAATAAACTATCGGTTTCCCGGTACTTTCTATTTTTTAATATTATTCCTTCAGTTCCTACTAACATTATTTCAAGCTCCTATATTTTAAACTATGAGTATCCCTTTAGATTAATTCTCAAAAACTTGTTCTTGTTTTTCCCTTTGTAAGTTTGCTAAATCCCTTTGGGAGCTTTTGCAGGCACCTGTTTGACTACTAGATAGCCTGTAATATAAATATGCCTCTATGCTCCCTATGCCTTTAAAGATCTTCCACATTGTCTTATTCAACATATCAAAGTCCCCTTTCCCTTGCAATGTTTTATATTTTAAAAACATAGCTCAACTATAATAATAGTTTTTGTTTAAGGATGACTTGTATACGTTGAAATATTTGTTAATTCCCTATTTATAACCCAAGTTCTTTAAACTTATTTGATTGTTGCGCCAGTTTTCCCTATCCTTCACCCACAATTCCAAGTAAACTTTAGAGGCTAGTAGCTTTTCAATATCAATTCTTGCACTTTTACCAATTCCTTTTAATTTCCTTCCCTGTTTCCCTATAATAATCCCCCTGTGTGACTTTTTATCACAATAGATAGTAGCATGTATATCTATTATATCCTGGTCCTTTCTTTTTGACATTTTTACAGTTTCCACTGCAACACCATAAGGAATTTCCTCATGGGTATAGTGTAGGACCTTTTCCCTAATAATTTCTGCTACAATAACCCTTTCCGGCTGGTCGGTAATCATGTCCTCTGGAAAGTATTGGGGTCCCTCAGGTAGGAAATCAATTATTTTGTCTAATAGCACTTGGATATTGATAGCCTCAAGGGCTGAAATACCAACAATGTCTGCAAATATATCCATTTCCTTATAATTTTTATAAATATCATTAAATATATCCTGCTTTATTTTATCGATTTTATTAATAACTAAAATAATTGGAGTCTTTACTTTTTTAAGTTCTTCTATTATGTAGGCATCTCCAGGTCCAATTGAATAACTTTCATCCACAAGAAATAGGATAATATCAACGCCGGTCCAGCTTTCCCTAGCTACCCTTACCATAAAATCACCTAATTTATGTTTTGGCTTATGAATTCCAGGTGTATCAATAAATATAATTTGGTAATCTTCCTGTGTATAAACACCTTGAATCCTATTACGGGTAGTTTGGGGCTTGTCAGAAATAATGGCAATCTTTTCTCCCACTATAGTATTTATTAAAGTTGATTTGCCCACATTAGGTCTACCTATAATGGTTGCAAATCCAGATCTATGAGTCATATTAGGCCAACACTCTCCTTTTTATTTTAAATCCCTTGGACTAAAGGAATTAGCTAATAAATCTCCTATGGTAAAAACTTTATAATCATCCACTGTTTTTGCCACAACTATTTTAATATCATGCCCAAATTCAACTATAACCTGTCTACAAATTCCGCAAGGAAAGGTATATTCCCCAGGAGCCCCTACTACTGCTATAGTCCTAATTTCTTTGTCCCCCTCAGAAACTGCCTTGAAAATTGCAGTTCTTTCAGCACAATTAGTAGCCCCATAGGATGCACATTCAATATTACAACCAGTATAAACCTTGCCTTTCTCAGTTAAGACAGCTGCTCCTACAGGAAAATTAGAATATGGAACGTAGGCCCTTTCTTGTGCTATTTCTGCCTGTCTAATTAGTTCCTTGTAATCCAACTAACTTCACCTCCCTATTCTCCTACTCCAGATTCTTCAAACTCCTTCAATATAACATTTTTATCCTTGGGGAATATACATACCCAGGTCTTCCCCTTATTGATTTTTAATATATTGCCATAAGCATCCCTATACTCCGTTGGTATCTTGTGCCCCCTCTTTTCCCAGATAATAGGGACAGCTTTTTTATTAGATATGTAGAGCCCATTACCACTATCCACCAGGTCTATATTCCTTCGCCCTTCCGGATCACCTGGTATATGTTTGATATTTGCATATTGGATGATAATATTTTTTACCCTAATTTGATCTCCATTATTTTCATCAATATGGGGCTCACCAAACTGAAATCTTTCGTATAGCTTGGATTCTTGGTTATATTTGAAGGTTGATGTATATTCATTAGAAAATGGCACTACTATTATCTCAGCCCTATCTCCCCTTGGTGTATCCTCCTCATCATTAAAATTAAATTTTAAATTTAAATCCCTTGCCCTTTCCTCCCTATAGGCAAGCTTTTTCCATGCCCTTTCAATTCCCTCACTACTTGTATATAGGCTGTGTTCATACATTCCTCTTTTTTTAGATCGGAGAGGATCCCTCCAGGCCATTGTATTTTCCAAATATGAAAGACTGTTGATACTAGCAGGCTGCAGAGTCTTTATAGCCTCAAATGCTTGGGGGCTGCCCCCGTGATGTACAAAAATAGCATCATGATCTAAGGCAAGATCTATATAGTAGTGTCGTGTGCTCCTAATGGGTCCTATTTTTTCCACTCTGGGATATTGAAAAAGAGCTACCATTCGTGTAATATTTCCCTCGGCTAAGGTTTCATAAATTACATCTGCCTGAGAAATTCCGCTCTGGGGTAGGGCTGCCTTTAAATTGTTAATCATTACCGCTACGGGTCTTTTATCTATAAATTGTTCATCTATTAGGAGACCTGTTAGGGGATTTATTCCCAACCCCCTATCTATCTCTTCCACCTTGTCTTTTTCCTCTATAATTATTATGGGTTCAGTATTATTAATATCATCTTGCCCTTTTCTGCCACACCCTAATGGAGTTATAATTAGGCAGGTAATCAATAGTATTAATAGTATTTTTTTAAATTTCATATAGCTCTCTCCCCTATGGAATATCATCCAACAATTTGAAATAATATTATTGCAATTAAAATTCCTAAGATACCACCCACTAGCA
The DNA here is from genome assembly GCA_964390055.1 of uncultured Clostridiaceae bacterium. Taxonomy (GTDB): domain Bacteria; phylum Bacillota; class Clostridia; order Peptostreptococcales; family Natronincolaceae; genus CAYMGQ01. The sequence continues at coordinate 130,060 of CAYMGQ010000002.1, forward strand.
CTTCAAAAAAACTATGTATTTTACTCTCAATTCTACTTTGACATACCAATAATGCCATTAACATGGACAATGTTGCTATAAAGGTGTGTTGAGAAATAAAAGTTATTGCAGTTGCTAGGGCAAAGGCAACGGCAGCGTGACCACTGGGCATCCCCCCTTGAATAGGTGTCCCTTTGCCAAAGTATGCCTTCAGGCCAATTGTTGAAAAGATTGTAATAATTAATATTATAAAGGTTATATGGATTGGTGATTGCCTTACCTTATGTAAAACAGCATGTGTATAGGGATTAATTCTATGAAAAAATAATATGTAGGCAACTATAATAGAATTAATTGCCGCAATTAGCACTCCCCCAGCCGCAACATTTTTAGCAATCTTTGCAAATAAATTATATTGATCAGTTATCAAATCTATAGTGGCCTCTATGGCTGTATTAATCATCTCAGCAATAATTACTAATGATATTGTTAATATTAATATCAAAATCTCTATGCGAGAAAACTGAAAAAATAAGCTAAATATCAAGATAACTATGCTTACCAAAAAATGTATCTTCATATTTCTTTGAGTCTTTAAGGTATAAATAATACCGTCAAAGGCATAGTTAAAACTCTCAATAAGCTTTTTGACCTTCATATATCATAACCCCACTTATATTCTTTTTAATCCTAGTTTCTGTAAAACGGCTTCCTCTTTATGCCTCATAATCCCCTCTTCCTCATCTTCCATATGGTCATAACCCATTAAATGAAACATGCTATGGACAAGGAGAAATAATAGTTCCCTTTCCAAAGAATGCCCATAGGATGATGCCTGCCTTATAGCCTGCTCAGTAGAAATTACAATATCCCCTAATAATTTTTCATCCCCAGCTACTATATCCCCCTTGCACATAGGGAAGGACAATACGTCAGTTGCTATATCCTTCCCCCTATAATCCCTGTTAAGTCTTTGTATCTCATGATTATCGACAAAGGACAGGCTAAGCACATAATCTAGGGGCCAATTTTCATAGGCCAGACATTCTCTAGCTGCCCTTGTCAGTAATTGGGTTAATTTATTGTCTATTTTAATGATATCTTGCCTATTACTAATTTCCACCACCATGCTTTTTCCTTCCCCTCAGTTCCTTGCTATCTATTTCTGGATACTCTATACGCTCATGAAAAATACCTAACATAACTTTTACGAAGCTCTTTTTTATTATCTCCAATTCCTTTAGGGTCAAATCACATTCATCTAATTGTCCATCCTGTAATTTATCCTCCACTATTTTATAGATTAGTTTTTCTATTTTGTCTTTGCTAGGGCTAGATAGGCTTCTTACAGCTGCTTCAACAGAATCTGCCAACATAACAATAGCTGTTTCCTTTGTTTGGGGTTTAGGCCCCATATATCTAAAACTATGCTCCTCCACATTTTCACCGTTTTCTGCGGTTTTAGCCTTATGATAAAAATATGCCACCAGGGTATTTCCATGATGTTGTTCTATAAAATCCCTAACTGCCCTTGGCAATTTATACTTCCTTGCCAATTCCATACCATCCTTTACATGACCTGTTATAATTAAACTACTTAGCGAAGGTGCCAATTTTTCATGGGGATTTTCTGACGTTAATTGATTTTCCTTAAAAAAGTATGGCCTTTTTATTTTGCCTATATCATGATAGAAGGCCCCTACCCTAGCTAGTAGCGGGTTACCACCAACAGCATCCGCTGCAGCCTCACTCAGGTTACCCACTATAATACTGTGATGATAGGTGCCTGGGGCCTCAATCAACAATTTCTTTAGGAGGACCTGGTTAGGATTAAACAATTCTACAAGCTTTAATGGAGTTACAATTCCAAAAATAGATTCCCATAGGGGAAGTGTACCTAGAGTTAGTATCGAACAAATAAGGCCGTTTACCAGGCCATAGAACCCAAATATCAATACCTTGACTACCTCACTACTGTTAATAAAACCTAGGCCAATTATAGCAATTATATTAAAAAAGCTTACCATCAGGCCTGATACAAAAATTGCTGACCTTTGTTGCATATTCACGATAGTAAACACACCTGCAGTCCCGCCCATAATAGCCATTACAATAAATGTTATATCGTTGCCTGTAATAATACTTGTCAGTATGCTAATACATATATTTACCAAGACAGCAAAACGTGGTTCTATAAGCATGGCCAACAACATAGCAGATGCGGCAACAGGCATTAGGTAGATGGATATCATTGATAAGGCCTTGGCAATTACCAGTGTACCCATAATAATAAGATAAACCATTACAAGTTTGTCTACTTCCCCTAGTATTTCTCTATTAAATACATACATATAGGCAACTAATAATATTTCCACCAGCAAGCTTGTTGAAAAAATTCCCAGGTAAAATATAAAATCTATCTTATTTACATCTGTTAATATGGATAATTCCCTTAACAGCTCTAACTTGTCGCTGGTAACTATATCCCCCTCTTTGAGAATATTATCGCCCTTTTTTATCATGACCCTTTCTACGCTTTCAATGGCATCATTACGCAAGCGTTCTGTTGCATCGATATCAAAAAACATATTGGGTCTTATGGTAGCATAGATAACTGAAATAGCCAATTCCTTTAAGTTATCATCGAAATCCTCTAATTTAACGATATATTCCTTTATATTGCTTTTTTCCCCTTGTAAATCCTCTACCTTTATCCCCTTGTTCATATTTTGTGCTACTATTTCATATATATAGGTTTCCAGGTAATTTAACTTATCTAAGGGTGCCGTTAACGCTGTTTTTAAGTGGTCCTTATTTAAATTTAAATGGTTCTCCTCATCTAAAATTTGTTCTTTCTCCTCATAAGTCATTTCTTCCTGGTCCAATAGTTTCCCATCTTCCTCTAGTCCATCCTGAGTATCCCTAAGATCCCCCTCACGTATTTGGTAAAGTAGATTGAAAAAATCCTGGATGTCATTTTTAACTTCAACATGAACCGCCGGCTCGAAACTATATATTAACTCCACCGATTCGGAAGCCTTTTCTTTGAGCTTATCGGTGGTCCACCTATCCTCAATATCCTTTGGTGAATATATATCAGCCGGGGCTTTTTGTCCTAACACAATATCGAATTTTTTAGGTTTCAAGCTAAGGGTTAAAAGCCCGAATATACTAACAAAAAAAAGGGTTGCTATTATAATATATTGAAGCTTTTTGGCCTTAAAATTTTTATCAGGAAAATCCTTTGATAGGCCGCCTAACTTTCCTTTGAGAAAGTTCATTTTTTTCCCCCCATTGGTCTAATTAATTTTTCCCCCGTCCAGCCTTGCCTTTGCTCCTTCTATTGTCAGCCTTCTCATAGGCTCTGATAATTTTTTGAACTAAGGGGTGCCTTACTACATCCTTGTCCGTTAAATAGCAAAGTCCAATGTCTTCAATGTTTTTTAGGACCCTAGCAGCATTGGTAAGGCCTGAAGTCTTGCCCCCGGGCAAATCTATCTGGGTAATATCGCCTGTTACAACAGCCTTGGAGCCAAAACCTAGTCTAGTTAAAAACATTTTCATCTGCTCTACTGTTGTATTCTGAGCCTCATCTAAGATTATGAAGGAATTGTCCAAGGTTCTACCTCTCATATATGCCAAGGGTGCAACCTCAATTAAGCCTCTTTCCAAATACTTTTGAAAATTATCTCCTCCTATAATATCAAATAGTGCATCATATAGGGGGCGTAGGTAGGGGTCAACCTTATCTTTTAAATCACCAGGTAAGAATCCTAGGCTTTCACCGGCCTCTACAGCTGGTCTGGTCAGAATAATTTTATTAACTTGGTCATTTCTGAAAGCTTTTACAGCCATGGCCACCGCTAAATAAGTTTTTCCGGTCCCTGCAGGTCCTATACCAAAGGTTAAATCCTTATTATCTATCTGGTCTGTATAATTTTTTTGTCCTAGGGTTTTGGGTTTAATTGGTTTCCCCTTAGCAGTAATAATAATTGAATCCTTTATTAAATCGTTAATTTTATCGTGATTACCCTCTATTATCATATTAATTGTATATAAGATGTTTTGTGTTGTTAGACTTTCACCCTTATTAATTATACTTTCTAATTCAGCAAATAACTTTTCTGCTAATTGCAAATCTTCCTCTGAACCCAGTAAAATTATTTCCCCTTCCCTTGAAACAATATCTATGCCCAAGTTTTTTCTTATTAACTTTATATTTTGATCAAAATTACCGAATAATTCCTTAATAAAGTCCATGTTCTGTACTATAATTCTCCTTTGTTGTAAGCTCTCCAAAGATTAATCCTCCTTAGCTATTATTTTCTTCTGAATACCTATATCTTCTATTACTTCAATAGTGATACTAGCTCTCAAAGTATTGTTCTTAACTGTAAATTCTGTATTAGTGTTTAAGATTTCTAGGCCCTTTGGAATCTCCTGTAATAAGTTTTCCATAAGATTTACATGTAAGATTTCCTTTGCCCTATTTAGGTTAATTCTTTCTTCTTTTTCCACAACTTCGTATATATCTCTTGTTACAATTTCTACGGGGAAAGTTATATTCCTCCATATGGGGATTTTTTTAATAGTTTCTTCTACTATAAAGTTCTTGTAGGAGTGGTCCACTAGCTTTAAATCAAGCTCCAAGTTTCCCATCCTAAGAATTCTATTGGTAGATTTTTCCCCTGTCTTTATTTTTTTTGTAGTTATTAAATTTACAGCCTCCTCAGCCTCATAGTAGGTTCTAGCATAGACTTCCCCATGAGCATGGGTATATATTGGAACTTCCATGCCTTCCCTATGAATTATACCATTTATTAATAAGTCTCCCTTTATAACAATATCGCCCTTTTTAGCAATAGCATCCCCATTTCTGGCTATAACTTTTTCAATTATTCCATTCTTACTTGCAAGCACATTACAAGGTATATTTTTTTCTATTTTTTTAAAAGGCGGGGTTTTTTCTACAACCTCTATTCTAGCCATTATACCACTTATTTCGATACCTATCCATGCAAGTTCATCTATATTTAATAATAGGTCATTTTCTATCTCTCTTAAATTAATAAAATATTTATTGCTGCCAATTTTAAATCCACTTTCATTTAGGGCATTTAAAATATCCACCCTGTCCACCTGGTCATTCCCAGTAATCTCAATAAGAAAAATAAAACTAGATAAAATAAATAGGAGGGTTAAAGAAAAAAATGCCCCCAGAATAAGCATTTTTCTAGCTTTAATTTTGCTAATCCAAAATGGGCATCCATTTTTAGCATGGATTTTGCTCTTACATCCTGTTTTCCGCATGGGTTTACGAAGTTTTTTATAGTCTTTAATGCCCACCTTGCCTTCTAAAGTCGTGTGATTAAGCCGTTTTATATCCCACAAACTTACACCCTTGCTATTGGATTCATTTATGAAACTTTCTAGGGCCAGTCCTTCCACTTTTATGATAACATAACCCCGAATCCAGTTCCATAATTTCAACAGTAACAAGCATATCCCCTCCTACACATCAAACTCAATAAGCTCAAAGTCTCCAATTATAACTGCTTCCTCCAATACAATATTTTTTAGTAATAAATTTTTACCTTTAATTCTTAGGGTTCCACTATTTGTATTAATTTTAATTGTACTATTGCTATATTCTACAATCCCTTTGTGATTTTCTATTGAAAGCTGCATATTGCCTATCATAGTAATCCTAGGTATATCCAAAATAATATCCTTGGGCAATTCTAATATGTCGGCTAAATTTTTTTTGATTTTATAATATTTTTTCATCTGATATACCTCCCCTATATACAATTTTTATGCTCTAGAATTTTTTCCTATACCAAATTTGATAACAATCTAAAATTCTAATAAATTTAATACAAAAATGCCCGGATTTTGAACCAATATTCAAAACCCGGGCATAACATCTAGTTTTTACCTTCTTAAAGCCTTTGGTCTTCCCAAAAGCTCTGACATAATTATCCCTTGTATTAAACTTTTTTTATCAAAACTAAGATCCAAATCTCCTATTTCATCCCTAATCTCATCTTTAACGATAACATTTTCCAATATAGCTTTTTCCCTAGGAGGCCTAGCTATCTTCAAACTTTCAATGCCCTCCTCCTTATTATACATACCAGCCTCTTTATGCTCAGGGACTTGTATCTCTTGAAAATCAGTTTTTTTATTTTCAAAGGACTTATTCCCAAAAACTTCATTTATATCACTACTTATCTCCCTTAGTAGGTCCTGTAAATTTTGTCGTGGTGCTGGTTGAACAGGTTTTTCTGGTCTCTTTTTAGATTGTTTTACTTTTTTGTCCTTATTAAAAAGGGAACTAAGTAAGGCTATTATAACAATAGTAAGTATATTACCCATGTTTTCTACCACATCCTTTTACAAGGGCTTATTTACTATTTTTTTCTTATAGTTTCATCGGTGTCTTCTGTCTTGGAGCCCTTGTTTATATTTGAAATTGCCTCCCTCATGCCTGTATCCGCCAATATGTTTTTCATATTATAATAATCCATTACACCCATTTTGCCATCCTTTAAGGCTGTAGCCATTGCCCTAGGCACCTCAGCCTCGGCTTCAACAACCTTAGCCTTCATTTCCTCTACAGAGGCCCTCATCTCTTGCTCCTTGGCAACCGCCATTGCCCTTCTTTCTTCTGCCCTAGCCTGGGCTATCCGCTTATCTGCTTCTGCCTGGTCAGTCTGTAATTCTGCCCCAATATTTCTACCCACATCAATATCCGCTATATCGATTGATAGGATTTCAAAGGCCGTCCCAGCATCCAGGCCCTTTTCAAGAACTGTCCTAGAAATTGAATCCGGATTTTCCAAAACATCCTTATGGCTGTTAGAGGATCCAACGGTAGTTACTATACCCTCACCTACCCTTGCAATAATTGTTTCTTCTCCGGCTCCACCAACAAGCCGCTCTATATTAGCCCTGACAGTAACCCTAGCCTTTACCATTACCTCAATACCATCTTTTGCAACAGCTGATATCTTTGGCGTTTCAATTACCTTGGGATTAACACTTACTTGAACAGCCTGTAGAACATCCCTTCCAGCCAGGTCTATGGCCGCTGCCCTTTCGAATTCTAGGCTAATATCGGCTCTTTGTGCCGCTATTAATGCATCTGCAACTTTATTAACATCCCCACCGGCTAAATAATGTGCTTCCAACTTATCAATGTTTAAATCCATTCCTGCCTTGGTTGTCTTAATTAAAGGACTTACTATACGATGGGGCTTTACCCTCCTAAAACGCATTCCTACCAATGTAAATATCCCAATTTTAACCCCTGAGAAGTAGGCTGTAACCCAAAGTCCCACAGGTATAAAACTCAATAAAAATGATAACAAGATAAAGCCTATTGCTAATACAACAGCCATAAATATTATTGTTGGCATACTAATAACCTCCTAATCTTTATTTTTAACCACTATTCTTCTACCCTCAACTCCTGTTACCTTTACCCTGCTACCCGCCTCTACAAACCTGCCTTCAGTAACCACATCCAGCATCTTCCCCTCTACCTCAATAGTACCAGCGGGCCTTAAACTGGTAATGGCTATCCCTTCTAATCCCAAATATTGATTGTATCTATCAAAGGCCGTAAAGCCTTCTTCCTTTCTCATTTGGGTAGCCAAAATTATTCTATTAAAACGGCTACTTCCTGGTACAAATTTAATTATTACAATAAGGGTAATAATAACAAATACAAAGGAAACAAATAGCGATATAATAGCAGTGAAGGCATTATTTGATGCCATCACTATACTAATAATTATACATAATATACCGCCTATGCCAGGAAAACCAAAACCTGGTATAGATGCCTCTATCAATAATAAAACTAACCCTGCCAAAAATACCAGTAAAACTGCCATGCCCGTGTGACCTGCTAAAATAGCCCCTGCAAAATACAAGGCATATGCCATGAGGCTAAGGGTACCAGCAAGGCCAAAGCCTGGTACAAAAATTTCAATTATAAATCCTATAAAGCCTATGGTTAATAATGCAGGTGCTACAAAGGATCCCGTAAGCACTTGTGCCAATTTAACCTTATTGTTTATGGGAATATCTATAATCTTATCATATTCTATATTAAAGGCCTCTAGGACTCCAGTATAATCTTTTTCAATAGAGTCAATAAAATTTAGGTCCTTTGCCTCCTGACTAGTAAGATTTAATAATCTTCCCTTTTCAATTACATTAGGGATTTCTATACTTATATCTGCCATGGCGGCCACTAATTCGGGATCTCGATTTTTTTCCTGGGCGACAGTCCTCAGTGAACTAACCCATTCTGATAAAATTTTTTCCGTATTTGGAATTGTTTCAGCAGAGCCAATAGTAGCCCCCGGAGCCATAGCTATATAATCAGAGGATATTGTTAATAGGACTCCGGCCGATACCGCCTTGTTATTAACAAAGGATATGGTTGGCAAATCTGTATTTAAAATAAGTTTGCTAATTTTATTGGCTGAATCCACCCTGCCACCATAAGTATTTATCATAAAAATAAGGCCTGCAGCATTGGGATCCTCTGATATCTGCTTTAAGCTGCTTTTTACATATTCATAAATTGCGGGTCCTATTTCGCCCTCAATTGTAATTGTGTAAATATTATTATCATTATTAATTCCATAGACCGGACAGAACGAATACACAATGAATAGTGTTAAAATCAAACAAACAATCCTTTTTTTCTCCATTTTATCCCCCCTTCTATCTTAATTATATCATTAATAAAGCCATAATTACATTGCCTGACGGCAAATATTTTCATTTATAGCAAGACAACTATGACTGCCTCCTAGTCCCATATAAAGGTAGCAGTAACCGGATAGTGGTCCGAAATCTCTTTTTTAAGGACCTCATATTTTATTAATTTCATATTTTTGTCCAAAAATATATAGTCTATTCTTTGGGCCATAATGGGTAAATTAAAGGTTGCCTCTTTATCTCTATTAGCTATATAACCAGTGTCCAGGAGTTTACTAGCCAATATGTCCAGGTCCCTGGTTTTCGATGTATTAAAGTCCCCAGTTAAAATAACTGGATAGGCCAAAACATCTATATAGCTATTTATAGACCTAATCTGTCTTTCCCTCTCTCCCTTATTTAGGCCCAAATGAGTTACCAAAAAATTCAACCTTCTACCATCAATATTTATGTCCGCCCTTAGCAAGCCCCTTTGTTCCCTCTTGCTGGGTAAAAATATATTCTCAGAGTCTTCAATAGGATATTTGCTCAATATACCATTGCCATATCTTCCCCCTAGTAAACTTAAATTATAACCATCTACATAATACATAGATAATTTTTGACCTAGATACTGTATCTGATTCCTAAATCTTGACCGCGGCAATCCTTTATCAAGTTCCTGTAAACCAACTATATCTGCCCCAGATTGCCTTATAATTTCAGCTATTTCATCTAAAACATCCCTTCCTAATATACTTTTGCCATGGTGGATATTAAATGACATGACCTTAATTTTTCTATTATCCCCCGGGTGGTCCCACCCATCCTTGTAAATATTGTCCAAACTCATTCCCGTACCCCTATAAACATCAACCTCTTCTACTTGTATATCCAAGGGATATTTTTTGTGACCCTTCTTAAGTAAATAAATTTTATTAAGCTCTTCTATTAGTGAGGGTCTATTGGCAATAAAAAAAACATTTTTATTTAGACCTATATTTGCCTTGCTAACATAATCATTTAAAACAAAAAAATGAATTAAATCATTTTGTTCATTATATGCCTCCAAAATGACTTCATCCATAGATTCATCAGTAACGATCTCCATATGAGATGGTTTCCCATCCTGTATATATGTAAAGACTTCAACATTTTTAGTTTTTCCCAGTATACTTATCCTAAATACAGTTACCACAAAAAACAACATAAATAGGATCCCAATTCCTACTATCCTCCAATATTTATTCATATATATTGCACCCTTTTTTAGGTCAGATAATTGCTTTTATTATAACATATGTAGTGATATATATATGGATGCAATAAATCCCAAGTATCCATAAAATAGATAAATCCGGGGAGTATACCCCCGGATTTTATTGTAATTGTTGTCTAACTATTTGATTAACAGTTTTGCCGTCGGCCCTACCCTTAATTTTAGGTAAAGTTGCAGCCATCACCTTTCCCATATCCTTCATTGAGTTAGCTCCTATTTCAGCTATAGTCTCTCGAACTATATGTGAAAGCTCTTCCTTGGACAATTGTTCTGGCAAATATTCTAGTAAATATTGGATTTCCTCTTTAGTTTGCTTGATTAGATCTTCTCTTTCAGCCTTTTCAAACTCCTCTAGGGCGTCCTTTCTTTGTTTCATTTGCCTTGAGATAATATCTATAATATCTTTTTCTTGCAGTTTTATTCTTTTATCTATCTCAATTTGATTAATATCAGAACGTATTAGTGTAATAACATTCTTCCAAACTTGATTTCTGCTTTTCATAGCTTCTTTTAGATCTTTAATTAGTCTCTCCTTGAGGAGCATACATTTCACCCCTAGTTTCAGGTAATTTAATATCTTCTAGATCTAGATTTTTTTCTACGAGCTGCCTCAGCCTTTCTCTTTCGTCTTACACTAGGCTTTTCATAATGTTCTCTTCTTCTTATTTCTGATAATACCCCTGATTTTGCACATTGCCTCTTGAATCTGCGAAGTGCATTATCTAAGGATTCATTATCTCTAACTTTTACCTCTGACATTCTACTTCTCCCTCCCTCCGCCAGCACCCCCCGTGCTTAAGCCCTTAAGCTATATCTGAAAAAGCTAGATAGGTCAAATTATGCCCAAATAGCAAAGGAAATAATTTCTAGCCCAATGGGCCAGAGCATATTTAAGCACTATAGCCATATTAGCAAGTGGGATTATTACATACTTTGTTATTATACATTATAAATTTAACTTATGCAATAAGCGTTTTTAACCCGGTGGCCATGTCATTTGTCTACCACCTAATATATGAAAATGTATATGATTAACTGTTTGACCCCCGAATCTACCGCAATTATTAACAATCCTATAACCCTCTTTGTCCAGTTTTAAATCCTCTGCAAGATGGCGGATTGCCTTAAAAATTTCTGGGAAAATCTCCTCCATGTCCTTATCATTAACCTCTACCATTGAGGGTATATGTTTTTTAGGAATTACTAATAGGTGATTTGGTGCCTCTGGATTAGCATCTTTAAAGGCCATTACCTTATCATTTTCATATAGTATTTTAGCAGGTATTTCTCCATCTATTATTTTGCAAAAAATACATGACAATTATACTACACCTCCCTACCTATTACTACTGGATAATTCATTATATATTAAATTCTACAAAAATAATAAAAACCCTTTAAATTTAAGAATTTTGTATAATTTCGCCGAAAATAATCCCCTTATTTAGGGTTTTTAATAGGACGTTTTTGATTTGTCCCTCTAGGCTAGCATCACCTTTCATTACAACCTTGAGGTAATTATCAGTGAAGCCTTCCATACAATTTTTATGATCTCTAGACTCTGTTTCAATCAGTACTTCTTTTGTCTTTCCAATAAATTGTGCCCTATATTGCTTATTTAATTCTCTGCCTAATGCAATTAGCTCTTTGCTACGTATCTGTTTGTCATTACCATTAACCTGATTCTTAAAGCTTGCAGCTGGTGTCCCCCTTCTAGGAGAATATTTGAAAACATGGATATCACTAAAGGCAATCTCCCTTACAAAATTATATGTTTCTTCAAAATCTTCTCTAGTTTCTCCCGGAAAACCTACTATTATATCTGTAGTTAAAGCTATTTGTGGGTAGCTTTTTCTAATCCTTTCTACAATTTCTTTAAATTCTACACTACTGTATTTTCTGTTCATTTTTTTTAGTATTTTATCACACCCACTTTGCAATGACAAATGAAAATGCCTGCATAATTTTCCTATGCTAGTAAGCTCCTGAAGAAAATCATCTGTAAATAAAGTAGGCTCCAGGGAACTTAACCTTATCCGCTCTAAACCATCAATGGAATTTATAGCCGTCAGGAGTTCTAAAAGTCCATTTTCATTATTAAAATCTTTGCCATAAGATGCCACATGTATTCCTGTTAAAACTATTTCCTTAAAACCCTTTTCTACAAGCCTTCGAACTTCCTTTATTACCTGCGATTTCTGTCGGCTTTTTATTGGACCTCTAGCATAGGGTATAATGCAATATGAACAGTAACGATTGCAACCATCCTGTATTTTTAAAAAAGCCCTAGTCTGTTCCTGCTGGTCTTTTATGGATATATCTTCGATTTCCCTTGTATCCATAATATTGTCCACTGCATTTATTTTTTCATTTATACCGCATCCTTCTACTAGGTCTACAATCCTGCTCCTGTGCCTTGTTCCCAGGATTATATTTACCTCATCAATGTCCTCAACCTCTCCGGGTGCCACCTGTGAATAACAACCAACAACAGCAATAATAGCAGAAGGATTATTACGTCTTGCCCTTCTTATAAATTGCCTAGATTTCCTATCACCCATATTTGTAACAGTACAAGTATTTATAACATAAACATCGGCTATGTCCATATCTTTTACCAGCCAATAACCGGCCTCCTTAAATAACTCAATCATAGCCTGGGTCTCATATTGATTTACTTTACAACCTAATGTATGAAATGCCACCCTTTTCACCCTTTACCCTCCTAAATCTCCTAGTTCATAGGCCAGTATGCTCAACATAGTTATTCCCACAGTTTCAGTTCTAAGTATCCTAGGCCCCAAGCTTATGGGTATTAAATTTTGCTCCCTGGCAATATCAATTTCAGTGGCTTCAAAGCCGCCTTCTGGACCAACCCATATCCCAATTTTTTCTGGTTTTTCCCCACTTATTAATTTAATTGCCTGCCTAAGGTTAGCTTCCCTTTCCTTTACATAGGGAATTATATTTAAGTTGTTTGCCCCATCCTGCACTAGGGCATCAGTGTAAGCAATTGGCATATGTATTGTAGGTATTGTACCTCTCTTGCTTTGTTTTGCAGCTTCTTCAGCAATTTTTTGCCATCTTTTTACCTTCTTTTCTTTATCTTTGTGATTTTTAAATTGGACTATGGTCCTGCTAGTTATAAGAGGGACTATTTCTTTAACACCAATTTCTACCGTTTTTTGAATAATATAATCCATCTTATTGGATTTTGGAATGGACTGATATAATATTATATCCTTGGATAATTCAGATGTGATTTCATGGGTTTCTTTTATTGAAAGGAAAACCTCCATTTTTGTAATTTCTTCAATTTCACCTATATATATATGTTTTTCACTATCGCAAATCTCTAACAAATCTCCCTTAGCTAATCTTAAAACCCTAGTTATATGCCTTACATCATTGCCTTCAATAAGGATTCTTTTATTTTTAATATCAATATTTTCCGTTTTGACAAAAAATCTATTCATTTCCCCCACCTTTTAACTTGGACACCACTACCGCCCATTCTCCCAGCCTATCCACTCTTACAATTTCTAAACCCGCCCCTATCAAGCTGTCTTTAACCTGCTTAACCCTATCTAATATAATTCCGGAGGCTATAAAAACTCCATCTGCTGCTAGATAAGTTGCAATATCTTTACTTAAAAAAATTATTACCTCTGCAATTATATTAGCCACTATTATATTGGCCTTTTCATGGATAACCTCCATCAAATTGCCCTCTCGGACCTCTAGTACATTGTCCACCATATTATACCTGCTATTATTTATAGTTGCATCTATGGCAACCTTATCTATATCCACTGCTATAACCCTTTGGGCTCCCAATTTAGCAGCCACTATACTCAAAATCCCACTTCCACAACCAATATCAAATACAAGAGAATTAGGCTTTACATAAGTCTCTAGCTCCCTGACACATAAAATTGTACTCTCGTGAGTTCCCGTTCCGAAGGCCATGCCCGGATCCATTTCCACCACTGCCTCCCCAGGCCTAGGAGCATATTTTTCCCAAACTGGTTTTATTACAATTTTTTCGCCAATTTTAATAGTCTTATAGTATCTTTTCCAAGACTTGCTCCAGTCCTCCTCATGTATTTCTAAAGTACTTACCTCTCCCTCCCCCACATCTAACCCATATTGGGGTATAAGTTCTACAGCCTGTCGAATCAGTTCAATCTTATCTATCAGGTTAGGTGCCTCGGGCAAGTATCCCTTGACTATGGCCCCTTCGTAACGATCTTCAAAAATAGACTCATCGATATAATCCCAACTGTTTTCGTCATTTTCCTCAAAGACCAAATCATTAAAATCCTCTATTACCACCCCTGTTACGCCAGCATCATATAGAATATTGGAAACAGCCTCAACAGCTTCTGTGGTAGTTTTTATTGATACTTCTACCCATTCCATCTTATCACATCCTCTAAATAATATCCCTGACTATATATAGTATTATACCCAATATTTTTCCAAGCAATATTTAACAATTCTTTCAAATCAATAGTCAAAGAAAAGTATAATAAAATCACCCTATTTAAGAGTGATTTCATTATACACCAAATGCATCCTTCATCTTGTCGAAAAAGGACTTTCTTTTTTCATGTATTTCCTCTCCACCTTCGGCGGCAAACTGCTTTAATAGGTTTTTTTGTTTTTCTGTTAGGTTTTTGGGCACTTCCACCACAACTTTCACATATTGATGGCCCTTACCATATCCTCGTGGATTTGGAACACCCCTATTTCTTAGTCGAAAAACAGTTCCCGACTGGGTACCTTCCTCTATTGTATATTTTACCTTACCCTCTAATGTGGGAACCTCCAACTCTTCTCCTAGGGCAGCTTGAACGAAAGTAATAGGTATTTCACATATTATATCATAGCCATCCCTTTGAAATATCTTATGGGGCCTCACAGTTAATACTACATACAAATCCCCTTGTGGCCCTCCTTTAATGCCAGGTTCACCCTGTCCCCTTAGGGGAATAACCGATCCATTGTCAACACCGGCAGGAATTTTAACCCTGATCTTTTTACGTTTTCTTTCTTTCCCCTTACCATTACAGGCACTACAAGGGTTTTCAATTATATGACCCTCTCCCCCGCATTTATCACAGGCCTTAACATTGACGATTTGACCCAGTACAGTTCTTTGGGCAAATCTCACCTCGCCTGTTCCATTGCAGTAGGTGCAGGTTTTAACAGATGTTCCAGGCTTTGCACCACTTCCATTGCAGGTATCACACCTATCATACCTAGAAAATTCGATAGTCTTTTCCGTTCCGAAAACAGCCTCCTCGAAACTGATACTTAACTCATACTTAATATCAGCCCCCTGTTGTGGCCCCCTCCTTCTTGCACTTCTACCACCACCGAACATATCAAATATATCTCCAAAAACATCTTCGAAACCTCCAAAACCACCAAAGCCTTCGAATCCGCCTCCGGCATTACCGTCAACCCCAGCATGACCAAACTGGTCATATCTTTGTTTCTTTTCCGGTGTACTTAGTATTTCATAAGCCTCGTTTAATTCTTTAAACTTTTCCTCCGCTGTACTATCATCAGGGTTTCTATCCGGATGATATTTCATGGCCAATTTTCTATAAGCTCTTTTTATTTCATCATCACTAGCATTCCTGTCAACCCCAAGAACTTCGTAATAATCCCTTTTACTCATTTTTTCACCGCCCCTCTTATCTACACTAATATATCAATATTTGAGTCCTTAGCCATTAACAATTATAGTGAACTTCTTTAATATTATCAAGATTTATATTAGGGACTACTAAATAGGAGGACACCCTCTTATAGGTGTCCTCACAAGCCTTTTACTCTTCATCATCGTCCTTAACTTCCTCGAATTCTGCATCTACAACATTCTCATCCATGCTTTCACCATTTGCCCCAGTGTCCTCTGCCTGTTGAGCCTGCTGCTGATACATTTGTTGAGAAATAGTGTGGAAGGCATTGTTTAGTTCTTCTATTCCCTTTTTCATATCATCAAGGTTATCGGTTTCTAGCGCTTTCTTTAGTTTATCTACCTCAGCCTTGACCTTCTCTTCATCCTCGCTACTGATTTTTCCTTCCAATTCCTTTAGGGTTTTCTCAGTTTGATAAATTAAAGTATCCGCTTGATTTTTAGTTTCAATCATTTCCTTACGCTTTTTATCCTCTTCTGCATGTGCTTCTGCTTCCTTTACCTTGGCTTCTATTTCATCCTCCGATAAATTAGTTGAGGATGTTATGGTTATATTTTGTTCCTTGCCCGTTCCTAAATCTTTGGCAGAAACATTAACAATCCCGTTAGCATCAATATCAAAGGTCACTTCTATTTGCGGAACACCCCTAGGCGCTGGCGGTATTCCTGTTAACTGAAATCTACCCATAGTTATGTTGTCTGTTGCCATCTGTCTTTCTCCTTGGAGGACATGGATATCAACGGCTGATTGATTATCAGCAGCTGTGGAGAAAGTCTGGCTTTTCTTTGTTGGAATTGTTGTATTCCTATCAATCAGTCTAGTAAATACCCCACCCAAAGTTTCAATCCCCAAAGATAGGGGGGTTACATCTAGTAGGAGAACATCCTTTACTTCCCCCGTCAAAACTCCTGCCTGTATTGCTGCCCCTATGGCTACACATTCGTCAGGGTTAATGCCCTTATGAGGGTCTTTGCCAGTAATTTTTTTAACTTCCTCTTGAACAGCTGGTATACGTGTGGAACCACCAACTAAAATTATTTTATCCAAATCCCCTGATCCAAGTTTTGCATCATCCATAGCCTTTCTCAAGGGCACCATAGTTTCCTCAATTAAATGGGCTGATATCTCCTCAAACTTAGCCCTAGTTAAGTCCATGTTTAAATGTTTTGGACCCGTATTTGTAGCCGTAATAAAGGGTAGGTTTATATTTGTAGTCATGGTGCTTGAAAGCTCCTGCTTTGCTTTCTCAGCCGCTTCTTTTAGTCTTTGTAAGGCCATTTTATCCTGTCTTAAATCTATACCCTCTTGCCCCTTAAAATCTTCGGCTATATAGTCAATAATTACTTGATCAAAATCATCACCACCAAGATTATTATTCCCATTAGTGGCCAAAACTTCAAAGACACCGTCACCTAACTCTAAAATTGATACATCAAAGGTTCCCCCACCTAAATCATATACTAATATTTTTTGTTGTTCTTCAACCTTATCTAAGCCATAGGCTAGTGCAGCTGCTGTTGGTTCATTTATAATCCTTTGCACATTTAAACCAGCAATCCTACCAGCATCCTTTGTGGCCTGCCTTTGACTGTCTGTAAAATATGCTGGCACTGTTATCACTGCATCTGTAACATTCTGACCCAAATAAGCCTCTGCATCAGTTTTCATTTTCTGTAAAAGCATGGCCGAAATATCCTGTGGTGTGTAGTTTTTACCGTCTATGTCCTTTTTATAATCAGAACCCATGTGGGTTTTTATAGACAAAATTGTTTTTTCGGGATTAGTAACTGCCTGTCTTTTCGCAGGTTCACCTACAATCCTTTCATTGTCTTTGCCAAAGGCGACAATGGAAGGCGTTGTTCTATCCCCCTCTGCATTTGTTATAACAACAGGTTCTCCTCCCTCTAATACAGCCACACATGAGTTGGTTGTACCCAAATCAATACCAATAACTTTACCCATTAATTCTTCCTCCTTATATATATAAAAAATTAAATTTATATTTTCTTTTATTGTGCAACTTTTACCATAGCTGGTCTCAATACTTTATCCTTTATCATATAACCTTTTTGAAACACCTCTATTACCTCACCGGACTCACAATTTTCAATTTCTTCCCTCATTACCGCATGGTGTAGATTCATATCAAAGGGTTTATTTAGTGCCTCTATCTCCTTTACCCCATGTTTTTCAAGGGTGTCCAACATTTTTTTAAAAATCAATTCTACACCAGTATATAAGGGCTCCTCCTTATCCTCTTGGGCCTCCAATGCCCTTTCAAAGTTATCAATTATATCTAACAAATCCAAGGCTAATTTTTCATTAGCATATAGATAGATATCTTCTTTTTCTTTCTCAGTCCTTTTTTTAAAGTTAGCAAATTCTGCTTGTAGTCTAAGCATCCTGTCGTAGTATTCCGAGCATTGGGCTTTCTTTTTTTCTAACTCATCTCTTAAGTCATCTATGTTTTCAGTCCTTGATTGACTTTCCATTTCATCTTTTTCAGCTTCTAATTCACTATGTATCTCCTGGTCACTCTCTTCCCCATCTGATTTGTCACTAGCTTCAGTTTCTGCCCCATCTCTTATCCTGTCTTTTTCCTTAGTCATTACATATCACCTCACCTGGATTATTTATAAAATACAGTAAGTTGCAAAGATAGAGTGCAAAATGCCCCCGCACTTCGCACTAGTCTGTTTTATCTATATCTTGATCTTAGCAATTCATTTATATACCGGCTAATTTGATTCATTACTCCAACTACATTAGAGTAATCCATCCTGGTGGGACCAATTACACTTAATTTTCCCACAAGATTTCCCTTTATCTTATAGGTGGCGGTAACTATGCTACAATCCCTGACTTCCTCATATATGTTTTCACTCCCAATGGAAATATCTATCCCCTTGTTCCCAGTTGATGATATTAAATCCATTATAATTTCTTTATCTTCTAACAATGTAAGGAAGTTTTTAGCCTTAAATATATCATTATATTCTGGGAAATCAAAAATATTTGTAGTACCACTTAAAAATAATTCTACATCTTCAATATCTTCCAAGGCTTTGAATAATTTAGGAGTAATTGCCTCAATTAATGTATTAAATTCATAAAGTTCTTTTTTAAGATTGTCTAACATTGTCATTTCAATATCTTTAATGGCCATACCCTGGAGTCTATTATTAAGCAAATTTGTAACTTTTTCCGTTTGTTCGAAATCTATACCCTCTTTGACATTAATTATATGGTTTTTTATCATACCCGTATCTGTAATCATTACAGCTATTATTTTTTTAGTATCCATTGGGACTAATTGAATATGCCGTATTTTATCGTCTTTAATTTGGGGAGTTAAAACCGCAGATGTATAATTAGTTAGTTGGGATATAATCCTAGAACTATATTGTAACAGTTGCTCAACTTCGCCAAATTGCTTCAATAGGTTAGCCTTTATATTTCTTCTTTGTAAGTCTGCTATAACTTTTATTTCCATTAAATTATCGACATAGAGCCTATAGCCCTTATCAGAGGGAACACGACCCGAGGATGTATGAGGCTGTGTAAGATACCCCAGTTCTTCCAAATCCGACATTTCATTTCTGATAGTTGCTGGACTTACACCAAGACTATACTTTCTCGATAATGTCCTAGAACCCACAGGTTCAGCAGTATCAATATAATCTTGAATAATGGCCTGTAATACCCTTATCTTTCTATCGTTTAAATGCATACTCCTCACCTCCCACTTATTAGCACTCTGTTCCATCGAGTGCTAATGATACTGCCTATAAAATATCATTTGCACAATAATTTGTCAATAGTTTTCTATAAAATTAATCTAAAAGCATCTCTTGAAATACTTGATTGCCTAATCTTATTCCCTTCTTAGTAAGTCTTATAAAGTTTTTATTATACTGTAACATTTTTTTATTTTTAAGTTTTTCCAGCCTACAGCCATAAATTTCCCACGGGCTTTTGCCAAAGCTATTTTGGAAATCATCCACAGATATTCCTTCCATCATCCTCAAGCCCATAAACATTGTTTCGCTCACTTGATCATTATATGATAAATTAATTTTATCACTGATAGGTTTTTTACCCTTGTCCACTAATTCCAGATATTTTGACATACCAGTATAATTATTAAATCTACTTTTGCCCATATGAGAATGCGCCCCCAAACCCAAACCTAGGTATTCTCCGTTCTTCCAATAGTTTATATTATGTTGGCACTTAAAGCCTTTGCGGGCAAAATTGGAAATTTCATAATGATTATAGTTCTTTCCTTCCAGGAAGCTAATTCCTTCCTCATACATAGCCAGCTCTATATCCTCATCAACCCTTTTAATTTTACCGGTCTCAAGCCATCTTTGAAACAGGGTGCCCTCCTCCACAATCAAACTATAGGTAGAAATATGGGGAATTTCTAATTGGCTTACATTCCTAAGACAAGCCCTCCAATCTTGGAGGGTCTGATTTGGCAGGGCAAAAATTAGGTCAACATTTATATTGGAAAATCCAGCCCTTCTCGCATCTCTTAAGTTGTTAATAAAATCCTCATATTTGTGGATTCTCCCTATTTGTTTTAGTAGATGGTTTTGACAGGCCTGCAGGCCTATACTTAATCTGTTAACCCCACTATTTAAATAATCCATTAATTTTTGCCTATCAAGTATTCCAGGATTAGCCTCTATAGATATTTCTATTTTATTATCTACTTTAAAATGTTTGTAGAGGCAGTTTATTATTCTATTTATTTGTCTTCCCTCAAGTATGGAAGGTGTGCCCCCTCCTATAAAGATAGTAGTTATTTTATAATCCTCCATGGCCTCCGTATATAGAGCCATTTCTTTTTCTAGCCTATCAATATATTCTATAATGAGGTGGTCCTTATTAACATAGGATATAAAATCACAATAATAACATTTGGCCCTGCAAAAAGGTATATGAATGTAAATTCCCACCTTCTTCAAAATCCTTCCTCCCTACTTTATTAGAGGCAATTAATCCTCCAATTTCAATACAGACATAAAGGCTTTTTGTGGTACCTCTACACTGCCTACCTGTCTCATTCGCTTTTTTCCCTCTTTTTGCTTTTCCAATAATTTTTTCTTTCTAGAGACATCACCACCATAGCACTTAGCAAGAACATCCTTCCTAAGAGCTCTAATTGTCTCCCTTGCTATAATTTTTTGCCCTATTGATGCTTGAATTGGTATGGGAAATTGATGCTTAGGGATCTCATCCTTTAATCTCTCACACATGGATCGTCCTCTGGGGTAAGCCTTGTCCTCATGAACTATAAAAGATAGGGCATCCACCTGTTCACCATTAATCAAGATATCCAGTTTTACAAGTTTGGATTCTTTATATCCTAAAAATTCATAGTCAAGAGATCCATATCCCCTGGTCCTAGATTTCAAGGCATCAAAAAAATCGTATATAACTTCGTTTAAGGGTAGTTCATAATGGAGGTTAACCCTCGTCCCCTCCACATATTCCATATTTTTCATCTCACCCCGCCGCTCCTGACATAGTTCCATCACAGCACCCACATATTCATTGGGTACCATAATGTCAGCTTTGACAATAGGTTCTTCCATCACTGAAATCTCCTGTGTTTCAGGCAAATTAGCAGGATTTTGTATCATCTCAACCTCACCATCGGTTTTTATAACTTTATATATTACACTTGGGGCCGTTGTAATTAAATCCAAGTTAAATTCCCTCTCCAGCCTTTCCTGGACTATTTCCATGTGGAGGAGCCCTAAAAATCCACACCTATATCCAAAACCCAATGCGGCAGAGGTTTCTGGTTCATATACTAAGGCAGCATCATTTACATGTAACTTTTCTAGTGCATCCCTAATATCCTCAAACTTGGCTCCTTCAGCTGGATATATGCCACAATAAACCATGGATGTTACCTGCCTATAGCCCGGCAATGGTTCAGAAGTGGGATTGTTTGCATCTGTAATAGTATCCCCTACCCGGCAATGCCTCACATCCTTAATACTAGCCGCTATATAGCCTACATCCCCTGCCTTTAATTCATCTAATTCTACCAAGCCAGGCGAATGAACTCCTACCTCCGTTACCTCGAAGCTTTCCCCTGTAGACATCATTTTGATTTGCATTCCCTTTTTTACTGACCCCTCTACAATTCTAATGTAAGCAATAACACCCTTATAGTTATCATAATAGGAATCAAAAACTAAGGCCTTAAGCGGAGCCCCTTCTTCTTTCTCAGGAGCCGGTATTTTTTTAACTACGGCCTCAAGCACATCTTCAATATTAATGCCATCCTTTGCAGAAATTAATGGTATATCCTGCGTATCCAGGCCGATTATATCCTCAATTTCCTTCTTAATTTCTTCAGGCCTAGCACTTGGTAAATCAATTTTATTTATAACCGGAACAATCTCCAAGTCCTGTTCAAGGGCTAAATACACATTAGCCAAAGTTTGGGCTTCGATTCCTTGGGCAGCATCCACAACCAGAATAGCTCCATCGCAAGCGGCCAAACTTCTGGAAACTTCATAGGTAAAATCCACATGACCTGGTGTATCAATTAAATTAAGATAATATTCCTGTCCATCTTTAGCCCTGTATACTAGTCTAATAGGCTGTAATTTAATAGTTATGCCCCGTTCCCGCTCCAAATCCATATTATCCAAAACCTGATCCTGCATTTCCCTCTGACTTATTAGGCCCGTGGCCTCAATCAATCTGTCAGCCAAGGTAGATTTGCCATGATCAATATGGGCAATAATAGAAAAGTTTCTGATTTTGTTTTGTCTATCCCCCGGCATAAAGCAATTCCTCCTTCTACTTTACATATCCATAACTCTATAGATTATATCATAATACACCTACCCTGGGTAGTAATTCCATATTACATTTGAAAAAGCCGGTTCCTCCGGCTTGTAATTATTTTTCCTATTATATTTTTGCCATTTCTTTTTATATCTAAGTAGACCCTCCTTAAGTATAGGTGTATTTTATCTATCTTACTATTTTCAATATAAATTTTATGTCCTAATCCATATAAAGTCAAATATTCATCCCCAATATCGAATCCTAAGACTTTGGTATCCTCCAGTGCTAACATTTCCCGAAGGGCTAAATCAACTCCAAGCATTCCTATAATTAGTATAATCAAAATACAGAATAGGATTAATCTTAATTGCCTTTTTTTCTTTTTTCTTTCCCTTTTAATTTTCATTCTACTCAATTTATATCACCATTGATATTGTAGACTTTTTGTCCGATTAATAAACCTATCTTTCTATAAGCTCTAAGGCATTCCTCAATACATCAGCTAAATAGTATGCTGCAACCCTGGCTTCTTCAATGGTGTTTACATTACTACCCACTTCTATTAAGGCATAATAATCTGTTAAAAATTGATTGTATCTGCCATAAGGTTTTACAAGAATTGGCTTGCTAAATCCTGCATATTTAGCATCACTTACAGCCCTAATAAAATTGGCAAAATTCTCTACTTGTATCTTGTTTTCGGCTTCTGGTCCTATCACTAGCTGAAACCTACTGGATAGTTCATTATTAATTGTAACCCTATTACTTGCAACTAATCTATCTTTATTGGATTTATTGTTTAAATTGTCATAGCCATCCCTATGGATATCCAAAACAATTTTTATTGAAGGATTATTATTTAAAATCTTTTTAGCTCTCTCTAGGGATCGGTTATAGGAACCACTATATGAGGGATAATCATGATAGCTTTCATCATGTATCACATTAAAACCGGCCTTTTCTAATTCCTTTTTAAGAATCCTTCCAACTTCCATAACAGAATATTCCTTTCTTAAACTATGAAAGTTCCCCTCAGACGCTGGTTTGTAGGACTCTGTACCGTGGGTATGGTAAATTAAAATATGGGGTAGTCCTTTTTGAAGGTCTATCTTCTGGGGTTTTTTTATGCTATCTACTACTTCCGCGCTAGTAACATCCAGACTATCTATTAAATCCCCTTGACCAATTAAAAAAAAGTCCCTTTCCCTAATATCATTATTTTTCCTATCATCTATTTTGTCAGTAGCCCCCCTACTGGTCAAAATACCGGCGGGAATTGAAGGTTTGTTTTCATCCAAGTCATCTAATTCAAGAAATGTAATATCTTCCTTCTTTTCTATAGGGCTAGATTGAGTTTCCCTATGGTATATATCTGCATATAGGGCCCCACCAGGTAATTGATTTTGAACAAAGCTAACAGGATTTTTGAAATCAATTGTAATAATCTTATCAATTAAATAAGTGTGTAAATTGCTAATCGGATTAGCAAGGCCCATCTCATCTCTTACTTTTCCCCCTGGCAGTACATGATGGATAGCATGTACTAGGATTTTGTTTTGTGGCAAGATGTCTTCCTGGTATGCTGTGGAGCCGGCAATGGAGTTTTTGCTTAAAATTTTTCTACCAAAAACAAAAAGAATAACTAAAATAACTATTAGTAAAAAAATATTGTAATAATGCCTAAACCTCCGGGGCCTTTTTCTTATCATTTAAAACACCCACCTTTAATGACTACTATATTGAATACTATGAAAGCTAGTCGGTCTTTATTACCAAGAATTCTCTTAGTGTATATACCTATTGATATCCTTCAAATCTATGGCAGGGTGGATTGCTATATTAATGGCATTTGCAATTATTTGCGATAAATCTCTTATAATTATATCTACCTCCTTTGGGGTAACCATTACATTAGCACTATAAGGCTCTAATACTTCCTTAATTAGATGGTATTTTTCCTCTTCCTCTAAATTAGCCAACATTTGATAAAATTCTGTTCCTTCCTCAGCGTGACTTAAAAAGGCCTTGAGAACCAATTGTATAGTGTCATTCGTTAAAGTAGCTGCATCTACCACTGTAGGTACTCCTATAGCAATAACTGGCACACCTAGGGTCTCTTGGTCTAAAGCCTGCCTTTTATTCCCTACCCCAGAACCTGGTTGGATCCCGGTGGTAGAAATCTGTATAGTAGTATTGACTCTTTCCATTTTTCTGGATGCCAAGGCATCTACGGCGACCACCAGGTCTGCTTTTATATTATTAATAATCCCTTTAATAATCTCCCCCGTTTCCAATCCCGTTGTCCCCATCACTCCTGGTGCAATAGCACTTAATTCTGATAAGTCTTCGTCCCCTTGCTTATTGTACAATTGGAACAAATGTCTGGTAACAAAAAGTTTAGATATAACATTTGGTCCAAGGGCATCAGGGGTTACTGCTTCATTACCTAAACCCACTACCAAAACTTTTAAATATTTCTTTTTATTGACAAGCTTTCTTAATTCTTGGGCTAATATTTTACTTATATTATCCTTTAAATCTGCATCTGCCTTCCTTAAGGCAATACATTCCAAGGTAATATATTTACCCCTTCCCTTTCCCATGATTTTTTCCCCATATTGGTTGAGGATCTCTACCCTAGTTAGACTAATATCCCCTATTTCCTCCTCCTCCACAGCTACACCAGGAATTTCCTCATTTTTTTCTTCATTATATAATTCCCTTACTTCTAAGGCTAAATCTGTCCTTATTTTAAACATTCTTCCACCCCTAAATTTTATTTGCTTATTTATAGTTAGTCCAATATATATTATTTGATAACTTCTAATAAAATATATGCAATAACTAATATTTTTTGTATAAATGTAAAAGCATAGGGTTAAAGGTAAGATAATTAGGAATTTAACTATTAATATTGATTTTTGGCCTGACTTTTGATAAAATTACTTTGTTAAGAGGATATAGGGAGGTGAAGGTATTGGCAAATATTAAATCAGCCATTAAACAAATAAGAGTTATCGAAAGAAGAACTGCAAGAAATAGGAAAATTAAATCCCAATTAAATACTGCAGAAAGAAGATTTGAAGAAGCCCTAGCCCTTGGGGACCTAGAGGATGCTAGAGAAAGACTAAAGTTTGCTGAAAAGAAATATATGCAAGCTGCAGCCAAGAAAATTGTTCACAAGGCAAAGGCCTCAAGGAAAATATCAAGACTTACTCAAAGATTAAACAAGGCTAGCTCTTAGTTAATAAATCCGTGTCTCGGATTCCATAAATAAAACAAGCGTACATAGGATGAATATGATACGCTTTTTATTTTTCTGTATTTTTATTTTGAACTGCATTGATGTACAAACAACTCCATTGCTATATGCTCATTCATGGCGCCAGTTTTTATAGACAAATCCATTTCCACAAAAGCTTTTAGTAAATCTTCCAATTCCCCTAAGGTGAACACCCTTCCTTGGTTGACACAATTTCTAACAACAAAGGGATGTATGCCAAGTTTAGAGGCTATAATCTTACTTGTATATCCTTCCTCCAGCAATAATTTTACCTTTAATAGATTCCTGATATGGTTGCCCAGTGTAGCCCCTATCTTTATAATAGGTTCGCCCTGGCCCACCATATGACCAAGACGCTTTAATGCCTCTCTTTGGCGTTTTTGTCCCATGGCATCCAAGAGTTTGAAAATATCATTCTGAAAACTAGTAGTGAAAATTTTTTGCAAATCCTCCAGCTTTACCTTATTTTTTTCTCCCATAAAGGATATTATTTTTTGTATCTCATTATCGATATCAAATAAGTTTTGCCTACTATTTCTGCCAATGTAATTGATATTTTTAAGAAAATATTCCAGCTCCCTACTAGCTATGTCTTTGCCATGACCCCTAAATTTGTCTACTATCCATTTTCTAAGTTCCCCCCCAGAGATTTTTTGAAAATTGATTACTTGCCCATGTTTTTTTGCCTGCTTAACCAATCTTTTCCTAGCATCTATTGTAGTATAGGAAACAAAAACAAGACAGGTGGTTTGGGGAACTTTCTCCAAATAATTGGTCAATTCCTTTTCCTCTGTTTCAGATATGTTTTTTGCCCCTCTTTGAAAACCGTCAAAATCTTTTACTAATATTAGTTTCCTTTCCGCCATAAAGGGCAGAGTTTCACAGGCGTCTATCAATTTTCCCATATTAAAGTCCTTGCCCTTTATAGTATGGTAATTTAAATCCATAAATTCCTCATCTACAATGGCATTTATTAATTCTTCTAGGAAATTATCCCGTAAATAAATTTCCTCCCCATATAGTAAATATGTACTTGGTATTTTATTGGTTTTTAATTGCTTTAAGGCTTCCTTATAATTCATTTTAGTTCAACTCTTTTCTTTTAGACCAAAATATATGATAGGCTCCAAATAATAAACTATAGTAGAAAATAATATGGTAATAACTAATACTTACCACTTCAATACTGGCAAAGGATAGATTACTTAGCTTCCTTACCATCCAATGCATATATTTTAATAAGACATGGGTCAACAAATTTATCCTGCTTGCCCAATGCATTGAAAATATACTGAATAGGCTACTAATTCCCGCTGTCATTAATAGGGGTACCAAAATTGGAACAATAAAAATATTAGCGACAAATGCTATCAAGGATATTTGCTGGAAATGAAATATCATTATGGGTATAGTACCAAGTTGCGCGGCTACAGTAACAGATATTAATGATTGCAAATAATTAGCTTTGATTTTAATAGACTGATTAATCCACGGGTAAAATAAAAGGATTGCAAGGGTTGCGGAAAATGATAATTGGAAGGAAATTGAAAATAATGTTAGGGGATTATATAACAATAAAAGAAAGGCTATAAGCATCAGTCCATTAATGGGATCATACCTTCTATGAAGGAAGCAGGCAATTACATACAAATAATACATACTCACAGCCCTAATGATTGACACTGGAAAATTAGCAATTGCACTATATAGTAATAAAAAAATCATGGTAATAAGTAAAATTTCCTTCTTACCCATGCCTAGAAATCCAAATACCTTATGTAAAATAAGAACTATTACGCCTACGTGCAATCCTGACACAGCTATTATATGTGCTGTCCCACTTATGGAAAAGAGGTCCAAAATCTCATCCTCTAGATAGCCCTGGTTTCCGAAAATTATACTTTTTAAAATTCCTGCTTCTATACTTGGTAGTAGCTGGTCAAAAAAATCCTCCAAATACCTCCTAATTTTAAAGCTTAAGTTAAATAAGTTAGTTGACTGAAATTTATCAACCCTAATTATATCCTTCTCCCTCCCCTGAAATATAGCCCTAATGCCTTTACCCCTAAGATATAATTTATAAGCTTCTAGATTATCGCCGTCTAGGCTCTCTATAAAGATCGGGTTTTTTATACTTATAATATCTGTGGGCTCTAAACTAAAATCCGTATTTCCATCCTTATAAAGCTCCAACCTAATTCTTTCTTTAACCTCTATTACTCTACTCCCATCAATTATTTTTAATATATCAGCATCATATTCTACATATCTTTCCCTATCCAAGCCTGTATTCTTTATTTCAAGCTCAAGGATGATCTTATCAAAATTACATCCTTGTAAAACACTTGAATTATCAATATGGATAGAATATACATATATGCCTAGTAAGACAAAGGAAAAAGCCAAGAATATTATTGCATATTTTTTAGATAGGCCACTTAAAACAAGGTTAGTCACCACTAAGGCAATAAGAAAATAGGCTGACAATGATGGCTTGAAAAAATGACTTATAATTATTCCTATTATTATTGGAATGCATAAGTAACTAAAAGGTTTTCTCATTGAAACTACCCCTAATTAAAAATTACCTGACAGGTTTCCCTATTACTTTTCTTTACCATACCAATAGCCTCATGCACTGGTTTATAGTATGGTATAATCCTGCGTGCCTTATATAAATGCCAAATAGCTTCTTCTAAATTACCCATTCTACAATGTATCAAGCCCATTTGAAATTGTGCATACCCATTTTCCGGGGCACTTTCTACCAGCATTTGGGTATACATATAGGCCGTTTTTGTTTCCTGTAACCTAAAAAAAGTAATTTGTCCCAGGCTCATTAGTAGATAAGGATCCTTGGGGTTATATTCCAAAGCTTTTTTATAGTATTCAATAGCCTCTGGGTAGTTTGCTTCCTCGTAATAACAGTCTCCAATAGATGTATATATATCTAGCTTAAAATCATCTATAAATGGCTCCTCTTCTAACTCCAAGGTTTTGTTGTAGAATTCTATTGCAATTTCGCTACTCCTAATCTCATAAAAAATATCCCCCATAAGTTTCCAAAAATAAGGGTTATCTGGATTTTTGTTTAAGACCTTTTTTAAAAAATTTAATGCATAATCATAATTTCCTAAATTCATTAATGAAATAACCAAATTACTAATTAAATATTCATTTTCAGGGTTTTTCTTTAATGCCTCCTTACAGGCCTTAAAGGCTTCATCCTCCATGCCATTTACCAAATAAAAGCTGCTTATATTCAAATGAGGTTCTATGGAGTCTGGTCTCAACAGGGTTTGCATCTTTAGGCATTTTATGGCCCTACCCAAGTTGCCCATATCTTCATACAAGTATGCTAACTCCTCCAAGACATAAAAGCGTTTGTATTTTTTAAGGAAGAATGGATTGTATTTCATAAAAACTATTAAGCCCTTATAGGCTATATCCACCCTATTATATTCCATATGCGTCTTAATTTCCCTAAGGAATATTGTCCACGCATCACCATTAGCTTTCTGATACAACAAATTGTATTTTCGAATCCATTTCTCCTCCAATACTTCTAGGGCTTGGTTCTTTACAGGGTAAAATACCTGCTTATCTACCCGCTCACTTCCTAGATTAGTACTTATATTCCTATATAATTCCTCCCCCTTTTTACCAGGTGTGAAAAGAATTTCAACCCAATACCCGGGTATAGTTTTAAATCTATTTTTTAATTTTATATTCTCAAATCCCTTGATTTTCTTAATTTTCTCTTGGTATTCATCCTTCTCGCTTGACTGTATATTAAGTTCATTCTCTAAAAATTCTGTCCTTTCTTTCCTATTATGAAAGAAAATATTTAACCTCATGTCACGCCCTCCCTTAGGAGCAAATATCCATCTCCTATATAATACTATAACACAAAAAATATATTAATTATAAAAAAATATCATCAAATATATACAGATTACTTCATAAGTATAATATAATAAAATAAAACTTCAAGAAGAAATTTAACTATTTTAAAATAACTAATGCAAAGGGATGATTAACCTATGATAAAAAAAAGAAGACTAGCTATTAGCCTTGTAATTATTATAATAGGAAGTCTATTAGTAGCCTGTTTCCCTTTAGAGGAAGAGGGTGTCCTATCTGTACATATTATTGATGTGGGTCAAGGAGATAGCATCCTAATTAGAACCCCACAAAATAAAAGTATCTTAATAGATGGCGGAGAGGCCTGGGCGGGCAAAACTGTTGCCAGCTATTTACGTAAGTATAGGCTAGCAAAAATTGATATATTAATTGCCAGCCACCCTCATAGCGACCATATAGGAGGCCTTGTTAATATTATTGAAAATTTCCAGGTAGATAGCCTCTATATGCCTGATAAAATCCATACTAGTAAAACTTTTGAACAATTGCTGGATGCTATTGAAGATAAGGGTTTGGAAATTACCATTCCCAATGAAAATACTGTTGTAGAGTTGGAGGAGGATATCTCCTTATTATTTCTTGGCCCCCTTAGAGATTATGGGGAAAATTTAAATAATTGGAGTATAGTCAATAAGCTTATTCACGGTGAAAATTCCTTTTTATTTACTGGAGATATGGAGGCAGCAGCAGAAAAAGATTTGGTCAAAAATTATCCTGGGAATATATTAAGGTCTCAGGTCTTAAAGGTTGCCCACCATGGGAGCAATACATCTAGCACAGAAATTTTTCTAGATACCATAAGGCCAAAAGTTGCCGTCATTTCTAGCGGCAAGGACAATCTTTATAACCATCCCCATGATGATATAATAAAAAGCTTGCAGGACCTAAATACAGCTATTTATTCCACCCAAGATCAGGGTACCATTATTATTAAAAGTGACGGTCTTAGGATCTGGTCACATCAAAAACCACATTACAATTAGAGTCTATCCTCAATGAACTTAACTATAGTAGCCTGGTCCCTTTTATTTAATCCATATAGCTCAAATACAAATTGGTTAATTTCATCTTGAATCTCTGCTAGCCTCTTTTCTCTGTATATATTTTTAAACAAATGTCTTAGGATTTTTTCCATTTTTTTAGTTACCCTAGTGGACGATGGATAATATAGTGGGATTTCTTTCAAAGGGCTGGCATATAACTCTAAATGCTTGCCCTTTTTCTTGCCCATATAATAAAGCCAGAAATACATTAGAGAGGAGTTTAAAACTCCCAGCAAATAATGGAGTGATAGCTCCTTTGATTTTCTGGTAATATAATATACATCAGCACTAGCGTACCAAGGGCCCTCCATATAGGCAAAGGTGTTTTCTATTGATCGCTGGGGGCATATAATTTTATCATCCTCAAAAATTTTCTCCTCCCTTGGCCATTGCAGGCTATACCATTTGCGGGTCCCCCTTCGCACTTCCCTTCTTTCCTCCAAAACCTCCCTATATTTTGATAAATGTTTGTGTAGTTTGGGGAAACTCTCCAGGTCATCCAGATTGTTATCCACAATATAAAGTAGGTGCAAATCCTTATAATCCAAGGTGCAATACCTTTTTATATCACTATTTTTATAAAACTTTTTAACATATTTATCTCTTACATAATCACTAAGGTCTAGGGCCTCTAATTCATCTCTGGTTAGGACAAAAATTCCCTCCCCAGCCCTTCCCTCAAGGCCTAACCTATTAGCCCATGAACTAGAAAGTCTATCAGCCCCACTTACTAGCCCCTGGTTTACATTAAATAATTGTCCAAGATAGTAATTCTTTGCCTCTTTTATTTTATCTAATATTTTTCTCTCATCCTTGTAGCTATGTATGATTATATGGCCCCTATGGTCATATAGTTCCTCCTCTGTTAGTTGGGCTTTTACTACTCCCTTATCTGCTTTTTTATTGGTTAAGAGCTTATATAAATCCTCCCTAGCAATTTCATCTGATACAAAATCCATTAGCAGGGTTGATTTCATCATTCGTGTTTTTTCTAGAAAAAATATCATATTGTGTTGGCCCCTGGCTTCTTGAAAAATATTATATATATTAAAATTTATAATTTTTTTAAAGGTAAAATTCTCCCTTATAAAGTTCCTTAGTTTTTTTCCACCATCAGCTGTGACAAAATAATTGGTTGTTATATAAGAAAGAATACCACCTATTTTTAGTAACTCATAGGACTTGTAAATAAAAAAATAAAAATAATCCATGTTTTTTTCATAATATTTTTTCCCAAAGTCTTTTTGTCTTATGGATTTAAATATTTCCCTGTTCCCCCTTTCTCCTATATAGGGGGGATTGCCTATGACAATGTCAAATTCTTTGTTAAATTCCATGGATAGGGCATCATTATTAAATAGATTAAACTTAATCTCCATGGCCGCCTTAACCTCTAGCATTAAGAGAATTTCGCATAGAAGTATTGATTCTTTTTGAATGTCTATACCAAATAAGTTGTCCTCTAGGATTTCTTTTTTTATCTCTATGGGATTTAAGTCCTTGCCAATTAATTTATAAAGTTTACTCCTAAGCATAAATAATGTCCTTAGGGTTTGTCGTAAAAAAGCCCCACCCCCACATGATATGTCTATTATCCTTATTCCCTCTATTATATTAATAGCTTGCAAAATATAATCAATGGTTAAAATATCAATTTTCCCCTCTAAATAATCTCTAAGACTTTCTTCACTATTGTCAAGCCTAGCTTCTATATAGGATAATATGGATTGATTGGTCATGTATTTAACAACAGCCTGGGGGGTATAGTATGACCCTGTCTTGGTCTTCAAACTATCTTCCATTAACTCTTCGTAAGTTTCCTCCATATCTTGGCTTGCTAGGCCTAGGTCCCCTCCGCGAACATATCTTTCTAGAATCATCTCTCTTAGTCTTTTATAATCTTTTGCTTCTATAGTATTGAATTTATCAAAAAATAGATACATTGTTTTCTTACGTCCTATATAGGTCCTAAAGCTTTCCTTACAATAATCAGATGTTCCCTGCTTAGATAGGGAGAAAATATATATATTTAAATATATCCATAATAAGGTATCCTTAACTTCAAAATTATATTTTCCATTTATGTCCTCTATAAATGAATGGCAGAGCCTAGTAAACTCTCTCATCTTGCTTGTCACCCCTTATCTCATCCTATATTTAAAGAAAATAAAAAAGTGGATCAACCACTCCCGACGTGTAGGGCAATTATACATACCGATATATTAATATTCCACACCGGTATATAAAGTCCTGCTTTTCACCCGTGATGCCTAAGCATTAGCTAACAATATTTTAGTCCTAAACTATACTACTTATTTGAAGATAACTTCATATAATTTAAAGAGGTGATTTTATGAAATCCAAAATCCTATGTGCCTTCATATGCCTAATGGTTATTTTGCTATCCTTTGCTTATTACCAATTCTTCCAAAACCCTGAATCTATTGCAAGTTTTAAGCAATATACTTCTCCCTCCCTGAAAATCAACAAAAAACTAGTTACAAGATTCCTTGATGGTGACCCTGAGGATGTGAAGGAGGAGTTAATTAGCAATGTATTAAGTTCATTGGGTTATAAGGAATGGCAGCAATATCTTCCATATATTGATATAATCCTTTATAGGGAAAATATCCTTCCCCATGGGCCAGCAGAATTGATTATAGTATTAAATCTGTCCAAGGATTTATCAGTCATAGCAATTTATGAATCTATTGCCAATGAATATATATTAACTAATAAATTAGACCAACTATTACCTGTGGAAAAAATCGATTTTATTGATATGGGCGAAAAAAATCATAAATTAATGGCAGTTTTTCAAACTCTTGATGAAAGGATTGGTGCCTATTCCTACGAAAGATTTGTAGAAATATATCATTACAATAAGGGTTCCCTCAATAATGTCTGGAATAAAACCCTCTATTACGAGGGATTCTATAGGGCTAGCTGGTTAGATTCCCAAATCTCCCAGGATACTTGCTACAAGATTGTAGTGGTTAATGATATGAAGATTATTGAGGCAGATCCAATAGAAATTCAAATCTCAGGTAAATTGGAAAAATACTTAGATAGTAATTGCCAAAATCTTAATTCTGGGAATTTTAAATTACTTCATTCAAGCAAATTCGAAAATCAATATCATTGGAATAGTAGATTTAATAGCTTTCTTTTAAAGGGGATTATAGGTGAAAACTCCCATCCCAGTATTGCTGTGTTAGAGGATATGACAAATAATAAGGAAAGTCTTCTAGGTTTTCCAACCGGATACTTAAAGTTAATTAATTGGAAGGGTGAAATCCTATACCTACCCAAGGAAAAAACCCTAAATTTATTTAATAATGATTTGAAATAATGGTATAATCAATTGTAAATAAGCATGGCAAGGAGATGTAAAATAAAATGAAGACAAAAAGATTATTTTGGCAGGACCCATATATTGTAGATTTTAGGGCAGATATAATCTCAATGTCACCCTATAAAAAAGAGCCTTTAAAATATATCCTTGAATTAAATCAAACCGCTTTCTATCCGGAGGGCGGTGGACAACCCTGGGATGAGGGCAGTATTGATGGAATTAATGTTTCCTATGTTTATGAAGAGGAAGGGAGAATTTATCACCTTGTGGAACAAGCCCCAAGTAAAAAGAAAAACATAGCCTGTACAATAAATTGGGATAGGCGGTTTGATTTTATGCAACAGCATTTGGGACAACATATTTTGTCCAGTGTTTTTGAAGAATATTATAAGGCAGATACTGTAGGCTTTCACCTAGGCAATAGGTATGCAACCATAGATATTGCTAAACCTTCCCTAAGCATACAGGAAGCCCTCAAGGTTGAAGAATTGGCCAATGAAATAGTATTTAATAACCTAGCTGTAAAGGTTCAGTGGCCTAATCAATCCCAACTTGCAAAATTACCTATAAGAAGGCTTCCTCAATCTACTAAAAACCTACGCATAGTTGAAATTAGTGGGGTAGACTATAACCCATGTGGCGGTACTCATCCCAACTTTACAGGTGAGGTTGGCTTAATTAAGATACGTAAATGGGAAAAAAATAGGGACAATACTAGAATTGAATTTGCCTGTGGCAAAAGGGCTCTAAGAGACTATCAGTGGAAAAATCAGCAAATAAATGAACTTGCAACTAGCCTTTCCATAGGAGATTTTGAAACTAAGGAGGCAGTATTAAGGCTTATAGAAGAAAATAAGAATTTAAATAAGCAAGTCAGGAATTCTAACAAGTCCATAATGGAGTATGAAATTAAAGAATTATCCCATAGGGCCCAAGTCCTTGGGGATTATTCCCTTATAACAAAAATATTTGAGGGAGAAGGAATACAAAACTTGAGGACAATAGCCTCAAGCCTAAGTCAGCAACCCAATACCATAATCCTACTTGGTTCAAAAGCACAAGATGCTAAAATAGTCTTTGCTTGTTCGAAAAATCTTGATATAAATATGAATAATTTATTGCAAGAGTTAATTCCCTTAATCAATGGCAGGGGGGGAGGGAGTCCTACAATCGCCCAGGGAGGTGGGGATAAGGTAGAATCCCTAGAGACTTTGCTTGAAACAGGCAGGAAAAAAATAATTGATAAATACCTATAATAAAAAGCTAGGGCAATACTACCCTAGCTTATATTTATTTAGTTATTAATCTTCAAAGGCTTCTTCAACCTTCCAATGCTCCCATACCTTGCCTACTAGGTCTGGTCCTGGCTTTAGTGTTGGTTTGCCCGGTTTCCACCCCGAGGGTGTTACCTCTCCACCTTTTGTTTTTCTAACTAATTGGAAAGCCTTAACTTGTCTTATGGATTCCTCAACATTTCTGCCAACTGGCGGTGTTAGAACTTCGTAGCCCTGTACTATCCCGTCGGGGTCTATTATAAATCTCCCCCTAGTTTCTACTCCACTATCCTCATCATAAATTCCATACATTCTTCCTATACTGCCATCCTGGTCTGATAACATTGGGAAGGGTATATCCTTACCTACCATTTTTGATAATTCATGATCATTCCATATTTTATGTACAAACATAGAATCTACACTTACAGATAATACTTCAACCCCTAGTTCTTGCAAATCATCATGTTTTGCAGCAACTGCTGAAATTTCAGTGGCTCAGACGAAGGTAAAGTCTCCTGGGTAGAAACATAATAAAACCCATTTACCTTTAAAATCCTCTAGTTTAACATTAGTAAATTGTCCCTTGTGGAAAGCAGGGGCTGAAAACAAAGGTGCTGGTTTTCCTACTTTTATCATTTTTTGGTCCTCCTCCTTATAATCTTCCTCATTACTTATTCTAGTTGTCGTTTCTGTTTCCTTAGCCTTGTTTTGTAGCTCAGGTCTGACACATCCTACTGTAAATTCTTCAGACAATATAACACCCCCTAAGATATATTAATAATATATAACTGGTCTTATACATAATTACCCTTGAAAATCATTTTAAAACATTGTTTGTTAATAAGGAAACAATCTTTAAAACTGTTTAAAAAAAGCCTATTTCAATATAATATGCCAATATCCCCACTATAAAGGCAGCAATAGTATTAAATACTGTAGCCCATACTGCTGATTTTTTATCTAGGGCAATTAGGGGAAATAGAGCATCCCCATCCTGAGAAATAGCGTTAGCCAAAAGGGCCGAAAAGGGAAGCAAACCCCTAGTAAAAAGGGTAACAAAAATAATTTGAGGCCCACAACCGGGGATAATACCAATTAACACCCCAATTATTACAGCCATGAGGCCAGATTGGGTTAGGAAGGAAGTTATCATCATTTGGCCAGTCATATAATGGCCGGAGCCTAAAAATAGGACAAATAATTCATATGCCAGATAGGCAAAAAATACCCACGTAGCAACAAAGGCCGTTTCTTGGGCGTTGTGAATAACTGTCTCTCTTAGGCTTAACACCTTCAATTCTGACTCTTCATGGGTATCGGCTTGGATAAACTTCTTACTCATTATCATCATTATAATAGAAAGACCTGTTCCCATTATGCCCATTATCATACCGAGATTGGGTATAATTAAATTATTTAAATCCACTTGGAATAGCTCCAGTATACCGAAAATTAATCCAATGGATATAATGACCCAATATAAGGAATAGGCACTATGGGTAAATTTGTAACCCAAGGTATCCCTAGCCTGGTGTCCTTTTATATCATGATGAAGGATTAGGTCAATTTCATCGCCCTCCATATGTCCAATATGTTGTAGCTCTTGGATATTTTGTTTTCCCTCCATAGCCTGGAGTTCATGGTCTACTTTTTTCCTCCCTTTATTTATTTTTTTCTTTAAATTTATATTTGCAAGTAGTCTATCGCCAAATTTGTAGTAATCTACTATATAACCTGTTATAATTGCTACAATAAAAGACAAAATACTTACTAATATATATTGCAGGGGTAGCACCGTCATAAGAACAAAGGCAGAATCCCCCATGGTTGCTATCAGAGTTGCCACAACGGTCCCAAAACTTACACTCCCTTGAGGAAATAGGGGCATGACAAATATAGCCCCACCACATCCGGGAGTTAAGCCCAGCAATGACCCTATTATGGGTTGGGTTCTTTTGGATTTCTCAATTTTTTCTACTAATTTTCCAGATAATTTGAAATTAATATAACCGAATAGCATTAAGACTGCACCAACAAATACAGTAACCTGTATAAAAGAATTCTCAGCACTATATATTATTAACCTCAGTATTTCCTTGGTCAAAAAATCCCTCCTATCTGACTAGTTCAATTGGTGTTTACTATACTATCTATATTCCCATTATCCAATATAAAAAACATATTTATAAGGACCACTCCTTTAAACTATAAACATACTTGTCAGCTAGAGCTATTATTTTATCCTTATCTTTCTCAAATTGTTTTTCATAAACCCCGACCGTATAAAAGCCTGCCAATTTAGAGGACTTAATGGCATGATATGCATCCTCAAAAACAATTATATTCTCAATACTAGTCCCTAATTGTTTGCTAGCTTGGATATATATATCAGGACTGGTCTTACATTTTCCCACTTCTGTTGAAGTTATAATAAAATCAAAAAAATTACTAATCTCATGCTTTTCTAAGGCCAATTCTACCAAGGGCCTTTCTGTAGCAGTTGCAATACACATCTTTATATCCTGGTGTTTCAATAAAAAATCCAGGACCCCGTCCTTTAAATCAATATCATATTTGTATTTATCCGCCAACAAATCATTTATCTCATTACAGATTAGTCTAGGAGCTAGATTAATTCCATATTCAGATATGAAATATTGGGCTGCCCCAATAAAATCCATAGTTTTAAGGCTTTGAGCTAGATTCTTCCCTATATCTTGGATACCCTTAGACCTTAAGTATTCAAAGGCAATGTTATGCCACACATCCATGGAGTCTAGTAGTGTACCATCTAAATCCATAATAAAGGCCTTATTCAATCCTGCCACCCCTTTTTTAAAAAAATTTCTCATATATTCCTGTATCATAGTCAGTCTATTAATTTTCTAGGGCTATTTCTAATAAAAAATCCAACGAATTAACTTGTAAATATATTCATTGGATTTCTTTTAATTCCCTATATTTTCTTTAAACACTTAGTTATTACTATAGCTTAATTCCCACGGCAAATATCTAATACCCTGTCAAATTCGTCTTGGATTTCTTTCGATGGTTTTCCTGTTGCCCTACTAACTAGGAATATGGCTATACAGGCAAATATAAATGCTGGCAACAATTCATAAATTTCAAAAATCCCCCCGCTGAGTGAGTTCCATATTATAGTTGTAAGGCCACCAATAATCATACCCGCTATGGCCCCATTTCTATTCATATCACGCCAATATAAAGACATTACAACTATTGGCCCAAAAGTAGCACCTAAACCTGCCCAGGCATAGGAAACCAAGTCCAGCACCTTGTTTTCAGGGTTTAGGGCAAGTATAAAGGCCACAATGGCAACTATAGCAACAGAGTATCTACTAGCCCTAACAAGTTGCTCATCTGTGGCATCTTTTTTGAAAAATATTTGATAAAAGTCCTTGGTAAAGGATGAAGATGTAACCAATAATTGAGAGTCAGCAGTACTCATTATAGCTGCAAGCATTGCTGCTAAAAATAGGCCTGCAATTATAGGATGAAAAACACCTTGAATTAGGACGATAAAAATGGTTTCTACATTGGCTCCCTGTAGAGGGTTGCCTTGCAGATATAACATTCCTACAGTTCCTGTAAACACAGCACTTATTAAACTGATTACAACCCAAAACATACCAATCGCTGTAGCAGATTTAACATCCTTATGGCTTTTAATAGCCATAAAACGGGTTATAATATGTGGCTGTCCCGGATAGCCTAAACCCCAGGCCAAAAGGGAAACTGTCGCCCAAAAACCAAGATTGCTACCATCGATATTTTTAAAAAGATTTAAATAATTAGGATTTATAGCCCTTATTGATTGAAGGGTTGCCTCTGCCCCTCCCAGGGTAGATATAACCTTCATAGGCACCCCTACTAGTGCAACAAACATCAAAGTTCCTTGAAATAGGTCAGTCCAGCTAACCGCCAAAAAACCTCCTAATAGGGTATAGGCTAATATGACTACAACCCCTAAAATTAAGGCCGGGATATAATCTAGGCCAAAAACCGTATTAAATAACTTTGCCCCAGCAACAAAACCCGATGATGTATAAATGAAAAAGAAAAAGAGAATAAATGCAGCTGATACCACCCTAAGTACCCTACTATCATCCCTAAACCTATTTTCAAAATAATCAGAAATAGTAATGCTATCCCCCGAAATTTCTGTATAGATCCTAAGCCTTTTAGCTACTAGCTGCCAATTTAGGTAGGTCCCCAGAGCTAGGCCTATACCAATCCAACCCGCTGAGTAGCCAGATAAATAAGCGGCTCCTGGTAGCCCCATCAATAACCAACCACTCATATCTGATGCCCCAGCACTAATTGCAGCCACTAGGGGATTCAAATCCCTTCCCCCAAGTAAATATCCAGCTAAATCCTGGTCCTCAGATTTACCTTTTTTGTAAAAATATATCCCAATAACCAGCATAAAAAATAAGTACAATATAAAGACGAACACAGTTGCATTATTTATTGGCATGAACTATTTCCCCCTCTAATTTAATATTTTCATTATGTCCCGTCCAATATAGATGTTCTGTGTCTTTGTTTTTATTCTGCCTCATAATTAATATTGTTTTCTATTATAGCATGAAATCAAGCTCAATGAAATAATTTCTAATTGGTATCCCTATATTCTCTAGGTCCCATCAGCAAAACCCGTAGCAGGCTTTT
Source organism: uncultured Clostridiaceae bacterium (assembly GCA_964390055.1). Taxonomy (GTDB): domain Bacteria; phylum Bacillota; class Clostridia; order Peptostreptococcales; family Natronincolaceae; genus CAYMGQ01. The sequence continues at coordinate 170,140 of CAYMGQ010000002.1, forward strand.
GATTTATAGTTCCCCTTTGCCCCTGTAGGTCCATAAATTTATTATGGGTTAGGGAATCGCTAAAGAGGAAACCCTGGTAATATTGACAACCATAGGCCCTCAACAATTCTAGCTGACCATCTCTTTCGACACCCTCTGCAATAGCAAGAACATTTAATTGTTCACTCAAGGAAATAATACTCTTGACAATCTTTTGTTTTTGCATATTATTTTCAATATTGCTTATTAAGGATAGGTCAATTTTTATTATATTAGCATAAAAATCGACTATATATTGTAGTGAACAGTGGCCCATACCAAAATCATCAATGGCAATATTAATACCAAAGCTCCTTATTTCCCGTAATTTTTCACGAGTTAAAGCACTAATATCTATGGTGGCATTTTCGGTAATCTCTAGTATTAAATATTCTGGCTGGATACAATTTTCAGCTAGGCTTGTTTTCAGGGTTTCCATTAGATTATCATCTGACATCAATTGTATAGGACTTACATTTATGGAAAGTAGTATTTTATGTCCCTTATCATGCCAAGTGTGCAAGTTATCAAGCCCCTGTTGCAAAACCCATCTTCCAAGCTGGTTGGTGATTTTGCCTTCCTCACACAAGTGTACAATAAGTAGAGGAGATATTTCCCCATAAATAGTATGGTCCCACCTTAAGAGGGCCTCCGCTCCGAAAATCTTACCCTCATATGTAGTTTTTGCCTGATATTCCAGATGGAATGGAGGGCTTTGAGAATCTAATCCCTCCTTGATATCCTGCAGTAGTTCATAGGCTAGAATCCCCACATCATCGTGACGATTTAAAACCTGAATTTTTCTTCCATCTTTATTATTCACTTCTGCAAAAAGTCTATTATAAGTAGAAATCTTATCCTTCTCCTGGTCCTGCATTTGCAGTTTAACAAAGGGCACATATATCAGTATTGATATTACTAGGTTAAAGGCTTGCAAGATACTTCCTGAAAATCCCCCTGTTCCAATATAACCAGAAATTAAAACTGGGCTGGTCCAGTCCACATGATTTACTATGTTAGAAACTAGTCCCAAACTTATGGCCAACCACGAAACAAGACTCAACACGATTGGGGTAATAATAAAGGGTATAAGATAATAGGGATTGAAAATTATGGGCAAACCATATATTATTGTCTCGTTAATATTTAAAATACTTGGCAAGATTGAGACCTTTGCCAGCCTATTCTCACTACTATTTTTCCCTACCAAGAGTAAAGCAATCAAAAGACCTAGGGTTGCCCCTGCCCCTCCCAAATAGACGAAAATATCAAAAAAATCCTTATTAAAAATACCTATACCTGCAGTCAAACTGCTATTAGCTTTAAATATACCATCCATTACTACATTGCCCCCATGAATACCAAAAAACCATAGGATATGTACAATCAGAACAAGGACCGCGGACATAACAATATTACCCCTAATTAGCCTTTCCCTGCCTAAAAAAACAGGCCAGTTCCACCTACTAATTAATTTATACATTAGCCAATTAGAAGCAATCCTTGCCAGACAAAAGCAAAATATGGTTAAAAAAGCTGGGATAATTACCCCAAAAGATGACCGCAATAGGGGCCTGTCCCTATAATCTTTAAATATTGGTAACCTGTATTTGCTATGGTACCTATAGAAATAGCAGAATATATTTGTTGCCAATGTGGCAATTATAATTGCCTTATACATTCCTGGTGAACCTGCCATTTCACTACTAACTATTGTATCTGGGCTTCCGGCAAAGGTTAAATAGGAACCAAAGCTGGTAACTATTATAAAAATAATACTAATTTCACCAGACTTTACAAAGCCCTTTTCCATACCTATTGCATAACTAACAGTTATAACCGCCGCCAAGGACATTATTTGAAAGGTGGCCTTATGAATTAGTAGCAATAAATCCCCACTTATCCAAACCTCACCAAATATAAAAGCCATAAGATTTTGAAAGGCTGGCAGGGGCAACTTATATAAGGCCAAGGAAAAGGCCCCTATAAGGGTAAAGGGCATCAAGTATATCAAACCCCTCCTTAGTGCCTTAAAGAAGGTAAGGTTTGCTAAGTCCACCATTTTCATTTGAATTCTCTGCATTTGTTATTTCTCTCCTTAACATCAGGCCTTTTGTACTCTTAGCAGTGTCTTCCCTCTTTAGCGGCCCATATTATTACTAGCATGTAAAAATATCTATTGTTATAATATTCTGTATAATGACAGGATACCCTTTTTTATTGGGAATTTATCATAAATGTACAAATTTTGCCATTGCAATTTATGACTTATGTAATTTTAAATTACCAAGTTGAATTTATTTATTTATATATATCCTATAAAAAAGTTCCCTATAATTTTAATATAAGGAACAAAAAAATTTTATTTTAAAATTTAGCAAATTCATTGGCAATTATTTCAATACTATCTGCCTTCATATCCTCCATCAAAAGGGGCAGGGTGAATATTTTTTTCCCTTTGAAAATTGTGTTTATTTTATCTAAATATTTTTCTTCCTGCTTCTTTTTATTAATCCAAAATTCATCTTGCATATCCTTTGGTAGAATCTTATTTACAACAATTCCATCAACTAATATATTGTATTTTTCCAATATATTTATAGCCTTAACTGTCTCATCTATGGGCAATTTCTCTGCATTTATTACAAAGATAAAAGATAATAATCCTTCATCCATCATTATTTCCTTGGCTTTGTTTATCCTTTCATACCTTCTTTTTAATATTTTTACAACTGGGTCCTCTTGTTCCTCTTTAGCCTTAGTTTTTTCAATCTTACCAGCCATCGTTAGTAGATTTATAGATTTTTCCCTTTTTTGGATTAATGTATCCAACCAGGCCCCTAGGAGTTCTGGCAAGGTTAAGAGTCTAATAGTATGGCCAGTGGGGGCAGTATCAAATATAATCCTATCGTATTCATCCTTCTTTTCTATAATAATCTCTATCATTTTGTCAAACAAGGCTGCTTCTTCGGTACCTGGAGAAATGGATGCGGCATCAATCTGTTTGTTAATTTGTTCAATTATAACAGGACTCACGACTTTTTTTAAACTTAGTCTAACACCCTCCATATATAATTTACTTTCCCTTTCCCCACTTATTTCTATTGCATCTAAATTTTTAGCTATGTTTTTTATTTGATAATCAATTTGTTTGTCGAAAATATCAGATGTAGAATGGGCAGGGTCAGTTGAAACTAATAATGTCTTTAGTCCCTTTTGGGCTGAAAACAATGCATATGCAACACTACAGGTGGTTTTGCCCACACCACCTTTTCCACTAAAAAATATTAATTTATTCATTATTATCCTCCTTAGGCATCAAGATCAAAGTCCCCCCATCTCTCCTGCCATATACTTAATCGATTTGCCATCCTTAACTGCCACGCCTCCAAGTCTTCAGCAACTAATGGCAGTAACTCCAAGGAATAATAGCTGGTTGGTAAAGGAATGCCTAAAAGATCGCCAAAACACAGGAGGAGAAATTCATCCATTTCATTACTAGCTTCCTTTTCCAATAAAGCTGTTGATTTTCCCTTTAAATCAGTAGCCGCCTGAAAAAAGAGTTTAAAATCATTTAAAAACTTTTTTATTTTCCCCTTGTCCAATATTACACCCCCCAGTCTTCTATTTTTAAACAATATAAATATGTAAATACTTTCAAATTATTGCCATCCCATATAATAATATTATTTTATATATATAGTCTTGTCAATAGAAGCAACCATCCAGCAGAATTGTATTCCTTAATTACTATTTTTACCCTCCATTAAACTTGAAAAGAATAATTCAATTCTATCCTTCATTAAACTATTATTAGGATAAATAAAATATAAGGGTCTTTCAATAAAATAATCTTGGATTTTTAAATAAGATAATTCTCCCCTCTCAACTTCCTGTCTTGCTACCTCCTCATACATAAATGAAATTGAATTAGAATTTCTTAACACCTTTTTAATAATTCCAAAACTACTAATTTCATAAATTTTAGAAACAGAGAGCATGGAATCGTTGTTTTGATATAAAAAATTCCTATATATTTCCCTAGTCCCAGAACCCTCTTCCCTTAAAAGTAGGGGATAGCTATGGACTTGGGGAAGGGTCACCCTTCTTCCCTCCAAAGGGTGACCCTTCCTTGCAACAGGTAGAAATTCGGTGGTGGAAAACTCATAAAATTGAAATATAGATTTATCAAATATGCCCTCAATAAAGGCACAGTACAATTCGTTATTTAATAACATGTCAATAATAGATTTTGTATTTTTTACTGTTACCGATATTAATTCATTTTTACTGCATTTTAAATATGCACTTAAATATGGAGGCAAATAATAGTCTGCTATAGAAAGGGTTGCCCCTATTTTTATAGGGGATTCTACTTTTTGCATTTGATTGATAAGTTGTTTTTCATTTGCAATTTGAAAATTAGCATAATTATAAAATATCTTCCCCTGCTTAGTCAGTTCTACAGATTTACCCCTGATATTTATTAGCTTACATCCATAGAATTCCTCTAATTTTTTAATATGCTGAGTAACAGCAGGTTGAGTCAAATTCAGTTCCTCAGCTGCCCTAGTGTAGTTCTTTAATTTTGCTACCTTTATAAAGGTGAAAATCTTATCATCAAGCATATGAATCCTCCCCTTATACTTAGACTTACATTACATATAATTTATTCCATCAGGCTAATTATAACATAAGTTTATTGATAATAATAAATCATAATTGGATTTTATCGTTGTATTTATATAAAATTGTAATAGAAGTTTAAGGAGGTAATAATAATGATTACAATATTAGGCTGCATACCCGGAGTTTTACTAGCATTGTTTATAGCTGGTATAGCTAGGTCCATAGCATTGGTATTACCCCTTTCCATAATTGGGGATTCAGTAATTGCACTTTTTATTGGAATGGCTATCAATCAAATTAAAAAACCAAATCAACTAATAAAGAGAGGATTAGAATTTACCTCAGAAAAAATACTTAAGTTTTCTATTATTCTGCTGGGAGGCTCCCTAAGCATCAACACAATACTTAATGTTGGCCGACTTTCCCTGACTGTTATGATATTCACCCTGTTTACCTGTTTTGTTGGTGGATACTTTGTTGGCAAATGGCTGGGTTTAGATTGGAAACTTTCTAGTATGATATCAGCTGGAACGGGTATTTGTGGTGGGTCTGCCATAGCATCAATAGCTCCAGTTATAAATGCCGAAAACGTAGATATTGCCTATGCCATGTCCGCCACATTTATATTTGATATGGCTATGATAATCCTATTCCCAATTATGGGCTCTATGATGAATTTAAGCGATATGGCCTATGGCTTATGGACAGGAACTGCTGTTAATGATACCTCAAGTGTTGTTGCTGCGGGATATGCCTTTAGTGAAGCTGCTGGGGATTTTGCAACCATGGTCAAGCTAACCAGAACACTATCAATTATCCCTGTGGTCCTTATCTTTTCCCTAATTAATAATCATATAAGTAGGGATAATCCGGAGGTGAATCCAGCTAAAAGCAATAAAGCTAGGGTCACATCCCTATTCCCTTGGTTTATACTGGCCTTCCTAGCCATGGCCCTGGTAAATAGTTTTGCCCTTATCCCAGCTGATCTTTCGAATTTAATAAAATCTATAAGCAAATTCCTAATGGTATCATCCTTGGCTGCCATTGGTATAAGTACTGATTTTCATCAAATGAAAAAATCAGGTTTCACTCCAATGATTCATGGCTTTATCATATCAGCCCTAGTAGTTATAGTTGCCCTGCTTGTAGAGTATCAAATGGGCCTTATTTAGTTACTAAAAATCTTTCTACTTTTTAATATAAAGGCACCCTTTTATCCTGCCGGCCTATGATAGTAGTATAAGGAGGGATGTTATGAACTATTTACCTGATTCCGAACTGACTTTAATACCAGGTGGTACCTTAATTACCAATACTCCTGAAGAAGGAAGGGCCCTAGCCATGCTAATTGCCAGGCACACTATTCACAATATACAACCTAATGCAGATGTTCTCATGGGTGGTCGTAGGATATACAGTGTAAATCCTGATAGTTTAATCGCCGCAAGTCAGGTAGTTGCAATTGAATTTCAAACTATAGCTGCCGCTAATAACTATTGGGGCCAATACTGTTATTAAGTTGTAGAATAAAATTAACAAGGATAAAATTAGGGTAAATCCATAATTTTATCCTTTAAAATTTATCCATAAGACCTATAATTTATCCTATTAAAGTCATAGCTATTTCCTTGGCCATGATAGCGGCATCCTTGTCATTATTAAGGTGGGCCCTTACCATAGCCCCTTCCATTAAGAGCGAAACTTGTTTAGCCAACTTTTCCGCCTCTTTAACTTCTGCAGCATAGCAAAGTGCAAGAATATCCCTATAAAGATCTTCCTTGTGGGATCTAGATATTTCGAAAATATCAGGCTTACTATCTCCTACCTCCCCTGCAACATTAATAAACGCACATCCTCTAAAGGTCTCTTCATTAAACCAATCATTCAAAGCATCAAATAAATGGGAAATATTTTCTCCCAGGCTGGCCCCAGGAACTACATGACTATTAAACCATTTTCTCCACCTTTGATCACGGTTTTTTAGGTATTCCTTTACGAGGATATCCTTAGATGGAAAATATCTATAAAGTGTATTCATTGCTACACCCGCCTCCTTGATTATTTTATCAATTCCTACGGTTTGAATTCCATCATTATAAAACAGCTTTTCAGCTGCATTTAGTATTTTATCACGTATGGGTAAAACTCTGTCTTCATTATTCTTCATCCACTCCTACCTCCTAGAATTAAGGGGATTAACCCTAATCCATCAATTTTCGGATATTATTTTTTACCGAAAACATTCAACTTATTTAGAAATATCTATTGAAAATCAAATTAACTACATTTTTTTCAAAACTTACCAAAATATTGTTGACTTTAATATGATAATTGTATTATAATAAGGACACTTAGTAGAACGATAGTTCTACTTAATTAAAAAGGAGGATGATCTCATGGCAAAAATCAATGGTTTTAGGTTGGGTATTTATATCTTTAAGGATGCCGAAATTGTTGACTACGCGGCTCCTTTTGGTGTCTTTTCAGTAGCCAGGAGGCTTGACCCGGCTTTGGATGCATTCTTTATAGCAGATGCCAACAGGCCTGTTCAAGCCCAAGCTGGTTTTACTGTATTACCTAACTATAGTTTTGCAGATAATCCATCAGTGGATGCCTTTTTAATCCCTGGTGGATTTGGCACAAGGCAGGAGATATATAATACAAGACTCCATGAATATATCAACTCACTACCTGCTGAAACCCTTTTGACTAGTGTTTGTACGGGTTCCTGGATATACGGTTATATGGGACTCCTTGATGGACTTGCCGCAACAAACAGAAAGGAAGCAGATGCAGCTGAATCAGGCCCCAATGGTATGAACCCCATAGATAGGTTAGCCCAAATCGCACCCAAGGCCAAGATTAGCCGTTGCAGGGTTGTAGACTCTGGGCGCATTATTACCGGTGCTGGGATTACTGCTGGTATGGAAATTGGTTTCCACCTACTACGTAGGGCTGGCTATGATGAAAACTTTATCAATGAGGTTGCCCGTATAATGGAATACAGTAAGGCCTATGACAGCTACCGGGATGACATAGAATACCATTCCTAAATAATTTATATCAGTTTTTAACGCATCAAACTTCAAACTCTTGGACATAGAGGACTAGGTCAGCTATGTCCTCTTTTTATATAATTCTATAATTAAACTATATATCTGGGATAACCCATGCTTCCTGCTCTTTAGTTATCCTGTTTGTCCTGATAATTATTCTAATTATTACTCCCCCCTTGTACTATAATTTAAAGGTCCTTTCCTCCTATATTTAACATAATTTAGGGGATTATGCAATGGAAATCTTTAATATGGGGGATATTTTTTTGAACCAGCCTATGTTAAATATCATAATCCAAAATTATGAGGCCAGTAAGACAAATATCTTATCCCAGATATTTGCCACTTTGCCACTTATAATATATCAAACTCTGCTAATATAGTTTATTATCACAGATTTATTATATACTAATACCATAATGGATCCTTAAGTATGGAGTTGATAAAATGAAGAAAGACAGAAGTCAAATTCAGGCCCGCTATGATCGAATAGCCACCTTCTATGATTTATTTGCAAAACCCATGGAATTAATGGCCCTTAAAAAATGGAGGCTAGATATTATGAAAGAATTGAAGGGGAAGGTATTAGAAGTAGGAGTGGGCACAGGTAAAAACATTGAGTTTTATCCAGATAATGTGGAGATAACAGGGATAGATTTTAGCTATAAAATGTTGTCCATAGCCAAAAAAACTGCTAATGAACTAGGAAAGAAAGTAAATCTTATCCAGATGGATGTTGAAAATATGCATTTCCCCGATAATTATTTCGATATGGTATTTACCACCTGTGTTTTCTGCTCCGTACCTAATCCTATCAAGGGTCTACAGGAAATCCGGCGGGTGTGTAAGGCCAAGGGAAAAATTATTATGGTGGAACATGTCAGAAGTGAGAAAAAAGTCTTGGGTCTAATTATGGACATCCTTAACCCTCTTACCGTGACCCTATATGGGGCTAATATAAACAGAAGAACTGTAGAAAATATCTATCAATCAGGCTATACAAATGTTGAAGTTTCTAACCTGTCCACCGATATTATGAAAAAAATCATTATTAATAATTGCAAATAGTTTATGGAGATCTTCCCCGTTGAACTAGGGACTTGTACTTTTTTTTAAATTAATTACTATCTTTTTCCTGTAATATTTGTTATAATTGAAAATAAAAAATTTAGGAGCTAATAAAAAAATGATATCAAACGCAGCTAATATTCAATTTATAAAAAGAAGAAGAATAGAACTAGTAATCCTACCCTTTCTCTTAATCATGCTAGTAACCGGCCTGCTACTACAACCAATAAACCAGCTAGTAGAGGGACTAATCAACATATTTACCGCCCCCGGAATACTAATAACTGATTATATGGTGGTAGGTGGTATTGGTCCCGCCCTAGTTAACGGGGCCATGGTTGGACTAATTGGATATACCTTGCTTATTATCAATGGGGTTCCCTTTAGGGGGTCATCCATCGCAGTTCTTTTGACAATGTTCGGCTTTGGCCTATTTGGTAAAACTGCCTGGTCCATACTCCCAATTATAGGCGGTGTATTTATATATTGTAAATTAAGTGGCCAGAGTATGATTACTAATATATACCCGGCCTTGTACGGAACCGCCTTGGCCCCCCTAGTAACTCAGGCGGCCTTCGGCTATAATTGGGGGATAATGGGAGGTATTCTTATTGGTATTATTGCCGGTATCATAATTCCGCCCATTGCAAGCCATGTTTTAAGATTTCACGAGGGCTATAACCTCTACAACATTGGCTTTACAGCGGGGCTTGTAGGATTACTGATATTGAATGTTTTAAGGGGCTTTGACCTTGACAGTGAAATTGTTGTAATATGGGGGAATGAATTTGACAGTTTCTTGAGAATCTTTACAGTAACTGTTTTTTTATCTATGATTGCTCTGGGCATCATACTTGCTAAACATAGGCTTAGGGACTATCTCAAAATTCTCAAACATCCGGGTACCCTAATTACAGACTTCACAAATATTAGTGGTTTTGGCAATACCTTAATTAACATGGGTATAGTAGGTCTTATTGGCATATTTTATATAGAACTAGTAGGAGGCAATTACAATGGACCAGTTCTAGGGGGCCTGTATACCATGGTTGGTTTCGCGGCCTTTGGAAAACATCCCTTAAATATTACCCCAATTATGGCAGGGGTATGGTTGGCTACAGTATCTTCAATATACCAGCCCTCCAGCCCAGGACCAATATTGGCAGCCCTTTTTGGAACTACATTAGCTCCTATTGCTGGGCAATTTGGTCCCATAGTTGGAATTCTTGCAGGTGGCATCCATCTTTTCATAGTATCAAGGATTGGTGGAATACACGGGGGTTTAAACCTATATAATAATGGTTTTTCTGCAGGCTTTGTAGCAGCAATCTTTGTTGCAATAATAAATGGCTTCAAAAAGAAGCAGTAGGGAGGATATAGGGTGACGTCAACAAACAAGAAAATCCAAGGGATTGTAAAAGAGTTACTATCCAACTCATTACATGCTGATTCCCAAAATATCAATATTAATATAAGAAAAGATAAGAATATAACCGAAATCGAGATAAGTGATAATGGTGGGGGCATGGACGAGGAAACTCTTAAATATGTAAGGAGGGTCCTGCAACAACCCCATAGGAAGGACATGGCGGATTATTACCTGGGATTGGTGGGAAATAGTTCCCAGGGATCTGGCTTAAATTTAGTAGGCCTGCTAGTCGATGAGGCCCAAATAGAAAGCTCACAAAAAGGAACAAGGGTTAAAGTTAGGTTGAAATAACCCCCATAATAGGATTGATTCCTATAGACCGGGGGCTGTTGACTAATCCCCTTATTTTTCCTTGCTTATAGATACTTCTCTAATATTCTCCCTATCTCCTTTACCGATAATACTTTGCCAGTGGATACCACCTTATTATCAACTACTAAGGCCGGTGTCCTCATTATCCCATATCTTGCTATTTCCCCAAGATCCTGCACCTTTTCTATACTTGCCCTCATATCTGATTCCTTCAAAAATTTTTCTATATTTTTCTCCAATTTATCGCAATTTCTACATCCTGCACCTAATATTTTAATTATCATTTTTATCCCCCTTTATATAAATAAAGTCGAAGAGATATTTAAGCCATATCCCACAATAATTATGCCCGTGGCTACTATTCCTATAAATGTAGCCAATAATCTAGGTCTTATGACTTTGCCTAGCATAAGCATAGAGGGCACAGACATGGTAGTTACCCCCATCATAAAGGCAACAACTGTACCTATCCCCACCCCTTTCGCAAACAAGGCTTGGGCAATGGGTATGGTGCCAAATATATCTGCATAGATTGGTATGCCAATGAAGGTAGCTATTAAAACAGAAAAGGGATTTGACCTTCCTAGTATTTTTTCTATAATAGATTGGGGAATCCAATTGTGAATACCTGCCCCAATAGCAACCCCTATTAAAATGTATATCCAAACCCTGTCAAATATTTCCCTCAGCTGATTTTTTGCAAAAGTAATCCTGCCTTGCCTAGATATTTCCTCAAACTCGATTTCCCCTAGCTCCACCCCCCATACATAGGGTTCAACTTGCTCCTTCATATCTAATTTTTCAATTATAATTCCCCCGACTATGGCTATAATTACCCCTGTGACAACATATAGTATCCCTATTTTCACACCAAAGGTGGACATTAATAATAAAAAGGCCGCCAAATCTACCATTGGAGAAGATATCAAAAATGAAAATGTCGCCCCCAAGGGCAAGCCTCCTGATACAAAGCCGATAAAAATAGGAATACTAGAACAAGAGCAAAAAGGAGTCAAAATACCAAGTAAGGCACCCAATATATTTCCCTTTATCCCTTTAATTCCCCCCAAAAGTTTTTTAGTTCTCTCAGGTGGAAAGTAACTCTGTATATAGGATATAAAAAAAATCATTACTGATAGGAGTATAAATATTTTTATTACATCGTAAATAAAAAAATGAACACTCTTTCCTATTTTTCCTGTCATTGATAATTTAAAAACCCTAACCACAACAAATTCTACTATATCCCAAAGCCATTTCATTTTTAAAAATTGTGTGTTAAACCAACTAACAATATTCATTAAATCCCCCCTTGGCCCTTAATCCCCCACTTAATTTTTAATTAAGTAAATCCTGTTGGGGCTAGCCATATCTCCCATAAAACTAGTCTATTATTGGCTTAAAAACCTATTAGGCTTATCTATCTATAAGTTTGCATATACAATCCTCACTTTCATTAAATATATTAAATAAAATTTTTAATATTTCCCCGTATCTATCCATATTTAATGAATAATGATTCCATAGGCCATCTTTTCTAGCCTTGACTATATCAGCATCAGTTAAGACTCTCATGTGGTGGGAGAGGGTGGGTTGGGTAAATTCAAAATATTCCAGGATATCACAAGCACACTGTTCCCCGCAGGATAGTATATCTATTATCTTTAACCTATTAGGATCAGATAGGACCTTGAAAATCTTCGCACTTTCATCATAGTTCACTATTAATTAACCCCCCCCCTCTATATATTAATATAGATGACTATCTATCTATTGTCAAGTTGATAGTAGGCCTCATTTTTCTAGTAGTTTTTTATAAAAGTAATCAATACCCATGGCCCCAAGGGGTGCCGTGATTAATATAGACAAAACCGCCACCGTTACGACCTGGTGGCCACAGGCCAAACCCATAGAAAGAGGGATTGCACCTATTGCTGCCTGGACCGTGGCCTTCGGTGTATATGCAATCATGCAGAATAATTTTTCCCTGGCTGGTAAATCAGTCCCCAATAGGGCCACATAAACTCCCACCATTCTTAAAATCAAAGCAAATAATACAATAATTATTGATGCTAGACCTGCCTGTATGGCATAATTTAAGTCCACCGTCGAGCCCACAAGGACAAATAATAGTATCTCTGCCCCTATCCATAATTTATTATATTTAATGGAAAGATTATCAGCTAATGGTTTATTTCTCTGGGATAGGATTAACCCAATTGTCATAATGCCTATTAGGCCTGAAATTGCTATAATCCCCTCTAACTTATTTTCTAATTCAATAAGTAGAAAGGAAAAACTGAGGATAACAATAATACTTGTTATATCCCTAAGCTGAAATCTCCTAAAGAATATTACTAGACCTATCCCTAAGATAATCCCCGCCAGAATCCCAAGTAGAATGCCAACTGGAATTTGCAAGAGGTTTCCTAGTCCTACCCTTCCTCCCAGGGCTAATGACATAAAAGAAGTAAACAAAACAATTACAAAAACATCATCCACCGAGGCTCCTGCCATTATTAGTTGAGGAATACTATTTTCCTTGCCATAACCCTTGGCCATAATTTTTATCATCCTGGGGATTACAACAGCTGGAGATACAGCAGCTATCACACTTCCCAGGATAGCAGCCTCAACTATAGTCATCCCCATTACCTTAGGTGCAATTAATATAATACCAATAATCTCAAAGCTAGCGGGTAAAAAACACATTAATAGGGCCGGTCTACCCACCCTCTTTAAATCATGTATATCTAAGGATAATCCTGCCCTAGTCAGTATAATAATTAAAGCTAGTAGTCTTAAATCTGCAGATATTGCCAGTATAGATGGGTCCAATAAATCCAGGGCATGGGGACTTATAATTATACCTGTTATTATCATTCCCAATAAAGCTGGTAATCCAATCTTTTTAAATATTTCTCCCAATAAAAGTCCTAATAAAAAAATGATGGCTACACTTGTAAGCATAGAGGCCTCCTTAAATTTGCAGAAATAAAAAAGCCGACAATTTCTGCATATATTTTGCAGAAGTCATCAGCATAATTGCGGTTCTGGTAATTGAAACTACCAAGGGAGAACTTCATTCCCGACATAGAAATATTACCATATCCATAATTATTTTTCAACTATAAGATTCCCCCACATCCAATTTCTTGTCCTTGTCAGGGCCCTCAATAAGGCCAAACTTTACCTTAATTCGCTCTAGTTTTTCCAACATTGGTATAGCAGCAAAGTACAAAAATACTACTGTAGCTGTTGCATGTACTATATCAAAGGGAATACCCTTGACATAAGCAAAATAAAACATACTCCTGCTAGGATTGGCTTGAAAGATTAGGACTGATGCGGGGTTCATAATTCCTCCATAAATAAAAAATGTAGCTAAGCCACCAAAAATACACAAACCTGCAGTATTTCGGACTATAAACCCCTTTCTGAATAGGAGTCCTGCTATAAAGCCTATAAGGCCAAGGGCAAACATCTGCCATGGAGTCCAGGGGCCTTGACCAATGAACATATTGGATACGAATCCTGTAACAACCCCAACCAAAAATCCGCTTTCACCACCAAAGGCAACACCTGCAATAATCACAATAGCCACCACCGGCTTAAATTGTGGCAGCATGAAAAAGGCAGTTCTCCCTGCCACAGCAATAGCACAAAGTACAGCTATTATAATCAATTCGCGAACCTGGGGCTTCCTATCTTCAAATACCATTATAAAGGGTAACATGGTCTCTAAGATAATAAGCATACTGATAAAGTAGTATTTTCTATCTCCCATATGATAAATTCCTATATAAATAGTTAAAGGTATTGCAATAAAAACCATAATCATGGCTAGCAGGGTACGCTTAGAAAGTTGGCGGTTTTCTGCTGGTATTTCTTTGATAATTATGGGTTTTTTTTGAGGATAAAGCATAAGGGCAAAGACAACTAATTCTATTGCCAAAGCTAGAATTATAATAGTATATCTCCAATGGTTAGAAACAAGCCTATTTTGTAGGATGCTTAAGTCTCCCCTGGCAATATGTCTTGATATATCCATTATATTTTCCCTAGCTAAAAACAGGGTAAATACAAGGGCTAGGAAAGCCAAGACCCCTCCAATCTTCCGCCATAGGGGTAAGTCCTTCTTTTTTTTATTTTCCCCCATAGTTTTTTCCCTCTCTTTATATAATGGACCTGTCAAATCTGTTTTATTACGGGGCCCTATTTTAATAGGCCTAATATCACCCCCACAGGCCTCTACCACATCCTCTACCGTTACTGCCTCTGGGAGTTTATGTCTAACCATACGGTTGGCAGCTGTTGTATAGAAGCTATTACGGGAAAAGAATTCCTTAGCCGTTCCCCAACTTACCATATTCCCATCAAAAAACATGGCACATTTTTGGGCATGGCTAGCACAAAATTCGATGTCATGGCTTACCATTACAATGGTAACCCCCTTTTCTACAAGTTGGTATAAAATTGTAGCAAACTTTTCTTTAAAGCTAGCATCCATACCCTTGGTGGGCTCATCTAGCAGGAGAATTCTTGCTTCTAGCAAGAGGACCTTAGCCAAGGCAGCTCTTTGCTGTTCCCCACCTGATAAATCATAGGGATGCATCCCTAGCAATCCTTCAAGCTGGCAAATCCTGACAACTTCCCTTATTCTTTCTTCCCTTTCTTCTCCTGTTTTCCCAGTTCCTGAAAATATCTCCAGCAAGTCTTCTGCTAGGGTATTCTTAACAAATAATGATTGTGGATCCTGTGGCAATACTCCCAGCCTATTACTTGCAAGCTCTCCCCCCCTGCTTTTAGATATATCCTTTCCCAGGATTTTTATACTTCCCCTATGTGGCCTATTTATCCCTGCAATAAGGGATAAAACCGTAGTTTTCCCAGCACCATTGCCACCCAAAATGCTATAAAATTCTCCGGGATATATTGCCATAGAGAGATTCTTTACTACATCCTCTGCCTCCTTCTTATAGCGAAAATATACACCATCAAATTCTATAATAGGCTCTCCTTGCCTAGTTGGGGAAAGATGCTTGTCGCTGTTTGATAAATTAATTAAGGCCCGGTCCTGTGTAAATCTATCCAACCAGCTCCTACCCTCCCTTACGGTTATAGGGCATGGTAGGTCATTCTTTACGCCAGCATATATACGCATGGGAGCTGGTAGGGCATAAAACATATCATCCTGCATATCTATTAGTTTTTTACCAACCTGTCTGGGATTACCATCACATATTATCCTTCCCTTCTCCATAACAAGTACCCTATCAGATAGGGGAAAGACCTCCTCTAACCGGTGTTCTGTTATTATAATTGTAACACCTAACTCTCTATTTATCTTTTCTATAACGGATAAGAATTCCCTTGCCGCTATGGGATCTAACTGACTAGTGGGCTCATCTAATATTAAGACTGAAGGGTGCATAACCATAATGGATGCAAGATTTAAGAGCTGTTTTTGCCCCCCCGAAAGCTCGGATACATCTTTATGAAAATAGGTTTCTATCCCGAAAAATGATGCCATTTCCGCCACCCTAAGACGGATAGTAGGACTGTCAAAACCCAGGCTCTCAAGACCAAATGCCAACTCATGCCATACCTTATCCGTTACAATTTGTTTGTCTGGTGACTGCATAACAAAGCCAATTTCACTACTTTGTCTTCGTTGGTCAAGGGATATTAAGGATTGTCCCTGGTAGAATATTTTACCCTCTTTTTTTCCATGGGGTCGAAGAATAGGTTTAAGTTGCCTAAGAAAGGTAGTTTTACCGCAGGCAGAGGAACCACAGAGGGTAAGAAACTCCCCCTGCATAATAGATATAGAAATATTATCTAGTGCCTTCACCCTCCCCTGGGGGTAGGTGAAGCTTAAATTTTCGATTCGATAACTCTCCATTTCCAGTCCTCCTTTAGGTTAATTACCATTGGTGATAGTGATAGGCCCAAATAGGATAGGTATAGGCTAAGCGAAAATGCCTGCAAGCCCACACCCCTCATGGTAGGAAAGTATCTCCATCGCAAAGCTCCCATTAGGGCTCCCAGTAGGATATATCCACCGGATGCTAGTAGGAAGGCCAAAAACCTTTTATCCCGCCTATCGAAATTATAAATCGAATATGCAGTCCGGCCCCTTAACCCATACCCCCTACTCCTCATAGAATCTGCTGTTTCTATAGCATTTTCCAAGGCCCAGCTTATCATTATAAAAAGGATTTTTATGCTATGCTTGACTTTTTGTATAAGCCCCTTTTTAGCTGTGTTAAAGCCTATTCCTGCCTGTCCATCAACTACAATTTTAAGCTGTCTTTTAAACCGTGGTACAAACCTTAAGGTCATGGATAAGACTAGAGACATACCGGGAATAATTCTTCCAAAGATATATACAAACTTATCCGAAGTCATAACCGTATTATAGCAGGAAAACCAGCTTATTATAGTTACAAGCATGATGGCCGCTGCCAACCCATAGATAATGGATTCCAATGTTAAGGGATTCCCATCCCATAAGTATGTCAGTATGGTAACCCCCTCATGATTAAAGATTGGATTCAATAATGCCGTAACAAGTACCATAGGCAACATAAACTTGAGGTTAAAATATAGGGCCTTTCTGCCATTTAAATATATGGAATAGGAAAGGGCTGAAATAAGGGAGATACCCAGGCATATGGGATGGGTAAAAAACATAGAGTAAGCTAAAACCTGGGTAAAATAAATAAAGTTAATTATGGGATGGTAATCAGAAAATGTATCCTTCATCATTCACCTCCAAGATTATTATAGCCACCTGTATCCCGCCCAAGATTACAGGTGTAAACAAATTCAACTATATCCCCATCCTCTAGTTTGTAACGAGAAACCCCATAGTTTGGAAACCAATCATTGACCTTGTACATCCAACCAGAGAGTCCTCCCACATCAAATTCATAAAGGTTGTTAATAGCTAAAATATATGCACTCTTATAGATAGGTACATTACGAAACTCCATGTGAATCTTATTCTTCTTCATCTCACGTTGTAGTAGGTTAAAGACACTTTCCCCTTCATAAAAAATTACTTCCGTCGCGGGAAATATAAGCCCATCCTCCGGTAGAAGTTCTAACTTATCCTTATCCAAGTGTTCAATATTATCTAAAATAGTGTCACACTTGACGGATAGGATACATGTATAGGCTCCTTCCTCCAGGGTGGAGTCCCCGCTATCCTCATCCTTGTTTGTAATTTGGCCAGCCTTATCTCCCTGCCTTTCCCTTTCTTCAGAATAAGATGACTCACCACTAGTATCAGCTATATCAGTAGCTGTTTCATCCTTATCGTCTTTATCATCCTTATCATCTTTATCATCCTTATTTATATCATGGTTTTGGTCGCTGGCCACCTCTTCCTCCAGTAAATCTTCTGAAGAATACTCCCCAGTTATATTTTGCTCAATAGCTAACTCTTCATTATGGGAATGATTTATCTTGTGATATTTGCCCTCCAGAAAATATGTGGTCGCAAGTACACTTAAAATAAGAACAAATATAATTATTTTTCCTCTGTATCTCCTCATATTATCCCATCCCTACAAGAGATTTGCTGCCTCTAAGATAAAATATAACATTTCTACAAGCTCATGACGTTTAATAGGGTCCTTTGGCCTTATCTTACTATCCTCTTGTGATAAAATCCCTTCCCTATAGCAAAATGCCAAGGAGGGCCTTGCCCAAGTGGAAGAAGCCATATAATCAGGAAATTGAGCTAGGATGTCCCTTATCTCATCATCGGTCATGGATATGTCCATTCCAGCAAGTTTGCCTGCCTTGCTTATCATGACTGCAGCTTCCTCACGACTAATAGTAGCCAGGGGTTGGAAACTATTAGCACTAACCCCTGAAACAATCCCATAGCTATGGGCTCCACCAACCATATCTGCATACCAACTATCCCTTGGGATATCATCAAAAACATGATTTGCCTTCCCTTCAAGACCCAAGCCTTTGACAACAATAGTGGCAAATTCTGCCCGAGTCATAACCCCATCAGCATCAAAAGTGTTTTGAGACCTGCCACTTACTATAGATCTTTCTGCCAAGGCCTCTATAAATAATTTACTCCTATGATTTTCTATGTCATTGAAGGTTCTACCTGGATACAATAAAGGCATAGCTTTCACATCAAGATTTTTTCCTGGCAAACCCTCCCCTGTAATCTTGTCAGATTTATCACTAGGCTTGACTATATCTACATCCATCATATTGTATAGACTATTTTTGCCTGCCTTTGCTCTCTGGGCAGCTACAAGAGCATAAAGTGCTTGTTCTGTGGCCATTAGATTGCTTTCACCATTGTTAGAATGACTAAAACCTCTGCCCCTTGTATAGAAGGTCATAAGATTATCCAGGAGTGTATTGCCATCTTTTACAAATCTAGGATCATTAAGGGGGATACCCAATTCCCCCAATGCTACAATCACTTGGGCTACACTCTCAGAGTTCCTCCCATTGAGACTATCATAACCTCCCTTATCATTTTGCAGGTTTGACAGACAATTTAAGGCCTCCTCAGTTATCTTGGCCACATCTTCCCTATCTTGATATCTAGCCAGGGCTTGAAGGACCATAGCCGTAATATCCGGATCACTCTTGTAGCTTGTGTGGGCCTGGTCTCCTAGTTCCAGTAGGGAAAACCCGCCATCAGGGAGTTGCCTGCCTATGATTTCATCCACATACATATCGCGGCTAGCTTGAAGCCTTGCCTGAGAATTTGTAGGTATGGTATAGGCATGGCAATCTAGGGCTATAAGGCCGTATATTGGCCCATTAATACCCTGCCATACTGTTTTTTCATAATCTGCAAGGGCCTTTGTTAAATCATAAGCTGCCACATCAGTAGGGTCATAGCCTGCAGCTGTAAGGCCTAAAATAACCCTAGAATATTCCGTATATTTTTTATCATGTAACAATCCATTAGTATCCCTAAGTTGCTTTTTAACGGTCCTATAATAATCATCAAAGTACTTATCAGCTATATTAACATGGGAACGGGCAAGTCCAATAATGGACCATTCCCCTCCAACTGGGCTAACTTGTGGCTTTTGGACCCGATGCTGGATATACTCTACTGTATCATGAATAACATCCTCCAATTCATAACTATCAGCAAATACAAAAACCTGCCCGGTAAATATGAAGAGTGCTAGCAATATAATAAGGACTTCTTTTAACCATTTTTTCAAAAGATTAATCCTCCTTTATAAATCCTTCCATAAGTTTTTTGAGTATGGAAGTTAGTTCTGCCCTTGTGGCAATATCCTTTGGTGAAAGCCTCTTTTCACTCCGTCCACTAATAATATTATTGGCATTAGCCCACTCCATTGCCTCTTGCGCCCAAGGACTAATATCAAGAAAATCATCATATGTACTTAAATCAACCTTATTTTCTATATCATACCCCTTAAATCTTGCATATTTATACAAGATTACTGCCACCTCTTCCCTAGTAATTGGGTCATCAGTACCAAATCTACCATGGCCATAGCCCCTAGCTATTCCCTTGGCATTAGCCCAAAGAATTGCATTGGTGTACCATTTATCTCCCTCTACATCGACAAATTTATTTTGATAGATTCCACTAGGTAGGCCCTCCATTTTATAGACTACTGTTGCCAACATAGCCCTGGTCATAGGACCATTGGGGTTAAATTGCCTATCACTTATTCCACTAAATAACCTATTTTCTACAGCAAACTTCACCGATTCATAATACCAATCATTTTCACTTACATCAGTAAAGTTATCCATAAGTCCCTCAACTTCTCCAATATCGTCCTTATCCATCCCTATACCTACTATATAATATGATAAATGGGAAGTCTCAAAGATAAGTACTTCTTTTTCTAGATTGTAGAGACTATCCACCCGGTTCAATTGCCTATCATCATTTAAATGCCATACAGCCACCCGATCAGCTTGGTCGGGATCTGTTAGGATATATGGGAGGGATATACTAATAGTTTCACCATCAAAGGTAGAAATATTTTCCTCATCACTCATTAAACAAATATCGAATATTTGACTATTCTTAATAGTATTTTCCCCTATTTCATCTAAAATTTCCCCATCCGGCCTGTTTATAAGCAATGATATACGGTTACCTCTAGATTGGTCAACTATCGATGCAAGTGCAGGATTACCTATGGTGACACTAGCTATAGGTGTTTGAATTATCAAAGAAGCGCTTGTCTCCCTAACTACTTCCTCCAAAGCTTCCTTTGGAAGGCAAATCTTTGTAGCCCCTATATGGTCACTTGTTTGAGCATTAATAATAATCTTATCATCGGAGCTACTGCTTCCGCTAAGACTATTAATTGCAAGTTTTAGCCTATCAAGATCTACAAAAAGCTCTCCCCTATTATTTACAATGTCTAGATTAGCCTCGATGATTCTATCAGCCTCTGTGCTGGCATCTACTGGAGGAATCCAAGGGTTACCCACATCCTCTCCCAGGTTATGGGTGTATAGCCACTTTATCCTGTCCCCATCTTTTAACCTTGCCGACCCTGCTCCTACATCTAGGAAGGTCCCATTAACCGTAAACATCCATCCACTATCCTTGCCCATGTCAAATTCTGCCTGCCCATCAATGCTAACTATATAACCATTCCTATCTTCAAAGGCTATATTTTCTTGCCTTAGTATCCTGCTAGTTAGCTCTAAAACACTTTCTCCTTGTCTTATTTTAATATTTTCCTTGTCTAATATAGTACCCCTATAGCCCTCAATATAAATACCTACCCTATCCTCCTTGGGTAATTGCTCTTCAGGGCCCCCATTAGATTCGTCTCCTATAATTTCCCTTGTGATTATTTGGCCACCTATATTGACCTGGCAATCGTATGTTTGATTTTTTGGTAAATTAACCATAAATTCCACCTGGCCAAAATCATCCGTAAGCCCTTGATCTATATAATAGTAACGAGATTGACCCCTTATACTTATGCTAACCGGCCTGTTAGCTTGTCCTTGAATACTTACCACACCACCATTATCCTTCTGGCTATAGCTTATTTTTGTATTTGCATCTACTATAGTTAAGGATGGTATCAATAAACACAGGATTAACATTATTGATACTATGCCTCGTTTATTTCTTTTCATCCCATCACTCCTATCTTTATTAAAAACATTAATATTCTTTTATATAATTACAGTTATCTATATTAATAGTTAGTCACTCTTATATGCTGTGCCTCTTGCATAATTATATTTTGTCTCTCCAAATCATCCCATAGGAAGGCCTTTACATAAAAATCACCCTCCCCAGCTAACAAAAATCCGGCCCATAGGTCTAGCTCCCCACCACCCTCTAGTTGGGTTTTTATCATTGAATAATTTAACAAGGCATTATTATCTTTCTCATACAAGCCTACAATTAGCGTGGCTGTCTTTGTATCCTCAGCAAGGTTATGTAATTTGATTTCTGCCTTAACCTCTTCACCATTTTTTACCTCAAAATCTCCCATATATTCTATTAAGAATTCCCTTTTATGTATTTGCAGGTCTATACTATCCTCTATACCCATATCCCGGGCCCTTGCTCCTATACTAACCCAACCGGGTTTTTTAAGTAGGAGATTGCCTTCCTGATTTACCTCTGCAATGTCCTCATTAGAACTTGTCCATACTATATTGTCATCAAGGGCAACTATATTATTATTCCTATCATAGGCTGTAATATATAGTTTGAAAGCATCTCCCTCTTTTATTTTGCCTTCGGGTAGGCCCCCTATCCTGATACTAGCTGCTTCATTTGCAGTATGCCTTATTACATTGAACATGGATTCTTCCCTGTAGACATCTGCCAATGCGGCGAAGGCCTGCTCAGTTGCCATTTCATCCTTTTCGTCATTATTCACAAAATAGCCTTCCCTATAAAAATTCAGCAAAGAATCAACAAGGGTCCTACCATTTTTCTCCCATTTGATAGACAAGGGATCTTCGCCTACTGCTATTAGACCCTGGATTACAGCAGATGCCGAATATGGGTTTTCCGCTCCCCAAACTATGAAGCCTCCAGTATTTTCATCCTGCTCATTTTTCAAATAATCCAAAGCCCTATCAATAGCTTCCCCAACATCGGACCTATTCTTATATTTAGCTAGGGCTGCTATTACCATACCTGCCTCATCTGGTCCACCCCACTCGCCACCCCATTTACCCTGCTCATCCTGGGAATTTATAAGGCTATCTATCGCAGTCCCCCTGTCATAATCTGCCCCGGCCATATCAAGTGCCAGTATTCTAAATGCCAAACTTGTTGGCCAATCTTCGGGATCGAAACTTGCAGTTAATTTTTCAACATAATTTTTGTCCCCATAATTATAAGGATTTTCTCCTGCAGCCACTATGCTCATTACATTACCAGCAAGGTCAGCGGCAGATTCTGCATTCTCATTTATTTTAATTTTAGTTGCAATTTGAACTAAATCATCCTCTAGCCTATCACTTGTATAATTATAGGCTAGGGCCTGTCTAAAAGTATACTCGGTTTTTTTAACATGAAAATCCCTTAAGGCCCTTATTACTTCTTCTATAGATGGATTTTCCTTATTAACCCTTACTTCCCCCATGACCATAATTTCTTCTGTTTCTGTAATTTCTTCTGTTTCTGTAATTTCTTCTGTTTCTGTAATTTCTTCTATTTCATCCTCAATTGCCTTCTTATCTTCATTTTCCCCTTCAGTTACAATTAGATCCCCTTCATCTATTTCTCCCTTAATTGTGTCTTCCTCATCCAGCTCCCATATATGGACTTCAGTTTCTAGATTGCTAACATCAACTAACTCCTCCGATATATTTGGATTAACTTCTTCAGCCTTAATCCCTAGGGCAAGAGCTAAGCCAGTTGAAGACACAAGCATAACCAATACCAACAAGACAATAATCCCATTAATTCTCCTCTTCATTTTATTCCTCCTCATTAAATATTTTACTAGCATATGAAATTTCAAAAATTATGTAAAAAAATAAAACCCCTCAACGAAAACATTAAAAGGTTTATTAAACACGCAATAATCACCCCTCTATCTCCCGTAGAGCAAATGGATACTATAATAGGCAGGTCTCCTGACTTAAGCATCATCACCTTTCATATCCTTCCCGTCTAAGCAGTGGTTTATCATGAAAGATTCCTCTTTTACAGTGGCGGGACCGTGTGGGATTTACACCCAACTTCCCTTTTAACTAATTACAGGTCTCTATAATTAGCACCTATTATTTAATATGTAATTATAACTCCAATACTTCAGCCAGCATAATAGATATATAATAGCATTTTACTAACCCCTATCATTCAAGGCCCTCTATCTATTAATATATGAATTTGATAAATATGTCAACCTTTATTTCTAATATTTCCCCACCCCCTATACCTTCCTTATCATCCATCCATTACCAATTGGTTATGTGTGCAATGCATTTATATGATTTTACTTATGCTATGTCTAGATGTATAATGTAATGGTTATTTTTATGATTTGGAGGTATTATATATGAAGTCCAAGAAACTTAGGACCCTCTTTAGCCTATTTAAAATTACATTTTCCATAAGTGCCTTTACTTTTGGTGGTGGATATATTGTTATTCCCATGATGCGTAAATACTTTGTTGATGATTTAGGCTTGATCTCGGAAGAGGACTTAATGGATATGTCAGCAATTGCCCACTCTACACCGGGTGCTATTGCTGTTAACATTGCTGTATTAGTTGGTTATAAGACGGCAGGTATTACTGGTGCTATTATATCCGGCCTTGGGACGATTACTCCCCCCTTAATAATACTATCTATAATATCTATATTTTATAAATCATTTAGAGATAACATTGTTATTTCTGCCATCTTAAGGGGTATGGAGGCAGGTGTTGCTGCTAGCATTATTGATATTTTAATGGATATGTGGCAAGGAATTACAAGGGAAAAAAATCTGCTTTTGACCTTAATGGTCCCTGCTACATTTATTGCCAATTATGTGTTTAATATAAATGTAATTTATATAATTGTTTTCTGCGCTATCCTATGCCTTGGCCAAACATATATAGGAGGCATGTTTTTAAAGAAGGAGGATGATGGAGTTGGCTAATATTATTTTTAACTTATTTAACACATTTTTGAAAATAGGTGCCTTTAGTATAGGTGGTGGATATGCTATCATTCCACTTATACAGGACCAGGTTGTAAATTCCAAGGAATGGCTTACCTTAAGGGAATATACAGATATTATTACTATTTCTCAAATGACTCCTGGTCCCTTGGTGGTCAACACTGCATCCTTTGTTGGCATTAGGGTCGCGGGTACCCTTGGGGCTCTTGTTGCAACCCTAGGGAGTGTTCTTACAGGATTTGTTATTTCTATTATACTTTATAATTTCTTTAAGAAAAATAAAGATATTAATAGTATTGCCAATATATTGAAAGGGCTGCGCTCTAGTTCAGTTGGCCTTATAGCCTCTGCGGCAATTACAATAATTATGCTTGCATTTTTTGGTTCGCAAACTATCACTCCTAGCCTTTCCGACATAAATACACCCGCTATAATTATCTTTATGCTCTCCCTATTTTTGCTTAGAAAGTATAAATTAAATCCAATATTAATAATTATATCAACCGGATTTATAGGCCTTATTATTTATTAAAATTTAGTTCCCTTAGTATCTTCCTAAATTCAACCATGAATAATATAGCAGTAATTGTAACAGCAATAACATCTGCCACCGGCTCTGCCAAGAAAACTGCATTCACCCTATTTTCTAAAAATAAGGGCAATATATATATAAGGGGGATTAAAAGAACTATTTTACGCAAGATAGCTAAAAATACAGACACTTTCGCATTTCCCAAAGCTATAAATGTTTGCTGGCAACTTATCTGGATACCAAACAATAGGGAGGCGGCCATGTAAATTCTCATTGCCTTAACAGAAATATTAATTAACTCTGGGTCCTTGGTAAAAATCATAGCAAATATCTGTGGAAATAACATGGCCATTGCCCATAAGCTTACCGAATAAATTAAGGATAACTTAAGCAATAGTAAAAATGCCTCTTTAACCCTCTTCCCATCACCAGCCCCATAGTTAAAAGCAATAATAGGTGTCCCACCTTGTGTAAGCCCAATCAAGGGTAGCATAGAGAATTGCATAACACTTGAAAGAATAGTCATAGCCCCCACAGCCAGATCACCGCCATATTTAAGTAAAGATGTATTAAAGGATATAAATAAGATACTTTCGGTAGATTGCATAACAAAGGGTGCCAGTCCAAGTCCTATACAGGGTAGGAGAACTTTAAAATCAATCTTTAAGTATTTCTTCCTAATCTTTAATATACTTTTATCCCCTGTTAAAAACCTCACGACCCATAGGGCCGAAACCCCTTGTGATATTACGGTTGCTAAGGCAGCGCCCCTTACCCCCATATTAAGGGCAAAAATAAAAATTGGATCCAATATAATATTAAGTACAGCACCTACCAATACCGTAAACATACTTGTTTTAGCAAAACCTTGTGAAGTAATAAAGGCATTTAGACCCAGGGCCAGTTGAACGAAAATTGTCCCATAGGCATATATATTTAAATAATCTAATGCATAGCCGATGGTATTCGCACTGGCACCAAAGGCAATTAGCATTTTTTCCCCAAATACTATAACTATAGTTGTCGATATTACAGCTATTAGCACCAATGCGCTAGTACAATTTCCTAGTATCTTTTCAGCCCTATCCTTATCACCTCTGCCTAACATTATAGAGGACTGTGGTGCCCCACCCATACTCACCAAAGCAGCAAATGCCGATATAATCACAATGATTGGTATTGTGACACCTATTGCAGTTAAAGCAGTAGCACCAACATCAGGGATATGGCCTATATACATCCTATCTACCATATTATATAAAACATTAATAATCTGTGCAGTAATTGCAGGAACCGCCATACTAAAAAGTAACTTGCTAATCTTTTTACTAGCTAATTCATTCTTTTGTCTAATTTCCATACTAGCTGTCTCCTTTTTGATCGTCAAGATACCCAATAACATTTTGATACATTTTATTTAAAACTGTTTCCGCTATTTTATATTCTCCACTAGTGATGCCCTTGGTAAGGCTGGCAAAAAAGTCTACCTGGGCCCTTTGCAATTTCTCTACCCTTGCTATTGCAGTAGACCTAATCTTTAGATGTAGACACCTTTTGTCCCTCTCATCCCTTTCATAAAATAAATAATCCTTAGTATACAATGAATCCACTGACCTTGATATCATGGATTTTGACATAGCACGATACTTAGCTATATCACTTGCCGTATCAAGTGGAGCATTATTATACAAAAACAATAGTACATCTATTTCATTTTGGGTCAACTGAAATTCCTCAACTAACTCTTGGAAGGTCCTTTCATAGGCTTTTTTTAATTTCCAACTGAACTTTAAAAAAAGAATGTTTTTATTCCCCATATATACTCCCCTTATTAGAATAATATAGTTCAACATTGAACTATATTAGCATATTTTCCTATTGTTTGCAAACCACTTATGTAAATTAACCCAAGACCTGATTTAATTACCTAAATCGTCTATTATACCTTGACCAATCCCCTTAAATTCAAGATATTGTATTCCTTTTTTATCCCATATCTTCTTTGCAAAATAAGCAAGGGCAAAGTCTATTAAGGTCTTTTCAACCTAGACTTCGCCCCTATTATAAGCATTATTAAATTTTAATTATCTCCATCCATGCCCTTCATTCTTGTTAGTATGTATTTGCTCTTCCCTTTATAATGGTGGGATAAAAGGAGGCATCTTTTAATACTTCTATCATTTTTGCCTGTTGTTGTAATTCTCGCCTCTGTCAGCTATTTTATTTTGATACATTGACCATGACCTGTTGCAATAAATTTTATATTTTCTTTGCTTATGTCTCTTATAAGTGCTTCTCTTTTTTTATCATCTGGAATTTGTTCTTCTCCTATTCTAACCAGCTCATCCTCCAGGCTAGCTTCCAGTATTTTATTATCTGGGTCACCAAATCTAATCATTAGATCACTAGAAAACAATATTTCTCTTTTTAAATCCAGTAGTAGTAATCCTTCCCAGAGATGCATTTCTGATGGGTATCCTATAAACTTAAACTCTGATCCGCCTATTGTCATTTGATCATTAGCTCTTTTTATTAAAGCATCACTAGTAATCCCAAATCCATCTAATTGTCTTGCTGTAACTTCCGAAGCAATTACCCTAGCTTGGGGAAACTCTTCCAGCATCAAATCAAGTCCTCCACATTCATCTGACTCAAAATGAGAGATAAAAATATATTTTAGTTCATTTTCTAAAAGAATGTCCTTTATCTTTGGAGTTAGCGCTTTTGCCTGCTCTTTGTTCCCAGTATGAACTAGTATAGGTTCATCTATATTTAATAGGTATTGGTGAAAAGTTAAGTCAATCATTGGTGCATAACTGGTGAATTGATATAAGTCTTTATAGATTTTATTCATGAAGTTCTCCTCCTCTTTTATAACTTGCCTGTATAATAATATACCCTCTTTAACATTTTTTAAAATAGGCAGATACTTTATATTATCAATAAAATAAAAAAGTTCCATCCTAATTTCCTCCTTTAAATCGGAGCCCATTTGTATATTCAATATCCAAACTTCTGCTATTTCTACATCTTATCCCCCTTCCACCTTTTCAATTGCTTGAACTATAGGATATTCCCAATCAGCTTTAGCTATCGCCCATCTTCTTTGACATTCCAGACATGAGATATAGATCAATCCCTTCAATCCTTTCATACCTTCACAAGTTGTGTTACAGCTTTCGCAGTCCTTGTCTAGCCAATAGGCTACTGCCTCTTGGGACAGCTTTGTATAAGATATTTCTCTACCTATTCTGTAAGTAGGACTAGAGCTTAACATGCCTTGGGAGTACAATAATAATGTTGGAGTGAGATATTGACCATATTGGTGTTTAGTAGTTTGCATACAAGCAATATTTGTATACAAATTAAATACACCTAAACCAATAGGTGTATTTAAGGTGCTTCTCATATTTTTGTTTTCTATATAGAAGCCGCATGATAATAACTTGATTCTTTTTTTCTATAGTATTACTAGCAAATGTAGCATATAGTTCTCCTGATACATAACTATCATTTAACAGCTACTATATATCTATACTACTATCTACTCTTTTATTAAACTGGCAGAAATCCAAGACCCTGTCTACATTAATACATTGGAAAAAGTTTATTTTTTCCTTGCCATGTTTAGATTCCGGTAAATCCCTTTTTATATTTAAACTGTTTGTTTTTCTAGGAATTAAACAGTCAACGGGTGAGGTCACACCAAGGGTGCACTCGTCAACAATACTCATAACAATACAAAGTTCGACAACAATGTCAATAGTATTGCCATTCAAGCTTGCATAACATTCAGACGTAGCAGTTATTAATGGAGTCACGGTGATTGTTTTCGGAATTTGCATAGTAAGACTTTTAGCAAAGCTTGTTTCAAAACCCTTAGCAACTAAGTTGCCATTAACAGATACAACAACCTCTCCTTCAACTTTAAAATTTGAAATAACTCTTGAAGTTTCACCAATCGATGATAGTATACTAAAATTTTCTAAACTTACCTTCCTAACAGAACAGTTAATTATTTTAATAGTGGCTAATTTGGTCTGCCAAGGGATAAAATTAACATTGTCACTTACCTCGTTCCCTTTTCCTTGTGGATTTAGTATTGGTTGGTAGGGGCCACTGCTATCTCCCCACCAATTATTGGTGGCATCTACAACCTGGGATGTAGCATTGAAAACTCCCCAGGCGTTTCCAACTATTTGATTACCATTGATAATTGGATTGGCATTGCCTGGCCCATAATAATAAGCATTACTTATATAGACACCAGCTCTTCCGTTATCCCGTAGATTATTCCCAATAATTGCTGGTTCTAAAGGAAATAAATCTGGTGGGATAAAACCACCCGTCCCTTGGGAAAACAAATATATAGCATCTCTAGAACTATTCTTGATTTCATTATCGCTGATTAATAGTTCAATAGGAGCACCTCCTGTTGTAGGAACCCATCCCCAAAAAATCCCAGATGGTTTACAGTTGTCTATGCTATTACCCTGGATGGTCTCGGCCATAGATTGAACTATTACAATTCCGCCTTCCTCATCAAAATTACCAGTCCCACAATTTTTTATTTGATTGTTAATAATGCTTGTATTTCGTTGGTCCATAGCTAATGAAATACCACTATTTGCATGATGTTTTATTACATTATTTTCTATTAAGAGTCCCTTTGAACTAGCCCTAGCAAAGATTCCATCGACAGCGTTATTAGCTATTGTGTTGTTGATTATATCAGTTTTTCCATGGGGATAGAGAACTATTCCATTACGATTGAAGCCGGATCCTAGTCCATTATTTTCTATAATATTATTCTTAATAAGCATGGAAGCATTACTATTAGTCAGTATTCCTGCATTTCCTTGTCCCTTGATATGATTATGGGAGATTGTTATATTAGATAGGTTAGGATGAGATGTACTACCTACCTGAATTCCATGAAGAGGACCATTTTGAATGGTTAGTCTCCTTATGGTTACATCATCCCCTAATATTTGTATAACTGGTATATCATCCAGTCCAGTTGCATCTATAGTAGCAGTTCCTTCTCCAGGGGAAGGCCCCTGCAAAATTAACTTCTTATCAATTATTAATTGCTCATTATATATACCTGGTTGCACATCAACTATACTCCCAGGAACTGCGGCATCTATAAGATCCTGAATACTCATAATATAATCACCCACTTCCTTAGTTTAAATATTATATGCATAAGTTGCTTATAGAGTTAATATAAGTGGTAACAGATCCATGCCAGTAATGCCCATAAACCTTCTCTCTCATTCTCTAATTTCTGTTTTGAACATAAAAAAAGGAAAAAGTTTATTTAATCATTACCTAAACTTTGCCCTTGTTATGCCCTCTGTGTAATTTTATATATTTAATCTTGATGGAGGGTATTTTTTACTATCTACACCTATGGATTATATTTTATTTATAGTTTTCTAATTGCCTATAATATAAATGATGTGCAACTAAAAACTATTTGTATATTTTTAATATCTATATAAATATTCCTTCTTTAATCTGAGTATTCTTCAAATAATTGATCTAGGAGTTTCTCGTTCCCTACATCTTCAAAACTCTTAAATCGTTCAACCACTACATCTCCATCTGGAGAAAATTCTACCTCCCACCTTTGCCCAGGCACAACTACTTCTACCATAATATAATCATCTCTAACTGTGTCTAATTTATAAAATATCTTATTATCTTCTAATCTCTTCAAAAATCTAGTAAGTTTTCTAAAGCTATTTCCCCATAGTCTTTTGGACAAATCCACCACATACGCCTGTGCACTTTTCTCATCTAGACCTGTTAAGTCCATGTATATCTCTACTGCTTTTTTATTATTACCTTGATAAATTAGTTCTTTTAAATCCTGATCTAATACATGGTCCCCACTTCTTCCATCTTCCTTTATATAGAAACCATCAATAATTTCATTTATTCCACCACCAAAATACCAGTTATTAGCTTCTATAAAATCAATAAATTTATCCCAAAACTCACCTTCTGATAATTCCCTTGGTACTTCTATGCAACCATTGATTTCAAATTCCTTTCTCATCCTAGTATCCTCCTATGACATTCGCATGTCTTTACTTCGCATAATTCTACAAATGTTCATCTATAGCATATTAATCAGTCGTTTTTATCATACTCTTTTCCATTTATCTTGCAAATATCCCGAAAAGTCCAATGTCATCTGTCAACTGCACTATTTTCAAGGGTCAAAAAATGGTGTTTTGCCACCGATTTTTGACCCTTTTTATACCCTTAAACAATTATATATTGTAATCAATTCTTCTTATTTGTTCCTATAACCACAATAGGTCATCAGGGTTACCACCTCAACATGTGGAGTTAGTTATATGGGAAGGAAATTTTACTTCCTTGTTTTCAATAAGAGAAGACAATTTATCGCAGTCTTTTTTATCTCCCTTATTCTTCTTAGCATTCTTTCTAGGAGGCTTAAAATCTTCTCCATTTAAGTCATCCTTAAAGCCTGTCTTATAGATAAAAGTAAGCTTGTATGAATCTACATTACCCTTTTCATCTATTTCACCCACTATTACCTTCTCTACTATGCTTTCAAATACATACCTATCAAACTCCTTTAAAATTTCCTTTTTTTCTAAGATAGATTTAAAGGCTTTCATCCTACTTTTTATTTCATTATTGTTTATCAGATTAAATTCTAAGGATTCTTTTTCCTTAGTCTTTTCTAAGAACTCCTTCTGTAGGGACAAATATTTTTCTTCATATAGGTGACTATCAATCTTTTCATCTAGTCTTAAGTCAATTAAGGAATTTTGTTTATTGGATATATTAAAGATTTCTCTTTCTAACTTCTTAATATTTTTCTCTAGGCTCTTATCATTTAAGGTGCTTTCTATTATTTCTAAGAACTTACTTACTGTATCCTTATTATTTGATGTAAGCTGCCTGTAACTCTCCATAAAAGCCTTTTCTATGGCTATTTCTTCTATTCCTTTGCAATTAGGACAAAACCTTATTCCCTTCTTAGTTCCTGTTACACATTGCCAGATGACCTTATTATATTGGGAGTTACTGTGCCATGTTCTTCTGGACAAATTTGAACCGCAGAATCCACATTCCAGTAGGCAAGAAAAAGCATATTTCCTACTAAACTTTTCCCTTTTTCCATCTTTTGATTGGATAGTATTTCTATTCTTAGCTCTCCTAAGTCTGATTTCCTGGGCTTTATCAAAATCATCTTCACTTATAATTGGCTCATGATGTTCCTTTATATAAAACTTATCTTCTTCACCAAAGTTCTCCAGTCTTCTTTTAGTAATAGGATCTAGAGTAAAGGTCTTTCCCATTAGAAGGTCTCCCTTATACTTTTCATTCTTTATAATTCCCAGTACAGTGGTTGCTGACCACTTACTAGAGCCTCTAGGAGATCTGTGGCCAAGGTTTTCTAACTCCCTGCATATTACACTTCCCCCTGCCCCTTCTAAGTATCTCTTAAATATATATCTTACTATTTCAGCCTCCTCCTCATTTATTGAAATAGTTTTATTTTCTTTATCATAATCATAGCCTAAGCATCCATGGAAGCCAACTAATTCCCCTCTTTGCATTTTCATCTTCAAGCCTTTCTTAACATTGGCTGAGATATTTTCCACCTCTTGCTGGGCTACAGAGCTAAGTATAACTAGGAGTAATTCTCCATCCATGGTTAAAGTATTAATATTCTCTTCCTCAAAAAATACTGCTACATTCATTTCTTTTAATTGCCTTACATACTTAAGAGTATCTAAAGTATTCCTAGCAAATCTGGATATAGACTTGGTGATAATCATATCTATATCACCATTCATAGAGTCATTTATTAACCTTTGAAAGTCTAACCTTTTATCTATTTGGGTCCCTGTTATTGCTTCATCAGCATAGATACCTGCCATGGTCCAGTCAGGATTTTCATTGATTAAATCTGTATAGTATTTAACCTGGGAATGATAACTTT
>CAYMGQ010000003.1:0-186824 GCA_964390055.1 uncultured Clostridiaceae bacterium
TTTAAAAAGGATTATGCGTTATCCTTAATTAACGTAAATACATTATATAAGGAGAACATATAATGAAATTTAATAACTTAAAGGAATTTGATCATGAAATTTATGAAATGACACTTAGGGAAAAAAACAGACAGAAGAATAATATAGAATTAATAGCTTCTGAAAACTTTGTTTCGCTTGAAGTAATGGAGGCTATGGGCAGCTATTTAACGAATAAATATGCCGAAGGCTATCCTGGGAAAAGATATTACGGTGGCTGTGAGGAGGTTGATATAGCAGAGGAGCTAGCAAGAGAAAGATTAAAGAAAATATTTAATGCTGAACATGTTAATGTACAGGCTCATTCGGGTTCCAATGCTAATCTAGGCGTATATTTTTCTATTTTAAAACCAGGGGACAAGGTTTTGGGTATGAATTTGTCCCATGGGGGACATCTTACCCATGGAAGTCCTGTAAATATTTCAGGAGTCTATTATAATTTTATAGATTATGGCGTAGATAAGGATACAGAATTAATCGATTATGATATAGTTAGAGACATTGCAAAAAAAGAAAAACCAAAACTTATAGTTGCTGGTGCGAGTGCATACCCAAGGAAAATTGATTTTAAAATATTTAAAGAAATAGCTGATGAAGTTGGGGCATATTTAATGGTGGATATGGCACATATTGCGGGATTAATAGCAGCTGGCCTGCATGCCAATCCCTGCGCTTATGCTGATTTTGTAACTACTACAACTCATAAAACTTTACGAGGACCAAGAGGTGGTGCAATTTTATGCAAGGAGCAGTACGGTAAAATGATAGATAAGGCGATTTTTCCCGGTATACAGGGAGGGCCATTGATGCACGTAATAGCAGCAAAGGCAGTATCTTTTAAGGAAGCCCTAATGCCAGAGTTTAAAAGATACCAGGAACAGGTAGTTAGAAATGCACAAAGATTGGGAGAGGAATTAATCGATAGGGGTTTTAGATTAATATCAGGTGGGACCGATACTCATTTGATACTGGTGGATTTAAAAAACAAACACATAAATGGAAGAGATGCGGAAAATTTACTGGGCAAGGTGGGTATAACTGTAAATAAAAATACCATACCTTTTGATACGGAAAGCCCTTTTGTAACAAGTGGTATAAGGATGGGGACGCCAGCTATTACAACTAGAGGGATGAAGGAGGATGAAATGGTAAGGATAGCCGATGCTATTCATCTTATAATAGATAACCCTAACAATATTAAAAAAGCTACTAAAATTGTGGAGGATCTATGTAATAATTTTAATCTATACTAGTGTTAATATTAGTATATTATCAATGGTAGAAAATATTTATATATTAAAACCTATTGGCAATAAACTTATATAATAGTTTACTGACCTATAGGTTTTTTTTATATAAGGTAAAGAAGCAATAATATGATATATAGCATTTGAACATGTTCTTTATATCCAACAGTTTGCTTTTGCAATTCAATATTTTCTAATTCTAAACTAGCGATATTGTCATTCAAGATTATCAAGCTGTTTTCCAAATCATTAATTTTGTCTGATACATCCTTAGGTAAGGCCGGAGTTTCCATATTTGCTTTAAAAGTAGCAATCTTACCTTGTGACAGATTTAATTCTTGGCTCACTTCTTCAAGCTTTTCCTCTAAATCTAGAATTTTGTTCTTATAATTTTCGATAATATCTTCCAGCTTTTTTGTATCTTCATCAGCAATTTTCTGTTCATGTTTTCGCAGGAAGTTATTATTATTTTTCTCATATTTCATCAAATACTTCCACCTCCTTAATTGCTTTAATAATTGCATCAAGGTCTATTTGAATAAATATTTTCAATCTATAGTTAAATATATGCGATTAAACAGTAAAAATTACATATTATTTGCACCATAATACAAGTTGATTCATATTTTACAGTAAGGGGAGATTTTTAAATATGATATAAAGATTTATCTATTAAAAGGAGTTGATATGTGTGAAAAAGGATAAAGATTTTAGTATCGAAACAATGCAAATTAATGAGCCATGTTGTATTGCAAATACAGGATGTGAATTTGATGGTAATTTACAAGAGGTTGTGGGTGAGTGTATTTTTATAGATAAGGTATACGATTCAGTGGCATTTAATTTGCAAGGTGTGCAACCAGTTTCAAATGTATCATTAGGCAAATTACCATTAAATAAATGTGGCCCCAAATCAAGAATTAAGCGGATATTGGATATTCGTGTAAAAAAGTTCTTTAATCCAAATAATATTAATGATAGTAAGAATCTGTCCATTACACCAAAAACAACCCTCTCTGGCGCACAATTTGTTCTGGATGGTAATGGCGAGCCAGTTGTGGTACCAGGACCTGCTGGGTTGTTACAATATTTAATATATACTGATACATCGGAATGCGATGATGAGAATAGGGGAACTCCCATATTTGGTTCTCAGGAGATTAATATTACAGGAATGGTTGTAATAGAAATGGATGTTGAGTTTATAGACGCAAGGGATCGAAGGCAATCAACCACCCTAAGGGGTAGGGCACCCATAAACCAGAGATTGACGAATTTCTTTGAACTTTGCATGCCATCGGTATTTGATTCTTCATTTTTACCACAGTTCACAGAATTTTGTAATATAGCATTTTTAGGCAGGTTGGCGACCCAAAGCATTAATAGGGATATAACTTTCAATACAAATACAGGAGAAATATCAGTTAATATGATCCTAGCCCTATGTATTACATGTGAAAAGAAGATCAAAGTACCCGTACAATTATGTGTCTTGAGCACAGGTTTCTGTGAACAAGAAGCAAGAGAAAGGCCAATATGTGGCGAAAAATTCCCACCATTATTCCCGCCTCAAGTTAATGAGCCCTTTGTTTGTGAGGATGATTAACTTATAAAAATTCATGTTCTATGACTGATGTCTTTGGGCATCAGTTTTTTTATTGGAAAAAATCCCACGCATAACTTATAATAGTATTATATTGAAAGTTAAGGAGATGAAAAATACCATATGAAAATATTAGATTTTAGAAGTGACACTGTAACCTTACCAACGGATAGGATGTTTGATGAAATCACTAGGGCAAAACTAGGTGATGATGTATATGGGGATGATGAGACCACCAATAAACTAGAAAGTCTGACCGCTAAATTATTGGGAAAAGAGGCTGGGTTATTCGTACCTTCGGGAACTATGGGTAACTTAATAGCAATTATGACCCACACCAAACCTGGACAAGAGGTAATTCTAGAGGAGAGCTGCCATATATACATATATGAGGTGGCGGGAATGGCTAGAATAGCTAATGTTCAGGCTAAAACTATAAGAGGAATTGATGGTGTAATGGATCCCCAGGATATACTAAGAGCCATTAGGGGTAAGGATATACATTTTCCTAAAACAGGATTAATAACCTTGGAAAACACACATAATGTGGCCGGTGGTATGGCAATTCCCTTGGAAAACATGGAAAAAGTTTTTACTATTGCTGGGGATTATAAGATACCAGTACATTTAGATGGTGCTAGGATATTCAATGCAGCTTTAAGTTTAAATGTTGATGTTAAAGAGATTGCCCAATATACTGATTCAGTAATGCTATGTTTTTCTAAGGGACTATCGGCGCCTGTTGGGAGTATCCTGCTTGGCAATCATGATTTTATTAGAAAAGCAAGAAAGTTTAGAAAAATGTTGGGGGGTGGGATGAGACAATCAGGTGTATTGACTGCAGCTGCCATTGTATCTATAGAGGATATGATTGAAAAACTTTCTAAAGACCATGATAATGCAAAATTATTAGCCAGGGAAATAAAGCAGATTTCGGGTATTAGGGTAGACGAGACCAAGGTGCACACAAATATCATAAATGTGGACTTTTCAGATACTGGTTACACCAGTTCGAGCTTGGTGGAGGAGTTTAGAAAAAAAGGTTTATTAGTAAATGCAAGGGATGAACTCTCCATTAGATTTGTAACCCATAAAGATGTAGATAGGCAGGATGTTCTTAATGCCATTAAAATCATAAGAGAAATAATTAATTAGGATGATTATAAATGAATATGTTTGAAATGCTTTCTAAAGAGCATTTGAATAAATCTGCCCCGCTAGCAGACAGGATGAGACCACAATCCATAAATGATGTTTTTGGACAGAACCATATATTGGCTGAGGGAAAATTTTTGAATAGGTGCTTAAAATCAGGTAAAATACCATCTATTATATTCTATGGTCCTCCGGGGACGGGGAAAACCACCATAGCAAAACTAATTGCTCAGACAATTGATGCCAACCTATTTAAATTAAATGCTGTAACCTCTGGTGTAAAGGAAATTAGAGGGGTGATAAAGGAAGCCAAGAATTTATTAGCTATGGAGCAGAGGGCTTCAATATTGTTTATTGATGAGATACATAGATTCTCCAAAAATCAACAGGACGTTTTACTTCCCCATGTGGAAAAGGGGATTATTGTTTTAATTGGTGCCACAACAGAAAATCCGTATTTCCAGGTAAACAGCCCTCTTTTATCGAGAATTACAGTTTTAGAATTATTCAAATTAGATCTTGACGATATATCAAAAATATTAAAAACAGCCTTAACTGATAGAAAATATGGCTTGGGAAAATATAATGCCCAGATTACTCAAGCTGCCTTAAACCACTTAGGTCTAATGGCTTCAGGAGATGCAAGAAGAGCATTAAATGCCTTAGAAATTGCAGTGCTCAGCACACCACCTGATGAAAATGGGCTTATAAAAGTAGATATTGAAATAGCTGAGGAATCAATACAAAAAAGGGCAGTACTGTATGATAGAGATGGGGACCAACATTATGATGTTATTTCGGCCTTTATAAAGTCCATTAGGGGAAGTGACCCTAATGCGGCTATTCATTATTTGGCCAAAATGATTTATGCGGGAGAAGAGGCGGAGTTTATTGCTAGACGGCTAATAATTCTGGCTGCCGAGGATATAGGAAATGCAGACCCAAGAGCATTGCAAGTGGCTATTTCCTCCTTTGATGCCATAAGAATAATAGGAATGCCTGAGGGAAGGATACCCTTGGCCCAGGCAACTATATATTTAGCTACCGCGCCTAAAAGCAACTCTTCATATATTGCAATCGACAGGGCATTAAAGGATGTTAAAAACATAGCTACGGAAGTCCCAGATCATCTAAGGGATAATCACTATAAAAATGCTGCAGACTTAGGTCATGGGATAGGGTATTTATATCCCCATGATTATGGAGGAAATTATGTTCATCAACAATATTTGCCAGAGGAGATAAACAGTAGACAATACTATCTGCCAACAGAGAATGGGTATGAAAAACAAATTCAAGAATATATTAATAGTCTGCTGGCCTTAAATAAAAAATAGTTCAAGTCTAACTTTAAGTGTAACAGACAAAATTTATCCAACATATATTTTAATATAGGGATACTACTTCTATTGGGGAGTGAATGATATGAGAGAAAAATATATGGAGGATATATACTATATTGTTGTATTTAATTCCAGAAATCGTGGCATGCAATTGTATCAATACCTAAAATCAAGGGGCTATAATCAATTCCAATTAATAGCCACCCCGTGTAAAGTTAAGGCGGGTTGTGGTTATGCAATTAAATTTAATAATTTAGGTGATTATTATATATTAAATGAGGTAGGTAAAAAGATAAATATCCATGTTTTAAATTTATATGAGGCTAAAAGAAAAGATAGGCGGAGAGTATTGAAAAAAATCGATAATATTTAACTGGAAAATGATAAACCAAAGGTTGTACTATATAACCTTTGGTTTATTCATTCTAATCTATAATGGAGATGAAACTTGCCATAAGATGCATTATAATGGAATAAAATGATAACCATTAAAATTCTTAAGAAAGGAAGATTAACCATGAAAAAAAGACTATCTATTGTTCTAGCACTAATCCTATTAATAGCAACATTGACATTAGCCTTTGCAAGTAACAAGACCCTTAAATTTACTGACATACAAGCAGGAGATTGGTACATAGACCATGTAACAAAATTAGTCAAACTAGATGGAATAGGCGGATACCCAGATGGAACATTTAGACCCAATAACACCATCACAAGAAGCGAATTTACAACCATCTTATTAAATGCCATGGGCTACAAACAAACCAATGCAAAAACAGGACATTGGGCTACAAACACCATCAAAAAAGCAGAAGAACTAAAAATATTAAATAAAAACGAATTTCCAGAAAACAGTTTAGATAGACCAATAACCAGATACGAAATGGCACAACTATCGTCAAAAGCCCTAGAAGTATTAAAAGAAAAGCCATCAGAAAACAAAGAAAAATATATAGACGCCATAAGCGACTACAACAAGATACCAAACAATTACAAAGACTATGTCCTAGAAGTATATACCAAAGGAATAATAACAGGCTACCCAGATAAAAGTTTTGGGGGAAACAAAAACCTAACAAGAGCAGAATCATCAGTAGTAGTATTAAGAGTGCTAGAAAAAAGTGAGCGTTCTACACCAAAACCACCAGCAGAAAAGCCAAAAAAGACCCAAACAATAAGCCAAAAAGATATAGAAAGATTGCAAAATTACCCATTAAACACGATTTGGTATGCTAATCCAGAATCAGCTTTAAAAAGTTATATTAGTTTTGATGAATACTATGCTAAATATCCAGAAGATGTAGAAAGCATTATAAGAAAAGAATTATGGACACCACACAATTACACACCAGAAGAATTAAGGGGTAAAGACTTTGTATGGCTAACATCACCACACTTAATCTATAACACTCGTGCTGGAGATTATGGTATTCGTGGAATAGTACAAAAATCAGAAAATGGCAAGACCTATGAAGCAGATTGGGAAATAATCATTAATCATGGTTGGGGTAGCGTAACAGGGGATAGGACTTTATTAGAACACTCACAAAGATTTACCGACTGGGTAGAAGTTAAATAGACTGCTTTTTAGCAGTCTATTTCTTAAAAAAAAATATTTTTAAAGGGAGGAAAGAACAATGAAAAAAATCCTAATAGGCATTTTGACACTTGTATTAATTTTCAGCTTAGTATTAGGGGTTAAAAAGCTATTTTTCAACAAAGATGATACAGAAACGCTATTAGCAGAACAGATGGAAGAAGTAGAAGAAGTGGAAGAAGAAATTGAAGAAGTAAAAGCAGAAGTAGAACCAGAAAAAAAAGAAAAAACAATCGAAGAAATGGAAGAAGCAATTGAAGCAAGAAAACCCTACGACAAAATTGCTATTAAACCCTTAAAAGATGCAAGTACAGGCAAAGAATACTACGAATTAGAAGATGCACCACTCCAATACGCAATAGACGGAGTAAGCTTCACCCTACAAGACACAGGAGAAGAAACAAAAGACCTACCTAAGCTACAACATGATCCAACAGAAGAAGATATAAAAAGACTACAAGGCTACAGTTATAACTGGTACACAGGCTATTCAGAAAAGGTTGAACCACGATACAAATGCCAAGAATACCTTGAGAAATATCCAGAAGATACCCAAGCAGTTTTTAAAAAATATATACCTCACAGGATAGACATATACAAAAACGCATCACTAGGTTGGGTAAGCGACCCTAGTTTAATTTATGAAACAGCCAGAGGTTATTACGGTGTAAGGGGAATACTGCAAATGTCCTACAAGAGAGACGATAATATTTTCAAATTAAAAGCAAACAAAATCTATGAAAGAGATGTAGAGTTTCGCTTTGCAAATACTACTAAAGGTACTTTTTTAGTTCAAGTAATTTATTTATCGAATTGGAGGGAAGTTTACTATGATTAAATGTAAAAGAGTTTTAATTTTACTTATGGTTTTTTTACTACTTCAAGTAAATTTCAGCCTTGCAAATTCACAAGTTACAATTGAAAAAAGTAATGGTGGAGTACCTAGCGATCCAGTAGAAGTTTTAAAATTAGATAACGGTTCACTAAAAAGCATCAAATACACTACATCAGCAACAGGGGCAACATCAGGTGTAAGGTATAGGTTTACAGAATTAAAGGTTGGGTTAGGCGAATTTACATACATTTTGGACACAAAAAACTTAGTAGGTGCAAGTCCACCAGCGGGAAAAACAGAATACTACGACATAACCATCACAAGAGAAAATATTATAGCAAGTATAGAAAAACAGTACGGTAGGGAATTAACATATAGGGAAATGGAAAGTTTAGAAAGGGCTTTTGCAAGACCTAATAGGATTACATTAGGTGGAACAGTAGAAATATATAATGCTAGTACAGGGCAAGTAATAGATACTTTAAGAAATGCAAATGAATTAACACGTGCTAGGCAGTATGGCTTTAGTAACCATCATATTCAAGATATGCTAACCCGATTTAATGAAAAAATGCCATTACCACATGAGGAAAAACCTCAAGGGGGAGGGCTAAAACCCGGCATAATCGTTAAATAATTATTATCCAATACAAAAAAGTTAAAAGTAAAAAAGGAAAGGGGGGTTTTTCTTTTTGTTTTCAAATATAATTATAAAAATTAAAAAATTTATTCGGGATAAAAGAGCATCCATGTTACCAATGATAGCAGTTATTATCATATTATTAGTTATGATCGGATGCGTAAATCTTTCTTTGTCAATTATGTATAGAAGTAGAACAACAGTTAGAAATGCTTTGGATACTGCAATACTATCATCTTTAGCTTCCGCTTCACAGGAAAAGGTAAGACCAGTTAATTATGGAGAATATAATTCTTGCACAGCAGGATATTGGGTTAATCGGACTTGTACTGATTCAGAAGGAAACAAATATGATTGCAGTTATTATGTTTGTACGGAAAGAACTTATTTTAATAGTGAAAATGATTTTAAAAATTATATATATCTAAACAAAACATTAGCTCAAAATGTAGCAAACCAATACTTAATAGAAAATTTAGATGTTAATAAACTAAACTATAGATTATTAAATATGGAATATTAAAGTAGAATACGACCAAGAAAGATATTATACAGTTAGAAAAAATAGAAATATTAATAGACCCTCAACTGGTGGTAGACCTGCTATTGTAAATACAGTTACTAATCCTGATAGTTGGTGGATTAATGAATTTAATTATCCAGAACCTGCTTGGAGTAGTCAAACTAACGAAACAAAAAGAATAATTTTTCCTCGTTGGGTAGAAGTAACAGCTAATGTGACTGTGGAACTTCCTGTCCCCTTTGGAAATATTATAAACAAACCAACTTTTATAACAACTTGGGAAATAACTACGGTTAAAGAATTAGAAAGAGTTTTATACTAATTTTGTTTTTTTATAAAAGGAAGGTGATTTTTTGTTAAAAATCATTAAAAAGATTATAAAGGATAATAAAGGTAGTGCTATTATAGAGATGGGTATTATGATGCCCCTTTTTTTAATGCTAGTATTTGGTTATATCTTTATGGTTAATGTTGTTAGAACAGACATTACAATACAAACTGCTGTCAGAGAAGGTGCAAGATTATATTCAATTTCACACTCGGCAAATGAAGCTATTGAAAAAACTATCAAAGAATTAAAAAATAATAATATAAAAACTAATGATGTAATAATAACTCCTATTATAGATGGAAATAAAAGAGGTATTGTTGCTAAAAAGTATCTTTATGTACCCATTCCTAAAATAAAATTTCCTATTGAAAGAGGGGCTATTTTTCATGTTGAACCTTATTATATCCACTAGAAAAGGAGAGTTTTTTTATGTTAGCAATTATAAGAAAATTTTTTAAAGATAATAAAGGTAATACCATAGTAGAAGTTGCTATTATGTTACCCATTTTATTGGGATTTTTTATGGGCTTAGTATTTTTTATTACCGCATATCGTACACAAACCATAATGAATATGGCTGTCAAAGAAGGAGCTAGGACCTATGCTATTTGCCAAGATGATGTAATGGCAAAGGAAAAAACTAAGGAAGAATTAAAACTTGGTTATGTTAAAGATGCAGATGTAGTAGTAGATGGAAATAAGGTTATGATCTCAAAATCGATAGGTTTCTATTTACCAGTTTTTAATAAATATATATTTGAATTACAGGCAAACTCTGAATTTTTTGAGGAAATAGAAACAGAACACTATGGAGAATTTTGGGATGATTATGCTGTTTACTAACCATATAATTTTAAAAGGAGGAATACTTTGCAT
Source organism: uncultured Clostridiaceae bacterium (assembly GCA_964390055.1). Taxonomy (GTDB): domain Bacteria; phylum Bacillota; class Clostridia; order Peptostreptococcales; family Natronincolaceae; genus CAYMGQ01. Next base: position 10,193 of record CAYMGQ010000003.1, read on the forward strand.
TATATACCCATTCCATTTTTAGTAATAGCAACATATACAGATATAACAAGCAAAAAAATTAAAAATTATGTTACTTACCCATTAATCCTATTAGGATTACTTTTTAATTACTTGGAAAACGGATTATCAGGTATAAAATTTTCACTTATTGGGATTTTTACTGCTATGTTTATAATAGCAATTTTATTTTTTATTCGTTTTGGTGGTGGGGATACAAAGCTAATGATGGGTTATTTTTTTATGTAAAATTATAAAAATAAAGCAAGACCATCCTAGCTGATGAGGATGGCCCTTGTAGACTTAAATTTATTTTTGTATAAACATTTGTGTAAAGTATTGGCCATGTATTCCTATGCCAATATGGGTAATATTTGGATTTAATATATTGTTCCTATGGCCCTCCGAATTCATAAAGGCATCATGGGCACCCCTGACACTAGAATTGATAGCAATATTCTCTGCTGCAGATTTATATTGAATACCAAAGTTGTCCATCATTTCAAAGGGTGAACCATAGATGGGGGATGTATGGGAAAAATAATTGTTATCCATCATGTCTTGGGACTTAATTTTGGCAACATATGATAAATCCTCATCTATATCAAGCGGTAACAAACCTGCCTGCTCTCTAGCTTGATTTACATACTGAACCATTTCAATTTCATCAGGACTTAGTGAAGTTGTATCAGCAAAGGTCTCCTGAAGATCAGATCCATATTCATTAGAAGGAGATTCTGTATATGAAGGTTGGGACTGGTAACCCTTGTTATTATCCCAAATATTGGGATATTTATCATATTGCTTATAGGGTGTTACCCTGCTATAATCTACTGGTGCATAGTTGGTCCAAATATTATAATCATAGGACCAATAAACTGGACTAGTGTAGAAAATACTATAATTTTCTAGTTGATTTAAAATGTTTGTATTCATATACCCCGTAGAAGCATAAACCAAGGAATTAGTTGCTAATAATAGCAAAACTAAAGATGTAGATGATAAAAATCTCTGGAAATTTCTTTTAAACAATGTCAATCACTCCTTATAAATTATGTTAACCTTGCTAACAATAATATAGCAAGAAAATCAGAAATTCAACATATATACCTAGTTTTGGAAGATACAATATATGGAGGGAAACTCATAAAAAAACAATTACAAAATTTACAATTTTAATCTTGACATAAACACTCGGGTATATTATAATAATCTTTAATCCCAATCAATTTACTTGGGATTGAAGGAGGAGGATGCTTTGAGATTATCAACTAAGGGCAGATATGGTTTAAAAGCAATGTTTGAACTGGCTTTACATTATGGGGATGGCCCAATTGCTTTAAAAAATGTTGCAGAAAATCAAGGTGTATCGGAACATTATTTAGAGCAGTTGATTGCAGTATTAAGGAAGGCTAAGTTTGTAAAAAGTGTTAGAGGTGCAATGGGTGGTTATATGCTAGCCAAGGATCCTAAGGATATTACCGTTGGTGATATAATCAGAACATTGGATGGTCCCATGTTGCCATCGGATTGTATAATTGAGGAGCAGGCAAGTAACTGTGAGAGGTCGGAATATTGTGTGACTAAAGTTGTATGGGAAAAAATATGGAATAGTTTTAATGACGTGGTAGATTCGATAACACTTGCCGATATGGTAAGGGAGCATCACCAAATTAAGAAACAAACCATATAAGAATGTGAATTTTTTACTAATTGAAATTATAAGGTGAGGAGAGGATTTTATGAAGGTATATCTAGACTATGCAGCTACAACCCCAGTAAATAAGGATGTCTTGAAGGAGATGCATCCGTTTTTTAATGAGAGCTATGGAAATCCATCTAGTATACATAGCTATGGAAGAGAAGCTAGGAAAGCAATGGATTTAGCAAGGGGTCGCATTGCCCAATCGCTAAATGCTAGGCCAGAAGAGATATTTTTTACATCAAGTGGTTCGGAAGCTGATAACTGGGCTATTAAGGGGGTAGCTTATGCCCTGGAAGATAAGGGCAAGCATATTATCACTACAAAAATAGAACATCATGCGGTCCTCCACACCTGTCAATATTTAGAGAAAGAGGGTTTTCAAGTAACCTATTTAGATGTAGATCAATATGGCCTAATTAGTTTAGATGATCTAAAAGATGCAATTAGGGAAGATACAATTTTAATATCTATTATATATGCAAATAATGAAATAGGTACTATACAGCCTATAAAAGAGATAGCGAAAATAGCCAAAGAAAAATCTATTATACTACATACAGATGCTGTACAGGCCTATGGTAGTATAGAGATAGATTCTAAGGATTTGGGGGCTGATTTAATATCTATCTCCGCCCACAAGATATACGGACCCAAAGGTATTGGCGGTCTATATATTAAAAAGGGAGTTAGATTGCAGGCATTGTTACACGGAGGTGCACAGGAGAGGAGAAGAAGGGCTGGGACAGAAAATTTACCAGGTATAGTTGGATTTGGAAAAGCAGCGGAATTAGCCAGTAAAGATTTAAAAACTAATAGTAAGCGTTTATTGCAATTAAGGGATTATTTAATAGTGGAATTAATGAAAAGAATACCCTATACAAGATTAAATGGTCATCCTAGTTCAAGACTACCCGGAAATGTCAATGTATCCTTCGAGTTTATAGAAGGTGAATCATTATTATTAAGCCTAGATATGGTAGGAATTGCTGGTTCTAGTGGTTCGGCCTGCACATCTGGCTCCCTAGATCCCTCCCATGTATTAATGGCCATAGGCTTATCACATGAAATTGCCCATGGCTCACTGAGGCTAACATTGGGCACTCCCACTACTCGTGAGGAGATTGATTATGTTATTGAACAATTACCACCTATTGTAGATAGATTGAGACAGATGTCACCACTATATGAAAAAGTAAAGGGGGATATTAGTAATGTATAGTGAAAAAGTTATGGAGCATTTTATGAATCCCAGAAATGTTGGAGAAATTGAAAATGCAGATGCTGTAGGACAAGTTGGAAATCCAAGATGTGGGGATATTATGAAAATGTATTTAAAAATAGAAAATGATATTATTGTAGATGTTAAATTTAAAACCTTTGGATGTGGGTCGGCCATAGCCACTTCTAGTATGGCTACAGAGATGATAAAGGGTAAAAGCATAAAAGAGGCCCTACAGCTGAGTAATAAGGCTGTAGCAGGGGCCTTGGATGGTTTACCACCCATAAAGATGCATTGCTCTGTATTGGCTGAGCAGGCGGTTAAATCTGCTATTCACGATTATGCTAGCAAAAATAATCTGTATTTTGAAGAATTAGATGGATTCGATCCTAGTGAGGATCCCCATCATCATGAAGAAGAGGTATTTTAAACTATTATTACAGCCTGTGGTTTTCCCCACAGGCTTATTTTTATTTTAAATTTTAAAATACAAAAATATTCTGGGTATAGATTTGCTCAATTTACAAAAAATATGTTTGTATAACTATGTTGTCAAAAATCTTATCACAAAAAGGAGTGATATGATGGGGAATAATAGGATAGCACAATTAATCACCGGTAGTTTGATAGGTATTACTGTTGGTGTTTATGCTTTTTCCCATATGAACAACAGAAAGCAAAACAAAATAATTAAAAAAGGCAGGAAAATGTTCAATATGGCAACAGGTTTACTAAGTTAGTGAGGGCTTAAACATGGAGGCAGCTTGTAATATAAGCTGCCTTTCTTTTCAAAAAAGGAAAATTAAAAAATAATCTCTTATTTCGTACATATAAATATTAAGGGGTATATTATGGAAAAAAATTTTATGGAAACAATATCTAACAACAGCAAATTGGAGATTATAGAAATAGAAACTATGGGAGTTTTAAGTTTTATAATTTATTTTTTGATATTTTTAAGTTTATTTTTATTAATATATTATTTAATACATATAGGCAATAAATATATAAAGGAAAATCAAAGAGTTTATATAACTAAAAAATATTTTTATTTGTTTATTTTTTTATATACTTTGTTATTTTCGTTGATATTGATACATACAAATAAGATTCTGATTTTCAATATTTTAATGCCCTTTATAATTTCGATTATATTAACTTATATATTAAATCCTATCGTAAATGTCATACAAAACATGGGAGTGACAAGGTTCTGGAGTATTGTAATTGTATATATAATTATTTGTTTAATAATAACTATATCATCATTTGTTTTTATACCAAGATTATTAGAAGAAATCCAGGAATTATTAGAATTAATGCCTAAATATGGAGGCAAAATTTATGATGGGTCTTATGAAATTTATCTAACAGGAGAAAAATTTTTCGATGGTTTACCCAAGGAGTTAATTGACATGAAAGGAATTTTAAAATTACAACTATATAAAGTTGAAAAGTTAATTATAGAGTTATTATCCATCATTAGCAAATTTTTGTTAAATATCCTAACAAAAGTTATGAATTTTATCTTAATTCCCATATTAACTTTTTATCTATTGAATGATTTAAACAAATTTAAAAATTTTATAAAAAGGATCATTCCAAGGCATTATAAAGCGGGTTTATTACAGCTTATGACGGATATTGATATAATCTTATCAAGATTTATTCGAGGCCAAATTCTCTTGTCTGTTTTTATATTTTTTTTCACATCTATTGCCATGTTTATTTTAGATGTTAATTTTGCAATAATCATAGGATTGGTAGCAGGTATAACGAATATTATACCATACCTTGGGCCCATTGCAGGAACCATACCAGGTGTTATATTTGCTCTTATTGATGGCCCTGTAAAAGCATTATGGGTCGTAATAGTTTTTTTTATTATACAACAAATTGAAAGTACAATTATAGCCCCAAAGATTATTGGTGATAGTGTTGGGGTTCACCCTTTGCTTATAATATTATCTTTATTTATTGGAGGTAATTTATTTGGATTGTGTGGTTTGTTATTTGCTGTTCCCGGAGTTGCTATTACAAAAATTTTAATGCAGTATTTTCTTAATAGCTTTATTCGTTCTTAAATATTGATTTTATCTATTGGAGCTAGCATATTGACAACATATAGTTAATTTTATATAATTCAATTAAAATATATAAAAATAACAATGATGAGAACAAGTACTATAGTCTAATTTTCGTTAGAGATGAAGTTCTAGGCTGGGAAACTTCTAACAGACTGTAGGAAGCAATCTCTGAGTTATAATTTCCAAATAGTTTTTATTACTAAAGTAGAAGTTATCGGTAAAACCGTTATCTGAAATATTTTCCTTGAGAGGCCGTTTTGAAACGGTAATTAGGGTGGTACCGCGAGAATACTCTCGTCCCTACTATGCCAATTGTTATGTATGGGTGAGGGTATTTTTAATTTGATATTGTAGAAATTTATAATGGAGGGTAATTATGAAGAAAATGAAATTGAATGACATAAGAAAATTGTTTTTAGATTTTTTTAAATCAAAGGACCATTTAGTAGTGGATAGTTATCCATTGGTGCCCCTAGATGATAAAAGCTTATTATTAGTTAATTCAGGCATGGCGCCTTTAAAAAATTATTTTTCAGGTGTTGAGAATCCACCCCATAATAGGATAGCAACATGCCAAAAATGTATTAGAACCGGTGATATTGAGATTGTTGGCAGGACAGCTAGACATGCAACATTTTTTGAAATGTTGGGAAATTTCTCTTTTGGAGATTACTTTAAAGAGGAAGCCATATCTTGGAGTTGGGAATTCGTAACAGAACATCTAATGATGCCTAGAGAAAATTTATGGATAACTATATATGAAGATGATGATGAAGCATACAATATTTGGAGAAATGAAATTGGGGTGGATGAAGAAAAAATAGTCAGACTAGGGAAAAAAGATAATTTTTGGGAAATAGGATTGGGGCCATGCGGTCCTTGTTCAGAAATATATTTTGATCGTGGTAAAGATTATAACTGTGATAGCCAGGATTGTAAACCTGGATGCGAATGTGACCGTTTCGTGGAGTTTTGGAATCTTGTCTTTACACAATTTGATAAAGATGAGGATGGAAATTACAACTTATTACCTAGGCCAAATATTGATACAGGAATGGGATTAGAAAGAGTAGCCTGTATAATGCAGAATGTTGATTCTATTTTTGAGGTTGACACCATGGTGTATATTTTAGACAAGGTTTGTAGCATGACCAAAACAGAATATGGCAAAGATAATGATAAAGATATTTCCCTTAGAATTATTACTGACCATATAAGGTCTATGGTCTTTATGGTTGGAGATGGTATTTTGCCAGGAAATGAAGGTAGGGGATATGTACTTAGGAGACTTTTACGAAGGGCCGCTCGTCACGGAAAGATTTTAGGTATAGATGAAAGCTTTTTATTTGAATTAGCGGATAGTGTTGTGAAAATGTATGGCGAGAGATATGGGGAGCTAAATGATAAGTTAGACTATATTAAGAAGATAATAAGAATAGAGGAGGAACGCTTCCAAGAAACTATCCATCAAGGTTTAGAAATATTGGGCAAATATATTGAAAATATGATTCTATCAAAGGAAAACACCCTTAGAGGCTTACATGCCTTTAAATTATATGATACTTATGGATTCCCCTTGGACCTAACAAAGGAGATTTTAGCTGAAAAGAATCTAGAGGTTGATATAAAGGGCTTTGAGATAGAAATGAAAAAACAAAGAGAGAGAGCTAGGAAGGCTGGTATGGGTGAAGACGTTAAGGGTTGGAGGGGAGATATTGTCACTAACTTAGATAAGAAAATAATAACAGAATTTTTAGGTTATGAAAATCTCTGTAATGAAGCTAAAGTATTAAAGATAGTTCAAAATAATAATATTGTGAAGAGTATTGGCAAAGGTGAAGAGGGTATAATTATCCTGAATAAAACATGTTTTTATGGTGAAAGTGGAGGTCAGGTGGGAGACATAGGTACAATCTATAGTGATAATTTTACCGCCACCGTTATGGATACAAGGAAAGACCCTAGTGGAAGAATATATCATATTGTGGAAATAAATGAGGGGGCATTAAATACAGGGGATAGGGTAGTTGCCACTGTGGATGAAGATGTTAGAAAGGCAGTTGCCCGCAATCACACAGCCACCCACATACTTCATAAAACACTAAAGGAGATATTGGGGAATCATGTTCAGCAGGCTGGTTCACTTGTTTCGCCAGATAGACTGCGTTTCGATTTTACGCATTTTGAGGCTTTAACAGAATCACAGGTAGACGAGATAGAAAGAAAAGCAAATTTTGAGATTTCAAAAGGGCATCCAATAAAAGTTATAAATACTAGTTTTGATGAGGCAAGAGAAAGGGGAGCAATAGCCCTCTTTGATGAAAAATATGGTGACCATGTTAGGCTGGTACTGACGGGAGATTATAGTAGTGAATTATGTGGAGGTACTCATGTGAACAACAGTAGTGAGATAGGAATGCTACTAATTTTAAGTGAGGCTGGTATAGCATCCGGAGTTAGGCGAATAGAAGCGGTCACAGGTTTGGAAGCATACAAATATATTAAGAAGCAACAAGGTAAAATTAGGAGTATAAGTAAGCTATTAAAGGCACCAATCAATAATATAATTAACCGGTTGGAAACCTACATTAGTAGCAACAAGGAAAAGGAACGGGAAATTGAAAAATTGAAATCGAAATTAACAGCAGGGATAGTTGATGAAATTTTAGATAAAACTAAAATTATCAATGGAACAAGGGTATTAATTGAAAAAGTAGATATACGTAATATTGATGAGTTGCGAAAATTAGGCGATGATTTAAAGAACAGGATAGGTTCAGGCATAATTCTTTTAGCCTCTGAATCAGAGGGAAAGGTATCCATTATAGCCCTGGTTACTAAGGATATATTGGAAAAAGGTGTACATGCGGGGAAATTAGTGAAGGAGGCAGCCAAAATTACAGGTGGTGGTGGCGGTGGCAGGGCGGATATGGCACAAGCGGGTGGAAGAAATCCTGAAAAAATTAATGAGGCCCTAGAGAAAATCGAAGGGATTCTACAGGGATTATTGTAGAAAACAAGATGTTACGTGTAAATTAGAAAATATTATTGGAGAAAGGGGTACAATATGGTAAAATAATATTATATCGATGGGAGGGGAATACCAATGGGAGATAAATTAAATTTGACAATGAAATTTAATTTGGACAAAGATAAAAAGAAACAGGTGGAGGAAGTGATCATGACGGTATACGAATCCTTGGAGGAAAAAGGTTACAATCCAATCAATCAATTTATTGGCTATATTTTATCTGGGGACCCTACCTATATAACTAATCATAATAATGCTAGAAGTGTTATACGAAAAATAGAAAGAGACGAACTATTGGAGGAGCTACTAAAAACATATTTAGAACAAAACAGGAGTTAAAAGGTGAAAACATTTAAAAAGTTACTTAAAATTTTATTACTATTATTTGTGGTTGTTTTGCTATTTAATATATATACCATAATAGTTTATGGGTTAGATGATAGTTTTGAGCCAAAAGTTATAATGGTAATCATTAATAGAGTAGATTTTAAGGACTTGTGTCAGATGGACATATTAGGGGCTCTTATTAAGGAAAGTGGAATTGCTTTAATGAACACAAGGGCAGCGGGTCAAAATAATGAATTTAAATCCTATGCTACATTGGGTTGGGGGACTAGGGCTGAGGCAGCTCTTAATACCTCAACCTTTTATCATTTGGACAAAAATATCAAAGCAATTTATAATAGGAGAACGGGATATGTTTTGAATGGAAATGGGATTGTAAATATCAATATAAATCAACTCATTGATCAAAACAATAAAAGTGAATTTAAGGCATTTCCAGGAATATTAGGTCAAAAATTAAGAGGTAATGGATATAAAACTGCGGTTTTAGGCACAAGTGATATAGGTGAGGATGAAAATAGGGGTGTAGGTTTAATATCTATGGATAGTCACGGGTATATTGATTATGGTAATATAAAGAAAGACCTAATCTTGGAAGATGATAATTGCCCCTTTGGTATCAAGACTGACTACAATAAGCTGTTGGCAAGTTTTAATGAAATTTATCACAGGGCTAATTTTATTGTAATTGAAACCGGAGATACTAATCGACTTGATAGATATGAGGACAAACTTACAAGGGAATTATATGAACTTCATAAGGATAAAATTTTGCTTGATATTGATAATTTTCTTGGACAACTAGTGGAAAGTGTTGATTATAAGACTACTTTAATGGTGGTAACCCCTTATCCATCAAATAAATCGGGTTTAAAGGGACAAAGACTAACACCAATCATTATACACAATAAGGATTTGGGTCAAGGACTTTTGTGGTCAAGCACAACACGCAGAGCAGGAATCATAGGAAATGTGGATATTGCTCCCACAATACTGTCCTTTTTTGATATAAGGCCCTCTAATATGGTTGGCAAACAAATAAGTATTGTACCCAACTCCGATAATATAAATTATATTAATCTACTAAATAGAAGAATAGTTAATACATCACAACAAAGATATAGAGTACTATACACCTTTGCTGTATTTCAAATACTAGTTTCAATTAGTCTTCTCATAATAATTGTTTTGGGCAAAAGGATTTCCCAACAATACCATAGACTTATTTCTAAGATATTAATAGCTACAATAATTGTGCCCCTTACATTATTAATATTGCCTATATTTGGTGTGAATAGTGTTTTTGTAAGTTACATACTGATAATAGTTATAAGTTGGATCATAGTAGAATTAATTTATAAAACAGGCCATAATAGTCCCATAAATATTGTGTTTTATTCCTCGGTGATAATGATGGTTGCCTTACTTTTAGATATTTCTACTGGACAAAATCTAATTAAAAACTCTATTTTAGGCTATGATCCTGTTATTGGGGCTAGGTATTACGGATTAGGTAACGAATACATGGGAATATTAATCGGTTCAACCTTAATTAGTACAACAGCGTTAATAGAAAGATTTAACTGTCAGATAAAATATATTTTTGTGCTTTATATTTTAGTTATTTTTTCAATTGGTTTCCCTCTCCTGGGGGCAAATATAGGTGGATTAATAACAGCTATTATTAGTTTTTCATTTACAATTATAAATTTGTTGGAAATAAAAATTAGTAAAAAATCTATTGCGATCATTGTATCTTTAGTAATAATAACGATTGCTATGATTGCATTGATTGATATTTCTATTATCAAGAGCCCTACACACTTGGCAAATGTATTCTACCAAATGGTTGATAAGGGCCCTATCATTATATATGAAATAATAATTAGAAAATTGACTATGAATATAAGAATTATGAAAGTTACAATTTGGAGTAGGGTTTTGTTAAGTGCAATTCTTATACTGGCCATATTATTTTATAAACCAAATAAAATTACAAGGGCAATGGGGAAAAAATATCCCAATTTGATTGTTGGATGGAGGAGTATTGTACTAGCATGTGTGGTTTCTTTTTTAGTTAATGATTCCGGTGTAGTTGCTGCAGCTACGACTATAATTTATCTAAGTACATCAAGTCTTTATATATTGGTTAATGATACTAATAAAAGTAAAAACTGATTAATCATTATATTTTAAAAACTAAGGGGGGAAGTTATTGGAAAAGGTCAGATTAGGTAAAAGTAATATTTTGGTTTCTAAACTTTGCTTTGGAAGTTTAACTATGGGACCACTACAGGCCAACATGACCCCTAGAGAAGGTGGTAACCTATTATTATACGCCTTCAATAAAGGGATTAATTTTGTAGACACAGCGGAATTTTATAATAATTATAATCATATTAGATATGCATTGGAAGGCTATAATCGACATGATATTGTGATTGCAACAAAGTCTTATGCATATTCGGAGAAAACTGCGGAAGCAAGTTTAAAAAAAGCTTTTGATGAAATGAAAATTGACTTTGTAGATATCTTTATGTTGCATGAACAGGAAAGTAAACATACAATAAGAGGGCATTATGAGGCTTTAGAATATTTTATAAAAATGAAGGAAAAGGGTTATATAGGTGCCGTTGGTATATCCACTCATACCATAGCAGCAGTCAAAGCCTCTTTGGATTATAAGGAGATTGAAATTTTACATCCTTTAATAAATAAGGCTGGTTTGGGCATACAAGATGGTAATAGACATGAAATGGAAAAATATTTAAGTAAGGCCCATAAACAAGGTAAAGGTATCTATGGAATGAAACCTTTAGGTGGTGGCAATTTATTAAAAGATTTTAAGATCTGCTTTGATTATGTTCTAGGATTACCTTTTTTGGATTCCATAGCTGTAGGAATGCAGAGAATTGAAGAAATAGATATTAATATTGCAACATTTGAAGGTAAGAAATTAGATGATGGCTTGCTTAAAAAGATTAGAAATAAAGAAAGAAAATTATTGATAGATTTCTGGTGTGAAGCATGTGGCAATTGCGTGGAGGCTTGCAAATATGATGCAATAGAAATTGTGGATGGGGTGGCAGTTGTTGATGCAGATAAGTGCATACTTTGTGGGTATTGCTCAAGAAGCTGTCCCCATTTTTGTATAAAAATAATTTAAGGGGCTAAATTAAAAAATGAGGATTATGGGGTTAGATGTAGGGGATAAGAGAATAGGAGTCGCATTGAGCGATTTGTTGGGTTGGACTGCCCAAGCTTACGATACAATTTATAGATCCAACTATGAAAAGGATATGAAAAAAATTCAGGCAATTGTGGAACAAAAGCAGGTTGGGAAAATTGTGGTGGGTTTACCTAAAAACATGAATGGTTCTTTGGGACCCCAAGGCAAGAAAGTAATAAAGTTTGCAGACCAATTGAAAAAATACATAGGGATAGAAATTTTGTTTTGGGATGAAAGATTGACCACTATTTCGGCGGAAAGGATATTAATTGATGCTGATATTAGCAGGTCAAAAAGAAAAACGGTTATAGACAAAATAGCAGCTACATATATTTTGCAGGGGTATTTAGACAGCATTAATTAAAAGTTAAGTGTTTTTATATAGGGATTAGTATATAATACAATTATGGAATTAAATTCTAAATAGGGAGGAGTCTTAAATATGGAGGATAATGATAATATTATCACATTAATTGATGAAGAGGGAGAAGAACATGACTTTGAAGTTATAATGACTTTAAATTTAGAAGATAAAGAATATACTATATTATTACCTATTGATGCCGGCGAAGATGAAGATGCCTATGTGTTTAAAATTGTTAAAGATTCAAATGATGAATATCTCTTGGAAGCCATAGAGGATGATGTTGAGTACAATAATGTAGTAGATGCTTATGAAGCGATTCTAAACGATGAAAGTATGTAATCCAAAGAATTAATGGGCTTCTTTTTAAAAGCCCATTAGTTTTTTTATATAATTAAGGGGTGACATTATAAGAATGTATCAAAGCAACGAGCCTATCACTGGTATATTTAAGCGCAGAATTAATCGGTTTATATCTGAGGTTTATATTAATAATGAATTAGAAATTGCCTATATTGCTAATACTGGTAGAATGGAAGAATTATTATTAACAGGAGCTAAAGTAATTTTAATTGAGAAAAATAAGAAAGACAGAAAAACCAAGTATGATTTATCTATGGTATATAAGAACAATACCTTAGTATCAATTGATTCAAGGTTACCTAACCTATTATTAGAAAAGGCTCTAGGAAAGGGAGATATAACATATTTTAAAGGATATAAAAGTATAAGAAGAGAGGTCAGGTATGGGAAAAGCAGATTTGATATTTTACTAGAAGATGGAAAACAAGCCGCCCTAATAGAAGCGAAATCAGTAACCCTTGTGAAGGAGAATAATATAGCTTTTTTCCCTGATGCACCTACTAAAAGGGGCAAAAAACATATCCATCAATTGATTAAGGCTAGGCAGGAAGGATATAGAACTGCAATTTTTTTTATAATACAGCGGGAGGATGCTGTCGCCTTTATGCCAAATAAAAAAATGGATCCAGAATTTGCGGATGCCCTCATTTTAGCAAAAAAGAGGGGAGTTGAGATTTATGCCTATAATTGTAAACTATCTGAGAATTTTGTATGCTTGAATAATGAAGTAGAGGTATTAATTTGATTGATGATAAATTATAGTTGGATGGTTTGACAAAAATATATGCCTATATTATACTGTAATTTGAAAAAGCTTATTATTGGAGAAGTGTGGTGGGCAAATGGAAAGGCCAGTAGATAAATTAATGGAGCAATTAAAAGAAGGGGGATATAAACTAACACCCCAAAGAAGGGCTACCTTAAATGTAATCATAGAAAATAAAGGAAAGCATTTAAATACGGAGGAAATATACAATTTAGTAAAAGAAAAATGCCCCGAAATTGGTTTAGCAACGGTATATAGAACATTGCAACTTTTCGATGATTTAAGATTAATAGCTAAAATAAATTTGGATGATGGTTGTAATAGATACGAATTTAACCCCCATGACGATAGTCAACGGCATCATCACTTAATTTGTGAGCAATGCGGGAAAATTATAGAGGTACAAATAGACTTATTGGAACATTTAGAAAAGAAAATCGAAAACAAACATGGCTTTATAATAAAGGACCATCGAGTAAAATTTTTTGGAATATGTTCTGAATGTAAGTAGTCTTGCAAAGGGTTGCAAGACTTTATCTATGTATATATTGCAAATTAATACTTTTAAAAGTGTTGTCTTTGGGATAAAATACATAGTGAATATTTATATTGTATTGATTTTTTAAACATATGTTTTTTAAATATGATTAGATACCTGTACGGGTGTATATAGATCTAAAATTATAATGCTTTAAATAAAGGAGTGATATTTTGGTAAGAAGGAAAAATAAAATAAGGATAATTCCCTTGGGGGGATTAAAGGAAATTGGGAAAAATATGATGGTGATCGAAGACCGGGATGAAATGATTATTATTGATTGTGGTTTGAGTTTCCCCGAGGATGAGATGCTAGGCATAGACATTGTGATTCCTGATATTAGTTACTTGGTTAAGAATAGACGAAAAATTAAGGGTATAGTTTTAACCCATGGTCATGAGGACCATATTGGCGCTTTACCATATGTTTTAAAAGAGATTAACGTACCGGTATTTGGGACCGGCTTAACCATGGGGCTTGTAGAAAATAAACTGAGGGAACACAGATTAAAAAATATTCAATTAACTAAGGTTAAGGCGGGTGCAAGGATTAAAGTAGGATCTTTTGATGTCGAATTTATCAGAAGTACCCATAGCATACCTGATGCATGTGCTATAGCAATTCATACATCCCTAGGTGTAATATTTCACACTGGGGATTTTAAAATTGATTTTACACCCATTAATGGTCAAATGATAGACCTACAAAGAATTGCTGAGTTAGGTAAAAAAGGAATATTATTAATGATGGCAGACAGTACTAATGTTGAGCGACCAGGAACAACTATGTCCGAAAGAAATGTAGGGGCAACCTTTGAAGAGATTTTTAGTGATACTAATGGGAGGATTATAGTTGCAACCTTTGCCTCAAATGTTCATAGGATACAGCAAATTATTAATGCTGCAAAAAAACATAATAGAAAAATAGTAATATCTGGTCGAAGCATGGAAAATGTGGTGTCTGTTTCTAAGGAATTGGGGAGACTCATAATACCTGAGGGACTTATAATACATGTAAACAATATTGATCAATACAAAGATGAGGAAATTGTTGTAATTACCACTGGTAGCCAAGGGGAAACCATGGCCGGTTTGTCAAGAATGGCTACATCGGAACATAGGAAATTAGATATCCGTGCTGGTGATACTGTAATAATGTCCGCTACTCCTATCCCGGGGAATGAAAAATTGGTAAGCAGGGTAATAGACCAATTATTTGAAAAGGGTGCCGATGTTATATATGAGAGATTAGCAGATGTTCATGTGTCTGGTCATGCTTGCCAGGAGGAACTTAAATTAATACATCGGTTAACAAATCCAAAATATTTTATCCCAGTTCATGGAGAGTATAGGCATTTAATGCAACATGCAAAGCTTGCAAAAAACCTGGGGATGAACAAGGAAAATATTTTTGTGTTGCAGAATGGAAATGTTGTTGAAATTACAAAAAAATCTGCCAAGTTAGCTGGCAATGTTGCCTCCGGACCAATACTAGTAGATGGGTTAGGAGTTGGTGATGTAGGCAATATTGTACTAAGGGACCGTAAGCATTTAGCAGAGGATGGCCTTATGGTGGTAGTTGTTACTATTTCTAGAGAAAATGGTAAAGTTATCGCCGGCCCAGATATTATATCCAGAGGATTTGTTTATGTTAGGGAGTCTGAGGATTTAATTGATGAGGCGAGGCAAATGGTAAAATCTGCCTTGGACAGATGTGAAGAACAGAATATTAGGGAATGGGCAATACTAAAAAGTACTATAAGAGATGCACTTAAAGATTTTTTATATAGGAAAACTAAACGTAGACCTATGATTCTGCCAATAATTATGGAAGTATAATAACTAATACAAATAATAAAAAGCCTCTACTTATAATATTAAGTAGAGGTTTTTATATGGCAAATTAAATCGGCTACTTTAATTTTAATTTTGATTCATGTATTATGATTATGGGAGGTGATGTTTTGGGTATTATATTATATATAATGGTATTGGGGTTAGGGATATTTGTCGGATATAATAAAATATTGACGGATAGAATATTGGATAAGTTAGGATATATACAGACTTATTCATTGTTAATTTTATTGTTTATTATGGGAATTAGTATTGGATTAGATGAAAATATTTTAAATTATTTTGGTGTAATTGGTTATTACTCAATTGTATTATCAACATTTTCAATTATATTTAGTATTTTAGGAATTAAACTAGTATCTAATAAGATATTAAGTAGAGAAAAGAGGGTTAAAGGTGACAGTTAAAATTTTACTATCAGTTATATTTGGGACTATAATTGGTTCAACAGTTTTCCCTGGTGCTATGGATGCATATATAGGAGATTTGATTAATATAGGCCTTTGTGTATTGTTATTTTTTGTTGGTGTTGATATAGGTAGACAAGGTAATTTTTTAGACGAGGTCAGAAATATTGGACCTAAGGTATTTGTAGTTCCAGCTGTGATAGCTTTGGGTAGTATTATTGGCGCAATGGTCGCTGGCACATTATTAGGTATGCCAATAAATGAGGCTGCTGCTATTGGTGCCGGATTTGGTTGGTATTCTTTTTCGGCCGTGGAATTATCAAAACATAGTGCTGAGTTGGGGGCTTTGGCTTTTATCACAAATGTATCTAGAGAGGTCACCGCACTTATTTTGATTCCTTTTATAGCAAAACATATTGGGAATTTAGAAACTATTGCATCCGCAGGTGCTACAGCTATGGACACAACTTTGCCGCTTATAACTAAGCACACCGATACCAATACTACTATAATATCTTTTGTTACAGGAATTGTATTATCCATTCTTGTGCCCATATTGGTACCTATGATGTTGCTTGCATTGTAATAAAAAGTGCTAGATTTTTACGGATTATACTGCTATTTCTTGTCCCACAGAAGTTGATATTAATATAAATTATAATAAACGGAGGATTCAAACAATGAATAATAAGGTTGAGTTATTATCCCCCGCAGGGGATTTAGAGAGATTGAAAATAGCTGTAATATATGGTGCCGACGCTGTATATGTGGGGGGTGAGGTTTTCGGGTTAAGGGCTGGGGCAAAAAATTTTTCATATGAAGAGTTGTGTAAAGGGGTAGATTATGCCCACGAAAAAGGGGTAAAAGTCTATGTTACTGCTAACATAATTCCACATAATAAAGACTTAATTGGTCTGCCTAAATATGTGAAAGAGCTTGACAAGATAGGTGTAGATGGCATAATTGTATCTGATCCAGGCACCTTTTCTATCATACGCAATACCACACCCAGTATGGAAATACATATAAGTACACAGGCTAATAACACTAATTATGAAACTATAAGATTTTGGCATAGATTGGGTGCGAAAAGGGTAGTATTGGCCAGGGAACTTTCCTTCGATGAAATAAAAGAAATGCGGTTAAACTTACCAGATTCGGTGGAATTGGAGGCATTTGTCCATGGGGCTATGTGTATATCCTATTCTGGAAGGTGTCTTTTGAGCAACTATTTAATAGGACGGGATGCCAATAGGGGTGAATGTGCCCACACTTGTAGATGGAGGTATCATTTGGTGGAAGAAAGAAGACCTGGGGAATACCTACCTGTATTTGAGGATGAGAAGGGAAGCTATATAATGAATTCTAAAGATTTATGTATGATAGAACACATCCCAGAAATTATAGAATCAGGAATTCAAAGTTTAAAAATAGAGGGCAGAATGAAAACAATATATTATGTGGCAACAGTTACAAGAGCATATAGACATGCAATAGATAGTTATTATAAAAGCCCCAAGGACTGGAAATTTAATACAGAGTGGATGAAAGAAATTAAGAAGGCTAGTCATCGAGAATTTACAACAGGCTTTTACTTTAAAAAACCAGACCATAAAGAACATGTATATAAGGAGGACCCATATATAAGAGATTATAGCTTTATAGGAATTATAAAGGAATATGATAAGAAGACTGGTGTAGCAACCATTCAACAAAGAAATCGCTTTTTCTCAGGGGATGAAATAGAAATTATAGGACCTGGAGAAAGAGTAATTAAAATGGTGATAAGTAAGATGTGGAATGATGAGGGTAAAATAATTGATGTAGCACCTCACCCGCAGCAAACAGTAAAATTTGTTATTAATGAAAAAGTTGAACCATACTATATACTTAGAAAAAAACAGACAAATTAATATTATGGTAAGGTGTTTAATCCCTAATATAATTGGTGATAATATAAAAAATATATTGGGGAGATTTTTATGCAAAAAAAACTACATTATAATTCATATAAGATAGGCAAAAGACGACTTATTGTTATAGGTATTGTATATAGTATTATAATTTTTTTATTATTGGTAAGATTATATTATATTCAAATAATTCAAAAGGACTTTTATACCAAGGAGGTAAATAAGCAAAGGCAAATAAAAATTCCTGTGGATACAGGAAGGGGAATAATATTTGATAGGAACTATATTCCCTTGACAGACAGGGAAGAGGAGCGTAAACTTATTTTACTTCCACAATTATTTATTAGAAATGAAGAAAATTTGGACTATATAATGTCAATTACAAACATGGATATAAAGGAATTAGCTAGGAAAATCAATTATTCCAAATATCCCATAGAATTTTCTATCAAAGATGAGAGCGTAACAGATAGGGTATTAAAAATAAGAGGCTTATTTATTATTAATAAAAAACAAAGATATTCAGATAATCCTATCCTAACACATATATTAGGATATATTAATCAGGTAGACAAAAGGGGTATGGCAGGATTAGAAAAGGCCTTTGATAATATACTAATGGGGCAACCTACACAAGTTTTGGCTATAACCTTAGATGGAAGAAAACATCTAATACCTGGTGAGGGCTATTCTTTTGTAAGCAGCTCAAAAATCAAAAAGGATATAAGGCTTACTATAGATTATCATATTCAAAATATAATAGAAGATGTAATTGACAAACATAATAAAAAAGGTGCCATAATAGTTTCAGATACAAGTACGGGTGAAATTTTGGCATCAGTTAGCAGACCTAATTACAATCCAAATCAACTAGTAGAGCATCTAGGAAGTGATGGTGACGAATTATATAACAAGGCAATACAAATTACTTCGCCTCCGGGATCAATTTTTAAAATCATAATTGCTGCTGAGGCTATAGAAAAAAATATGATTAAATTAAATGAGACTTTTAATTGTAGAGGCTATGAGATGGTTAACAATGTAAAAATAAAATGCGGTTCTCATAAGGACCAAACAGACTTAGAATTGACTTTTGAAGATGCCTTTGCTCAATCCTGCAATTCGACATTTATTCAATTGGGGCAAAGGTTGGATATTGAGGGGATTATTGATATGGCTGTAAAACTTGGATTGGGTAATAAGGTAGGGCTAGGTCTATTGGAGGAAGAGGCAGGCATTTTACCACAAGGCGACGAATTATTAGGTCCTGCTATAGCAAATATCTCCATAGGACAGGGCAATATAGAGGTAACACCTATACAAATAAATCAACTAACTCAAATAATTGCAAATGATGGAGTAAGGCAAAGGCTATATATATTGGATGATATACTAAATGACTATGAGACTGTGGAAACATTCAATAGGGAGAAGGAAGCTAGAGTTTTATCAAGAAAAACTGCTAAGGAATTGCAAGTCTTAATGCAAGCAGTTATGGTTAGGGGAACAGGCAAAGGTATTGGTCACCTATCCAAAATAACAGCAGGTAAAACAGGAACAGCTCAAACATCTAGGTTAGGAAAACCAATACAAAATGCATGGTTTACGGGCTATTACCCTAGTAATCTACCAAAGTATGCGATTACCATATTTATACAGGAGGATGGTTCTGGAGGGGATGTTGCAGTTCCGATTTTTAAAGATATTGTCGAGAGTATAGAATACTTGGATTATTAGGAATAAAAATCCTAAAAACTGTGGGTACATGCACAATACTATCAATCTAAACATATAATTAGAGTGACCGACTACATGGTTTTTAGGGGGATGAATATGTATGGGTATTTTTTTGCTTGATTTATTTTTGAATATATTTAAAACCTTGGGTTTTTGTGTATCATATGTTTCTAGTAATATATCTTTTCCTCAACCTTTGTCATCAGCAGAGGAACAGGAATACTTAAAACGTTTCGAAGAAGGGGATGAAGAAGCAAGAAACATTTTAATAGAAAGAAATCTACGCTTAGTGGCACATATAGTAAAAAAATATAATAATATTAACACTGATATGGATGACTTAATATCTATTGGTACCATAGGTTTAATTAAGGGAATAACAACATTTGATAGAAATAAGGGGACTAGATTAGCCACTTACGCTGCCCGATGCATAGAGAATGAAATACTAATGACAATCAGGGCCAATAAGAAGCTGAGGACGGAAGTTTCTATTCAGGATCCTATTGGTGTAGATCGGGAGGGCAACGAAATATCTCTAATAGATATACTTGGCACAGATCCTGATGATGTACTAAACCAGGTAGAATTCAAAGCACAGGTCAGAAAATTATACAGTAAAATGGTAGAAGTATTAAAAGAGAGGGAATTAATCGTTATTAAATTAAGATATGGCATATCCAATGATGGAGGAAAAACCCAAAGGGAAATAGCAAACTTACTTGGTATATCAAGATCCTATGTATCTAGAATTGAAAAAAGGGCAATAAGAAAATTAAATAAAGCCTTTAATTGCCAGGAGTAAAAACATTGGCTTGTCTAAATATATTTATAGTTTAGATTTTTTTTGTCCAAATTAATGGAAAATTGTTAAAACCTGTTGGAAATGTATTGTAAATGTTGAAATCTGCTTATTTCCAAGGAAATTTATTTAATGCTTATAATGATATATGGTATAATAGTCGTGGATTATTATTAATAGGTATAAGGATAAAATTATAGGTGTAATAGTGAGGGCTGATAATATGAAATTGTTAACACCTAATCTATATGTTGAATCTATAATGCATATAGATTTATTTAAGTTAAAATCTAAAAATATAGTGGGATTAATTATTGATATAGACAATACATTAGTTGCCTGGGATATAAAATATGCAAGTGAGCAAGCAAAGGCTTGGCTACTAGGTTTAAAAGAGCAAGGATTTGAAGTTTGCCTTGTATCCAATAATACGGAAGATAGGGTAGTAAAATTTAATGAAGATCTACAATTACCTGCTATACATAGGGCAACGAAACCCCGCAGAACTGCTTTTAGAAAAGCAATGAATGTTATGGGAACTGATTTTGCAAATACAGCTGTAATTGGCGATCAAATTTTCACAGATGTTTTGGGTGGCAATAGGATGGGTTTGTATACTATTTTAGTTGTTCCCATAGTAAGTAAGGAATTTTGGTGGACAAGCTTTATGCGTAAAATTGAAAGATATGTACTAAAATGGGTAATTGGTGAGGGGAAACAAGAAAATTTGTAAAAACTGCCATAAACTTAAAGGAATTTGGCATTATATGTAGAATGATATAATTTATATAGAGAATTTAAGACATAACCGATCGGCTACTTCTTCATAGTTGATCGGTTTTATTTGTACAATTAGGAAAATGTAAACAAGGGGAATATCAATGGATACTGGGAATAAGGAGTTACTTAATATTATTAGGCAACAGGGCTTAATTACAAATAAAGACTTAGACATGATAGTTAAAATCGACAATAAAGAAGGTAAAAAGTTAGAAGATTTATTGGTTGATAGACAAATAATAACCAAAAAACAACTAACAAATGCTATGGGAATACAATTAGGTATACCCTTTGTAGACCTTAATAATTATCAGATAGATCCGGACATACCAATAATAATTGATAAAGGATTGGCTGAAAGACATTTGTTAATTCCAATAAATATTGAAAATGGGGAATTGCTAGTTGCAATGGTAGACCCCCTAGATTTAATAGCAATGGATGATGTAAGCCTGTCAACTGGATATCATATTAAAACTGTAATTGCTACAAAGGATGACATCCTCAATTCAATAGATAGATATTTTGACAATAGGGAGATAGCTGAACAAGCTATAAAGGAAATTACAATACACCAAAGTTATAAGGGGATTAAAAAAAGTGATCCTAATAATTCTCTTGAAACTATAAATCAAGCACCTGTTGTCCAGCTAGTAAACATGATAATTGAGCGAGCAGTTAGGGAAAGGGCTAGTGATATACATATTGAACCTTTCAAGAATTGTGTAAGGATAAGGTACAGGATAGATGGGGACTTAAAAGAGGTGATGAAACCATCCAAGCACACACATTCATCTATAGTAACAAGAATAAAGATAATGACTAGTATGGATATAGCAGAAAATAGAAACCCACAAGATGGAAGAGTGGAATTATTTATAAATGAAAAACCGATTGATATGAGGGTATCTATTTTGCCAACTATATATGGTGAAAAAATTGTCATACGTTTATTAGATAAGTCTAATATTATTACTGATATTATAAGTCTTGGTTTCAGAGGTAAAAATTTAGATTTTTTCAATAAAATACTTAGGATACCATCTGGAATGGTGCTGGTTACTGGACCAACGGGTAGTGGTAAAACTACTACATTATACGCTCTACTTAGGGAACTTAATCAAATCAACAGGAATATTATTACAATTGAAGATCCAATCGAATATAGTTTAGAGGGAATCAATCAGGTTCAAATTAATCGTAAAGCAGGGCTAAGTTTTGCAACAGGCCTACGATCTATACTTAGGCAAGATCCTGACATTATTATGGTTGGGGAAATTAGGGATGTGGATACTGCACAAATAGCTATAAGGGCAGCTATTACTGGTCATATAGTACTCAGTACGCTTCATACCAATGATACAGCAAGCTCTATTTCTAGACTGGTGGATATGGGTATAGACAATTACCTACTATCATCTGCCATTGTTGCAATAATATCACAAAGATTATTAAAAAGGATTTGTATTAATTGTAAATATGAGTATAAACCATCCATAGATGAAATTAAGGCATTAAAAATAGACAAAAAAGAGTTGCTATATAGAGGCAAGGGATGTAATCTTTGTAACAACACCGGTTATCTAGGCAGAATAGCAATTCACGAAATAATGTTATGTAACAAGAAAATTAGAAGCTTAATAAATAATAAGGCCAGTATAGATTGTATCAAGGAAAAGGCGATTAAAAGCGGAATGGTAACCCTTTATGAATCTGGAAAAGAGCTAGTTGTAAACGGGATAACAACCATAGAAGAATTATTGAGGATTTGTTACTATTCAGACATATAAATTCCCCAATAAAAATTTTAGTATAGTATATTTCTTAGATCTTAGGAGTGAAAAACCATTGTTGGATATATATAAATATAAATCGGTAACTAATAGTGGCAGGGTGGTGGAGGGTGAATACAGTGGAAGAACTGAAAATGATATTGTAAAAATAATTCGCAAAAAAAATCAAATACCCATCAAGATTGAAAAAATAGAGAATAAATCCCGATTAAAGGAATTTTTTAATATTTTTAATTATAAAATAAAGTTTAAGGATTTATCAGTGTTTTGTAAACAATTGCACACTATGCTTTATGCGGGAATGCCCTTAAAAAACAGCCTAGAGGTTTTATTAAGACAAACTAAAAATAAAAGATTATCGCTGATTGTAGAGGCAATTGTTATTCAAATACAAAAAGGAATAAGTCTTTCTTCAGCCATGCAAAATTATGAAGTTGTTTTCACGCCTTTATTGATAAATATGGTAAAGGTAGGGGAAATCACGGGTAATTTAGATGAAGTTTTAGATAAGATGGCAAAACATTTCGAAAATGAATATAAAATCAATCAAAAGATTAGAAATACACTAATTTATCCTATTATATTAGGAATTATTTCAACAATAGTAGTAATATTGATTTTAGTATTCATTATGCCTTCATTTATCAATATGTTCCATGACTTTAATGCAAGATTGCCATTACCCACAAAACTGCTCCTCTTGCTTAGCAAGGCAATTATAAAATATAATTTCTTAATTTTAATACTTATCCTACTTTTCTTTTTGTGTTTCAAAAAAATCTATCATGTAAAGTTTATTAAAGAAAAGTGCGATGAATTAAAATTTAAGCTTCCAATAATTAAAACAATAGTGGTAGAATTATTCGTGATGAGATTTACCAGAGTATTATCCCTGTTATTATCTAGTGGATTACCAATAGTTACTTCTCTCGATGTATCAGCAGATACAACTAATAATAAATTTGTGGAAACTAAAATTAAGCACCTTACAAAGGGAGTGAAAAAGGGAAGTAAATTGGCTGCTTTATGGGATGATATGCAATTTTTGCCCCCTATGGTAGTTTCAATGATAGCTATAGGTGAGGAATCAGGGGCATTGGATAAGATGCTACTAAAAATATCAGACTTCTATGAGGAAGAATTTAACTCACATATAGAAAAATTGATATCTATTTTTGAACCAGCAATGATAATTATAATGTCACTGATTGTTGGGAGTATTATCTTTGCTATAATGCTACCTATGTTTGAAATGATGGAATTATTAGTATAGATATAACTTTATATCTCTTGAGGAGGAAAAATAATGATAAACCTTATATCTAATAAAATTGAAAATAGGAAGGGATTTACCTTAATAGAAGTAATTATAGTAATGGCAATTTTAAGTATTTTAATAGGTATTGCTGCACCAAAAATGATAAATATAAAGGCTAGGGCGGAGGATAGGGCTAACAAGGTGACAGCAAAAACAATTGAAAATGCAATAGATATAGCGGAAATTGTTCAAGGAAAATCTTTAACAAATGATAGCCAGAATGTTGCTGACTTAATTAATGAATATTTGGAAGGCATATCTATAACAATTGGTACAAGCTATAGTGAAGATGATTGGGTGGTGAATTTAGATAATGAAATAGAAATTTGGGCACCTGGAGTAAGCGAACCCATAGAGTACAATAATTAATTTAGCAAGGAGCTGATAATTTTGATAACTAAAATTTATGTTGTTTTATTAGGTATTGTACTCGGCTCATTTTTGAACACGTGTATTTATCGTATCCCACAAAAGCAATCCATAATTTCACCTGCTTCATGTTGTACAAGTTGTAATGCAGGATTGAAAGCTATAGATTTAATACCCATCGCTAGTTATGTTATATTAATGGGAAAATGCAAGTATTGTGGCGATAAGATTGGCGTACGTTATATACTTATCGAAATACTTACAGGAATAATTGCCTTGGTTTTATTTTTAAAATGGGGGCTAAATATAAAATTTATTTTATACGGGATTTTTGCATGTTTGTTAATCTGTATTTTTTTTATAGATTATGATTATTTAATCATTCCAGATGGATTAATATATCTTGGTATATTATATGGGGTGGTTTGCAAATTAATTTTATATAAAAATGAGAATCTAAGGCTAGCTTTTATAAACGGAATATTGGGATTTGTGCTTGGGGGATTCATATTTTTGCTTCTAGCTATTATAACTAGAGATGGTATAGGTGGCGGGGATATAAAGTTGGTGTCTATGTTGGGATTTTACTTTGGATGGCAAAACATTATCTTAATAGCCCTAATTTCTTTTCTTATAGGTGGATTAATTGCATCGTTTTTATTAGTTACCGGAGTTAAAAATTTAAAAGATCCAATACCTTTTGCACCATTTCTGATTTTGTCAAGCCTAATTATTTTTTTGTATAAGGATTTAATTTTATACTGGTATATTAAAGGTGCAATATTATATTAAGTTAATTTTATATATAGGACTAAGGGTGATATCTTTGAAAATATATAGTTTTTATAAAAATAAAAAAACAATACTGGCATTAGATATTGGCAGTTATAGTATGAAGGGTGTGGTGGGTAGATTTACTGGTGACCTTATAGAAGTTCATAATAAATTTTGTAAGTTGCTAACCCCATATTCATATAAAAAACATATAACTACAGATACTTTAAGTCTCCAGAGGATACTGGAATCTATATTATATAAGAAAAATTTTAGAGCAAAGTCTGTTATTTGTACCATAAACAATATTTCTATAATTACAAGGGAAATTATCTTACCTGCCTTAAAAGAAAAAGATTTAAAAAATATGATTAATTATGAATTAGATAAACTTTTTCCAATAAGATTAGATGATTATGTAGTACAGTATAAAATTTTGGGTGTTGTATATGAGAATGATGTAAAGAAATATCGTATTTTAGTATCTGTACTGCCTAAACAAATAGCCTTGGAGTATTTAGAATTATTTAAAAAGTTGAAACTAAAACCTATAGCTTTGGATATAAATAGCAATTGCATACATAAACTTATAGAATTAAAACCAAATATAAATAACAATGATCGATATCTCAATCAAACCATCGCATGTATTGATTTTGGGTATAGTTACACCAATATTATCATTTTTAAAAAGGGTATATATAAATATAATAGGATAATTAATTTAGGAACAAAGGATATTGATAGCAATAAACTTATAGAAAATGTTGGTTTTTCAAACAAGTTTTCGATTTCAAATAGAGATAATGATTTTGTACAATATTTAAATAAATGTTTAAACGAAATTGATCAAATCATCAATTATTACTTAAGTAGAAAAGAAGGAAATAAAATACAACAAATACTTATCTATGGCGGCCTTACAAATATAGAAAACATTGAAGACTATATTATAAATTATTTTAATATCCCGACTAGTGTTATTAATAATTTTAGCAATATCAGTTACATAAAATCAGATGACAGTATGGACCTGAGTATCTACCTTAATGCAATAGCCGCTTTAATAAGAAGGTAGGGGGGTGACAGTTTATGCTGGATTTCAATTTCTTTGAGCCATATATCCCCAAGAGAAATAAATTATATAAAAAAACTATTTTAATAGCTTTAATAAGTATATTAATTTTATTAGCTATATTATATCCTGTAAAAAAATACTCTGACATTCAAAATATAAAGGAGGAAATTATAAGTCTTAACTTATTATCAGCATCAGAAGAAAATAGTCCCAAAAAAAGACACGATATCCGGTTTAATAATAAAAGGTTAGAAAATTTAGAAGCTGAAAAAAACCTCTTAAACGAAATTAAAAAAAAGTTATTTGATAAAAGCCTAATAAATGATTTGTTATTAGAATCCTTATATGGGTCTACACACGAAAATATAAGATTAAAAAAAATTATAATAAATAATATAGAAGGTGAAGTTGTGGGCCAGAGCCTAAGCAAAATTGGTATAGCGGCATATAAAGAAAATATTCAAAACTCATCCATATTCGATGAAGTTTTTATATTGGAAATTCATAAAAATAAAGGAAATTACGATTTTATTATAACTTTTAAAATTAAGGAAGGAAGTAATGATGAAATCAAATAAAAAAAGAAAATTGCTCTTAAGTATATTGGGTATTAGCATATTTATATTATTATATGA
This sequence comes from uncultured Clostridiaceae bacterium, assembly GCA_964390055.1. Classification (GTDB taxonomy): domain Bacteria; phylum Bacillota; class Clostridia; order Peptostreptococcales; family Natronincolaceae; genus CAYMGQ01. The sequence goes on from CAYMGQ010000003.1 coordinate 37,299, forward strand.
TAAATTTGTAATTGCTAATTTAAATAAAAAATGGGATGAATTAATGTTGGATTATGTAGATATAGAAAAGGAACATTCTACAAAAAAAACTAATGAAGCCTACTCTAGTCATATTGAAAGACAAATAAATGAACTTGAGGATAATATTTATCACATAAGAAAAGAATGCTTAAAGGAGGTAAATCAAGAATATATTATTTCATTGCTAAAGGATTTGAGCCATATTCGAAATTTAGAAATAATTTCATTATATTTTAAACAACCTATGGATGTGCCCTTGGCCTATACTGAAGACTTCCAAACTTATGATGCGGGATTTTATACACTGCAAAGCTTTCCCTTCGAATTGCTTATACATTGCAATTATGAAGGAATAATTAATTTTTTAAATGATGTCAAGCATCTCAATAAAGCTATGAACATTAAAGGATTAACCATAAGTGTTAATAATGAAAATATACAAAATAAACTTGAGGTTAAACTTTTAATGGAGTATTACATATTAAATATTAATTATAATGGAAAGAAATGATTGTTTTGTATTAAATATATATTTATATAAAGGTGAAAAAATGCTAATTAAAGGGAATAAGGGATTTACCCTAATTGAAGTTTTGCTAGTAACTTTTATTATAGCACTAATAGTTGCTGTAACTTATCCTATAAATAAAAAAGTTTTAAATAGAGCAATGTTGAAAACAACTGCTACGGATATAGAGAACGCATTATTACTTGCACAACAATTAAGTATAGATGAATCTAAGAATTATTGCGTTGAATGGGTTGGAGATACCTTTAGAGTTAGAGAAAAAGTATTGGGGGGCAGTATTATTTATAGGCAAAAAATTGACAAAAATATAAAAATAGTAAATGGCAGTGATGGTAGTATAACTTACAATAGGGAAGGCATTACAAGTTACGGTAAATTCATTATAGCCAATAGATACAGGGACGAAATAAGCATAGAGGTATTAATAGGAACCGGACAAATTAAAGTTAAGTCAACATTCAATTAATAAATGATGGATGGGGAAAATAAATGATAAATAATAAGGGCTATACCTTAATAGAGGTGTTAATTACCTTTTTTATTGTTTGTATATTTATTGTAATTTCGTACACAATTATCAGTCAGGTAACTATTGCAAGTAATAAATGTAGTGATTTGGATCAAACATTTAGGGAGTTAAAAAATATTAGTAGTGAGTTAAAAAGCAGAAAAATATTAACAGACAGCGGATATATTGAGATTAATGGCAGCATATTAAAAGAAACTATAACATTTAGGAGAAAGGGATTGGATGTTACTATCTCCGGAAAAGAATTATTGGATGATGGGGCTACTTATTTAGCTAGAATAGATATAAAGAATACAAATCAAGATTTAGATTATTGTGTTTACGTCATGGTTAGGATTGATACACCTAACTATATAAAAGATATTGTAGAGGAGACTAGTATTTGATTATGATAATATAATAGAATGAATTTTAAAATGAAAAGGAGAGTTTTGGGTGTTTAAGTCCTATTCTAACAATAAGGGCCATAGCTTAATAGAGTCTATTTTGAGTCTGGCCTTAATTTCAATAATCCTTATGTTACTTTTGCCAATCTGCAGAACATATTTTACATTCCATAATAAACTTGGAAACAAGTTATCCCAGGAACGCAACACTAGATTTGCATTGAATTATATAGAAAAAGAATTTGGTAAATTTAGTAGAAACTCTATAGTTTATATTCCAGAGAAACAATCAATAAAAGGAAAGGATTACATGGGAAGGGATGTTTGGATTGATTTAAGCGGTCAAAGAAGGAATGATAAAAATACATTAATATATTTTCACAAAACCAATGGCGAAATTCGAATAAACAAAGATGGTGAAAATAATGTACTTTGTAATAATATTGAAGATATTAGCATAAAGGAAATTATTGAAAATGAATTGCTTGAAATCACTATTACTGCAAAGCAAACTGACTATTCTATTAGCACAATAATAAGAATAATTAGTGAGTGGGGATAAAAGGAAATATGAGAAAATATATTACAAATCAAAATGGGTTCCTTGTGGTAAGCACCTTTATTATTGGGTTTATAATTATGATGTTGGGGTTATCTAGCATAAAACTAATTACCTTTGAATGTAAAAAGGTGTTTTCTAACTGGGATTTAGTTAAAGCTAGATATATTGCAGAAATTGGTGCTGATTGTGTAATTGACGATATATTGAAAATGTCGGAGAATATTATAATGATATACTTAGAGGATTTAAGAGATATGAAGATCCAATATCTTTCCGAAATGGCAAATGGAGAGGAGAAAAATGAATTCGACTATCCCTTATTAGAGATATATCTAAAGGACAAACTAATTAGCCAGTTAAAGGGAATGAAAAGGACAAAAAAGAATTTTCTTGATGGATATATGGATAATCATTCATATAATATAAATTTATTGTATAATGAAGAAGAGAATATGATACAATTAACTTCTGTTGGCATATATAGAAGATCAAGAAAGCAAATAAATGTTGATATACAACTTCCCTATTTAATTGATGCCGGTACAGATGAATATGGACTAGCAAAAATAAACATATACCCTGCAGAGGTAGTTGCTTACTATGAAAGTATAGTTATCAATTGATTATACGGTAGTAATGTGGTAATTTTAAAACGGCATAGGAGGGTTTTGGTTGGAAATTAAAAATTATATGGAATTAGTGGTAGATAGCCTACTACCAGATCTTTTAGAACGAAATTCTAGCATATGTAGATGCAAGCAATGCAGGGCTGATATTAAGGCTATAGCCCTAAATAATCTGCCACCTAAATATATTGTGGCTCAAAGGAAGGATATTTTTTTAAAAATCAATGAATTATCAATCCAATTTGAATCTGAAGTTGTGGCAGCAATACTAGAGGCTATTCAAAAGGTTAAAAAATCACCTCGCCATTAAGAGGATATGCAATAATACTATAATGGAGGTATAATTACAGATGGATAATCGTGTAGACAAAATAAGAAATATGTTACAAAATAAAGCAATAGATGGTGTTTTAATTTGCAAGCCCATAAATATAAGGTATATATCTGGGTTTACTGGATCCGTTGGTTATATTATAATAACCCAAAATGAGGCAAAACTTTTTGTGGATTTCAGATACGTGGAACAAGCGCAAAAACAATGCAGAAATTTGGATATCATTGAATACAAAGAACTGAATTGTATTACTACCCTTATTCAAAATCTAAAAATCGGATCTTTAGGTATAGAGGAGGATTTTGTTAATTATAAATATGTAACAAGTCTAAAAAATAAGCTAGAAAAGATTCAATTAGTTGAATTGAATGGCGCCTTAACAATGATGAGAGCTATTAAGGATGAAAAAGAGATTGAACTTATTAAAAAATCAGCCCAGCTATGCAATGATGGGTTTAACTATATTCTGGATTTTATCAAGCCAGGAGTATCAGAGGTTGATATAGCTATTGAATTGGAATTTTATATGCGAAAGCGGGGAGCAAGTGGACCAAGTTTTGATTTTATAGTGGCCTCAGGACAAAGATCGTCATTGCCACATGGAGTTGCCTCCAAGAAAATAATTGAAGATGGGGATCTACTTACTATAGATTTTGGGTGCATAGTTGAAGGGTATTGCTCTGATATGACTAGAACAGTTGCGGTTGGGAAAGTGGAAGATAAACAAGAAGAAATTTACTCTATTGTGTTAGCAGCGCAAAATAAAGCTCTTAAATCCGTAAGACCGGGGATAACAGGTAAGGAGCTAGATGGTATTGCCAGAAACTTTATTGATGAGAGTGGTTTTGGAGCAAATTTTGGACATGGATTGGGTCACGGTGTTGGATTGGAAATTCACGAGTTGCCCACCCTAAACTGGAGGGGGGAGATAGCCATGGAACCGGGGATGGTCATTACTATTGAACCAGGTATATACATACCAAATTCTTTTGGGGTTAGGATAGAGGACCTAGTAGTAGTAACACAAGGGGGGTATAAAGTATTAACTAATGTAACAAAGGAACTAATAAAAATATAGGTTCAAAATTGAATATAAGTAACCATATAAGATATAATGAACCTATTAATCAAGGATTACTATAAATAACTAATGGAGGGATATATATATGATATCAGCTGGTGATTTTAGAAAAGGGGTTACATTTGAAAAAGACGGGGAGCCCTTTGTGATTGTAGATTTCCAACATGTTAAACCTGGCAAAGGAGCGGCCTTTGTAAGAACAAAATATAGAAACTTAAAAACAGGTACGATTAGGGAGGAGGCCTTTAATCCTTCAGATAGATTTCCAAGGGCCCATATTGAAACCAAGGAAATGCAATATCTTTATACTGATGGCAACTTTTATTACTTTATGGACAACGAAAGCTATGATCAAATACCATTAACTTTGGACATTGTGGAGGCTACAATTAAATTCCTAAAGGAAAATGAGAATGCAATAATAAAATTTTACCATGGTGAAGCCTTTGAGGTTGAGGCACCAAATTTTGTAGAATTGTTAGTAACATCAGCTGAGCCTGGTGTTAGGGGCGACACGGCTACAAATGTGACTAAGTCAGCAACATTAGAAACCGGGGCAAGTGTTCAAGTGCCGCTATTTGTAAACGAGGGGGATAAAATAAGAGTTGATACAAGAACAGGTGAATATATAGCCAGAGTATAAATATATTTAAAACTGTAGATACTAGGAAATAAAGGATTGATGCATTTAATTGAAGGAGGAATAAGATGGAATATCTTAAGGAAAGAGTTGCCTATTTAAGAGGCTTGGCCGATGGCCTCAGCATAGAACAAAGCTCAAAGGAAGGAAAAATTTTATTACATATAATTAAAACATTAGAGGATTTCGCGGAGGCTATAGATTCAATTGACACAGAACATGCTGAGCTAGTGGAATATGTGGATACTTTAAATGATGATTTGGCTGATGTAGAGGATGAAATATATGGATGGGACGATGAGGACATTGATTTTATAAAAATTATTTGCCCCAACTGTGGAGAAGATATATATGTAGAAGAAGATATATATATAGATGTTGATGCAGAGGTAACTTGTCCCCGTTGTAGTGAAATTATTAAGCTAGAGAATTATGAGGAATGTTCCTGCCAATAAAAAGACTATATAAATATATATAATAAGCAAGCATAAACCAACAATAAAAGATTGTTGGTTTATTTTTTTGAAAGAAGAATATTTAGCTACTCATGCAAATATCTATTATATATAAGGAGGGACATGTTGTGTCTATAAGAAAAAATAAATTACGAAGTATAGAGAAAGTATTATGTCCTGAAATACGTGGGAAAATTAAAAAACTTCCCTCTCAATTTAAAGAAGAAATAGAAGAAATTAGACTTAGAGTTAATCAACCACTAATGATTTTTGCCAATAATACAGATTTCTTTATTACAGTTAATAATGGAGTATCAAAATATAATTCTAATAGTTACATTGTGGAAAAAAACAATATTGAAACCACCTTACAATTTATTGCTAATTATTCTATATATTCCGTGGTAGAGGAATTGAAGCAGGGTTTTATAACTATTGAAGGTGGCCATAGAATTGGTATTGTGGGCAGTATAGTGTCTGACAATTTAGGTATTAAAACAATGAAGGAATTTACAGGTCTGAACTTAAGAATAGCGGGGGAAAAAATAGATGTATCAAAAAAAATAATGCCTTACCTAATTAATTGTAGAGGAGAGTTTAGAAATACTTTAATTATATCACCTCCACAATGTGGAAAAACAACTCTTCTTAGAGATATTATCAGAAATATAAGTAATGGAATACCTGATTTAAATTTAAGGGGGTTAAAAGTTGGTGTAGTTGATGAACGCTCAGAAATTGCAGCATGTTATGATGGTGTACCTCAAAATAATTTAGGCATAAGAACAGATATATTAAATAGATGTCCCAAGGCTCAGGGAATGATGATGTTAATTAGGTCTATGTCACCACAGGTTATAGCAACAGACGAATTAGGGAGAGAAGATGAAATAATGGCAATTTCGGAAGCGGTATTAGCTGGAATTAATTTAATTACTACCGTACATGGCAAATCCTTGGAAGATATCCTAAATAGAAGATTAATAGGGGACTTGATAAAGGAAGGCATTTTTAAAAGGATAATAATTTTGTCTAGTAGCAAGGGTGTTGGTACTATTGAGGAAATTACTGATGGAGTTACCTTAAATAAATTAACTAATTACCCAATTGAGAATAGGATTGGTGGATAAGTATGCTATTAAAATCTTTTATTTCATTAGTTATAATAATTTGTTGTTCATGGATTGGGCTTATATATGCAAATTCTTATACCGAAAGAAGTAAATTATTAATATCCATGTTATCTAGCATGAAAATGTTAGAGACAGAAATTATATATAGTGCTACTCCATTACCAGAGATATTAGCAAAAGTCGCGAAAAAAAGTAAAAAGGAAGTTGGAGAAATATTCTTATATACATATGAAATATTGGATAAAAAAGACGGGCATTTATTTAGTGAGGCATGGGAGAAGGCAGTAATGATAAAAACTAGGCATTTATCTCTTAAACAAGATGATATCGATATATTAATATCCATTGGAAATAATTTGGGAATATCAGACACTAATGACCAAATAAAGCATATTTCTTTAGCTATGGAAGCAATTAAACGGAGTTATGAATCATCTCTTATAGGGCAGGAGAATAATGTGAAATTATTTAGAAATCTTGGAATTTTAATTGGTATTACTATAGTAATAATACTTATATAAAAGCTAATTAGGGGGTAATATGGTTGATTATGAGCGTTGATTTAATATTTAAAATAGCAGCTATAGGTATACTAGTCTCGGTACTTAACCAGGTACTATTAAGGGCTGGGCGTGAGGAACAAGCTATGATGACTACATTAGTTGGCATTATTGTAGTATTAATGATGGTTATAAATTTGGTTAGCAAATTATTTGATACGGTAAAAACTATGTTTCAATTATATTAAAGGTGTGATGTATTATGGAAATATTTCAGATAGTTGCAATTGCAATAATAGCCACCATATTATCGATAATAATAAAAAGTGAAAAACCAGAATTAGGAATTTACATAGGTTTAGTAACCGGAGTAATTATATTTATTTTTATATTAGCAAAACTAAAAGTGGTCATAGAAGTATTCAATGGTCTTGCAAGTAAAACTAATCTAGATGATATCTATTTGACTACTATATTAAAAATTATCGGGATAGCATATATAACAGAGTTTGGTGCACAAATATGCAGGGATGCAGGGGAGGGGGTCATAGCCTCAAAGGTTGAATTCTCAGGTAAAATTTTAATTATGGTAATGTCAATACCGATACTTGTGTCCTTAATGGATTTAATCATTAGTATTGTACCTTAGGATGTGAAAACATGAAAAAAATTATTGTTGGTTTATTTCTTATTCTTCTTTCTTTTACCTCATTGGTATGGGCAGAATCAGAAAGGTTGGACACAGATAATTTAATAAAACGGCAAATAGAAACAATTGAATTTAGCGAATTGGAGGAAATTATCAATCATATAAACAAAGATGTAGAAGAATATATACCATCTATAAATATTAAAAAAATAATCTACGATATTATAAAGGGAAAGGGCACCATCAATCCTAACCATATCATTAAAGCAACACTAAAAATCCTATTTAAAGAGATTATAGCTAGTAGTAGACTACTGATACAAATCATTGTACTTTCAGTTATATGTGCAATTTTAAGAAACCTACAAAGTGCCTTTGAAGGGCAGACTGTGGGCAGGCTATCATACAATGTATGTTATCTAGTAATTATAAGTATCACTATAAAAAGCTTTATGATTGCGCTAAGTGTGGGAGGTGACACTATTGATACTATGGTAAATTTTATGCAAGCATTAATGCCTATTTTGTTAACCATGCTTATGGCAGTTGGAAGCGTTACAACTTCAGCATTTTTCAGCCCAATTATATTAGGATCAGTGGGGTTTATTGGTACTTTAATCAAGAATTTGATATTGCCTCTTTTACTATTTTCTGCTGTTTTAACAATTGTTAATAACCTATCATCCAACATTAAAGTGAACAAGTTAGAGAGACTATTAAGGCAATCAGCTGCAGTTATTTTAGGTTTTGTACTTACAGGCTTTGTAGGGGTAATATCCATACAGGGGATTACCGCTGCAACAGTAGATGGCGTTACGATGAGAACAGCAAAATTTGCGGTAGATAAGTTTATTCCTATTATTGGAAGTTTCTTAGCGGATGCTATGGACACAGTAATTGGATGCTCACTATTAGTAAAAAACGCCATAGGTGCTATGGGTTTAATATTTATTTTTATTTTGTGCCTTATGCCCATGATTAAAATAGTTGCCTTAATAGCCATATATAAATTAAGTGCTGCATTAGTTGAGCCTATATCAGAGGACAACCTAGCAGGCTGCCTAACTAATATGGCTAATTCACTTGTTGTATTATTTGCAACCGTTATATCCGTTGGAATTATGTTTTTTATTACTATAACTATTATAGTGGGTACTGGTAATATAACAACTATGATGAGGTAGGTGTGCTTATGGAGATATTAAGAAATTGGATCATTATGATAGTATCAGTTATAATTTTCGCAAGTTTTATAGAGATGCTATTACCAAACTCTAGTAATAGGAGATATGTAAATGCAGTAATAGGTATATTGATTATAATTATAATTCTTCACCCTATATTAAATCTTATAAAATACAGTACAATTAATTTAGAGGAGAAGATTTTACAAATTGATAATGAAATAGAATTAAATACAATCAAAAACAGAAATAAAATTTCTGATTATCAAAAAAGTAATATATTAGGATTATATAAGGAACAATTATCCCAACAAATATCAAATAGGATCCATAAATTATGGGGGTACAGGGTAATAGAACTAAATTTAACAATAGATGAAGGTGATACAGATAATTTTGGAATGATACAGGGTTTAGAATTAAATTTGACGGATGGAAATAAGGAGGAGGTACATTCATCCACAAACGATATTAAACCCATTAGTATTGACGTTACTTCTAATAAAAAAAATAATAATATGCAAACACATGATGGCATAAACATTAAATATAAGAGTAAAAAAATTGCGGATGATTTAAGCCAACTTTATGATTTATCAACAGATAAAATAGATATTTATATACATGCTGATGAATAAAGGAGGAAGGTTATGGATAAAGAAAAATTAATAAACTTTTTTAAGGAATTAATGTCTAAAAAATATATAGCTAATATTTTGGTATTCTTAGGTGTTGCTATAATGGCCCTGATAGTTTCTAAAGATCTTCTTACAGATAGCAATAGGGGTAAAAACACATATAATATCAATCATGAAAATACAGTGAGTGAAAAAATACAGCAGGAGATAGGTCAAGAAGAATTAATAGAATTAAAATTAGAAAATATCCTAAAAAAAATAAGGGGCGTGGGAGATGTTCAAGTTATGGTTACCTTTGAAATGGGAACAGAGTTAATCCCTGCATCCAATGTTAGCAGGTCGAAAGATACTACGGAGGAAAATGATTCAAATGGAGGGAGTAGGATAGTGACATCGGAGGATATTACTGAAACAATAGTTGTTGCTAATGAGGTTCAAGGATCAAAACCTCTAGTTTTAAAAGAAATTAAACCTAGAGTTAATGGTGTCATAGTGGTGGCAGAGGGTGTAGATAATATAGAGGTGAAAGCAGCATTATATGATGCAGTGAAAACGGTATTGCAAATACCTGGTCATAAGGTTCAGGTGTATTCGAAAAAATAATAAGGAGGGTAATAAAAATATGAGATTTTCAACTGTGGGAAGAAAAAATTTTGTAATATTTTCTTTAGTTATTATGTTAGGGCTTATTGGATATATTAATTATAATTTAAATAAACAATCATTATTACAAACTTCAAGTGAATTAGAGGAATATAGGATGACTATGTTAGAAAACGATACAAAAATTATTGATTTTACAAATGATGAAAATGAAGATGAACATTTGTCAATTCTCGATAGTAGAGAAGGTAAGCAGGCTACTGAAAAAGTTAAGGCAACATCAGCTGAAATAAGAGAAAATATTACTAATCAACAAATGCTTAAAAGTAGTGCTTATTTTATAGAAAGCAGGTTGGAGAGGGATAAAAAGCGTAGTGAAATGGTAAGTCATTTAAACGATATTATAGACAATCAATTTACTAATGAAAATGTGAGGGAAGAGGCTTTAGGCATAAAAATGGATATAATATCTAATACTGACAAGGAGGGGGCAATTGAAACGATGATTGCCGCAAAAGGTTTTGATGATGTTATAGTTTATTTAAATGATAATTCAATAAATGTAATTGTTGATGCCCAAACTTTGCAAGAAGAAGATATAGCAAAAATAGTGGATATAATTAGAAGAGAAACTAATATATCATTAGATGGTATTACAATTAAAAATAAAAAATAGCAATGTTTGTCAACCAAGATTGAATTTGGTATAATATAAAAACAAAGTCTTTTAACCAAAAATCTTCATAGAATTAAGGACACAACTTAGGAGGAATAGTTAATGGAAGCGGTGAAAAACCATGATTTCGGTGAAATCATAGTAGCTGAAGAAGTTATTGTTACAATTGCAGGATTAGCAGCAACTAAAATTGAAGGTGTTGCAGGAATGAGTGGGGGCTTTGTCGATGGCATTGTGGAAATATTGGGTAAAAGAAACCTAGCAAAAGGTGTAAAGGTGGAAATTTTAAAAGAAGCTGTGATTGTTGATTTATATCTAATAGTAGAATATGGGGTAAAAATCCCCGACATCGCTTGGAAAATACAGGACAATGTTAAAAATACCATTGAAAGCATGCTTAGTATGAGGGTAGAGGATGTGAATATACATATACAAGGTGTTAATTTCCCTGATACACAAACAGAGGATACGAAAAATATCCAAATTTAAAAATAGTGATTATAATAACTAACCCCCTATTATAGGGGGTTAGTTTGAATTTCAATCTGGAAGAAAGGGGAATATGAATGAATAGGAGAAGGGCCAGGGAATTGTGTATGAAAATAATATTTGATATGACAATAAATTCTGAATATGATATAAAAAAACTAGATTATTACCTGCTAGAAAATAAAAATGCAGGTACTCAAATGAAATACATAAATGAAATTTTGTATAATCTTATTAAACATAGGGTTCGTATTAATGAGATTATAGAGGAGTATGCTATTGATTGGTCTATAGATAGGATAGCAAAAATAGATTTAACAATATTGCAATTAGCTTTAGTAGAAATTTTATTTATAGATGAGATACCCTATAATATAGCCATTAACGAAGGAGTTGAACTGGCTAAAAAATATAGTGAATCTAGTGCTCCAGCATTTATAAATGGGATACTTGGTAAATTTGTTCAAAAAGAAGGTATAAACTAATGGGTAAAGATAAGGTTGTCTTGGGGATAGATACTAGTAATTACACTACGTCTTTATCTATTATGGATACCAAAAAAAGACTATTAGTTGATACAAGGCGAGTCTTACAAGTAAAAGAGGGATTAGTGGGATTACGGCAGTCTGATGCGCTATTTCAGCATATTAAAGAGCTTCCAAACATAACAAAAAATATAGGGCAATCTATTAAACCGGCTAAAATTGTAGCAGTTGGTGCTAGCACTCAACCTAGATCAATAAGGGGGTCCTATATGCCCGTATTCCTTGTTTCTAAATCGTTAGGACAAACTATAAGTAATTTGTTAGATATACCTTGCTATGAATTTAGCCATCAAGAGGGACATATTGAGGCCGGACTTTGGTCCCTTAAACTTAAATTTGGAAAACCTTTTTTGGCTTTGCATATCTCAGGTGGCACAACTGAAATACTAGAGATTGTTCCCAAAAAAAACACAGGATATCAAATCAAGATTATTGGGGGAACTAGTGATATTAATGCGGGACAATTTATTGATAGAATTGGGGTTGAACTAAACTTACCCTTTCCCTCAGGTGGTCATATGGAGAACATGATTAAAGATAAAGTAGTCAAAGATATAAACATACCAGTCTCTGTAAAAAATGAGCATTTGAGTTTTTCAGGTCCCGAGACCTTCGTACAAAAAAAAATTAAGGAAAATACTAAAGATATTAATATAATCTATTCGCTATTTATTGCCATTGCAAGATCCTTAGAAAAATTAATCAATCATATATTAAGTAAATATGCGTATGATGATTTACTTGTGGTAGGAGGAGTAGCCGCTAATGAGGTTATTCGTAAGTACCTATTGAATAGCTTTTCTGGAAGGGATATAAAATTGCATTTTGCAACTACCAAATACTGTTCTGACAATGGGGTAGGTATAGCCTCATTGGGAGTTGATAATTATTTGGCAGATAAACAAAATAAAGAGGTATAAATATGAAAATTAAAATATTATCAGTATCGCAGGTTAATAATTATGTCAAAAGACTCTTGATATCTGATCCAATCTTGCATAATGTTCGTATAAGGGGAGAAATATCTAATTTCAAATTACATAGTAGTGGGCATATGTATTTTACGCTTAAGGATGAAAAAAGCAGAATTAATTGTATAATGTTTAAAGAAGATGTTGAGCTATTAAATATAGTTCCTGATAATGGTATGGAAGTGACTGTAAAGGGATATATTTCCTTATATGAAAGGGATGGGAAATATCAGATTTATATTAGTGAAATTATATCTAGAGGATTAGGGGATCTATATAAAGCCTTTAAGAATTTGAAGTATCAACTAGAGAAGGAAGGTCTTTTTGATAAAACTAACAAGAAACCCTTACCTTTTATGCCCAAAAAAATTGGAATAATAACATCTCCAACTGGATCAGTGGTAAGGGATATAATTTCAGTAATTAAACGAAGGTTTTCTAAAGTTAGTCTATATATTTTTCCTGTAACTGTTCAAGGAGAAGAGGCACCACAATCTATTGTAAAGGCTTTGCAACTTTGCAATGAATTTGATAAGCTTGATGTAATAATTTTGGCCAGGGGAGGAGGATCCCTAGAGGAGTTGTGGGCCTTTAATACTGAAAAGGTTGCAAGGGCCGTATATGATAGTAGAATTCCTACTATTTCAGCAGTAGGGCATGAGACAGATTTTACCATAGTGGATTTTGTGGCAGACATAAGAGCAGAAACCCCCTCCACCGCAGGGGAAATTGCTGTACCAGAAATGCAGGAGATATTGACTGTCCTAACTAATTATAAAGATAGATTAATATATTTGATAAATAATAAGATTGCGGATGAAAAGCACAAAGTAGCATTAATTGTTGACAATTACAATCTAAAATATCCTCTAAATTATATTGATGACAACAAACTATATGTAGACAATTTATATAGTAGGCTATTAAAGGCAATTGATACGGTAATAAAAACAAAAAATAAACATTTAAAAAATCAACTATTGCTATTAAATAGTCTAAATCCAATTAAAATTCTCTCAAGAGGATATACTCTTGCCATGGATGAAGAGGATAATGTAATAAGAAGTGTGGATAATTTAAAAAATGATCAAACTTTGCGGATTAGTTTGATGGATGGGTGGATAAAGGCTAAGGTTACAGAGATAAATAGGGAGGATAAAGGTCTTGGAAGAGATGAATTATGAATATGCTATTAAAAAATTAGAGAGTACAATTGAACAAATGGAAGACAGGGAATTAACCCTGGATGACTCCCTGAAATTATTCCAGGAAGGCATTGAACTATATAAGTATTGTAATAAAAAATTAAATCAAGCAGAAGGAAAAATACAAATGATTATAAAAGATAATGATATGATAGAATCTTTTCCTTTTAAAGACAGGGAGGAATAGCCATGCCATGGCGTAAAAAATTAAAATACTATATAAATATAATAGATGAGAATCTAAATGAATACATGAGTATAAACCCATCTATGAACAAGACACTAATAGATGCTATGAAATATAGCTTGATGGCCGGGGGCAAAAGATTGAGACCCATTCTAGTCCTAGCATCCTATGAACTATTCTCTAAGAACTTAGAGAGAGTTATTCCCTATGCCTGCGGAATAGAAATGATTCATACATATTCTTTAATTCACGATGATTTACCAGCTATGGACAATGATGACTATCGTCGTGGCAAACTCACTAACCATAAGGTATTTGGTGAAGGTATAGCAATATTGGCAGGGGATGGTTTGCTAAATTATTCCTTTGAAATAATGCTAAATGATGCCTTAAACCGGAAAAATACAGAGCACTATTTAAGAAGTATAAAGACCATAGCAGAGGCCGCCGGAATTCATGGGATGATAGGGGGGCAGACTGTTGACCTTGAAAGTGAAAGTAAATCCATTAGCAGCGAGACTCTTGAATATATACATCTGAACAAAACCGCAGCCTTGATATCAGCACCTCTAAAAGTTGGGGCTATTATTGGGGGTGCTATGGAAGATGATATTAGAAATATGAAATTGGCAGGTAAAAATCTAGGCTTAGCATTCCAAATAAGGGATGATATTTTAGATATTATTGGGGATGAAGATAAATTAGGCAAAAATATTGGGAGTGATGAATCTAAATATAAGGCAACATATCCATCAATTCATGGCCTAGAAAAATCTAAGGAAAAAATTAATGTCCTAACCTCAGAGGCTATTAGAATCTTAAAACAATATGACAACTCAGATTTTATTGTAGAATTAAGCAGATATTTAACCGGTAGGGAATACTAATAAGGAGGAAGGTTTTTGGGCTTTTTTAATGGAGTATTTAATAATGACATTTTGATAGCATCTATCTTAGCATGGCTGGCAGCCCAAACTTTAAAAGTCGTCCATACCTTAATAGCTGACAAACATTTTAATTTGTCTCGACTAGTTGGTTCTGGGGGCATGCCAAGCTCACACTCCTCATTTGTTATGGCCTTGACCTCCTCAATCGGTTTAAAACATGGATGGGATTCTACAATTTTTGCAATATCCTTTGTGTTTTCTATGGTTATAATGTATGATGCTGCTGGTGTTAGAAATGCTGTTGGAAAACAGGCTATTATAATAAATAAAATAATAGAAGATATACAAGATAAAAAAGAAAAAAAAATAACAGAGCAAAGATTAAAGGAACTTATAGGCCATACACCAATTGAGGTTATAATAGGGGCAATTCTAGGAATAATTATAGCCAAAATTATCATTTGATTTTTTAAAATACATATGTTATAATTTTTGCTACGTTGTCTGTAGTGGTGCAGTATCCTAGTCAGTTAAATTAACTTTGAAGGCGGGGCTAAAAATCCGTCGAAGGGCATATCGATGAAGTTCTTGGTTATGGCTTCTGACGCCCAGTTGGGGGTCGTATCTGAGAGTAAGGAGATGGGGGCGATCTGCAAAGGCATGCGGGCGTTGACCCTCGCTTCGTGGAGGCCACATATGATTTCTAAAATTAGATGTGGAAGAAACCTATTGCTTTGTGCATCAATTTGCGCAAATCGTAGAGTAGCCTGCCTTGAGTGAAGTAGGCGGATAAATAGATCAGGTTTTTAATATCAGGGCCCGATAAAGAAAACTATTGCTGTTTGAAACCTGTTTTGCAAAAGAGGCTAAGAGTTAATTTAATCTGTTGAGGAAAACTCCTAGGCTGTTCAATGAGAGGTATATTAAAGATTACAGTGCGGACTAAGTGGTATTCCAGTCCTGTTTTTGGTGACAAGGCAGAATTCTGTTTAAAGGGTAACCGCTATCATGGTGACAGGTAGCACAGATTTGGGAAATCCTACTGGACCTAAGCCGTAAAATTTATTTAATATACTACCACTATTTTGAGGCTGATAGCATGGTGCTATCAGCCTCAAAATTTATCATATTAAATATGATATTATAATAGTGGCTTGTGATTGGAGGGGTGGTTTTTGGCGGGAAAGGATAATAATAAGCTGTGGAAAAAATACAATTTCAAATGGGTTGTTATTATTACTATCTGGACATTTTTGCTGACCCTTATAATAAGTGTTGTATCTGAGGTTCTATTATTAAAAACTAGATTAATATTTGCATTTATAATATTAATTATAATTATTTTAACTGGAATAGTTTTTGATATAATAGGTATAGCTATTACAGTAGCATCAGATAAGCCATTTCATGCTATGGCGGCTGATAAGGTAGATGGAGCTATTTATGCTATAAAACTATTAAATAATGCTGGTCCAGTGTCTAATTTCTGTAATGATGTAATAGGAGATATTTGCGGGATTGTAAGCGGGGCGGCGGGCATAAGTATAGTGCTAAACTTGTCTAATTTATACTTTGTTACTAACAGAGCCATAATAATGATTATAATAAGCAGTTGTATTGCTGCAATGACAGTTGGGGGAAAGGCCATAGGGAGAAGCGTAGCGATTATAAGCTGCCACGATATTGTTTTTAAGACAGCTAGATTCATAGAATTTGTTGAAAACAAATTAAAGTTTAATATAATAATGAAATCAAAAAATAAGAATGAGGGATGATGGATATTTATGGATAAATATTTAAGTGGTATTGATACTCCTGCAGATTTACAAAAGCTTAATAATTACCAGATTGAAGCCTTATCTAGAGAAATTAGGGAATATCTTATTAATTCTATTTCCAAAACAGGGGGACATTTAGCATCAAATCTAGGAATTGTTGAATTGACATTAGCATTACATACGGTATTTGATACATTACAAGATAAAATAGTTTGGGATGTTGGTCACCAATGTTATGTTCATAAATTAATTACAGGTAGAAAGGAAAAATTCCATACTTTAAGACAATATAAAGGTCTGAGTGGTTTTCCTAAAAGATCAGAAAGCCCACATGATCATTTTAACACTGGGCACAGTAGCACCTCAATATCTGCTGCCTTGGGCATGGCTATAGCAAGGGATTTAGACAAGAAAGACCATTCTGTTGTTTCTGTGATAGGGGATGGGGCATTAACAGGAGGATTAGCTTTTGAGGCCCTTAATCATGCTGGACAAGGCAAAAAAAATATGCTTGTAGTCTTAAATGATAATGAGATGTCAATTTCACAAAATGTGGGTGGTTTATCTAATTATTTAAACAAAATAAGAACTAATGCTATATATTCTAAAGTTAAAGACGATTTCGAAAGTCTTATTAATCATATTCCTGGATTTGGCAAAACAGTAATTAAAACTGCAGAAAAGGCCAAAGAACGCATTAAATATTTGTTCGTGCCTGGTGTATTATTTGAAGAATTAGGTTTTAATTATATAGGACCAATTGATGGGCACAACTATGGTGAGTTGTGTAAAGTATTTAGTGCTTATAAAAATATGAAAGGGCCTGTATTAGTTCATGTTATTACTAAAAAAGGAAAAGGATATGCAATAGCTGAAAAACAGCCAGACAAATTTCATGGGGTCGGGGCTTTTGATATAGTTACTGGGGCAGCTCAATCAAAGAATAAGAAAAAATCATATTCACAAATAGCCGGTGATACACTTATTAACTGTGCTAAAAAAGATAAAAGAGTTGTGGCCATAACTGCAGCCATGCCAGGAGGAACAGGGTTAAAAGAATTTTCTAAAAAATTTACTAATAGATTTTTCGATGTTGGTATAGCAGAACAACATGCCATAACTCTTGCTGCAGGAATGGCAGCAGAGGGATATAAACCTTTTGTAGCAATTTATTCTACCTTTTTACAAAGGGGATATGATCAAATAATTCATGATGTTTGTCTACAAAACCTACCTGTAACTTTTTTAGTAGATCGGGCTGGACTAGTAGGGGCTGATGGTGAGACCCATCATGGTGTTTTTGATATATCTTATTTACTATCTATACCAAATTTAACGGTTATGGCTCCCAAAGATGGTCTGGAATTGGAGGAAATGATCAAATATTCACTTGGGGCAAAATTCCCTATATCCATCAGATATCCAAGAGGCGAAGCAGAACAAATTGAGTTACCTTCAAATAAGGAAATTAAATTAGGCCAAGGGGAAATTCTCTATGAAAAAGGAGAGGATGCTTTGATTATACCTGTGGGTCATATGAATTCAATAGCTCTACAAGTGGCTAGAAAACTATATAAAAATAAGACAATTAAAACCACAGTTATTAACCCAAGGTTTGTTAAACCACTTGATAAAAATTTGATAGTAGAATATGCTAGTAGAAATAAATGGATATATGTATTAGAGGATAATGTTAAATTAGGTGGCTTTGGAATTCACCTACAGGCCATACTAAATGAATATAATATTAGCAGCAAGGTAGAGGTAATAGCATTGCCGGATAAATTTATTGAGCATGGGAAGGTTGAACTTTTATATGATTTGTATGGTCTGAATATAGAAAAATTATACAAAAAAATAGTTGATGACTTAGGTAAAATTTATCCTAAGAATATTGCGGCTACAAGATGACAGGGGAGTAAAAAATGGGAAATGAAAGATTGGATGTATTACTAGTAAGCAGAGGACTTATTGATAGTAGGGAGAAGGCACGTACTACTATTATGGCGGGTCTAGTTTATGTTGATAATCAGAGAATTGATAAGGCGGGTACAAAAATAGATATTAATTCAAAAATTATGGTTAAGGGAAACCCCCTACCCTATGTAAGTAGGGGAGGGTTAAAACTTGAAAAGGCAATTAAAGATTTTAAAATTAATTTAAAAGATAAAATTTGCATAGATATAGGAGCATCAACAGGGGGTTTTACGGATTGCATGTTGCAAAATAAAGCTAAAAAAATATATGCTATTGATGTGGGGTATGGGCAACTAGATTGGAAATTAAGACAAAATAATAGGGTTATTGTTATGGAAAGAAAAAACATAAGGTATGTTGAAAAAGATGATTTGGATGAGTTAGCAGACTTTGCCGCCATCGACGTATCATTTATCTCTTTGAAACTTGTAATACCAGTAGTAAAAAACCTTCTTGAGGATTCGGGGGGAATAGTTGCCCTAATAAAACCACAGTTTGAGGTGGGGAAGGGAAAGGTTGGTAAGGGGGGAGTGGTTCGGGAACTAAGTCTTCACAAAAAAGTTGTATGGGATATAGTAGACTTTATACAGGATTTAGGGTTATATATATTAGATTTTACTTATTCACCTGTTCAAGGACCAAAGGGAAATATAGAATATTTATTATATATATCAAAGAATAACGAAGATAAAAATTTACTAGATGAAACCTTGATTAATCATGTCCTTAAAGATTCTCACAAAAATTTCAGATAGAATATTTATATAAGTTATTGAATAAAGTTAAATATTTGAAGGAAATTGTTATACTGTGGAGAATTATTAATATATAGTTATTTATAGGGAAATAAAATATAATAAATACCCAGACATTTTGGGTAGGGAGGGTTTCTATGAAATATACAAGACATGCCCGAATATTAGAAATCATAGAAAATAAGGAAATTGAAACTCAGGAAGAATTGTCAGAGGAATTAAAAAAAGTAGGCTTAAATGTAACACAAGCTACCATATCCAGGGATATAAAAGAGTTGCGTTTAATTAAAGTATTGTCCCAAACTGGGAAATACAAATATGCAACCCTAAATAATCAAGACACTTTCTTGTCCGATAGATTAGTTAGAATCTTTAAGGACTCTATTGTTTCCTACGACTATGCGGGAAACATACTAGTTTTAAAAACTATTCCGGCTGCCGCACAAACTGCTGCCTCAGCTATTGATGCAGCAAATTATGAGGATATCGTGGGAACGGTTGCAGGAGATGATACAGTTTTTGTATTGATTAGGTATCCGGAAAAGATTGGGGAAATAATAGAAAAGTTCAAAAATCTAATGTAATATAGGTTAAAAGGGGGTGACCCAATGCTACTAGAGTTAGAGATTAAAGACTTTATTCTAATAGATCAGCTGAATTTACAATTTAATAAGGGTCTAAACATTTTAACTGGAGAAACAGGGGTTGGAAAATCAATAATTATAGATGCTGTCAATATGGCTATAGGAGAAAGAGCTGATAGAAACTATGTAAGATCCGGTTCAAGGAAAGCGGTAATTCAGGCAACCTTTGATATCAGTAATATGTTAGATTTAAAACATATACTAGGGGAGCATCAGGTTGGCCTTGATGATGATAAAATCTTAACGGTAACCCGTGAAATTTATGCTACGGGCAGGAGCATTAGCCGTATAAATGGTGTAATAGTGAATCAATCTATTTTAAGATCAATCACTGAACATTTAATAGATATTCATGGTCAACATCAACATCAATCGCTATTTAATACAGGTTTTCATATAAATATTTTGGATTTGTACGCTGGTAGGCCAATGGATACTTTGCTAAGGAAATACTCCAAGGAGTATAATAAATATATAGAATTAATTAAGGAATTAAACAATTTTGATTATGATGAGATGGAGCGAGTAAGAAAAATTGATCTTCTAAAATTCCAATTAGAGGAGATAGATGCAGCCCAGCCAATTTTGGAAGAGGAAGAAAAAATAAATCAATTAAGTGCAATATTAACTAATAGTGAAAAAATACATAGCATTTTAGCAAATATATATCAAAATATATACCAAGGTAACAATGGTCCAAGTGCACTGGGGCAAATATCTGAAGCTGTCGGCAGCATACATGAAATATGTAATATTGATGATAAACTAAACTATTTCTACTTAACCTTATTGGAAATTCAAGATAAATTAGGAGATGTGATAATTGATATACGTAACTATGGGGAAGAAATAGATTTTAATCCCGCATTATTACAAGAAACTCAAGAAAAACTGGATATTATACATAACCTTAAGAGAAAGTATGGCAAATCAATCGATGAAATTTTTAAATACAAGGAGATTATAGAATTTGAACTAGATAGTTATATTAATAGTGAAAAACGAATTTTAGAGATTAAAAACAAAATAAATGAGATTGAAAAGTATTTAACTGGTTTATCCAAAAAAATTAATAAGTTAAGAGTTAAAACTGCTAAATCCTTTGAGGAAAAATTGGTAAATACACTAGCAAAATTAAACATGGGGAGAATTTCATTTTCAATTGAAATAAGCCAGTTGAAGGATGAATCTGGGAATTTGAAGTTTACAGCTAGAGGCAGCGATAGGGTTGAATTTATGATATCTACTAATAAAGGAGAACCTTTAAAGCCCCTATCTAAAATAGTTTCAGGCGGAGAAGTATCTCGAATCATGCTAGCCTTAAAGACCATCCTAGCAGATATAGACAATATACCTGTATTAATTTTTGACGAAATTGATACAGGCATAAGCGGCATTACTGCACAGGTTGTTGCTGAAAAATTGTATCATATTTCTATAAATCATCAGGTAATCTGCATTACACATTTGCCACAAATTGCAGCGGTTGCTGACACCCATTTTTTAATAGATAAGAAAATTATAGAAGATACAACTCAGACTATTGTACAAAAATTGGACAAATATAATAGAGTATATGAACTTGGTAGGTTATTAGGTGGAGACATAACAAAAATTACTTTGCAACATGCGGAAGAACTTATTGAAAATGCACGAAAAAGAAATTAATACAATTAACGATTATGTAATAATTTGGAGATTAAGATTCAAAAATGAATAAATTTAACAATATTATTAAATTTTATGTATCATAATCACTCGTGAAAAAAGCCAAATTAATAATAACCATTTGGCTTGTAGGGAGTGATTTTTTGATTTCAAAAAACAAATCCAAAAAATATTTAAGTGCTGTTTTGTGCGTAATCTTCCTTTTTAGTCTGTATGTTTTGTTTATAGATATTACAGGCGGTACAATGAAAGAATTTCATATATCTAAAGGGGATAGCTTTATTTTAACACAAAAATTTCCAATATTTTTATCTTGGGCAAGTGGAGAAAATGGCAAGATTATAGAGCTGCATCATAATTGGAACCATAATAAAATGTTATTTTTGAATAAAGATATACAATTAAAAACTATTGATAAAGGAACGGCGGTATTCAAGCAAAAAGTTTTAGGATTATTACCATACAGGAATATAAAAGTTAACGTAGTGCCACAATTAAAATTAATACCAGGTGGTCATTCTATAGGAGTAAAACTAAATACTGAAGGGGTTTTGGTTGTAGGAATAGCTGATATAAAAAATACTAATGGAAAGACTCATAATTTAGCAGAAAAAGATGGTGTAGAAATTGGAGACAGCCTTATTTCCATTGATAATGAATATATTATTAATGCAGATCATGTAAAGACAATAATTAAGGGTAGCAAGGGTAAAGAATTAACCTTAATCTTAGAAAGGAATGGTAAGCTGTTTAAGGTTAAGACAAGTCCCATAAAATCTTTAGAAGATGATGAATATAGGCTTGGATTATGGATTAGAGATAAGACTGCAGGTGTTGGTACAATGTCATTTTTTGAGCCTAGGACAAAAACTTTCGGTGCTTTGGGTCATGGAATAACTGATGTAGACACAGGAAAGATATTATCAATAAAAGATGGTGAAATTATTAAATCTCGTGTAATTTCGATAGAAGAGGGCAAACGTGGAAAACCTGGTGAGATAAGGGGTGTTTTCTATGATACAACTAACCCACTTGGTATATTAGAAAAAAATACAAATTATGGAGTATATGGTGAATTATTATCAGAATTAAGCAATGATATATATAAAGTACCCCTATCAATAGCCTACCAACATGAGATTAGGGAAGGTCCGGCCCATATACTAACAACATTAGAGTCAAACAAAATTGAAAGATATGAGGTAGAAGTAATTAAAATCAACTCACAAATGAAAATAAATGGGAAAAGTATGATAATAAAAATTACTGATCATGCATTATTAAACAAAACCGGTGGAATTATACAAGGAATGAGTGGAAGTCCTATTATCCAAAACAATAAAATTATAGGAACGGTAACCCATGTCCTGATTAACGATCCAACTAGAGGTTATGGAATTTTTATCGAGTGGATGTTAGAAGAATCGGGACTATTTGACAAATATTTTGAAAGCGCTGTAGAATAATAAGGAATTTAGGAGAACGAATTTTTGTATATTTTCGAAGTTTTTTTCAAAAACCAGGAGGTATAAAATTCCATTTGTCGAATACTTTAATTTGAAAAGTAAAGTTAATAAAGAGCTGACAAAGTAAAAATTAGAAATTCAGGGGGGCTTATGGTGAAAAAAGATAAATCAATTTCCGTCATAATAGTGGATGATAATGAGGAATTCTGTGACATACTTAAGGAATATCTGGAAAAGCAAAAGGATATTAATATTGTAGGAGTTGCCCAAGATGGATTAAATGCTATAGAGTTAATCAAAGAAAAAACTCCAGATTTAGTAGTCTTAGATATCATTATGCCACATTTAGACGGTCTAGGAGTTTTAGAAAGATTAAACAGGATTAACCTACAGAAAATACCTAAAATAATAATATTATCAGCGGTGGGGCAAGATAAGATAACTCAAAGGGCACTAAGTCTGGGTGCAGATTACTATGTTATTAAACCTTTCGATCTAGATGTGTTTACTAGTAGGATAAAAGAAATAGTGCTTGGTGAGGTTATCCAAGGAAATAGAAATAAACTAGGGGGAGGGTTAACAGGCACTTTGATAACTAATAATACGAGCTTAGAGGCTGAAATAACAAATATTATTCATGAGATAGGGGTGCCTGCTCATATTAAAGGATATTTATACCTTAGGGAAGCAATTACCATGGTAGTACATAATGTTGAATTATTAAGTGCAGTCACTAAGGAACTATATCCATCCATAGCAAAAACATTTAATACCACACCTAGTAGGGTGGAAAGGGCGATAAGACATGCAATTGAAGTTGCATGGAGTAGAGGAAAGGTGGAAACAATTAATAGTTTATTCGGTTATACTGTTCATAATGAGAAAGGTAAGCCCACTAATTCAGAATTTATTGCCATGGTGGCTGATAAATTAAGATTAGAAAAAAGAGTTGGCTAAGCTGTATTCTTAATAACTTGAATGTTGTCCGCATCTATATTTATGATCCAAAACCATCAAATAGCTAATAAATATGATTTTATAAATCAAAAAATGGAGTCAGCTAAATTAGCACTCTCCAAACTAAATATAAAACTATAAAAGCAAGTAAATTTAAGAGATAGATTTAATTCTATCTCTTTTTTACTCCATTAATACTAGTAATCTGATATACTAGCATTTTATGGCAAGATGAGATAATAGTAAAAATTTAATATCTATTGTGATGTTATCATAATAGATAAACATATATTCCTTTTCATTGTCTTTTTAATCAGTTAAATTATTAAGTACATCAGTTACAATACTATAATCATAACCCCTACGCGAAAGATATGCTTTAACCTTGTTTTTTAGTATATAGTCATTTGTTTCTTTCTTTAATTGCTTTTTATAGTAATTTTTTGCAAGTTTTGTTGCAGATTTAATATGCGTATCTCGTTGAAGCTTTATAATATCCCTAATTTTTTTATCCTGATCTAAATGTCTCATAGCAGCCTTTATGGAATCCTCAGTAAAACCTTTTCTTTTTAAATTATTGTATAAATTAAATTTTATCTTTTGTAGGGGTTCCTCCTTTTTCTTTATAAAATAATCATTTGCAAGCTTAATTGCGAAGTTTATCTCATCTTCCTTCTCAAAAAGATGGATATATTTCTTGATCTTATCAGGACTTATACCTTTTTTAGTAAGTTCTAATTCAAGCAATTTAATTCCTTTTTTTCCTTGTGCAAGAGTATAATTTATATAATTGCTAATAAACTCCTTGTCATTAATATAACCAATTTCTTTTAACCTGTCTATAACTCTAGTGATTATGTCTAAATCGAAGCTTTTTCCTTTTAAATATTTTTTCATCTCATACTCTGTCCTAGACCTATAGGACAAATACCTAATCGCAACATTCAGCGCTTTAGAGTATTGGCTGCCATCCATTACATATCTACCTCCCAATATTTAGGATCCTTTATAAGAATTATAATAACTAAATTTACCCTATTAATCAAATATAAATATAGTAAATTACTTAAGCATTTTTATATTACTTATTGCAAATACTAATCTAAGTTATATATAAAGGAGGTAACAGGCTTGGTAATTAAAGCCCCAGTTAAGATAGACAAAATAACAAAAAGATTGGTAAATAAAATAGAACGGGGCGATATAGCCATAATATTCCATAAAGATATAGATGAAATAGCTGCTAATTCGTTAATCGATAAAAAAGTGTCTGCAGTAATTAATTGTAAAAGTTCTATTAGTGGCAGGTATCCAAATTTGGGCCCTAGCATACTGCACAAATCAAAGATAAGAATCTTTGATTTGAAAGATGGAAATCTTTTGGACACTGTAATAGATAATGACATTATAACTCTAGATAAAAATAATATTTTTTTAAATAATAAAGTAATAGGAACAGTTAAGGAATTGACTGGAAATGACATCTGCAAAAAAATGAAAATTGCCGAACAAAATATTGAGCTAGAATTGGAGAAGTTTATTGATAATACATTGAAATATGCCCATAAAGAAAAGGAAATTATTCTAGGCGATTTGCAAATACCAAATATAAAAACTCCTATTAGAAATAAGCAAGTTCTTGTAGTAGTTAGGGGTAATAATTATCGGGAAGACCTGAGCGCAATATTAACTTATATTAAGGATATAAATCCAGTACTTATAGGAGTTGATGGTGGTGGCGATGCATTATTAGAATTTGGCCTTGTTCCTGACATAATTATAGGAGATATGGATAGTGTTAGTGATAATTGTCTAATGTTATGCAATGAAATTATAGTTCATGGTTATCTTAATGGTGATGCACCAGGATTAAAGAGAATTGAGGCATTGGACTTAACTGCTTCCGTCTTCGCAGCTCCGGGTACTAGTGAGGATATAGCCATGCTACTGGCCTATGACAAAGGGGCCGATTTAATCGTAGCAGTTGGTACCCATACCAACATGATTGATTTTTTAGAAAAAGGCCGTAAAGGTATGTCAAGTACTTTCCTAGTAAGGTTAAAAGTTGGATACAAACTTTTAGATGCTAAAGGTGTAAGCAAACTCTATAAGAATAATTTCAAATCACATTATTTTTTGTATATCTTTATAGCTGGGTTAATTCCTATATTAATAATATTACTTACCTCCCAATCTTTGATTAATTTGCTAAGACTATTATTTATTAGATTTAAAATGATCTCAAGTCTTTAAAGAGGTGGATTAATGATTCTTGATATAAGATATTATATAATTACCCTAACCGCTATATTTATATCTATAGCAATAGGGGTATTAATAGGTTTTAATATGAATGGCCAAGAACTGCTCCTGGAACAACAACGACAACTAGCGGAAAATCTTGAAAGCAGATTTGATGAACTGCAATTTGAAAATAGTAATTTGAAAGATGCAATTGAAGCTATGAAAATAGAAAAGAAATATACGGAAGAATTTATGGAAAAAGCCTATTATACAATAATCAATAATCAATTAATAAATCAAAACATAGCTATAATTCAAACAACTGAGCATTTTTATTATGATCATATTATTCAAACATTAAAAGATGCTGGTGCTATCATACCGGCTCACATACTATTTACTGATAAAATAAATAATATAGAACAAGATGATTTAGATAGGATAGAAAGCAAATTAAATATTAACCTTAAAAGGCAAAACTTTGCTCAAATTTTAAGTGAGGATATTTTTAATCTAGTAGCACATAGTGTCGAATCTAACCTATTAAATATCCTGATAGAATACGAGTTTGTTAAAATACTATATAAGGAGGACTATGTTGCACCTACTGACAAAATTATTATAGCTGGGGGAAGCTATCATGTAAAAAATCAAATGAGCCTACTTATGGAAACAAATATTGTTAAAACAATTACGTCAAATAACATGCGTATTATAGGGGTAGAGCGTTTAGAAACACCCTATTCATCAATTCCTTTATATAAGAAACTTGGCATTTCAACAATTGATAATGTCAATACCTTATTAGGCCGTATATCCTTAGTTTTGGTAGCTAATGGTATTGACGGTTATTTTGGTGAGGGTGCCTTTTCTGAAGAACTAATCCCCCTAAATATGCCAAAGGAAGTAGATATAATTGAATAAAACTATATCAGTAATTGTACCGGCTTTTAACGAAGAAATGAGAATAGCTAGCACTCTGAAAACCCTCCAGAGAGTTAAGCCAGCATTAAACATTATAGTTATTGATGATGGCTCCACTGATACTACAGTAGAGAAAGTTGCAAAGTTTAACAATATAAGTCTAATTAAAAATAAAAAAAATATGGGCAAGGGCTATGCATTAAAGATAGGTACCGAAAGTATAATAGATGAATCAGACATAATCGTATATCTGGATGCTGACATTCAGGAAAGTGCTAATGAGGTATACAGGCTGATCAATCCCATAGTAGAAAATGAGGCTGATGTAACGGTTGCTAAGTTTCCAGCTAGCACAAAGAAAGGAGGCTTTGGTCTAGTTAAAACCCTCGCTAGGTATGGTGTATATTATAAAACTGGAGTTAAATTATCCTGTGCCCTATCTGGCCAAAGGGGATTTAAAAAAGAAGTGTTACAAAACATTAACCTTGATTATCAAGGGTTTGAAGTAGAACTAGGTATGATAATTGACATTATCAACAATAATTATAAGGTAAGGGAGGTGGATGTAAATATGTACCACAATATAACTGGCAGAGACCTAAAAGGTTTTTTACATAGAGGCAAACAATTTTACCATATATTTAAATTATTGTTTTATTAGTAGGGGGAAGTTTAGATGAATATCCTGTATTTAATATTTAGTGGGTTAATAACATATTTTATAATGCCCTACATTATACAAATGCTGCTTAAAGCAGGAGCAGTCCAGACAAATTATGCTAACAAACAGATACCAAGTGCTATTGGCATAGCTCTGGTTCCTGTTATGCTAGTTAACTTTATACTTTTTTTAATATTGAATCAATACAGTCATTTCACATTTGTTGTTTTCATTTTAGCTATAACTGTCATGACACTGGTTGGTGCTATAGATGACTTTTTAGGTAACAAAAATATTTCCGGTCTCAAAGGGCATTTAAAGAGTTTTTGGAATGGTAAAATAACCACTGGTTTTCTGAAAGCATTTATCGGCGGACTATTATCGTGTATAATAAGTATGATATTTTCTAATTCCATAAAACATTTTATTGTAAATGTCCCCCTTATCGCATTGTGTACCAATTTTTTAAATCTTATGGACTTAAGGCCTGGCAGGGCAATTAAAGGATTTCTAGCCCTATCTGCTATATATATCAAAACGGGTATAAATGAAATAGATCAAATTATTTTTTTTTGTATAATAGGGTTTTGCATTTCCTGTATTCCTTACGATTTACAACAAAAGGGCATGTTAGGGGATGCTGGGTCAAACTCATTAGGTGTAAGTCTTGGTATAGGTGCTGCCATAAGTTTTTCTATCGGTATAAAATGTATACTCTTATTAATTCTAATACTTGTCCATTTGCTCGCGGAGAAATATTCTCTTTCAAAAATTATAGAAAACAATTCTATTTTAAATTATATCGATCAAATTGGTAGATATTAAAATATTAAGGAGAAATACCAATGATTAATATGGATACAGGGAAAGTTATCAAAATATTAGAAAATACCAAGGAACGAACTAAGGTCCTTATTGAGTTAGATGGGAAAATAAACCCAGCAATTAATTATAATTACATAACAGGTAATATAAAAATTAATGATATAGTTTTATTAAACACTACAGCTGTTGATTTAAACTTGGGGACCGGGGGATATCATTTTATTATATATAATTTTAGCTATCTATATAAAGGCTCTAAAAGAGAAGGACATATTATTAAATGTAGATATCACCCTCTACAATTAAGAGTTTTAGCAGCAGAGGAAGAAGGTAGTCCTTATCATAATATATTTGCCGATTTTAACACTTTAAATCGTTTTCCGGTTATAGTGGGCACACTTCATAGTATGCTAGCCCCAACAGTTGCAACTATAAAGTATATAGATGAGAATATAAAAATTGCCTATATTATGACCGATGCGGCTTCATTACCAATATATTTTAGTGATAGTGTCTATGAACTAAAAGCTAAAGGGTTACTTGATACAACAATAACGGTGGGACACGCTTTTGGTGGTGATATAGAAACAGTTACTATTTACAATGGTATAATTGCGGCAAAACATATTGCCCACTGTGATATCGCTATAGTTACAATGGGCCCTGGTATAGTTGGAACTAGCACACCATATGGATTTACGGGCATAGAACAGGGTTATATATTAGATATAATTAATGATTTGGGTGGAATACCCATCGGAATACCCAGATTAAGTTTCGCTGATTCCAGAGAAAGACACAAGGGAATTAGTCATCATAGTTTAACCGTTTTTGGAAAAGTAATGAAAACAAGATGCGACCTGATCCTTCCCACGTTAGATAAAAACAGGGCAAAATACATCTATGAACAACTAAAAAACTTGAAAATTAATAATAAACATAATATTATTGAAGTAAGCGGCAATATCTTATACAAGGTTATAAAAAAGCATAATTTAAATTTTAACACAATGGGGCGGGGATTTTTTGATGATCCTGACTTTTTTATAACGTGTGGAGCTGCAGGATTATATGGATATGGGAGGATAAATATTAATAATTAGTTTTCATATCTACCTCATATTATATTATTTATATAATTAGCAAGTAAATCCATATAAAATCCATCGGACAGGTTTTAATTATAAATTTAAATGTTTTAAGGAGGAGGCCATGGTTCAATGCCTATCGAGGAAAAAACTCTAAAATCAGAACGAATTTACGAGGGAAAGATAATAAATTTACGTGTAGACACTGTGGAACTACCCAATCAAAAATATTCAAAACGAGAAATAGTTGAACATGGGGGTGCGGTTGGAATACTGGCTATCACAGGAGAACAAAAAATTATTTTAGTAAAACAATTTAGAAAGCCTGTTGAGGAGGCCATAATTGAAATACCCGCTGGTAGGGTGGAAGCAAATGAAAGTCCTAAGGAATGCGCTTTAAGGGAACTTAAAGAAGAAACCGGTTTTACTGCAACTAATATTAAGAAGATTTTAGAATTTTATACTACACCTGGTTTTTCAAATGAAATTATGCATATTTATTTAGCAATGAATCCACAGAAAGGGACACCACAACCTGATGAAGATGAAAATATAAAAATAATTTACCTGGATATTAAAGATGCAATACATAAAATTATCAAGGGCAAAATTAAGGATAGTAAAACTATATTATCTATATTAGCCTATGATAGACATTTAAATATGTAAAAATACAAAGTAATAAAATCCCCATATTATGCATATTGATTTTATATCAATGCTCTTAAGCTGGGGAGGTTCTAGATATGTACAATGAATTTGTAAAAGCTGTTAGAAGACATATAAAGGAAAATTTAATTGTATATTCTATGGTTCTCTTATGTTTTTTAATAGGTAGTTCAGTTGGTGCTTTTACCACTAAAATTATAGATAAACATCAAAAAGAACAGTTGTTTTTTTACTTAAAAGATTTTTTCCAGGTTATTCATAATAATGAATTGAATAATTTGGATATATTAAAACAAACCCTAATCAATAATATTCAATTAATAATTCTAAATTGGCTTGTAGGAACTCTTATAATAACAGCACCTATAGCATTAATAGTAGTTGCATTTAAAGGATTTTTAATAGGCTTTACAACCAGTATATTAATAGAAAAGTTTAATTTCTTGGGAGGATTAATATTTTTATTTGGTATATTACCACAAAACATAATTTTAATACCATCCTTTATTTTTAGTGCTGTTACAACATTGACCTTTTCAAGTTCTTTTATAAAAAATAAAATTCGCAACCCCAAAGAAACAAGTTATTCCAAAGGATATTTTTTATATAGTTATTTATTTATAATAATAATGCTATTTATATTTATAGGATCAATAATAGAAAGTTATATAGCACCCATATTTATTAGAATCCTTTCAGTGTAAGGTCAATTAAGCCAGGAATATAAGTATTTTAAAATCTTTGCAGGAATTATTTGAAATTTGTTGAATTGTTTTTGTAGTGATATTAAAGGGAGAATAAATGATGAAGCAACTCTTAGAAAGCTATATAACCTATTTGACTAATGAACGGCAACTATCCAATAATACTTTGGAATCATATTCCAGAGATTTAAAGCAGTACTTTATCTATTTAGAGGAAAGGCAAATCAATGACTTAAACTATACAAATAAAACAACAGTTATTACCTATTTGGTAAATTTGCAAAACAAGGGTAGAGCAGTATCAACTATTTCAAGAAATATAGCTTCCATTAGGGGACTTTACCAATACTTGTTACATAGGGGGCTTGTTTCGATAGACCCTACTCTTAATCTACAAACTCCAAAACCTTCAAAAAAAACACCCAGCATTCTAACACTTGATGAAGTTGATAGACTCTTGAATTTGCCCAAAAGCTCCACCAAAAAAGGGGTAAGGGATAAGGCTATGCTTGAGCTACTATACGCAACTGGTATAAGGGTAACTGAGTTAATCTCGCTTAAACTTGGAGATATCAACCTAAAATTAGGCTATATCAAATGCACTAGCTTATCAAAGGAAAGAATCATTCCTATGGGAACAATGGCATTACAAGCCTTGGAAGAATATATAGCCAATACAAGAAAGTATTTGGTCAAGAATAAAAACACTAAATACCTTTTTTTAAATATGCAGGGTGGACAACTCACTAGACAGGGCTTTTGGAAAATTATTAAAACTTATACTAATAAATCAAATATAGACAAAACCATAACCCCACAAACTTTAAGGCATTCATTTGCAACTCATATGGTTCAAAATGGAGCGGACCTTAAATCGGTTCAAGAGCTTCTTGGTCATTCGGACATTTCTACCACCCAAATATATGCCAATATTACTAGAAATAAGATTAAAGACGTATATGACAAAACTCATCCTAGGGCCTGATTTAGGGCCTATTTAATTATTATAATTTATTAAATATATAGTCAAAAGGGAGATGTCATTCATGATTAATAGAGTATTAATATTAATAATAGATAGTTTTGGTATTGGGGCTTTGCCTGATGCAATTGATTTTGGTGACGAAGGGGCTAACACCTTGGGTAATATTGTGAAAAATGAAGGCCCTATCTCTTTACCTAACCTACAAAAACTAGGTATAGGAAATATAGATAATATAGAAGGTGTCAGGAAAATTGAAAAGCCTATAGGTGCCTATGGCAAATCTCTGCAAGCATCTTTGGGGAAGGACACTACAACAGGGCATTGGGAAATAGCTGGTCTTCACATTGCCAAACCATTTAAGACTTACCCCAATGGCTTTCCTACAGATATAATAAGGAAATTCGAAAAACTAATTGGCCGAAAGGTTCTAGGCAATAAACCTGCATCGGGCACAGTAATTATAGAAGAATTAGGTGAAGAACACTTGCTTACAGGCAACCCTATAGTATATACATCTGCCGATAGTGTTTTTCAAATAGCGGCCCATGAAAATATAATACCGTTAAAAGAACTTTATCATATATGTAAAGTAGCACGTAAAATTATGACTAATGAGCATGCCGTAGCTAGAGTAATAGCTAGACCCTTTATAGGGGAGATTGGTCAGTTTACCAGAACTTCCAATAGACGTGATTTTTCCCTTAACCCCCCAGAAAAAACCCTTCTCGATATAGCTAAAGATAGTGGCTTAGATGTTATAGGTATTGGTAAAATTAAAGATATATTCAATGGACAAGGTATTACTAACTCAGTTCATACTAGTGACAATATGGAAGGTATCGATAGAACAATTGAATTTTTGAAGCGAAAAAGCCAAGGTATTATATTTACAAATCTTGTAGATTTTGATTCCAAATATGGCCATAGAAGAAATCCCATTGGATACAAAACAGCCCTAGAGGAGATGGATGCTAGACTACCAGAAATATTTAAAAATCTAAAAGACAATGACATAATGATTATAAGCGCAGATCACGGAAATGATCCCACCTTTAAGGGGACTGATCATACAAGGGAATACATCCCAATTCTAGTATATGGAAAATTTGTAATCAATAATATAAATCTTGGCACCAGGGAGACTTTTGCAGATATTGCCGCCACAATATCCGATATTCTTGGTATTCCTAGCACTAATCATGGCACAAGTTTCAAAAATAAGATTCTAAAATAAGGAGGTCCCCACATGAAGGATACATATGTAAAGAAAATACAGAAATCAGCCAACTATATTCAATCTTATCAAATCAATAAACCAGAGATAGGCTTGATACTGGGGTCAGGATTAGGCGCATTGGCAGATCAAGTGGAAAATCCTCAAGTAATCCCTTATAGTAAAATACCCCATTTTCCTCATTCTACAGTAAAAGGTCATTCAGGCCAATTAATTATAGGTAATTTGCAGGGTAAATCGATAGTTGCTATGAAGGGTAGATTCCATTATTACGAAGGATACTCAATGGAAACCATCACCTTACCATTAAGGGTAATGATTGAATTGGGAATAAACACCTTGATTGTTACCAACGCAGCAGGTGGAGTTAATAAGAAATATTCACCTGGCGATTTAATGATAATAACTGACCATATAAATTTCTCCTTTGACAACCCTTTAATTGGAAAAAACAAGGATGTATTGGGAACTAGATTTCCTGATATGTCCAGTGCCTATTGCCAGGATTTAATTCAAATAGCAAGATCCTCTGCCAAACAATTAAATTTAAATGTGCATAATGGCATTTATACCTATTTAACTGGCCCTACATATGAAACACCCGCTGAAGTATCCATGATAAAAACAATTGGTGGAGATGCCGTGGGAATGTCTACTGTCCCAGAAGTTATAGTAGCTGTTCACGGTAATGTGAAGGTACTAGGTATCTCATGCATAACAAATATGGCAGCAGGAATTTTAGACAAGCCTCTTAACCATGCGGAGGTTATAGATACCGCCAGCAAAACTGAACAAAACTTTATAAATTATATAAAACAAATTCTAAATAATATTTAAGGGGTGAATAATATGAAAAATCTATTGCAGCAAATTGAGGAAAGCAAAAAATTTATACTAAGTAGGATTAAAAATGCTCCTAAGATTGGATTAATCTTGGGGTCAGGTCTAGGAAGCTTGGCCAACGAAATTAAAGACCCAGTATCCATTGACTATAAAGATATTCCAAACTTCCCAATATCAACTGTTGAAGGCCATGTTGGCCAACTAATTATAGGTGCTCTGGCTAACAAAGAAGTTGTAGCCATGCAGGGAAGACCCCACTATTATGAAGGATATAGTATGCAAGAGGTAACCTTCCCGGTCCGTGTTATGCAAGCAATAGGTGTTGATTTGCTGATCATTACCAATGCCTGCGGTGGTCTTAATTCACAATTATACCCCGGAGCATTAATGATAATAAAGGATCATATTAATCTTACTGGGGATAACCCATTATTAGGAACTAATTATGAGGAACTTGGACCACGATTTCCTGACATGTCTAACGCCTATGATAGAAATTATATAGAATTAGCAAAACAAGTTGGTAAAAACCTGTCCATAAAATTACACGAGGGAGTCTACTTAGGTATAAGTGGCCCAAATTATATGTCCAAGGCAGAATTAAAAATGTGTATTAAATTAGGGGCGGATACTATAGGTATGTCCACTGTTCCTGAAGTTATAGTTGCACGACATGGTGGATTAAAAGTATTGGGAATTTCATGTGTTACCGATATGGCAATTCCTGACCAACTGGTTTCTATAAGCCACGAAGAAGTTATAAATGTTGCAAATAAGACAAAACCTAAATTCATAAGATTGGTTAAATCTATTATTGAAGAGGTGGAGCTTTAATGAGAATGTATGACATAATACTTAAAAAGAGGAATGGGAGTCCCCTAAATAAGGATGAAATAGACTATTTTGTACAGGGCTATACCCAAGGTAATATTCCGGATTATCAGGCATCAGCACTATTAATGGCCATATATTTCAAAGGTATGAACCATCAAGAAACTATAAATCTAACTCAATCAATGGTAGATTCAGGGGATAGTGTAAACCTGTCAGAAATAAAAGGTATTAAAGTGGATAAGCATAGCACTGGAGGTGTCGGTGATAAAACTACTATAGCCTTAGCACCCCTAGTAGCTGCCTGTGGCGTACCAGTAGCCAAACTATCTGGCCGTGGTCTAGGTCATACAGGTGGAACAATAGATAAGTTAGAATCAATACCTGGCTTCTCTACTAGTATTACGAACAAGACCTTTATAAATAATATAAATGAAATCAATCTAGCTCTAGCTGGACAAACTGCTAATTTAGCTCCAGCCGACAAAAAACTATATTCGCTTAGGGATGTAACCGCAACCGTAGATAATATACCTTTAATAGCAAGCAGTATTATGTCAAAAAAGCTAGCCCTAGGTACTGATGCTATAGTTCTGGATGTTAAGGCAGGCAATGGCGCCTTCATGAAAAATATCGATGATGCATTTTCCTTGGCAAATGAAATGGTTAATATAGGAAACAGTTTGCATAAGGATACTATAGCTATTGTTACTGATATGGATCAACCTTTAGGTTATACTGTTGGCAACAGCTTAGAAGTAAAAGAAGCCATTGATTTATTGCGAAACAAAAGCCCCAGGGATTTAAAACTTCTTACTATTACATTAGGTGCTTATATGCTTCTGCTATCCAAAGTAGTAAAAACAAAACAAGAGGGCATGGATAAAATTCAAGATACTATCGAGTCTGGTAAAGGATTAGAACTATTTAAAAGCTTCATCAAAAAGCAGGGGGGAGATATTGCCTGTATTGAAAATACAGATTTATTGCCCCAGGCTTCAACAATAGTACCCTATGAGGCAAACAAAGGTGGTTATATCCATAAAATTAAAGCTAATATTATTGGTAGTGTTTCTTTAATTTTAGGAGCAGGCCGTAACACAATCGGGGATAAAATTGATTTATCGGTGGGTATAGTTTTGAATAAAAAGGTAGGAGATTATGTAACAAAGGGTGAGACTTTGGCCTTTATTCATTTGAATAAGGAGGACAAGATTAGGCCCTGTATTAAAAAACTCGCTGATGCGTATCTTATCAAAGATACTCCCCCTAAACCAAAACCTTTAATATACGGTATAATTACTAAAAAAGGTGTGGAGAGACTATAGTAACAGTCTCTTTTTTTTTGGCCTATATTATTGTATAAGTAACTATCCATATGGAAAACCTAATCTTAATACCCAATAAGGAGGAGAACCAGTGAATAAACGTCTGTTTATAATTATAATAGTCATTTTTATTATGTCAGTTACCTTAAATGGTTTTTCATTAACTGCTTGTGCAGAAGCCTTCGATATCGAAGGTAAAGCAGCTATTTTGATGGATGCTTCAACAGGTGCTGTATTATATGAAAAAAACATTCAGGAACCTTTACCACCGGCAAGTATAACAAAGATTATGACAATGTTAATTGCCATGGAATCCCTAGAGTCTAATCTAATTTCATTAAGTGATGAGGTCATTATAAGTGAGAGAGCATCATCTATGGGAGGTACACAAATTTACGTGGAGACAGGTGAGGTTAAAACTGTTGAAGAATTGATGAAGGCCATTGCCATTAGGTCTGCAAATGATGCATGTGTTGCCATTGCCGAGCATATTTCCGGCAACGAGGAACTGTTTATAGAAAAAATGAATACTAGGGCCAAGGAATTGGGTATGAAAAAAACCCGTTTTGTTAATACAAACGGCTTACCTGCACCCAATCATTTAAGCTCTGCTTATGACATAGCGTTAATGTCCCGTGAGCTTCTTAAGCATAAGAAAGTACATAGATGGCTAACCACTTGGATGGACACTGTAGAAGTTGGCAAAAAAACAAAAACCGTTCAAAGCCTTGTAAATACAAATAGATTGATACGTACTTATAAGGGGGCTACGGGCATAAAGACTGGGTCTACAAGTGAGGCTCTTTATTGCTTGTCTGCATCAGCTAGTAGAGGAGATAACACCTTTATTGCAGTGGTTTTGGCAGCACCAACATCCTCCATAAGATTTAAGGAAACAGCAAAACTATTAGATTATGGCTTTGCAAATTTTAATACAGTTAAAATTGCAAAGAAAAATCAGGACTTAGGGATAATACCTGTTGAAAAAGGAAAAAAGGATCGTGTAAATATAACAAGTAATGAGGATGTTTATATTCTGGTTAGAAAAGGAGAAGAAACTAAAATAAAAAAAGAAATTATAATACCCCAATCTATAAAGGCCCCCATAAATAAAAGTGAAAAAGTAGGGGAAATA
The DNA here is from genome assembly GCA_964390055.1 of uncultured Clostridiaceae bacterium. Classification (GTDB taxonomy): domain Bacteria; phylum Bacillota; class Clostridia; order Peptostreptococcales; family Natronincolaceae; genus CAYMGQ01. Next base: position 74,845 of record CAYMGQ010000003.1, read on the forward strand.
GTTATTACACTAGATGGAAAAGAAATTGATAAAAGGAATATTGTAAGTAGAGACAATATAGAGAAGGCAAATGTTATAAATATATTAAATAGAATGTTTGAGAGAATGCTCAAACATTAGTCTATAGTAGTGCAGTGATGTACTACTTTCTTTTTATAATAAAATAAATATGTTATAATTAAGTTAAAGCTAATATAACAAGGGGACAACTAATAAGATGTTTAAATTAGATTATTTGCCCAAAGAAGTTAGGATTATTTTAGTACAAACTAGAGAATTGGGCAATCTTATGAATAGGCCAGTCTATATAGTTGGAGGGTTCGTCAGGGATTATATGCTCGGTCACATAAGCCATGATATTGACTTGCTTGTAGAGGAAGATAAAATTCATTTTGCAATACAACTAAATAATATTTTAAATGGGAAACTTGTAACATACCCGAAATTTAGAGCGGCTACAATAAACTTAAGTAATGGATATAATCTAGATATTATATCGGCAAGGAGAGAGTACTATGAAAGGCCGGGGGCTATGCCAATCACATCTAAAGGCTCTATTTACGACGATTTATATAGGAGAGACTTTACCATTAATTGTTTAGCGGTTAGTATTAACTCAGATTCTTTTGGTGATTTGCTTGACTATTTCGGTGGCCTATATGATTTAAAGAATAAAAAAATTAAAATACTACATGATTCAAGCTTTTATGATGATCCATCTAGAATATTTAGGGCCATAAGATTTGCCAGTAAATTTAATTTTAATATTGATAATCATACAGCTTTACTCTTAGAAGAGGCTATTGCAAAAAAAGTTTTATTACAAATATCAAGAGACCGTATTTATAATGAAATCTCGCTAATTTTAAAGGACTCTAACTATATAGAAAGCCTTATATTAATGGAGGCTTATGGTATATTAGCAAACCTAAATATAAACTTTTCCCTCGATAAAAAGACAGTAAAAAAATTGAGACAACTAAACAAAACCATGAACTATTTTAAGGGACATAAATTTAATTCTAATAATATTATTATTTTGCAATTATTGGATAATACCCTGCCTGACCAATGGAAGCCTATTCTTAATTATTTTTCCTTAAATGATAAAAACTCAGATAAAATATTATATATTTTAAAAAATAAAGAATACACTTATAAAATTTTAAAACAGGATAAAGTTAATAGGCTTGCCTTATATTCCTGTTTAAATGACTTTGATTTAGATGCACTTATATTTTACTATAATGAATGTAGTAATATAAATATAAAAAAACACATATGGGATTACATATCAAACTTAAAGGATATAGCCATCAATATGACGGGTGAGGACCTACTAGAACTTGGGTTAATACCTGGGCCCATCTATAGTAAAATGTTTGTTGAAATTCTAAGGGCCAAAATAATGGGGGAAATTTATAGTTACGAGGATGAAATAAAGTATGCCAAGAAGATGATAGAAGATCAGAAGGGGGGATACAATCCTAATCCCTTCTCTTGTTGACACCAAAGCACTATTGACATTGTTACCCGCAAATTTCCAGTATTCATATTATAAATTTCAAAATTACTCATATGTCCTTTTACTAGTCTCAGCCTACTCAGGTATAATTAGTAAAATTATATTTCCTATTAGCACATTGTTGTTTTATACTCTTATAGATTTAGTTCTTTATTGATGTAGGAGGAGTTAAAATGTATACCATCAAAATTGATGCCTTTGAGGGACCCTTTGATTTATTATTTCATCTTATTGATAAGGACAAGATTGACATATATGATATTCCAATTAATGAGGTTACTGACCAATACCTTACATATATCTATACCATGGAAAAATTAGATTTAGATATAGCAAGTGAATTTTTGGTTATGGCTGCAAGATTAATAGAAATAAAATCAAAAATGTTATTACCAAAAGATAACCTAAGTGATGAATCAGAAGAGGATGATATTCTTGATCCAAGGCAAGACTTAGTAAATAGGCTATTAGAGTATAAGAAGTATAAGGCCGTTACCAAAGTGTTAAGGGAAAGAAAAGAAATACATGATAAAGTATTCCACAAAAATCAAGAAGAGATTTTTATATGGGATGATGAGGATATAAACCAAATCCCCCTCAATATAAAAGATTTACTTAACGCTTTTAACAAGCTACTAAAAGAATCAAACCAAAGAAAAGAAAACTTGGTCCATCCCTCAATGGAGATACAAAGCAAGCCCTTAAAAGTGGAAGATAAAATTAAAGACATATTATCTATCCTAAAAAAACAGCACAAGACTAACTTTGTAGATATATTTACACCACAAAGTAGCAGGTTAGATATTATTGCCACATTTTTAGCACTACTAGAACTGATGAAACTTAACAAGGTAAGAGTATACCAAAAAAAATGTTTCAAATCCATAACAATAAGATTAGTAACATAAGGTGGTATTATAATGAATAATGAAGAAATTAAATCTATAATTGAGGCTATTTTATTCGTATGGTCTGAGCCAATTTCCTCTAATGAACTAGGTAAAATTCTGTCTATTAATTCAGATACAATAGATAAAATACTGGGCAAGATGATCAAAGAATTTGATGAAGAAAGAAGGGGTATACAAATTATTAAAGTTAACAATTTTTATCAACTATCAACTAGGCCAGAACATCACCCATATATAGAGAAATTATTTGCTCCAGAGGGAAAAAGAGGGTTAACCCAGGCTGCTTTAGAAACCCTGGCTATAATTGCATATAATCAACCCGTCACAAAACCACAAATAGAAAATATCAGAGGGGTTAGATGTGATAAAGCTATTAATACCCTTCAGGAACGTAACTTGATTGAAATAAAGGGTAGATTAGATAGGATTGGCAGACCCATACTATATGGGACCACTCTAACATTTTTAAAAACCTTTGGCTTTGAATCTATCAAAGATCTTCCTGATATAAAAAAATTTAAAATATTAACTGAGTAATTATTATCACCAGTTCTATACTGGTGATATTTAAATATATCAACAAGTACATCATAGTCTATTTTTCCCAAAGCTGGTTACAATAATAATACATTAAGCTTTTGGAGGAATCCATGTGATATTAAAATTTCTGTTTCATCCAGTGACAATTATAATAGAAGTTCTAATTATTTTTTTATTCTTAAGTATAACTATAGAATTATATATTAGTAAAATAAATGAGTATGATAAGATTCAAATAATACTGTATATTTACAAACCTTTCTTAAAATATGAAATATCAATTCATTTAGTAGATATTTTGAACTATTATAATACTACAGTTAAAGCCAAGATTTATCCAGGCAAAGTTTCGCAGATTAAGGAGTTAAATGTAAATGAAATTTATGCTATTCTTAACCAGTCATTAAATATGTATAAAAAATATAAAAATATTTTCTCATATATTTCTAATAAAATAGTAATAAATAGTATTAATTGGAGAACTGAAATAGGCTTGATGGATGCTGGTTCAACTGCCATTGTCACCGGACTTGTATGGTTTGTAAAAGTTTTACTTATAAACTTTATAGTTGCAAAATATAATTTAAGTCAAGTTCATTTAGATTTGGTACCCTACTATATTGATAATAGGTTTTCCACCTCACTTAATTGCATAATGAAGATTAAAATTGGATATATTATTTGTATGGGAATTAGTATATTAATTATTATTATTAGGGATGGTGATATGGGTGTACGAACATCCTATTGAAGCTTTAATGAAGACAACAATGGAAAGCATTAAGGATATGGTAGATGTTAATACAATAGTTGGGGATGCTGTTGAAACTGCTGATGGAATTATTATTATTCCAATATCGAAAGTGTCCTTTGGCTTTGCATCAGGTGGTGGTGACTATACAGCTAACAATTCAACTGATGACAAGAAAGTTCAGGATAATAAGCAAATTACAGAAAAGACCTTGCCATTTGTTGGAGGGGCTGGTGCTGGGGTTTCTGTTCAGCCTGTTGCATTCATGGTTGTCGGAAATGACAATATTAAACTTATGCCAGTTGATCAAAAAGCCAATATGATTGATAATTTAATTAGCACAACACCAAAAGTGATAGATAGTATCCAAAATATGCTCAATAAAACAAAAAAGAAAGATGCTCAGGACCATATTATCAATTATGATTGATAAAACCATCTATTTTATTTGAAACTAGGATACATTCAGGGTATAATTATGATTATATGTAAAAATCATAAAAGGGGGGACAATATGAATTTAGAAGAAGCTATTAACAAGATATGGGATAATAGAAAATATAGCACCGATGACCCCAAAACTGCTATTAGTCATTTAAATGAAGAAGTAGCAGAATCATTAAAAGCTCTTATGAAAGGTGATATGGATAAGGCTAAACGCGAATTGCAGGATGCTATGTCCTGTTTATTTATAGCAATGAAGGTACTAGATGTTGACCCCGTGGAAGCTGTAAATAGCCAGGTTGAACAAATGAAAAAAAGGCATGCCAAAATCATGATTTTTAAAACTGATAAGGTTGAAATATACGTTGATGGAATCTTAAAGGGTGGATGGTCCATATGGAGCAAGGAAGATATTAAAGAAGCAGAAAAAATAGCAAAGGAATTTGGGTGCGATATAGAATATACTTATCCTAACAATGAAAATAAAATAAAGGATAGTAGATAAGTGTTAATATTTATCTACTATCTTTTATTTTAGAATGGTTTTAACCCTTATTGCTAATAATACAATATATATTAATTTTAATGATAGGGGTGAGATAATAAAATGCGCATAAAGAATATAGGCAAATATTTATGCCTTATATCTTTTGTTTGTATAGCCATGTTACTAAATATATACGCCTATAGTGATACTTCGTATAAAAGTGCCAGAATAGTAATGGATGTTAGAACAGGGCGTATATTGTTCAGGGATAATATCTACACAAAACTCCCCATGGCTAGTACCACGAAAATAATGACAGCTCTAATAGCCTTGGAGAATATTCCCCTTAATAAGAAGGTTACAATTAATCCACAAGCGGTAGGTATAGAGGGATCATCAATATATCTTGAAAGCAAAGAAAAAGTAAAGGCAATAGATTTAATATATGGCCTAATGTTACAATCAGGCAATGATGCTGCAACAGCATTAGCTTTTGAAATCAGTGGCTCAACTGAAGCTTTTGTAAACCTTATGAATACAAAGGCACTTAAACTAGGGGCAAAAAATACAAATTTTACTAATCCCCACGGTTTATACAATAAAGACCACTATACTACGGCCTATGATTTAGCACTTATTACAAGAGAGGCCCTTAAAAATCCTATTTTCAAGAAAATAGTCAAGTCCAAATATTGGTTAGCAGATCGTAATGGTTATAAGCATTTCTCCAATAAAAATAAAATTTTGGATTTATACACAGGTGGTGATGGGGTTAAAACCGGATATACTAAGGCCTCAGGTAGGTGTTTGGTTGCTTCTGCCACAAAGGATAACATGCAATTCATTGCCATTACATTGAATGATGGGGATTGGTTTAATACAGCCATCAATTTACTAGATAGGTGCTTTAGTGAATATAAATCTCATTGTGTTTTTAATAGAGGAGACCCAATTAAAAATATTAAGATTCAGAAGGGTAGTAAAACCCATCTTATTCTTGAGGCAGCTGATGATTTAATACTACCTATGCATATGGATAAACAGGAAAGAATATTATCTATTATTAGTGGTCCTGATAAATTAGTAGCCCCAATAACTAAAGGGGAAAAAATAGGTAAAATTTCAACCTATAAAAACGGTGAGCTTATAAATGTTACACCTCTAATAGCAAAAGAAAATATAGCGACATTGAAAGGGCATGATAGATTCCTAAAGTTTTTAAAATTTAAATAAAAAATAGATAAATTTATAAAATAATGCCTACGTGGCATTATTTTATTTTGGGATTATTCCATCATATTACATCAACTGTATATTTATTCTTCTTATACAAGGAATATTTTGAATTGCATAAAATTATTATTTTGTCGAAGGATAATTCTTTTATTAAAAAAAATGTTTTTTCTAATCAAATTTTTATTAGTTTATTAGACAGACTAATTAATTTTAATGTCGAAAAGTCCCTGTAGGGCTAAGGGTTTTTTCCATACTTTTCAACAAAATTCCCATTTGATTAAAACTATACTGCTTATACTATTCTTTAAATGTATATTTAGGGAATAGTTGATTCGTAAAATAGTATCTGCTATAATTGATACAGTAGTTAATAAAGGAGCATGATATAATGAGAATGGATAGATTTTCAATTCATAACAAATCTGATAAGCCCGATAATGTAGTTCTAAGAGAAAATGAAATCTTTGAACAATGTCTGGAAATCGAAGGTAAATTACCTGAGTTTATGGCAGACTTTTTCCTGTATTTAAAAACCAGTGTCGCCCTGTCAACCCGCCTTGCTTATCTAGAGGATATACTGTTCTTTTGTAATTACCTAGTATGCGAATCAAATTTAACAAGTGCAAAATCTCCTAAAGAAATTACAAGTAAAGATTTTAATAATATTAAGGCAAGAGATATTAATCGTTTTATAGGTGGCTACTGCACCAGGTATAGATCAATAGAGGGTGATTATATTAGGATTGTAGAAAATAACACTAGATCCCTAGCACGTAAACAATCTTCTCTTTCGGTTTTATTTAAATATCTGTATAGGGATGAAATAATACAAAGCAACATTACTGATGGTTTTAATCCTATACGATTGCCCAAACCCCAGCCAGACGCAATTAAACGTCTAGAAATTGATGAGGTAATAAAAATGCTAGAGATTGTAGACACTGGCCATGGATTAAGTCAAAGAGAAAAAATCTATTGGGAAAAGACAAAATTAAGAGACAAAGCAATTCTAATACTCTTTGTAACATATGGATTAAGAGTTAGTGAGCTACAACAACTGAATATTTCATCCTTTAATTTTAACAGAGGTGATTTTATAATTTATAGGAAACGTGGCAAAGAAGTCCTTATGCCTCTGAACCGTACATGCGAAAAGGTTATAAAAGATTATATTAATGAGGAGCGTACTTCTGACAACTCGATAGGAGCAAACCATAGGGATGCTCTGTTTTTGTCCATACAAGACAGGCGTATGTCTATAAGAGCTATTAGAAATCTAGTTAAAAAATATACCGCCCTTGCACTTGGCACTAGCAAAAATAGTGGTTATAGTCCCCATAAACTCAGGGCTACAGCAGCTACCTCACTAATACAACAAGGCTTTTCAATCTACGATGTTCAGAATCTACTAGATCACGAAAACGTTACTACTACTCAACTTTATGCAGCTCATAGAAAGGATGTCAAACGAGAAATCGTCAAGAACTTTGAATGGTTAGACGAAGTATAATGTGAAGTATAATGTGCCGAACAGGTGTTTGATAGTAAGTTAGGAATATGATATAATTATTTGTAATAATTCAATAAGGAGAGTTTACAGAAAAGAAAGGGGTAGTAGTTTCATGTATGAAGACCTTAGTGAAAAGCAGTTAGAAATACTACAATGCATCAAGTACGAAATAAACGCCAAGGGTTATCCTCCCTCCGTAAGGGAGATTTGTAAAGCTGTTAATTTGAAATCCACCTCAACAGTACATGGACATCTGAATAAGCTTGAGGAAAAAGGCTATATCCGTAAAGATCCTACTAAACCCAGAGCTATCGAGGTGTTACATAATAGTATAAATGGATTTGAATTGAACAAGGAGATAATAAATATTCCTATAGTTGGAAGTGTCTCTGCCGGAGAACCTATTCTAGCTATTGAAAATATCGAGGAAATGTTTCCCCTACCTGCTGATTTTATAACATATGATAATAAGGATATTTTTATATTATCTGTCCAGGGTGACAGTATGATTGATGCTGGCATTTTAGACAAGGATTACGTTATCGTTAGAAAACAGTCAAACGCATCTAACAATGATATTGTAGTAGCACTTATAGATGATGAAGCAACTGTTAAACGATTTTTTAAAAAAACCGATCATATTATACTAAAACCAGAAAATCAATACATGGAACCCATCATAATAAGAGATGCAATTATAGTTGGGAAAGTAATAGGAGTATTTAGAAAAATATAGGAGATTAAACCCCTATATTTTTTTATCTTTTATTATGTTTCTGATTTTTTGATAGGCCATTAATGCTCCTAGCTTGCTATGTTCATAGGTTAAACCGCCTTGAAAGTACACTATATAAGGTGGCCTTATTGGTCCATCAGCACTAAGCTCTATAGATGAGCCCTGTACAAAAGCACCTGCTGCCATTATAACGGGGTCATCATATCCTGGCATTTGTGAGGGAATAGGAGTCGCGAATGAATCAACAGCTGCAGCTGCCTGAATCCCTTCACAAAATGCTATTACCTTTTCTGGATTATTCAATTTTATTGCTTGTATTATATCACTTCTTACATCAGAAAAACGGGGCATAACCTCATATCCTGCTTCCTCAAACAATCTAGAGCAAAATATGGCCCCCTTAATGGCCTCAGATACTATTAAAGGTGCCAAGAACAACCCTTGGAGTATAGATCTAGTTTGTCCGAAGGTGAGCCCGCATTCCTTGCCGATACCTGGTGTCGTTAGTTTATATGAGATCAGTTCAATTAATTGTTTTTTACCCACAATATAACCACCAGATAGGGCCAAACCCCCCCCTGGATTTTTAATTAAAGAACCAGCTATTACATCCACACCAACTTCAATAGGCTCTTTTGTTTCCAAAAACTCCCCATAGCAATTATCAACCATACATATTATATTTTTATTTTTCTCCTTAACAATCTTAATAATTTTCCTAATTGTTTTTATATTTAATGCCTGTCTGTACCCATAGCCCGTTGATCTTTGCATGTATACAAGTCTGGTATGCTTAGTTACCTTATTGGCTATCGATTTAAAATCTATTCCCCCATCTTTTAAAAAATCAATTTCTTGGTAATCAACCCCTGTTTTTATTAAGCTTGCTTCATAATCTCCAGTAATCCCTATTAGTTCGTGTAATGTATCATATGGTTTTCCAGTAACCGATACCATTTTATCTCCCGATTGTAGCAAGCCTGTTAAACACAAAGCCAAAGCATGTGTTCCATTAGCTATAGTAGGCCTTACAATAGCATCTTCGGCATCAAATACTTTGGCATAAATCTCCTCCAATTTATCCCTACCAATATCGTTATAACCATATCCTGTTGTCCAATTAAAATGCTGTTCTCCCAAATTAGCTTCCTGCATTGCGTGGACAATTTTATACTGATTATCAGATTTTATTCTATCAATCTCTTTAAAAAGATTATATAAATCATCTTCTATCCTATCAGATTTTTTTATGATGTCCTTATCTATATTAAATAAGTTTGATAAGTTACTGCGATTCATTATACGGTTTCCCCCCAATTAAATATAAGATAAGAACCTTTCCTTAATATATTGGAAAAGTTCCTGCTATTAAATGAAGTTTATACTATTAATAGGTGCAATGGTTGAAATAGCATGTTTATATATTAATTGTTGTTTACCTTCGGAATCAAGCACAATAGTGTAATTATCGAAACCTTTGACTAAACCCTTGAGTTGGAAACCATTTATTAAATAAATGGTAATTAAAATTTTCTCCTTCCTCACCTGATTTAAAAAAACATCTTGTAGATTAATATTAGCCTTCATATTTTAACCTCCCATTTTTATATTCCAAACTATTGTATATTAATAACTCTCTATGTATTTTATAATATCACTAGTTAATTTTTCCTCACTAGGATATTCAGAAATATTATACCATTTTATATCATCAAGTCTTCTAAACCATGTCAATTGTCTTTTTGCATATCTCCTAGTATCCCTTTTTAAAATTTCAATTGCTCTTTCAAGGCTATATTCTCCTTTTAAATAGCCTATTACTTCTTTATACCCCAAGCCTTGCAAGGAAAGCATATTTTCATTATATCCCATCAGTAACAAGTTCTTTACCTCTTCTATTAGACCCTCCACCACCATCGAATCAACCCTAGAATTTATTCTATCATAAAGTTCCTGCCTATTTCTAGTTAATCCTATAATTACTTTATTATATTTGTCATCTAATTTTAAATCCCTGCTAAAATCCCCCATACTCTTCCCTGTTTCATGGTAAATTTCAATAGCCCTTATGACTCTCTTAACATTATTTTTATGTATTCTTTTTGCCGACCTAGGATCCAGTGCTTCTAGCTTTTTGTAAACATATTCTTTACCAAATTCCTCGGCATCTTTTTCTAATTTATTTCTCAATTCTATATTAGATACTGTGTTTGCAAAATCCATCTGATAGATAATTGAATTAATATATAAACCAGTACCTCCAACTAAAATTGGTAAGTGCTTTCTTTTTAATATATGATCTATACAATCCCTAGCTTCTTTTTGGAAAACAGCAACAGAAAATTCATTATCATCAGGCTCAACAATATCAATCAAATGGTGCTGAATACCTCTCCTCTCTTTAGGAGAGGGCTTAGCTGTCCCTATATTCATATATTTATATATCTGCATAGAATCGGCGGAAATAATCTCGCCAGTTAGTCTATTAGCTATTTTAATTGAGATAGTTGTTTTACCAACGGCAGTTGGACCAACAATGATTATTATTTTTTTGTCTATCATGATTTTATGCCCCTTTTATTGTATTCTTTTGAAATTTTTTTCTATTTCATATCTGGTTAAGGTTAATATAATTGGTCTACCATGTGGACATGTAAGGGGTGGGTCTAACTTACTTATATCTTTTATTAATTTATACATTTCAGATATAGATAATTTGTCTGATGCTCTTATTGCAGCACTACAGGACTTCCTTATTATGGTTTCCTTAAAATTAATTTTGTCATATCCCTTTTGTCCCGATTTATTATATTTTTTTTCCTTAAGTTCATCAATTATTTCATAGAAAAATTTAAAATCCTGTGGTATGCCCATAAGCAAAGGAACTTCACGGACTATAAGGGTGTTTATACCAAATACCTCCACCTCAAAACCAAGATTATTAAATCTATTTAAGTGCTGCATAATTATGTCGTAATCCTCATTAGATAAATTGATAATTTCAGGTTTTAATAGTCTCTGAGACGCTTTTTTGTCTTTTTCCAATGATTCTAACATCAAATTATATACAATTCTTTCATGGGCAGCATGCTGGTCTATTAATATCATCGAGTCGTCCTTTTCCATAATAATATATGTACTGAATAGTTGACCTATAATCTTATAGTCCTCCAATAGGTTTGTTAATAATTTTTCCTGAGTCTCCCCAACCTTATTGTTTAACTTATAATTTCCTGACAATTCACTATTCTCCCTTACACTGGCTCGCATATCAAAAGTTTCACCACTATTATATGCAATGTAATTGCTCCTATCCTTTATTAATCTTTCACCTTGTATTGTCTCTGAATTTGTGTATGAAGGTTCACTAATAGCAATTGATGGTATGATAACACCTTCACTTAGAGTTTCTAAAATAATATTATACATAAAATTGTAAATTTTTTCCCTTTGATAAATTTTAATTTCAGTTTTTTTTGGGTGTACATTTACATCTATTTCCTTGGGTTCAATATCTATATTTAATATGCAAACTGGAAATTTGTTAATAGGCAGCTTTTCCTCATAAGCATCTTCTATTGCTTTATAAATTAGATTATTTTTTATATATCTATTATTAACAAAAATAATTTCATATTTCCTATTACTTCTAAAATATGTTGGTTGGCTAATATATCCATTAAGAGTTACACCCTTGGTTTTTGATTTTAAGGGTATTAAACTTTTCACTAATTCTGCACCAAAGACTGCAAAAATAGTTTCTTTTATATCGCCATTGCCTGGAGTGGTAAACATAATATTATTATTGTTAATATATTTAAATCTTATATCAGGTCGGCTTAATGCAAGTCTTGAAACAATCTCCCCTATTGATCTGGCCTCCGCACGAACACTGTTTAGAAATTCTAATCTTGCGGGTACATTAAAAAAAATATTTCTAACAATTAAACTCGTCCCATCTGGTGCCCCAACTCTTTTATTATTGATTACCTTACCGCCATGAATTTCTAGAGATACACCATAGTCTTGTCCCTTAGGTTTACTAGTTAAAGTAACCTGAGATACAGCTGCAATACTGGCAAGGGCTTCCCCCCTAAAACCAAGGGTGTAAATAAGGCTCAAATCTCCTACAGAAGATATTTTGGAAGTTGCATGTCTTAAAAAAGCCAACTCTACATCATCTTCATCGATCCCTACGCCATTATCTTTAATTCTAATATAACTACACCCTCCATCCTTTATTTCTATTTCAATATTTGTGGACTGGGCATCTATTGAATTCTCTATTAATTCTTTGACCACCGAATGGGGTCCCTCTATAACCTCACCGGCAGCAATCTTATTTATAGTTAGTTCTTCCAAAATCCTAATATTTCTATTCATTTGAATGCCCCCATAAATTATTAATTCTTTCCTGCAAATAGTGAAGGTGGTTTATGGCTTGGAGGGGTGTAGTTTCCAATAGATTTAAATCTTTTATGTCAGAAATAATTTTATCTATATCCTGGGGTATAAAAACCAGTTGTTCTTCATTATCTGCATGAGATGTTAATTCATTTTGCTCCATAGCCTTCTTCTCTAAATTTGCTAATAGGTCCTGAGCTCTATAAATGATATTTTGAGGTAAACCGGCTAGTTTAGCCACCTGAATACCATAACTTTTGTCAGCACTTCCTTCTACAACCTTCCTTAGAAATACTATATCATCCCCGTCCTCTTGGACATTAATTCGGTAATTTTTGACGTTTTCTACTACTCCTTCTAATTCTGTTAACTCATGATAATGGGTAGAAAAAAATGTTCTGCATCCTAAAGTATTACTAATATATTCAATGACCGCCCATGCTATACTTAACCCATCAAAGGTACTGGTTCCCCTTCCAATTTCATCTAAAATTAACAGACTATTATCTGTAGCATTATTTACAATATTTGCCACCTCACTCATTTCCACCATAAATGTACTTTGTCCTTGACTTAAATCATCACTAGCTCCTATTCTAGTAAAAATTCTATCCACTACTCCTATTGTTGCTTCCTGGGCTGGTATATATGACCCAATCTGTGCCATTAAGACTATTAGTGCAACTTGCCTCATATAGGTTGATTTTCCTGCCATATTGGGTCCTGTTATTATTGATATTCTATGGTTTTTCCCATCCATAATAGTGTTGTTAGGAATAAAGATTCCTTCCTCAATCATTTTCTCCACAACTGGATGTCTTCCGCCAATGATTTCAATTTTTTTGTTGTTATTAACAGAAGGTTGCACATAATTATTTTCTTCGGCTACTTGTGATAGTGAGTAAATACTGTCTAATTTAGCTATAGCCTTAGCAGTATCTTGCAATTTTTTAACATGGTCCTTAACTTTTTGTCTTATTTTTAAAAATAATTCATATTCTAAAAGCATCAGCTTTTCCTCTGCTCCTAAAACCTTAGATTCCTTTTCTTTCAATTCTTCCGTTATATATCTTTCGCTATTAGCCAAGGTTTGTTTTCTTATATAGTTTTGCGGAACTAAATGCAAATTAGCATTGGTAATTTCAATATAATAACCAAATATTTTATTATAGCCAATCTTCAATGACCTAATACCAGTATTCGTCTGTTCTTCCTTTTCCAAATTGGATATCCAGTCTTTTCCTTCCCTTGTTATCCATCTGAGTTCATCAATATCTTTACTATAACCATCTTTAATAATATTGCCCTCTTTTATAGTAATTGGTGGCTCTTCCATTATTGCGTTCTCAATTAGCTCTTTCAATTCAGTATGACAATTTATATTGTTTTTAATATCTTTTATATACGATGCCTCTTTATATGTAAGTAATTCTTTAATTATTGGTAACTTCCTCAAGGAATTGCTTAGAGCTATTAAATCCCTAGGGTTTATAGTTCCATAGGCAATTTTACCTGCCAATCTTTCTAAGTCATAAATACACCTTAGGGAATCCCTTAGTTGTCCTCTCAGTAGATAATCTTTCTTCAATTCTTCGACTGCATTTAATCTGTTGTTTATTTTTTCAACCTCTAGCAAAGGTTCCTCTATCCATCTTCTGAGCATCCTTCCTCCCATTGATGTCATAGTTTTATCTAAAACCCATAATAAAGATCCCCTAAGTTCCCTATCCCTAATTGTTTCCGTTAGTTCGAGATTCCTTCTAGTATTTATATCTAATAACATCCTGTCTTTCAATGTATAGACCGTAATCCTACTAATATGGCCCAAAGTTCTCTTTTGTGTAAGTTTTAAATAATCTATTAATGCTCCTGTAGATTGGATGGCCAAATGGTCACTTTCAAATCCTAATCCTTCAACCGTAATAATATTAAATTGATTATATAGCTGCCTTAATGCATAATCGTAATCATAGCGCCATGATTCAAATTCACTCACATAAACGTTAAATTGTTTGTTCACATCCGTTATTATATCGTTAAGTTTATCTAATTCTATATTATATATAATTTCTTTGGGTCTAATTTTACATATTTCATCATAAAGACTCTTCTTTATGGAACCATTAACAATTTGGCTAGTAATTTCTGTTGCAAATAGATCCCCAGTGGAAATATCCACATAGCTTACACCCGCCCCTTGTGGAGTTCCATAAATGGACATCAAAAAATTATTCTTTTTTTCCTCCAATAATTCAGTATCGATTAATGTACCGGGCGTAATAACTCTTATAACATCCCTTTCAACTATTCCTTTTCCGCTAGAAGCATCTTCCATTTGCTCACAAATGGCCACTTTATATCCTTTTTCTAGCAATTTGTTAATATATCCATCTGCTGAATGATGGGGCACCCCACACATAGGCGCCCTTTCATCCAAGCCACAATTTCTACCAGTCAATGCAATTTCAAGTTCACGGGCTGCTATTATAGCATCATCAAAAAATAGTTCGTAAAAATCACCTAGACGGAAAAATAGTAATGCATCCGTATATTCCTTTTTTATCTCCATATACTGCCTCATCATTGGGGTTAGTTTATTCAAAAATTTGACCTCCCTTCAGGAAAACCGTAATATAATTATATCAGATATATAAATGTAAGAAAATTGCCCAATGAAAACTGGCCACACTTCCCGGCCAGTACCATCTGAATACCTATAATAACCTTCCATTTAAAGAAAAAGTCTTGGGCTCTATAATTTTAACTTTAACCAATTTACCAATTAAAGATTGGTCTCCAGGGAAATTTACTAATTTGTTTTGTCTTGTACGCCCTGTCAGTATACTATCATTTGTCTTACTAGGCCCCTCAACCAACACCTCAACAACTTTATTAAGGTAATTATTATTTATATCTGCACTTATATTATTTATAATATCTACAAGCCTATTAAATCTATTTCGCTTAGTTTGATCATCTATTTGGCTATCCATATAAGATGCTGGGGTGCCCTCGCGAATCGAGTACAAAAATGTAAATGCCGAATCAAACTTTACTTGTCTAACTACATCTAAAGTATCTAAAAAATTTTCCTCGCTTTCACCTGGAAAACCAATTATTATATCAGTGGTAATAGCTATATTTGGAATCCTACTTTTTATTTTTTTAATTAATTCCAAGTACCCTTCTTTTGTATAGCCCCTATTCATCCTCCTTAAAATTTCATTGCTTCCGGCTTGAAATGGTAAGTGTATATGTTCACATATATTTTTACTATCAGCCATGGTTTCAATTAATTCTTCAGATAAATCTTTGGGATGAGATGTCATAAACCTAATTCTTTCAATTCCTTCAATCCCATTAAGTTCCCTCAATAGAGCTGCAAAGCTTACCTCTTTATATAAAGTCTTACCATAGGAATTTACATTCTGGCCCAAAAGTGTAATTTCTTTTACACCTTTATTGGCTAACTCAGTAACTTCCCTAATAACATCATGTAGTTCTCTGCTTCGCTCCCTTCCTCTTGTATAAGGTACAATGCAATAGCTGCAAAAATTATTACACCCATACATAATATTAACAAAGGCTTTATAATCAAATTTCCTAATAGATTTTATTCCCTCAACTATCTCTCCTTCAGTATTCCACACCTCAACTAACATATTATCAACATTCTTACAATTAGCCAAAAGCTCTGGGAATCTATGGATGTTATGAGTGCCAAAAATTAGATCCACGTGTTTATACTTATTCCTAATTTCAGATACTACCTTAGGTTGTTGCATCATACAACCACCTACCGCTATAATTAAATCGCTATTCTTTTTTTTCAAGGCTTTAAGGGCACCTAAATTTCCATATACTTTAAACTCGGCATTTTCCCTTACACAACAGGTATTAAATAAAATCAAATCAGCCTCTTCTTTTTTATTAGTTTTTGTATATCTCAATTCCTCCAACATTCCCCATAGCTTTTCAGAATCTCTTTCATTCATTTGACAACCATAAGTTAGTATAATTGCTTTTTTGTCCAATTGCTTTTCAGGACCTACCTTTATATAATTATTTTTACTTTCATTTTGTCTCCTCAAAATTATTCCTCCCAACATCATAACTTCAAGATGTTACAAGTTATCATATCATACTATCTTACTATTTTATATTTGTCTACTTATCTGGTAAAAACAATTTAAAAATCTACAGACACCTTTATATTATAACATTTACAAAAAATATTGCACAGCATTTGCAATGTAAATATTTGTTTAAATTTACTTAATATTCAAACTTATTAAATTATTACTATTATCTTTTAATAATTTATGTTATTATAGTATGTAAATAAAAAAAACATTTGAGTTTAGGTCATAACATCAAAAAGTAATATTAATTATACTAGGAGGTTGTTATTGTGTATGTATCTGAACGCCTTGCTAATATGCAAGAATCCCCCATAAGGAAACTCATACCCTACGCCGAATATGCAAAAAGTATGGGTCGACATGTATATCATCTAAATATAGGCCAACCCGACATAGAAACACCAGCATCTTTTATGGATGCAGTTAGACAATTTGATGATAAGGTCTTAGCCTATGCACCATCTCAAGGAATACCAGAACTTATATCATCTATTATTGACTATTATAAAATATACAATTTGGATTTTGACAATGAAGAAATATTAATAACCTATGGCGGTTCCGAAGCATTACTTTTTTCCATATTAGCTATTACAGACCCAGATGATGAAATCCTAATACCGGAGCCCTATTATACTAATTTCTCTGGATTTTGCCAAATGGTTAATACTAGAATTATTCCAATAACCTGTAAGGCTGAAAATGGATTCCGTCTGCCAAATAAGTTTGAGATTGAGGGCTTAATAAAAGAAAATACCAAGGGTATATTACTCTCAAATCCTGGTAATCCAACTGGTGCTGTGTATACAAGAGAAGAATTAAAAATGCTAGGAAAATTAGCAAAAAAACACAACTTATATATTATTTGTGATGAAGCATATAGGGAATTTGTTTATGACGATTTTGAATTCACAAGCTTTGCTAGCATAAAGGAAATAGCTGATAGGGTTATAATTGTTGATAGTATATCTAAACGATATAGCGCTTGTGGAGCAAGAGTTGGTTGTATTGCTAGCAAAAATAAAAAAATTATGAAAGAAATATTGAAATTATGCCAGAGCAGGCTATGTGTCCCTGTTTTAGAGCAAATCGGGGCAACAGAATTATATAAAACACCAAAAAATTATTTCAATACGATTAATAAAGAATATAGAAAACGAAGAGATATAGTATATAATGCACTCAAGGATATTCCTGGTATAGTGTGTGAAAAACCATCGGGAGCCTTCTATATTATGGCTAAACTACCAGTGGATGATGCTGAGAAGTTCGCCACCTGGCTATTACAAGATTTCCAGCTTGATAATTCTACTGTTATGATTACCCCCGCCTGTGATTTTTATGCTAGTCCCAATATGGGAACAAATGAAGTAAGGATTGCCTATACCCTACAGGACAAAGATTTAGTTGCAAGCATGAATATACTTAAAATAGCTTTAAATCAATATAATAAATAAAACTAACAACCCTATTTCAATAGGGTTGTTAATTTATACGTCAACTTTAGTCTTTTATTTTACTAATTATGGGTGTATACCTTTTGCTATGTTTTAAATCATCTTCCTTTCTTCTAATAATTAAATAGGTTAGCCCCATTAATAAAAATCCGTTTAAAGCTGCAGCAATTTCAATATTTATATTCAAGTTTAAATTGTTTAAAATAAGAGTCGCAATTAATATTCCACCCATTAATGCAATGAACGGTATCCCATAAGCTATTAATATAGCTAATAGAAAATTATTCTCCTCAATATCAACCTCTACTAACTGCCCTATTTCAGCGTTCACCGTATTTATGGCCTCTATCTCCAAATTTTTGTTTTCCTTGCCCATTATACACCCATTGCAATTAGAACAACTTGTCTTTCTATCTATTAATACCCTGGCCATTGTATTTTTTACTTGTATAACCGTGCCCCAATGTTTCATAATATTACACCCCCTAAGCTTGACATTCGTTAGCAATATTTAGATCAATTAAGTCTCTTACAACTACAGATGCTAGAATTAATCCCACAACAGATGGTACAAATGCTATACTTCCCGGCACATGATTATTTTCACTTTTTCTTACATATTTTGATTTCTCCTTTGAGTATACCACCTTTAGCTCCATAATACCCCGTTTTCTCAGTTCCTTTCTTAAAATTTTTGCTATGGGGCAAACAGAGGTGTTATATATATCATCAATTACGAATTGTGTTGGATCTATCTTATTGCCAGCTGACATGCTACTAACTATTGGGATATTGATTTCCTTACACTTCTCGATTAGATGAATCTTACTGGTAATACTATCTATTGCATCCACAACATAATCGTAATCAGCTTTTAATAGATCTTGCCAATTGTTCACATTGTATGATTGTTTATAGGTTATAACCTCTATTTCCGGATTAATATCCAAAATTCTTTTCTTCATAGCCTCTACTTTTGTTCTTCCAATAGTTGAGTGTGTAGCATGTATTTGTCGATTTATATTAGTAATACATATATTGTCATTGTCTATAAGAATTAATTTTCCAAGCCCAGTTCTAGCAAGAGCTTCTATTGTAAATGAACCAACACCCCCAACACCAAATATTGCAACAGTCCTATCTTTTAATATCTTTATACCCTGTTTACCAATAATAGATTCGGTTCTTGAAAGAAAATTCAGTTCCATTAGAATGCCTCCGTCAATTAAATAAAAAAACCCACCATGCCGTGATTCGATTGTTTTGAAACCTGCTATGCAGGTGGGTACCCTGTTATCTATTTCTTAAGTCCTTTTGAAAAGGCTTTTAATCCATAAACAAACTCCCAGGTTCCCAATGTAAATGTGTTGCCTCAAAACGTGACCGAATACACGTACATAGTAGGTATTTACCTATTATTATAATACCATAAGTCAATCTATATTACAAACAAGGCTAGGCAATTTCCCCTAGTATATTTTGTTAATAAAAACAATCAATTATAATTAGTATTTTTTATATTTATTATCATAAGATTTACATAACATATTTCTTATTACGATTTTGTTTTTTCTTTTATATGCAACTCATTTAATTGTTCTTCTTCAACCTTGGTAGGCGCCTTGGTCATCAGGCAAGTTGCATTCTGGGTTTTTGGAAAAGCGATAACCTGCCTAATGTTTGATTCCCCGGCTAGTATCATCACCAACCTATCTAATCCATATGCTATTCCACCATGAGGAGGAGTACCATATTTAAATGCATCTAGTAAGTAGGCGAATCTTTTTTGTATTTCATCATGACTCAAACCCATTATCTTAAAAATTTTTTCTTGTAATTGTCTAGAAGTTATCCTTATACTACCCCCACCTATTTCATGACCGTTTAGTATAATATCATATGCCTTAGACCTTACCTTTGCGGGATTACTGTCCAATAGTTCAATGTCTTCATCCTTGGGTGCAGTAAAAGGATGATGCATTGCTACAAATCTCTCTGCTTCATCATCATATTCAAACATAGGAAATTCAGTCACCCACAAGAATTTATAGTCATCGGGTTGATATAAATTTAATCTTTTTCCTAATTGTGCCCTTAGATAACCTAGAGCATTGCATACTATATTATACTTATCAGCTACAAATAGCAAAAGATCACCTGTTTTTGCTCCTAGTCGTTGCACTATCTTATTCATTTCCCCTTCAGTAAAAAATTTAGCTATAGGTGAAACAATTCCATCCTCTGTAAATCTTATCCATGCCATACCCTTAGCCCCTCGATATTTTGCCATCTCCTCGAGCTCAGATATCTCTCTTCTGCTAAAACTTGCCCCCGATTCTACATTAATTCCTTTCACAACTCCACCGTCATTGACAGTTGCCGAGAAAACTCTAAAACTACAAGAGCCTGCAATGTCTGTTATATCTTCTAATTCCATGCCAAATCTTATATCTGGCTTGTCAGACCCATATCTCTCCATAGCCTCTTTGTAAGTTATTTTTTGTATAGGAATTTCAAGCTCAAGACCTAAAACCTCCTTGAATAATCTTTTCATAAGTCTTTCGTTAATATTTATCACATCCCCCATATCAACAAAAGACATTTCACAGTCAATTTGTGTAAATTCTGGTTGCCGGTCAGCTCTTAAGTCTTCATCTCTAAAACATTTTACGATTTGGAAATATCTTTCCATACCTGAAACCATTAATAATTGTTTGAAGAGTTGTGGAGATTGGGGTAATGCATAAAATCTCCCTGGATTAACCCTGCTAGGTACTAAATAATCCCTAGCCCCCTCGGGAGTTGTATTTATCAACATGGGCGTTTCTATTTCGATAAAATCTTCCTCCACGAAAAAATCTCTCACGGTATTAGCAACTTGAGATCTAAATATAAGATTTTTCTGCATAGATGGTTTCCTTAAATCCAAATATCGATATTGTAGCCTAAGGTTTTCAGAAACATCATCCCCATCCTTAATATATATAGGCGGCGTCTCAGCAACACTATATATAATTAGTTTTTCTGCAAAAATTTCAATCTTCCCCGTCGGTAGATCTAGATTAACAGACTGTCTTTCGTACACTTTTCCTTTAACTGCAATTACAAATTCTGATCCTAGTTTTTCTGCTTCGCTAAAAGCCTCCTGTGATATATCTCTATCAAATACAATTTGTATTAAACCAGTCCTATCTCTTAAATCTACAAATATTAAACCTCCTAAATCCCTTCTTCTTTGCACCCAGCCACTTACAACTACGGTTTTTTCTACGTCTTTTTTTCTTAGTAAACCGCACATATGGGTTCTTTTTAGCATCTCAGGAACCATTCTTTTCTCTCCTCATTTTCTAATTTTAATATTGTTAGTCCATATATAAAAAAATTTCTCTTAAAACATTAGAAAGTTCCGTACTTGTTATCATCTCTTCCTTTCCGGTCTTCATATTCCTTAGTATTACAAGATTTTTATCTAATTCATCCTCACCTATAATAACTACATATTCAGCCATAATTCTATCTGCAAATCTAAACTGAGCTCTTATACTTCTATCCATATGATCGATATCTGCCTTAATCCCGATATTTCTAAGTTCCTTTAATATTTCCATTCCCTTCAATTTTGCTCTACTTCCCAGTGTTATTATAAAGGTATCTAGTAATTGGGGTCGGACAATATCAATTCCCTGGGTATCAAGGGATAATAATAGCCTTTCCAGTCCCATGCCAAATCCCACCCCGGGGATTGATGGACCTCCACAGTCTTCCACCAATTTATCATAACGACCACCACCACATAGAGTTCCCTTTTTGCCTGCTTCATCAGTAATAATTTCAAAAGCAGTTTTTGTATAATAATCCAATCCTCTAACAATTTGTGGGTCTACTATATATTTAATATTAAATGCCTCTAAATATTTTTGCAAATCATTAAAATGCTGGCTGCACTCTTTACAGATATGATCAAACATCAGTGGTATTCCCTTTATTTCTTTTTGGCACTTATCAGATTTACAATCTATAATCCTCATAGGGTTTCTGTCGAACCTATCCCTACATGTGGTGCACAACTTTTCAACCCTGGGTCTTAAAAAATCTTTTAATATTTTATTATAATCCCCCCTGCATTTTGGACATCCTATACTATTAATTCTAACCTCAAGATTCTGAATGTTTAAATGCTTATAAACATCCATAGCAAGGCTTATAACCTCTGCATCAAGTGAGGGGCTTGAAGAACCAAAGACTTCCACACCAAACTGATGGTGCTGCCTATATCTCCCGGCCTGTGGTTTCTCATATCGAAAAACAGGAATTATATAATAAAGTTTTACGGGTTGTGATTCTGCATATAGCTTATGTTCAATATATGCCCTAGCAACTGGTGCCGTACCCTCAGGCTTCAAGGTTATACTCCTACCACCCCTATCTTCAAAGGTATACATTTCTTTTTCGACAACATCAGTTGTATCACCAACACCCCTAACAAATAATTCAGTATGTTCAAATACGGGAGTTCTAATTTCATTATAACCATGTTTTTCTGCAATTTTGCGAACTATATTTTCAATATAATGCCATTTGTATATCTCTAAGGGTAATATATCTTTTGTACCCCTTGGTCTAATAATTTCCATCCTCAATCCCTCCAAAAATAGCATTTTTTTTCCGTCCAACCATTTCATCAACACGCTGTATATATTCCATAACATTTTTGACATTTGGAACTCGTTGTAATCGATTCTCATTTGGATAAACGATTTTAGAAACTCCCCCTGCCCCAACAGCAATAATTGTCTGTTTTTCACCCATGGTTTGCATATTGTAAATGCATTCATATCCAGGCTTGGCATATCCCATATTTTCAAAGTTGGCAACCATATTTTTTTGCCTATATAGGTAATAAGGTCTGTAATTCATGCCCCTTATATAATTTTCTAACATTTTTAGTATCATTTTTATATCATTATTCTTCTTTTCTAAGGCATAGTTTTTTCTTTTAAGCACCGAGCTGGTTTTAATCGCCAGTGTATGAACAGTTAGGCTTGTTGGTGCCAATAACATTAACTCTTTTATTGTTTTACCTACCATATTACTATCTTCACCCGGCAACCCAACAATGATATCCATATTTATATCCTGTAAACCAATTTCCTTAGTTAGATAAAATGCCTCTAGTAATTCTTGTGTTGTATGTTTTCTGCCTATTTTTTTCAAAGTTGAATCGTGCATAGTTTGGGGGTTTATGCTAATCCTAGTAACCCCATTTATTTTAAAATATCTTAATTTCTCTTTATCTATTGTATCAGGTCTACCTGCCTCAACGGTAAATTCTTTTATTTTCGAAACATTAAGGTTCGCAAATATAGCATTAAAAATAAGATCAAACCCATCTATAGTTAAGGTTGTTGGTGTCCCACCTCCTATATATATGCTCTCTACTTGTCTATCCCGTAATATTTTAGATATTTCTCTAATTTCCCAGCACAAGCTTTCCACATAACTATTAATATAGCCCTGATACTCACCAATGAGATTTGATGGAAATGAACAATAATTACACCTGCTTGGACAAAAAGGGATGCTTATATACAGGCTGATTTTATTTTCGTCTATGGGATAGATATATTTATATTCTCTTCCTCCTACTTCCAATAGTAGTTTAGCCTTATCTAAAGATATATAATATTTATCTTGCAAAATATTTATAATTTCTTTATTAGACCTTCCCCTTCCAATAAGATCATGAACAATTTTAGTTGGCCTAATTCCAACCAAGATTCCCCAAGGCATACACCAACCCTTATAAAACACTAATAATTCATATAGAGTAGATTTAAGCAATCTTTTAATTTCTCTTTTGTAATAGTGCTGATCACCTGTAACTACCATGCTTTTTTTAATAGTTTTATTCTTACCATCAATAGTTCCCTTACTTACCGCAATTATCTCTTTTCGAGATATAGTCAATTTATTAACAATGTAGTCTTTGTTTTTATAATTAGTATTCTTACCCGTAATTAATTGTCCTGTGCAAATTTTAAAACTGCTATCTCTAAAAAAAAGTCTAGTTAATTCCCTTATGGCATATTCATAATTATGCCCCTCTAGATATATCTTTAACATATCATAAATTTCCCCTATTATGTTATCCTACTATTGTGGACTTTCCATAATTAATTTATCCTAGTTACAATTTCAATTAAGAAATATATGGATTTGTAGTTTTTTCAACAGCAATTTTTGTTGCTGGTCCATGTCCTGGCAATACCGTGGTTTGCTCATCTAAAGACATTAATTTGTTTTTAATGGAGCTTATTATAGTATTATAATCCCCGCCGTCTAAATCAGTTCTACCTATAGAATTAGCAAACAGAGTATCCCCTGTAAATACAATATTGTTAACATAGATACAAATACCACCTTTTGTATGCCCAGGAGTATGAATTATGTTAAGTTCTAATCCCCCTAAATCTAATATTTCACCATCTTCTACATAAGCATCGGCAGACATTTCAATAACATTGCCTCCCATAATAGCCGAATGATTTTTGTATTTATCCTCCAACAAATATAAATCCTCTTTATGCATATATATGGGTGCATTCGACAAATCCTTTAACTCTTTTAAACCACCAATGTGGTCTCCATGACCATGGGTTAAAATTATATATTTTAGTATAAAATTATTTTCTTGGACTTTTTCCCATATGCTCCTTGCATCACCACCAGGATCTATAACTGCTGCCTCTTTTGTTTTTTTATCGGCAAGAATGTAGCAATTGGCGCCATAAACACCAACTTCTAATCGTTTCAAATACATATTATGCCTCCCTTTTAAAATGTTTTCTTACTGTCAACCAACATAGTTACCGGACCCCTATTGATAGAGTTTACCATCATATTTGCCTGAAATACTCCTGTCTCCACCTTTATATTCTTTTCTCCACAATATTCAGCAAACTTATTATAAAGCTTTTCCGCCTTTTTAGGATTCCCTGCTGCTGTAAAGCTAGGTCTTCTACCTTTTCTACAATCCCCCATTAATGTAAACTGAGAGACCACTAGCAATTCTCCTTTAACGTCCAGGAGAGATAGATTCATTTTTTGTTCCTTATCCTCAAAAATTCTTAGGTTGATAATTTTTTCTACCATATATTTTACATCATTTATATCGTCATTGTTATCTACTCCTAGATAGATTAGGAGTCCTTTTCCTATCTGCCCTTTAATCTCCCCTGCAACTATAACTTTTGCCTCCTTGACCCTTTGAACAACCGCTCTCATAATACCCTCCTTATTTTACATTATTACTCTAAAAACTTCTAAAACACCAGTAACCTTTTTTAATTCACTCATTAATTTTTTTAAATCTTCTGTGCTATTTACTTCTAAAATGAGATTTAAAACTGCAATCTCATCTTTATTAGTCCTTGCATTTAAAACATTTACGGTTACATGGCTATCAGAAAGAATTCCCGTCAGTTCTGAAAGAAGTCCCTTCCTGTCGGTTGCATTTATTTGTATTTCTGCTTGAAAAGATATACTATCCTTGTTATCATCCCACTCTACTTGGATTAGTCGCTCCTCCGCCTCAGTATTGGCATGTAGGTTAGGACAATCGCTCCTATGAATCGATACTCCACGCCCCCTAGTAATGTATCCCATAATAGCATCACCGGGAACAGGATTGCAGCATTTAGAAAATCTTATCATAATATTATCTATTCCTTTTACTCTCACTCCCTGACCTTGCTTAGTCTTCCGTTTTTCTCCAAGACTTCTTGAGCTTATTGCCTTCCCTTTATTATATGAATCCATAGGTGCAGGAGTTTCCTTCTGAATCTTTTGCCTTATTCTTGATGTCACTTGGGCTAGTGTAATTCCCCCATAACCAATGGCTGCATATAAATCTTCATCATTATTTAAACTTAATCTCTTAGCAATACTATTTAGAGTTTTAACCTGCAAAGCATCGGACACATTATAACCCATGCGTCTTACTTCCCTCTCTAGCATATCTTTGCCTCGTGCAATATTTTCATCCCTTCGTTCCTTTTTAAACCACTGTCTTATTCTGCTTTTTGCTTGGGAGCTTTTTACAATCTTTAACCAATCGCGACTTGGGCCGTTACTTTGTTTCGAGGTTAATATTTCAACTATATTTCCGTTTTTTAATTTATAATCCAAGGGTACTATCCTGCCATTAACTTTGGCACCCACACATTGGTTTCCTATATCAGAGTGAATTTTGTAGCCAAAATCTACAGGAGTGGAACCAGTAGGGAGATTAATTACTTTACCCCTTGGTGTAAAAACAAATACCTCATTAGTAATCAAATCTATTTTTAATGATTCCATAAATTCCTTAGGATCTTTCATCTCTTTTTCCCACTCAAGCATTTGTCTCAACCAGGACAATTTTTCATCTATTTCATTTTCTTTACTAGTTATCACATTCTCCTTGTATTTCCAGTGGGCTGCTATACCATACTCTGCTATCTGATGCATTTCGCGTGTTCTTATTTGTATTTCAAAGGGTTCTCCTCTTGGACCTATAACAGTAGTATGGAGGGATTGGTACATATTGGGTTTAGGCATTGCTACATAGTCCTTAAATCTGCCTGGAATGGGTTTCCACATTGTATGAACCACACCCAATGCCCCATAACAGTCCTTCACGGTTTCTACTAGTATCCTTACAGCTAAAAAATCAAAAATTTCGTCAAAGGATTTATCCTGTTCTGTCATTTTGCGATAAATACTATAAAAATGTTTCGGTCTTCCCGAAATTTCATTTTGAATATTAAATTCCTTGAGGTTTTCTTTTAGTTTATTTATAACTTCATCTATAAAATTCTCCCTATCGTTCCGTTTTTGAGCCACTTTTTGCACTAGGTTATAGTAACCCTCAGGATCCATATATCTAAGACATAAGTCCTCAAGCTCCCATTTAATTCTAGATATACCCAGTCTGTGGGCTATTGGTGCGAAAATTTCTAATGTTTCTTGAGACTTTTCTATTTTTTTCTCATCAGTTTGATATTTTAATGTTCTCATATTGTGGAGTCTATCGGCCAATTTTATAAGAATTACTCTTATATCCTTAGCCATAGCCACAAACATCTTTCTTAAATTTTCAGCCTGCCTTTCTTCTTTAGACTCAAAGGATAACCTAGTTAATTTAGTAACTCCTTCCACCAAATCTGCAATTTCCTCACCAAAGGTCTTTTTAATCTTATTGTAATCATAGGGAGTATCCTCTATAACATCATGTAACAAGCCTGCTGCTATTGTTATACTGTCCATTTGCAATTCTATAAGAATTTTAGCCACTTCAACCGGATGTATAAAATACCGTTCTCCTGATTTTCTATATTGTCCTACGTGAGCATTTTCCGAAAAATTATAAGCCCTTATAATAAGCTCAACATCACATTGAGGGTTATATTCTTCTATCATTGCTATTAAATTTTCTAACATCATGCTAATCACCCTCTTTAAAGCCTAAAAGTAATTTATATAAGACTTTCGATGAAATTATTCATCGTAACTCATCAAGGTCTTAACATTATAATTTGTTAATTTATCCCTACCCTTTAGATAGGCTAGCTCAATTAAAAAGTTAATGCTTACAACCCTACCACCAAGTTCTTCTATTAATTTGGCTGTAGCTAGCAAAGTACCCCCTGTAGCTAATAAGTCATCAATAATGGCAACATTTTGACCTGGTTGAATTGCATCCTTATGAATTTCCAACGCATCTACTCCGTATTCTAATTCATACTCATATCTGATTATATCCCCCGGTAATTTTCCATGTTTTCTTACAGGCACAAACCCCGCTCCAATTTTATAGGCCACAGGTGCACCAACTAAGAAACCCCTAGATTCAGGTCCCACTACGATATCAATATCTAAATCCTTTATTTGCTTAGATAATGTATCAACCATATAGGCAAAGGCATCCTTATCTTTTAGCAGGGTTGTTATATCTTTAAAGCTTACACCTTTTTGGGGGAAATCCTCAATTACCCTTATTTTTTCATACAAATTCATTTAAAATATCCTCCTTTAATTTGCCGGGAATATTCGACAACAATATCCTCGAAGCCATTGAGCACAGTTTGCCATTTTTGATAAGTCTGTAATTTGGTAATATCAACCTTACCAACCGTTTTTGTTAATTTAAGGCGATGATTCTCACCATCACCAACCCTTTTAATTAATTTTCCTTCTTCAAATATCTCAAGAGCGTTATGTAATAATATCCTATTAATCTGAGACTTATAGATGAAATTATTAAATTCCAAAAAATTAGTCCCTTCCCATTTTCTAATTTGCTTATAAATCTTTATGAGGTCATTTCTACTAGGAAATATGTTTTTAAAGACCTCCATATTCGAGTTTTCATCATTAGTTTCATATAACAAATGTAAATCCATCCCATTACTACGTACTTGATACAACAATTTATAGTATTGATTTTTATTAAAAAACATATCATATACAATAACACTATTATATATTTTATATCGAATTTTATCAATATTAGGATTTATTACTATATGGATCTCATTTTCTCCATATTTTTTAGGACCTTCATTATAGAAAAACTTTATAACGGTTCTACTGTCCTTTCCTTTGATTTGGGACAGTTTAATTAAATTGTCAGCCTGCCTTATTGTATTTACTAAAATTAATGTATTATTGATGTTTTTAAAATGCTCAAATATAAATTTCTTTTTATCATCTAAAAAAGTTATAGCTAATTCTTCTAATTGCCAATCTTGATTACAGTAGCATATATCTTCGATGTGGCTAAGAATTAGAGTTTTAAAGTATTTATCGTGAATTATTATATTACTTAATTCTATATTTTCAAAAAATTTTATGTCTTTTATATTTAATTGCATATTTACCTTGTTATTATATTTGTTGTATTCCGGTACAAAAACAGCAGCAATTTCATCATTTTCAGAAATAAGTTTTCTAAATTTACCTAAGTTAAATCCAATACCTTCTATCATTTTATTAGTATTGCTTTCTTCAAATTTTATCTTTAAGTGCCGGTTATTATGTCCTACACCCCTGATATCTTTAGCTTTTAACTTGCAATTAATAAACCTAGGGGTTGCATTACCTATTCCAAAGGGAGCTAAATTGGATAGCTCGTTTAAAAGTTTTTCATTAATCTCATTAAGCATAAGTTTTCCATCGCAAATTATTTTGGGTATCATATCTTCATCTCGTAAGACCTTATGGGCAATTTGATTTATCTTCTTTCTAAATTTCTCTATATCTTCCGTTTTAAGTGTCATTCCTGCCGCCTGCTCGTGACCCCCATACCTTATAAAAAACTTTTCACATTGGGACAGGGCATCAAACAGATTAAAGTTGGGTATACTTCTTGCAGATCCTTTGGCAATCATACCATTCACTGTAAGTACTATTGTTGGTTTATAATATAATTCTACTATTTTAGAGGCTACTATACCAATTACCCCGTCGTGCCAATCTTCATCCCATACTACTATAACCTTCTCCTCTCTATATTTAGTATCTGCATCAATTAATTTAATGGCCCTATTTATAATATCATTTTCTATTTCTTGTCTTTCCTTATTAAGATTATCTATAAACTTTGCTAGTCTGAAAGCATTCTCGTAATTATCAGCAATCAACAATTCAACAGCTAGTTGCGCCGAACCCAAGCGGCCAGCTGCATTTAGCCTTGGAGCAATCATAAATGCTACATGGCCTGTAGTTATTTTTTGTCCTCCCAACTTGCACAACTCTAATAATGACTTTATACCATAATTATTACTAGCTTGCATTAATTCCAATCCCTTTTTTACGATGAGGCGATTTTCATCCCTAAGTGGAACAATATCGGCAACGGTAGCAATTGCGGTAAGAACAAGATAGTTATTAACTTTTCTACTGAATGCCTCAGGAGTCATAAGGGCCTGTATTAATTTAAGCACCAAACCACACCCACATAACATATCAAAAGGATAACAACAATCAGTTTGCTTAGGATTAATTATAGCATCCGCCCTAGGCAGCCTTCCTGGGCAAGAGTGATGGTCTGTAATTATAATATCAAGCCCTAGTTTCTTGGCATATTCTACCTCTGCAAGGGATGAAATCCCACAATCAACCGTTATAATAATATGGCCTCCCTGATCATATATATGTTTAATGGCCTCTTTATTTAAACCATATCCTTCTTTTTGCCTGTGAGGAATATAATAATTTATAGTATAATTAATTGATTTAAAATATTCTACAAAAAGAGCAATAGAAGCTATCCCATCCACATCGTAGTCCCCATAAACCCATATTGCCTTCTTTTTAGATATAGCTTTTTGAATTAAACTTACTGCTTTAGACATATCTTTTAATAAAAAAGGGTTGTGTAGATCTTTAAGGTCCGGGAATAAAAATTTTTGTGCAGTTTCAGCTTTATTTATACCCCTATTCACTAATATATTCCCCATGGTTTCCGTAATGTTCAGGGTCTTTATTAATTCGTCTGTAGATTTATATGGAGGTTTTTCTTTATATATCCATTCTTTAAATCGAAATTCCACAACTAATCACCCGTTTTTTTTGATATTAATCATTTTTTTTCTTTCTAATGCTTTTAAATAAAATTGATAGTATAATTAGTATACCGAAGATACTAGTTAAAAGAAAACCAATTAATGCGAAAATAAGTAGTTTATTATAATCCAATTGATTTATATTACTAAAAATTATTGCAAATCCCATAATCAAAGAAGAAAGAATCATGCTTAAGGAAAGTTGGTTAGTTGATCTGTAAATTATACCCTCAAGCTTGTCTATGCCATTCTTATCGAGCTTAAGTTTAAGTTGACTGTTTTCAAGCTTACGAATTAATCTCTTAATTTGCTTGGGAAGATACTTTATACCATATAACACCTCTTCGGAATAGTCTTTAAATTCAATGGCCAAATTTCTTGGGTTTAATTTATTAAAATAAATATCCTTAGTAAATTTTTTTGCAATATTTGAAAGACTGACTTCTGGATTTAAGGATTTTACACTGCCTTCAAAAATTATAACGGATTTTAATAAAATAATAAATTGGGATGGCAACTTAAGTTTATGGACATAAGCAACATCCATTATCCGTCTTAGGGTATCCCCCAAATTTAATTTGTTAAGGGGCATATTATAATAAAAATTTATTATAAATGAAATATCCTCCTTTAATCTTCTTATATTTGTACCGGGATTTAGTGCTTCTATTTCAATTAAAATACTAATTATTCTTTCAACATCTTTTCTTGTAGCGGCTGTAAATAAATTAGTAATTAACCTCATGGTTCCTTTATCTAAGAAACCAACAATCCCAAAATCAACAAAAGCAATTTTATTAGAATCGACAACAAAAATATTTCCAGGATGCGGGTCTCCGTGGAAAAAACCAAATTTGAAAACTTGTTTAGCAAAACAATCAGCACTAATTGTAGCTAATTCCTGTAGGTTCCACTTATTTTTCCTCATGCTATCTGTGTCCATGATTTTAATCCCATATATTCTTTGAAGTGTTAATACCCTTTTTGAAGAAAAATCCCAATACACTCTTGGTATTACAACATTGCTATCTCCCTTAAAATTTTCATAAAACTTTTCAGCATTTTTGCCCTCTAAAGAATAATCAAGTTCCTTCTTTAGAACATAACTAAACTCATCAACAATTTCCATCAATTTATATGGTTTCTCCCTGTCCATATGTTCATCCAATAACTTTGCTATATCATTTAGGATATCCAAGTCTCTTTCGATAATTTCTTTAATCAAAGGCCTTTGTATTTTTACAACAACTTTCTCACCTGTTTTTAAAGTTCCCTTGTAGACCTGTCCAATTGATGCTGATGCTATCGGTGTGGTATCAAATTCTTTAAAACAATCGACTAGGCTTCTTTGCATTTCATTTTCAAATATATCTTCTGCCAAGGTAAATGGAAAGGGCTTTACGTTATCCTGTAATTTTGAAAGCTCCTCCGTAATTTCCTTGGAAAAAATATCTCTTCTAGTACTCATGATTTGCCCTAATTTTATGAAGGTAGGCCCAAGTTCTTCACATGCTCTTCTCAACTTTTCTCCGTCTGACATTGAACTCTTCATAGGCTTGACCCTTAAGATAAGTTTTGGTATGTAACCCTTTTCTATCAACCGATCCGTAACAAAAGTAAAACCGTATTTAGCCAGAACTTCTCCTATCTTCTTGTAACGTTTAAGGTTTTTATATTTCATTCCTATGCCGTTCATAAACTCATCTCCCCAATAAAAAGCTATTATATAAAAATAATAATGGTGAAAAAGGTGGTAATAATACCCATGTTTTGTATTATTACCACCCTTATTAAAATTATCTATTCACAAGTTAATTTAAGATAACATTAATCTTTTCTCCTGTTTTTCCTTTAATATGACCCAAAGTGAAGGAGCAATAAGTACTGAAGAGTATGTTCCTGCAACAATTCCTATTATCAATGGCAATGCAAACACCTTAACCTGCTCGACACCTAGAAGGTATAGAACTAAGACCGTTAGTAAGGTTGTTATAGATGTATTTATTGATCTCATTAATGTTTGCCTTATACTTTCATCAGCTATTTCTGCGAAGCTAGACTTTCTCATTATTTTAATATTTTCCCTAATTCTATCAAAGATTACTATTGTATCATTAATTGAATAGCCCAATATTGTTAGTATAGCAGCTACAAAAGGACTATTTATAGGGATCCTAAATACCGAATACATGGCAATTACAATAAAAACATCATGTAGTAAGGCTAACAGTGCAGCGAGCCCGAATCTTAATTCAAACCTATAACTAATATAAATAAGCATTCCTATTGAGGCTATTATCATAGAAATTATAGCCTTAGTTTTTATTTCTTTACCGATGGAAGGGCCAAACTGTTCTGCCTGTAAGGGCTGCGTCTCCTCCAAATTGTATTTTTCCTTAAATTGATTAAAGATTTGCATTCGGGTTTCACTATCAAAATCATGCATACTACGTATTTGCACAATAGATTTTTCTTCTCCCAATAAACTGATACTAGCATCAGAATCATATTGATTGGTAATTTCCCTAATCTCCGTTACAGGCAACTCCTCATGTAAATCTATTTCTAACAAAGACCCACCTGTAAAATCAATGCCAAAGTTTAGACCATTCAATATGGCAAAAATCAATCCTAGGACCATTATTATTCCTGAGATAGCAAACCATATTTTTTTATTTTTAATTATTTCCATCTGTATCCCCCCTAAGCACCAAATAATTTACTGTTATTTGTGATATCCATACCTATAATTAATTTTAATATGAATTTTGTAACTATAATTGCGGTAAACATACTAGCGATAATTCCTATAATTAATGTTACAGCAAATCCTCTAATTGGTCCTGTTCCAAACTTATATAACACTGCACCTGCTATAAGGGTAGTAATATTTGAATCAATTATCGCAGTAAAGGCTCGTTTAAAAGCAGAGTCTACTGCTGATCGAATAGTTTTCCCAGCCTTTAACTCTTCTTTTAGCCTTTCAAATATAATTACATTTGCATCCACTGCCATACCAACTGACAAAATTAATGCTGCAATACCCGGTAAAGTTAAGGTAGCATTTAACATTACAAAAACCGCCAAAACAATTAAAAGATAGATTATCAGAGCTATATTTGCCACCAGGCCAGGTACCCTATAAACCGCAAGCATAAACAATAAAACAAGTACAAAACCTATGGATGCTGCTGATATACTTTTTTCAAAGGCATTTACTCCAAGGGTTGCAGTTATAGTCGAAGTTTGTACCTCCTTTAGATTAACGGGTAAAGCACCACCCCTAATTAATGCTGCCAAATTAGATGCTGTTTCTACAGTAAAGTCACCACTAATAAATGCTTGTCCATTTGGAATTACAGTTCTCACATTAGGACTTGATATCACTTCATTATCTAAGATAATAAATATCGGCTCTCCTATATATTGAGCTGTAGCATCAGCAAATTGCTTAGTTCCCTCACTATCAAATTCTAGGCTAACTACTGGATTTGATTCGCCTTGTACAAAATTGGCCTCGGCTGTGTTGACATTTTTACCGGTAACAACAATATCCCCATCAACTGTTACAAACTGAAGTTGTGCCGTCTTACCAATTGTTTCCAGGGCCTCTTGAGCATTTTCTACTCCTGGTAGTTCAACCCTAATCCTTTTGTCCCCTTCCCTTATAACTAAGGGTTCAGTTAAACCCATAGCATCAACCCTACGCCTAAAAACCTCAATAGTTTGTCCTATAATTTGGTCCAATTCTTTACCACTTTCATTAGTTTGAGCCTCATATACTACATATACCCCACCTTTGAGGTCTAGCCCTTGCTTAATTGAACCTAAAAAAGGATTCAAAGATATTGGTCCTAACTCTAGTCCTTTCACCGCAATAAAACAAGCCAAGCCTGTTATTGCAACTATTAGTATAAATATTATTGCATTTTTAAATCTCACCTAATCTTCCTCCCATCATTAGTAAAAATAACAAATATAATTATATATACTTGACGCCTACTTTGCAATGAAACAACAATACTATTATATTATAGCATATTTTAAATAATATTATCTTTAGCAAAACCTATATAGTCAATAGCTGAATTAGTCAAAGCTTTTTTTTCTTCTTTAGTTAACTCTCTGACTATTTTTACAGGTGTTCCCATCACCAATACACCGGCTGGTATTTTCTTACCAGGGGGTACCAAGCTTCCAGCGGCTATTATTGTATTATCCCCTATTTCTGCCCCGTCTAAAATAATGGCGCCAATCCCAACCAATACACTATTACCTACAATACATCCATGCACAACCGCCGAATGGCCGACAGTAACATAATCACCAATTATCGTGGGATTATCCTCACCAATATGCACTACACTATTATCCTGGATATTAGTGTTTTTACCTATTTCTATATAGTTACCATCCCCTCGGAGAACTGTTTTATACCAAATACTGGTGTTTTTACCTATAGTAACATCTCCTATGATATCAGCCGACTCGGCTATAAAGCATGTCTTATGTATATTGGGTTTGCGGTTTTCTAGTTCCTTTATCATTTGTTTGCCCCCTTTTTGTCTAATATACTGAATTTAAAAAATTGACTATTCCTCCCGTCCTCATCAAAAAACAGCAGCAAATTTAACTGCTGCTTATTTTGATTTTTCTATCTTATTACATTTTCAAGTTAGTTTATATTTAATAACTCTAATGAATTTTTACAAATTAAATTATAACATATTATTTAGCAAAAAAAAAGGTAATTATTTCATGTTTACACCTATCATCCCCCCAATGGAACCCGCTAAAATTCCGATAAGCATTTGATAAAATGCTAATTTATCCACAATATCATAGCCACTTACAAATAGGCCTCCTAGTGTAATCAAAATCAACATGAATATTATTCCCATCAAGCCCCCATGTAACCAACCTCTCATCTTGATATGGATGGAGGAGTAGATGGCTGCATAGCTAATACATAATATTATAATGATGGAAGTTGCAGCTGGAATAATACTATCACTAATGCTAGTATATGTAATTATTAATGCTGTTATAAAAAAGAGAATAAGCATGAAAACATAACTTCTTATTAAACTTCTAGCATAAATTTTAATATAGGAAGTCCTTTTCATAGATTGTAAAATACTTCTTTTCATATTTCCACCCCATCTAGCCTTTTTATTAATAATTATGCTTCCAAACTGCAAATATTCCCAAAAACGAAAAAAGCAGTGGAAGAAAACCACTGCTATTCAATAACATTTCCAATTGCCCATTTTGCAACTGTTAACTTTGTCTTTTCGGCTCCAATTTCAATGGTAAGTAAGTCATCACTTATTTTTGCCACCTTGCCATTGATACCGCCAATAGTTACTATCTTATCTCCTACCCTTAGATTATCGCGCATTTCCCTGGTTTGTGCCTCTCGTTTTTTTTGGGGCCGTATAATCAGGAAATAAAAGATTGCTATAAACCCTAAGGGAATAATTAAGCCTGAAAACTTTTCCATGTCCTTTCCCCTCCCTAAGTACTCAATAATATATTATTCAACATATATATTGAGTTTCCTTTTTTTAAACTAAATTAATTTTCTTAAAATTTAACTCCCATAATAATTGCTGATAAAATCCCTTTTATAATCCAATAGTCCTCCATCTTTAATTGCCTCTCGGATATCATACATCATATTCAATAAAAAATATAAATTATGATATGATAATAATTTTAATCCCAATATTTCATTTGCCTTAAATAAATGCCTTAAATATGCCCTCGAATAATTGGCACAGGTATAGCAGCCGCACGCAGGATCTAATGGAGAAAAGTCCTCTGTATATCTAGCATTTTTTATTACAATCCTGCCCCTACTTGTCATAGCTGTACCATTCCTAGCTATTCTAGTGGGTAATACACAGTCAAACATGTCAATTCCTCTAATAACACCCTCTATTAAATAATCTGGGCTACCTATCCCCATTAAATATCTGGGCTTATTTTTGGGCATTAGGGGTGCTGTGTGCTCTAGTATTTCATACATAATATCCTTAGGTTCCCCCACGCTCAATCCTCCTATAGCATAGCCTGGAAAATCTAACTCTAATAATTCCTTAATGCTTTGACTTCTTAAGTCCTTGTACATACCCCCCTGTATAATTCCAAAAAGATTTTGATGTTTAGTGTTTCTGTGGGCATCCTTACAACGTTTGGCCCATCTAGTAGTGCGTTCCAAAGAATTCTTGGTATAGGTCCTATCAGCAGGGTAAGGGATACATTCATCAAAGGCCATTATTATATCAGAACCAAGAGCATTTTGTATTTCTACTGCCTTCTCTGGACTGACAAAATGTTTTGATCCATCAATATGAGACCTGAATTCCACCCCCTCTTCAGATATTTTTCTTAGCTTTCCCAAGCTAAACACTTGGAATCCACCACTATCAGTTAAAATGGGTTTTTTCCAATTCATAAAGCCATGTAGGCCTCCTGCTCTTTCAATTAGTTTATGGCCAGGCCTTAAATATAAATGATAAGTATTGCTTAAAATAATTTGGGCATTTATATCCTCCAACTCCTCAGGAGTCATGGTTTTTACTGTAGCTTGGGTACCAACAGGCATAAAAATTGGTGTTTCTATTATACCCCTTTTTAAGTGAATTTTACCTAACCGGGCCCCGGTTTGATTACATTCTTTTACTAGTTCAAATTTTAAAGCCATAAATCTATCTACCTTTCTATTTTATAAACATTGCATCACCAAAGCTAAAGAATCTATATTTTTCGGTAATTGCAATATTATATGCTTGTAATATATTTTCTCTACCGCATAATGCACTTACTAACATTAATAAGGTGGATTTGGGTAAATGGAAATTAGTAATAAGCTTATCAACAATTTTAAACTTGTAACCAGGATATATGAAAATGTCTGTCCATCCGCTATTATTAATAATTTTTCCCTCCTGGCTTGCAGCTGATTCTAAAGCCCTACAACTAGTTGTCCCAACGGCGATAATTTTGCCACCACGGGATTTAATGTTATTAACAGTCTTGACCACTCCATCATCTATTAAAAAAAATTCTGAATGCATTTTATGATCTTGAATATTTTCAACTTTAACTGGGCTGAAGGTACCTAATCCTACATGCAAAGTTATATAAACAATTTCCACTCCTTTGTTTACAAGTTTATTCAATAAATTTCCAGTAAAATGTAGGCCTGCCGTAGGTGCTGCAACAGAACCAGAGTGTTTAGAATAAATAGTTTGGTAGCGCTCCCTATCCTTTAATGTCTCGGTAATATATGGGGGTAATGGCATTATTCCTAGTTTATCTAACAGCTGTTCAAATATACCTTCATATTGAAAGTGAAGTATTCTAGTGCCTGATTTTGTAATATCAATAACTTTGCCTTTAAGTAATCCCCCACCAAAAATAAATTCATTTCCTATTCTAGCTCTTTTACCAGGTCTAGCTAATGCTTCCCAAGTATCCCCTTGTTTTCTTTTCAAAAGTAGGAACTCCATCTTACCTCCGCTGGCCTCTTTTTGGCCAATTAATCTTGCCGGCAGAACTCTAGTATCATTTAAAACAAGGCAATCTCCATAATTTAGGTGATTTACAATATCATAGAAATAGTTATGTTTGATTTCTCCGGTAATTTTATCTAGCACCATCAATCTAGAGTTATCTCTTTCATTCAAAGGTCTTTGTGCTATCAAGGCATTAGGGAGCTTAAAATCGAATTCCCTTGTTTTCATTAATACATCTCCACCCTTGTATCCATATAATAATAGGTTAAAATATCAATGTAATTATAACCCTCTTCAGCCATTCTTTTAGCCCCCCATTGGCTCATACCCAACCCATGACCATGACCTCTTCCAACGATTTCATAATAATCCTTGCTATCATGGGGTAATTTGTCGATTGCTGAATAGTCTGCTGCATCTACATAATTTCTACCATCGAATATTTTTATATTATGTACGTTATAAATTTCATCTATGCCCTTTAAGGATACTATATATTTTCCCTTCATTGTATTAACTTCATGCTTATCACTATTTCCTTTAATCATGAAGACTTTGTCTCTTAATCCCCCAGTTGCTTTTTCACTCCCGCTAATTGTAAACCAGGCACTCTTCAGCCCTAAAACAGTCCTTACTTCTTCCTTTGTTAAAATTATATTGTCCTTACTACCTTTAATCAATAATTCCAATACTCGTCCATTGGGGGATTTGGAGATAATTTGTATATCCAATATTTTCCCTATAAATATATTTCTATTCTGCAGTAAGCTACTAATCTGATCTCCTGTTAGGGTCACCACCCAAGAAGAATTGGCATGGCCTAGTGAAAACTTATCCTTAATACCCCTTAGGTAAGGTAGATACTCAAACCAAACATTTTCACTATCTTCTGTATAGCCCCCACTATTTGAATGGTAAAATGTACTAATTATATCACCGTTATAAGTAAGCACCTGTCCCCTAGTTTCATCAACTGCCAAACTGCTATTAGGATGTTCTCTATCAAAACCACCATAATATTGTGATTTCGTTGTATTACATAAATCAAAACCTAGGGATCTAAACCTATTCCTGTTAGCTAATGCATAACCCCTAACGGTAATAGCCTGAGCTTTTAACGCCTCAAGAGGCCACAATGCTGGCATTTCCCCCGGCACTACTCCATAAAGGTATTCCTCCAGGGGAAGTTTATTTATTATAATCATATCTTCACCATTTAATCTTTTTGCCATAATAGAACCCCGGTATTGTACACCCTCCACACTTACTGTTGAAACTTTTTCTCCCACATCAATTGCCCGAAAATATACATCTTTAGTAGAGTCAAAGATAAACAAAAGTTCTCC
Organism: uncultured Clostridiaceae bacterium; assembly: GCA_964390055.1. Taxonomy (GTDB): domain Bacteria; phylum Bacillota; class Clostridia; order Peptostreptococcales; family Natronincolaceae; genus CAYMGQ01. Next base: position 114,462 of record CAYMGQ010000003.1, read on the forward strand.
CCCTGCAGTCAATACCTGAATTCCTGTTAAAGTAGGAGTCGAATTTATAAATACATCCCAAAATTTACCTTCATTTTTTATAAATATTGGATTAGCAGCATTACTTGTCGGATGGGAATTACTACGCAATACAATATTTGTCTCCCTAGGTAGATCCAAGAAAGGTAGGAAATCACCATTAGTAAACTCTCCTATTTCAAAGCCCGTGCTAGAACTCAAACTTACTGTTGATTTTGATGTTTCTTGAAAAAATAATCCTATATCAATATAATCGGGAGATTTAGTAATCTCATCAGCAAAAGATTCCCTAGGTAATAAAAAAAGCATAAATAAAATTAATATCATCAGTTTTTTACCCCTATACTTCTTCATGGATAGTTTGTCCCTCCCTTGGTAATTACTTCTTCATAAGCAGGTTAAATATCAAGGATAAAACCAAACTCAATAATAAGCTAGTTGCTATGGGAAAATAAAATGTTGTATTGCCCCTCTTAAAACATATATCACCAGGCAATCTGCTAAAACCCAGCTTGCCCCCTAGTAAAAACATAAGCCCTATTATAGTTAGACTAATACCCAAAACTATAATTGTTTTTGCGAAAGATTCCATAAAATCTACTCCCTTACATATGGAATTTTAAAATGTTTATATGCCTTTTCAGTAACCACTCGCCCCCTAGGGGTCCTATTCAAAAAGCCTATTTGCAACAAATATGGTTCATATACATCCTCAATTGTTATTTTTTCTTCGCCAGTCGATGCGGCTAAGGTATCAACCCCAACAGGTCCGCCATTGAAATTATTAATAATTACCCGAATCACCTTTTTGTCCACACTATCTAACCCTAGTTCATCTACCTCCAATAATAGCAATGCTTCTTTTGCAACATCCTCTGTAATTATACCATTGGCCCTAACTTCAGCAAAATCTCTAATTCTTTTTAATAATCTGTTAGCAATCCGTGGCGTCCCCCTAGATCGAGAGGCTATTTCTACAGCACCTGCCTCATCAATCTCCACATCAAGAATATTTGCGGAACGTTGAACTATATTTTTGAGCTCTTCCTTATTATATAAATTCAACTTGCAAATTACCCCAAAACGATCCCTCAAAGGAGCTGTCAATAAACCCGCCCTAGTTGTGGCACCAATTAAAGTAAACTTTGACAAGTCAAGTCGAATAGACCTAGCACTTGGTCCCTTGCCTATTATTATATCTAAGGCATAATCCTCCATTGCAGGGTATAGTATCTCCTCAACACTCCTATTTAACCTGTGTATTTCGTCTATAAATAGCACATCTTTTTCGGATAGATTGGTTAAAATTGCCGCTAAATCTCCTGGCCTCTCAATAGCTGGTCCAGAAGTAACCTTAATATTTACATTCATTTCATTGGCTATTATATTGGATAAGGTAGTCTTTCCTAGACCAGGCGGACCATAAAGAAGGACATGATCTAGGGCCTCATTTCTTGCTAAGGCTGCCTCTATAAAAATACCTAGCCTCTCCTTTATCCTATCTTGCCCAATATAGTGCCTTAAATATCTAGGTCTCAACCCACCTTCAATTGCATTATCCTCTTCTTTGAAATAACTAGTTGTTATTCTATCATCTACCTCTTTCATAATGATTTCAAAACCCCCATGCTACTTCATTAGTATTTTTAATGCTTCCTTAATAGATTTCTCTATACCAATATTTTTTATATCAATAGATTGTAAGGCAACCTCCGCCTCCTGTTTATTGTAACCTAGGGAAATTAATGCCTCAACTATTTCCCCGCTTCCATCTATTAATTCATTATTTACATCATATTTTAAATTTAAATTGAAACTCTTCATCTTATCCCTAAGCTCAAGTATTATTCTTTGGGCAGTTTTCCTACCCACCCCTGGGATCTTTATCATATTATTAATATCATTGCAAGATATATATTTAGCTATACTATCGGGAGTATAGGTTGATAGTATTGAAATCGCAAGTTTTGGTCCTATCCTAGATACCGAAATTAATTGCTCAAACATCCATAACTCATCCCGACAAATAAAACCATATAAATTAATTGCATCGTCCCGTACCACAAGATGTGTGAAAATTTTTATCGTGTCCCCTATCACAATCTTATTTATACTATTAATTGTACTATAAATTCTATAGCCTATACCATTGGTCTCAACTACTATTATATCATCAAAGATATTTGTTGCCTTCCCAAATATATAATCAAACAATATTCTTTCCCCCCCCAAATTTCCCGAAATCGAATTCATTTGATTTTAAATAAATCAGCGAAATTACTAGAATGGGCATGACACACAGCAACAGCTAGTGCATCTGCCGCATCGTTAGGTTTTGGAATTTCATCTAAATTTAAGATTATTTTAACCATTTCTTGTACCTGTTTTTTATTTGCCCTACCATATCCCACTACCCCTTGTTTCACCTGTAAGGGGGTATATTCATAAAGCTTTCTATTGTTATTAGCAGCAGCCAAAATTGCTACCCCCCTAGCTTGCCCTACTAATAGAGCCGTCTTCACATTTTTATTAAAAAACAATTCTTCTATTGCAACAGCATCAGGCTGAAATTTTTCAATCAATAAGTTTAATTCTATGTAAATTTTTTTTAAGCGCTCAGCTGTCACAGCTTTGCTAGAAGTTGTAATAACACCATGTTCAATTATTTTAAATGAATTTCCAGTGTACTTTACTATACCATAACCTAGTATTGCCAAACCCGGATCAATACCTAATATAATCATATGTATACCTCCGATTTGCTTGCAATTAATTATTGTCATACCATAGTGTATCATATTAATTTATAAAAATCGATATTGACTAATGGGATTGTGACAAACAAATAAACGATATAGTTTAATAATTAAACTATATCGTTTATTTAATTCTTTTTCACTTTTCTTTAACTACTATAGTCTTCCAATAATCTATAAGCTTCAATTTTTGTTTTTCTAAAGATTCCCTTCTTTAATTTTCCCCTATCCATTGGAGGTAATATAGACACGGGTATAGTAGTAGTTTCAATCAAATTTTTCTCACCCTTATCATCTAAATAGTAGATTACCAGATATCCCTTGTTTTCAGTTACTAAGTAATAATCATGATGATTGGGGCAAAATCCTTCTTTTTCCTCAAATAATACTAACCTATTCCTTCCAAAGCTTTGAATTGAAGGCGGAGAATCCTGTTCATCCAAATATTCAATAAGATCTACCTCTTTAAATCCTATAATATCTCTATTTGCTACTGTAAGTTCCTCTATAGTATCCCCACACCCCCTATAAAGCACCCTATATACCACTTGAGTATCATGTCCTATACTTTCCTCAGAATAGCTCACGGGGCTTTCATTATCGTCATCTATCATAGTGAATTTATCCGATGTCTTCTCATTTTCTCCTAAACTAATTTTATTAACATCTTCCTGTGCAAAGGGTATCTCCCCACCCTTAAAAGTATTAAATTTATAATATCCTATAAAATATCCTATAAAAATCAGTCCAATGCCTCCGATGAAAAATAATGTTTTATGGGGGAATATTCTCCTCCTATACATAGAATAACCTCCTTATTCCTTAGGAGATTATTTTGTCCAATTAACCCACATTCTATACATAAATGCACATATCATAATCTTAGAAGATTACCAATCAAGCGTTGACCCTCTTGTCCTTTTAGACATATCATAAGCTAGAAAATAATACTCGTTATTATTAAATTCAAAGGTTTTAATAACCCGAAGGCCAAGTTTGTCGGTATGGGCAACGTAGGATCTTGGATTTTGAATGTTTATAAAGGTAGCCATAATGGGGTATTTATCCATCATTGTTCGTCTAGAAAATTCAAAAATATTGGGCAAAACTTTAGTGCCTCGGTATCTCTTTTCAATACATATAGGTCCATACTGATATGAATTTGTTATCGAAAGAGTTTGGCCTGCAAATTCAATATTGGGCAGGTCCTCTATCATATAGGCGAAAATTGGCCAAGCAGACCAATAATGCCATGATGCAGCCATAGCGTATGCTACTATACTGTCACCATCCACCGCTATTGATAATCCATTTTCACTTAAAATTAATTCTTCAAATTGGTCTTTAGTAAAAAGTGTAGTTACAAATCCATCGGCTTTATCTTCCTTTTTAATAGTAGATACATGATATTTTTCCTGGAGTTTTACAATGGATGGAATATCATGAATCGAAGCATTTGTATATTTCATTTTCCTTTCACCCCCATAAAATTTAATCAGGTTGATAAGATGGCTTTTCCTTTAAGGTGGATAAAGTTATAGAAGTTGTTGATTTTATAACATTAGCATTTACCCTAATTAATGACAATAACTTTTCTAGGCTTTCCGGCCCTTCTGTTATAATCTTCAATAAGTATTCATAGTCTCCAGTAATACAATGGCACTCTAGTATATCAGACTCACTAATTACAATTTTTTTAAAATTTTGTAGATTGTTTTCACCTGCTTGTAAAGTCAGCAAACAAAAACATATAAGATTTTTATTGAATTTTCCCGAATTCAATATAGTTGTATACCCATTAATATAGCCTTTATTTTCAAGTTTTTTTATTCTTTCTGATACGGCTGGTATGGATAAACTAACACTTTTACTTATATCTGATAAAAGCATTCGAGCATTTTTTGTTAATTCCTTTAATATGCTTAAATCGATCTCATCAAAACTAATTCTAACCGCCTCCTAAATATCTACTCTTAATTATATCACAAAAACCTTAATCTTATAGACAAGTACTTAAATATTAATAGTTATTCTATATAACGCCTAATTTAATAAGCTAATCATACCCCATATAGCCTCCTTATTAAAGTTTTACTGTTTTTTATAAAATTAATATTAATTGCCCTAATTATGATATAATCAATATTGTAGGAGTAATAGTAACTATATTTTAAAAATTTTATCTTTAATATACTAATAATACATAATAAAAATCCACCTAAGCGAATTAAAATTTTAAGGAGGTAATAAAAATGAATGAAAATTTTGAATTAGGAATTGATTTCGCTAAGAAAATGGATGAAAGGGACGACCTTAGAGAATACAGGAAAAGGTTTTATCTAGAAGAGGGGGAAATATATTTTGATGGTAATTCCTTAGGTGCTTGTTCTATTGATGCGGAAGAAAGTCTTTTAAAGATGCTAGAAATATGGAAGAAAGAAAAAATTCGCTTATGGGATAAACATGATGGAAGGTATTTGAAATATCCCCAATATATTGGAGGACTATTTGCCCCAATGATAAATGCAAATCCCAATGAAATAACCATTACCAATAGCACTACCATTAATATACACCAAGCCTTAGCTACATTTTATAGGCCCAGTAAAAAAAGATATAAAATATTGGTTGATGAATTAAATTTCCCCACAGATATACATGCCGCAAAAAGTCAAGTCAAATTACATGGCCTTAATCCCGAGGATGCGATTAAAGTCGTTCCTAGTAGAGATGGTAGAATCATTGAGGAAGAGGATATTATGCAAGCTATGTCAGATGATATTGCTGTAGCCTTACTACCAAGTCTTTTATATAGGTCAGCCCAACTTATTGACATGCACAAAATAACCAAGGCTGCCCATAAGAAGGGTATAATAATTGGCTGGGATTTGTGCCATTCAATAGGTTCAGTGCCTCATGATTTTGAGAAAATTCAAGCTGATTTTGCAGTATGGTGTACCTATAAACATATATCAGGAGGTCCAGGTTCAAATGCTGGATTGTATATAAATAAGAAGCATTTTGGAACTAGTCCAGGTTTAGCTGGTTGGTTTGGAAATAAAAAAGATGTTCAATTCTTGATGAGTCATGACCACATACCAGCCGCCGATGCTAATGCATGGCTCACCGGCACCCCCAGTTTACTGGCAATGGCGCCCATTGAGGGAGTAATGAAAATTTTTAATGAGGCAGGCATAGAAAACATAAGAAAAAAGTCATTAGCCCTTACAGATTACTTGATTTTTCTTATAGATAATAAATTGGCCAAATATGGTTATGTAAATGGCACGCCCTTGGATCATAATAGGCGTGGTGGCCATATAGCCCTAGAACATAAGGAAGCCTATAGGATATGCCAAGCATTAAAAGAAAAAAACGTTATACCGGATTTTCGTGAACCTAATGTTATAAGATTAGCGCCAGTAGCCTTGTATTGCAGTTTTGAGGATGTTTATAAAGTAGTTGAGATATTAGAGGAAATAATGATAAAACAATCCTTTAAAAAATTCTCACAAGATAGAACTTTAGTAGTATAAATTAAAAATAGCGACTCCGGTCGCTATTTTATTATTTTGGCGGGAGTACGTGGGAATCGAACCCACCCAAGAGGCTCCTAACCCCTCATACTGGTTTTGAAGACCAGAGGGCACACCAGCACCCATCTACTCCCATAAGATGTATACATTTGTGAACACTACTATATTATAGCATTTTTTATATTCATGTCAAGTATACTCTGCTTACTCAGAAGCCACGGACTTTATACCCTTATAACCTTTGGAGCATTTTTTTAATCTCTTATCCGTCTATCTCCCCCAGATTAGCATTCTAATATTTTAATAATATATACTTTTATAATATAGTATGATATCCCATTAATATGAGGATATTTGAAAATTGGTCCTAATAAGATTAAATTAAATTTATACCTATTTCTTCCGCATATTTTATTGCTTCAACATATTTCAATTTTTCGAGTCTTTTCCCTATTTCAGGATATTGGCTCGCCTTATGGGCTGGATAATATTGTTCCATTAAATTTACACCAACATCAGCAGATAGTTCAGCCTTTATAAAATTTAAAATTTTCTTTGTATCTTTTAGGCCACCAGGCAAGATTAGATGCCGTATCAATAAACCTTTATAAGTCAATCCATTTCCAGCTATTTTCAATCCTCCTACCTGTCTGTCCATTTCCTTTATTGCCCTTTTTACCTTATTAGGATAGTCTGTTATTTTTGAATATTTCTCGCTGACAGTATTATCAAAGTATTTAAAATCCGGCATATAAATATCTATAACTCCATCTAATAATTGCAATGTTTCTAAACTTTCATATCCACCGCAATTATATATTATAGGCAGATTTAATCCTTTGCCCATTGCTAGGGATAGGGCCTCAACTATGTTTGTTGTAAAGTGAGTAGGCGTAACCAAGTTTATATTACTACATCTATAATGATTCTGTAGCAACAACATTATCTTAGATAGTTTTTCAGCTGTAACAGTATTTCCTCTGCCATAATGACTGAGTTCATAATTTTGGCAAAAAACACATCTCATATTACAATAAGCAAAAAAAATTGTACCAGATCCTTTTCTCCCTGTTAAAATTTTTTCCTCGCCAAAATGGGGTCCGTAGCTAGATACTACTGCCTTGTCTAATGATTTACAGAATCCAGTTGCACTTCTCCTATCAACACCACATTTATGAGGACACAAGTGACAATTATATATATGTTTCTTTAATTTTATTAAATTTTTATGCAGAGTCCCATTTTTGTATGATTCCATATAGTTGGTTTTGTTCATTTTCCCCCTCAAACCTCCCTTAATAAATTATAGCATAATTATAAAATATTTGTTGATTCATATGGAATTAACACATTACAATCACTTATAAATTGTGAAGGCACACACTCTTACAAGAGTTCGTGCCTTCATATCCTTTAATTTATTTTAACAAACCTGTTTCTTTAAGAAATTCATGAGCTACAACTTCAGGATCTCGTTTTTCTAAATCTACTTCAGCATTCAATTTTGCCATTATACTATCGTCTATTTTATTGGCTAATTTATTTAAAATTTCCTCAATTTCTGGATATTTTTCTAATATCTCCATTCTAACTACTGGTACCGCATCATAGGGCGGGAAAAATTGTTTGTCATCCTCTAGCATTACTAGATCAAAGGCTGCTATTCTACCTTCTGTAGCAAAGGCACTTATTACATCAACATTTTCCTCCACTAATGCCTGGTACATTAGGGCAGGATCCATCCCCTTAACATCTGAAAATTCAAAATTGTAATATTTGCTAAGACCAGGGTAACCATCATCCCTTTCGGTAAAAACATGGGTGCATCCTAATACTAATTCCTCTCCAATGGCTGCCATATCCGAAAATGTCCTTAGGTTGTATTTTTCTGCAGTATCCCTTGTTACTGCCATAGTATAAGTATTATTAAATCCGTAGGGTTCTAACCACTTAATCCTAAATTCTTTTTCAAACTCCCTCTTAACTATTTCGTACACCTCTTCTGGATTATTCATTGGTTCAATTCCTAAATTTATTAAACCTGTACCTGTATATTCTAAATAAAGATCTATTTGGTCAGATTTTATAGCATCTATTATGACATTACCCGCTAAATTTGTCTGTATTTCCGTTTGTAGATTAGTATTTTCCTCAATAAGCAAACTCAGCATTTCTGCCATAATAAATTGTTCAGAAAAATTCTTACCCCCAATTTTTATGATATCATCCCCCTGCCTAGAACAGCCTATTAATCCCATCATTATCAATGCCGATATTAGAATTATGGCTATTGTAGTTTTTCCCTTTATTTTCATAATAATTTCCCCCTTTTAAATTTAATTTTATACTAAAGATCTTTGCGTAAACTCTTTGGTGTAAGACGAAGTTCAACATAGCCTAACAATTTATCAGCTATAATTGCTAACAAGGCGGCAGGTATAGCTCCTGCCAATATCATTTCATTACGAAACATCTGTATCCCTTTGAAGATTAATTCTCCAAGACCACCACCACCAATATATGCTGCAATAGTTGTTGTTCCTATGTTAATAACCGTTGCAATTCTCACTCCAGCCATTATGACAGAAAGGGCCAAGGGTAGCTCAACCATATATAATATTTGCCTATTTGTCATTCCCATTCCCCGTCCGGCATCTATCATAGATGGAGAAACTTCTTTAATGCCGGTATAAGTATTTTTAATTATAGGTAGTAATGCATAAAGAAAAAGTACTAATATAGCAGTTTTTTTGCCAATACCCAGTATAGGAATTAATATGCCGAAAAATGCAATGCTTGGTATTGTCTGGAATATACTGGCCACAGCAAGTATCGGGTCTGCTAGAGCCTTATATCTGGTAATTATAATTCCTATTGGTACACCAATAATAATAGATGCTAGTATTGCAGTACCTGTTAATTGCAAATGTTCTATTATTAAAAAAAATATTGTGTCTAAATTGTTTTTTGCAAATTCTAATAGTAACATTATTTCAACTCCTTTATACTTTTCCTAACACATTCACCAGCCTAGATCTTGTAACCAAACCAATTAACTTCTTATCATTATTGATCACCGGTACGTAACCAACCCCCTCCTGAGCCATAATAGATAGCACCTGGCTTGCATTTGCATCCTCTAATACATAATGAATGGAGGTTTTTGTTAAATTCAAGACCTTTTCTAATTTATCAAAATTATCAAGAATGTCTTTTGCCGTAACAAGACCTATAAGTTTTCCACCGCGATCAATTATCATAAGACTATCTACATTTTCTTGTCGCATTTTTTCTAAAGCATAGGTTAGAGTACGTTCCGGTAAAATTTTAATAGGATTTTTAATCATAATATCCCTAACATTGATAAATTCTGGGCGCCTTAATAATCTATCCTTCCCTATAAATTCCTCTACAAAACCATTTTTAGCTTTTGTTAAAATAGTTTCCGGACTGTCAAATTGTAGTATCTCTCCGTCTTTCATAATAGCAATTTTGTCAGCTAATTTTAATGCTTCATTCATATCATGGGTAACAAATACTATTGTTTTGCCTAGCTTGTCCTGCATCCCTAAAAATTCATCCTGTAGGGTTGACCTGGTTATAGGATCAAGTGCCCCAAAGGGCTCATCCATTAATATTATATCAGGATCTGCTGCCAAAGCCCGTGCAACCCCTATTCTTTGCTGTTGTCCACCACTTAGCTCATTTGGATATCGGTAATAAAATTCTGACGGTGGCATATCAACTAACTCTAACAATTCCTCTACCCGCCTCTTCAACTCAGTTTTTGCGATGTTTTTTAATTGAGGAACCAATCCTATGTTTTGAGCAATATTCATATGGGGGAAAAGGCCAATTTGTTGTATAACATAACCTATATTCCTTCTAAGTTCCACAGGATCAATTTTATTTATATCAATATCATTTATAAAAACATTACCACTACTAGGTTCTATTAAGCGGTTAATCATACGAAGGGTTGTGGTTTTACCACATCCGCTAGGCCCAATAAAAACTGTGATTTTTCCTGAAGGCAAATTTATTGACAAATTATTGACTGCAATAAAATCTCCAAATTTTTTTGTAACATGATGAAATTTGATCAATGTATATCCACCCTTTCTGTAAATATTGTCAAATGGCATGTGAATTTGGGGAATTAATTTTAGAGATTAGATTTTTCAAAAACAAAAAAGCTATGGAGAGCCATAGCTTTTTAAAAACATATATATGCCTTTTTACTATAAACTTCTCCCCTTTTCGCTTACGAGGTTAGCTGAAGGGTTCGGGCCGAAGAGTTGCCCTACTTTTATAAAAAAGATTCACCCCAAAACATTGGTTCCCCCGCTCCATAAAAATAGATTAAGCGTCAAATACAGAAATTAGAATTGATGTAATACATAATATGTTACCAAATGTTTGTAATTTTGTCAAACAAGACAAAATTTAGTGTTAAAACAAAATTCTTTCATCTTCCAATCGTTTAGTAAATTTTATACTGTCGAAATGTTCTAGTATTGCAATAGCATACTTTCTACTAGTATTTAAAAGGTCTCTAAATTCTGCTAATGAGATACCCCCATTTTCCTTAATATATTTTTCTAATTTAGTTTTTGCCCTGCTATAGGATTGTTCATGTAAAATTATATCATTGCTGACTTTAATTAATTCATTACCTAACATGATTTCAATTACCTGAGCCACCATCTCCTTATCATAAGAAAAGTCTTGAATTACATCCTCAAGTTTTGGAGTTGCATAAGGTTCCTTCAAATAGGTATCTTCCAAAAGTCCTTTTATTTTAAGTTGTGTTGGGTTAAATTCTACTTTAAAATTCCATAATGATATATACTTACCCAAGTTTCTAATAATTCCATCCTTCTCAAGCAATTCCAACAGAAGATCCCCAGATTTTCCATCTATGTTTGGCAATAATTTATTTTTAAATTCTTCCTTAGCCATTCCTAGGCGTAAGGGGTTATTTTTATGATATTTACCTAAAGTAAATTCGGACTGATCCTTCAATTTTGTATAATAAGCACTGTGTAAGATTATATCATCGTTTAAATTAATAATATTGGATTCTTGTTCCAATTTATTAACAATATCTTTAATGTTTTCTATTTGTTGTCCGGTAAGCTTTGCAAAAAAATCCAGCCTAGGAAACTTTCTGCTATGGTTTTCTATGTGTTTTTCCAGTATTTGTTCTGGCGTCCCCCTATCTTTTATTTTTATTTCCTCAATAACTTTGTTATCAAATCTCTTGTGTTTGGCAGGTTTACTATCTATTACAATAGCACCACCAATAGTTTCCAAAGGAGAATAGAATCTAACTACCATACGGTCCCCTCTTTTAACTGCCATTGCTTCTTCTAATCTCAATTGAATATAAGCTTCTTCCCCTCCTGCTAACTCCTCCTGATCTAGCAATACCAATCTAGCAAATATTTCTGTTGAACCGTGGTATAATCTTACTCGTTCTCTATTTGTTATTATTCTGGAAATACTCCCTAAAGTTTTCATTCTTGCATCTACCATGTTTGTGGCTTCCATAGAATCTAATTGGACCAATACATGACCTCTCTCTATATCCTCCAGTTTTATGTTTGCTAAATTCACCGCCACCCTCTGCCCAGCATAAGCTGTTTCTACAGATTTGTTATGAACCTGTAGGGTTCTTATTCTTACCTTAGCTCCCTGGGGTAATATTTCCAAAGTATCCCCCACATTAACTGTCCCGGATAATAAGGTTCCTGTCACTACTGTGCCAAAACCTACTATAGAAAACACCCTATCTATAGGTAGCCTTGCAGGAGCATTTTGATCTCTAACCTCAATTTCTTGCGTTAAAGAATCTATATTTTTAATCAGCTCACTTATACCCATACCGGTAATAGAATCAACTGCAATCACTTTTCCTCCCTCTAAAAATGTTCCTCTTGTTTTATCTTTCGCATCTTCTATTATAAGCTCAAGCCACTCCTCTTCAACTAAACTGGCCTTTGTTATCACAATTAGACCTTTTTTAATATTTAATATCGATAATATGTCTAAATGCTCCTTGGTCTGCGGCATAACACCCTCATCAGCAGCTATCACTAACATTACCATATCCATCCCACCAGCACCGGCTAACATATGCCTTATAAATTTTTCGTGCCCTGGGACATCAATTATGCCTGCTCTTCTACCACTGGGCAAATCAAAATAGGTAAATCCCAGCTCTATAGAAATACTTCTTTCTTTTTCCTCCTTGAGTCTATCAGTTTCCCTACCAGTTAATGCTTTTATCAATGTTGTTTTGCCATGATCAATATGACCAGACGTTCCTATAATAATATTTTGCAATTCATACCTCCCCTTTTTTCATTGTTATATTACATAAAGCCTCATTAATTACAGTATAATCTTTCTCCCTTAAGGTCCTCATATCAATTATTATTTCCCCTGCCTGGACCCTTGTTATTATTGGGGTTATGTATGTCCTCAATTTCCTTTCAATTGTTGATGTAGATATCTGTCTATGACTAATAACTATAGTTTTCGTAGGTAATTTTTCTAGAGGCAAAGAGCCACCCCCAACCTGAGAATAATCCTCTCTGATTTGTATATTATAACCTGGGTTATCTCTTTTCAAGATTTTGTATAAGCTCTCCGCCCTGTTACTAATAGATCCTATATTTTCCGTAAGCATCCTCAATGTGGGTACTTTTTTAAACATAGTTTTTTCATCCAGATACAATTTTAAAGTGGCTTCCAAGGCAGCCAGTGTTAGTTTATCGATTCTTAGGGCTCTGGTTAGTGGATTTTCTTTCATTATATTAATCCATTTTTTCTTGCCAACAATAATTCCAGCTTGAGGACCCCCAAGAAGCTTATCTCCACTAAAAGTCACTATATCTGCACCCATAGCAATACTTTGTTGAACTGTGGGCTCATAATTTAATCCAAATTTTCTTAGATCGACAAGAATTCCACTCCCCAAGTCCTCAATTATGGGAATACCGAAATTATGTCCAAGGGATACTAACTCCTTTAGGTCAACCTCTTGTGTAAAGCCTAAAATTTTATAATTACTTGTATGAACTTTTAAAAGTGCCCCTGTTTCTTCCCCTATAGCTTTCTTATAATCCATAATATGGGTCTTGTTAGTAGTTCCCACCTCTATTAATTGGGCACCACTCTCTTCCATTACCTCCGGTATTCTGAAAGAACCCCCTATTTCAACCAACTGTCCCCTTGAAACAATAACCTCTTTTCCCTTTGCCATTGAGCTTAACACAAGTAAAACAGCTGCCGCATTATTATTCACCACCAATGCGTCCTCGGCCCCAGTTAAAAACTTAACGGTGTCTACTACATGATTGTAGCGAAGCCCCCTTCTACCTGTTTTAAGTTCAAATTCCAAATTGGAATAGCTTGATGCTATGGACCAAACCCTATCTTGTATATCCTCGGACAATAGGGAACGCCCCAAATTTGTATGTAATACAACTCCTGTTGCATTTACCAGGGTTTTCAAGTTCATTTCTAAAAAATCTTCACTAGCTTTTATGATTTTACCAATTAGCCCCTCAATATCTATTTCAAAATTAATATCTTGTCCTTCCTTCATTTTTAAGATATCGTTCCTATAACTCTGTAAAGATACCCTTATATTATTAACAATTATATCTCTCGGCACCTTTTCTGTAAGATTTATAATTTTTTCATTCTTTAATATTTCATCAACAGAAGGTAGTTTGCTTAGAATAATATTTCGATTCATTTTTTTACCACTCCCTCAATACTATTCCATCAAATTTTTTATATATTAACATAAATATTTGCCTCTTTTTTTTCTATCACTTGCCCAATTATAGCAAAGGGGTTTTTATTAATCTGTTCTAGATTATCTATAGCCTTATCTATGTCCCTAGGATGTATAGCTAATAGCAAACCTCCAGAGGTTTGAGGATCAAATAGTATATCTCTCATTGTTCCCTCAACACCTTTGTTGAATATAATATTCCTCCCTAAATATTCCTTGTTGCTATACATTCCTGCCGGAATTATCCCCATTTCAGCTAATTTTTTTGTAGCTTTTATAATTGGTACCTTACCACTCCATATTTCAAGGGAAACATTGCTCCCTGTGGCCATTTCATAGCTGTGGCCTAATAGGCCAAAACCTGTAATATCTGTCGAGGCAGAAACATCTAAATCTTCTACTGCTTCAAAGGCATATTTGTTTAAGGTCACCATTGTATTAACTGCATCATTATACTGATCTAAATCAACTAAATCTGCCTTAATAGCTGTGTTTAATATTCCTAGGCCTAGGGGCTTTGTCAAAACTAAATAATCCCCTATCCTAGCATTATTATTAGTCCATATTTTTTTAGGATGCACTGTACCTGTAACTGAAAGTCCATATTTGGGTTCCTCATCCTCAACTGAATGCCCACCTACTAGTAGGGCACCAGCTTCTATAACTTTGTCGGCTCCCCCTTTTAATATATCCTCAAGGACTTTAGGAGAAAGACAGCTAGGAAAACAAACTATATTCATAGCTGTTAGTGGAGTGCCTCCCATGGCATAAACATCACTTAAGGAATTAGCCGCTGCAATTTGCCCATAGGTGTATGGGTCATCTACAACAGGTGTAAAGAAGTCTAAAGTTTGCACTAAGGCCTTATTTTGATTTATTTTATAAACAGCAGCATCATCAGATGTATCAATACCAACTAGTAAATTTTCATTTTTAATTTTAGGTAAAGGGCACAGTACCTGTGCCAGGACATCAGGTCCTATTTTTGCTGCTCATCCTGAACTTTTCGTTAATTGTGTGAGTCTCTTTTCTGTCACTTATATTCCTCCTCTTCCTAATAGCTACAGGGTTATTTTATCTTTTATATCCTCAAATTTTTTATCTCCTATACCACTAACATTTCTTATGTCATCAGTTGATTTAAAATGACCTATTGTATTTCTATAATCTATTATTCTTTCTGCTAAGGTTGGCCCTATGCCGGGCAAAGTCTCTAATTCCGCCTTATCAGCATAGTTTATATTTACTAACCCATTTTTATTACTGATATTTAATGCTTGATATTCAAAATCCTCATCATCCTCTGAGGGTATATAGATAAATTCCTCATCTATTATTTTTTTAGCTAAATTAATCTTTTTACTATCAGCCTCATTATTTAGCCCTCCAGCCATGTTAACAGCATCGACAACTCTGGCGCCTTTTGCTAGAGTGTAAATTCCTGGTGATACTACCTCCCCCTCTATATGTATGACTATCTCGGCATTATCATTTTCTTTAATAGTATTATGCATGTCTGTTCCTTCCGATGCCATCAATTGACTCTCATCATTTAAAATATATATAGTCTTTCTCTCTCTAAGATAATTATTATATCCCGTTACTCCTAACACCGCAACTATAATAAATATAATAACGGCTTTATGTTTATTGTTCAAATCAAACATCATAATATCACTTCCTTATATTAAAATATCCTATAAGAAGTTATTTCTATAAGTTTAATTAATTTCCTTTTATCTTTTGTTTTTTGCCCTTAAAAAAACTATCTCTATCTGTTATACTATATTAGGTACAATTTTCATTAATAGGGATTGGTGAGATAAATGATAAAAAGAACCATATCAACAATTTTACTCTGTGCTTTAGTTTTTGTATTTAATATCTCCATTACCCATGGAACACCAATTATTACCGCACCTAATGGTATTTTAATTGATTATGCTACAGGTCAAGTATTGTATGATAAGAATGCTCATAAAATAGCCTATCCAGCAAGTACAACTAAGATTATGACAGCAATTCTAGTGCTGGAAAATGCTAATCTCAATGAAACCATCACTATAGATGAGGACTTGTATGTTGATGGGTCTAGCATGTACTTACTTAGGGGCGAGGCCTTCACCGTAAAGGAGCTTTTACAAGTGCTTTTAATTAGGTCAGCCAATGATGTGGCCGAAGTCTTTGCTAAACACATATCAGGCTCTGTCGAGGCCTTTGCCGACCTTATGAATGAGCGCGCTAGAGAATTAGGTGCCTATAATACCAACTTCACTAACCCCCATGGTTTGCCCGATGAAAATCATTTCACTACCGCCTATGATTTGGCCATGATATCGCAACATGCTATGACTATGGGTTTATTTAGGGAAATAGTCTCTACAACTAGATTAACTTTGGAAGAGACAGAATTTACTCCCGAAAAGAGATATTACCGAAACACTAACAGATTCTTATGGGGAACTGGTCCTTATAATCAAATACTACACGAGGATAAATACACAGATATTAAGTATGATATTGTAGATGGAATTAAAACTGGCTACACCAATGATGCTAAGCAGTGCCTCGTCGCTTCCTCCATTAAAGATGGTAGACGGCTTATCTCCGTAGTTCTGGGAGCTAAATCTCTAAATGTCTATGCTGACACAAGAAAATTAATTGACTATGGATATGACAACTTTTCATTAATTCAACTAGCCAATAAAAATAACTTTAAAACTGATATTAATATCAAATGGGGTCTTGAAGATAAAGCTCCTCTTTACTTTAAAGAGTCCTTAGGCATAGTACTGCCTAAAAGCACAGCAATAGGTGATATAGATGAGAAGCTACTCTTCAATGATGCTATTAAAGCACCCATATATCCTGGTGATGTACTGGGTAGGGTTGCCTACTATTTAGAAGGGCAATTAATTGGAGAAGTAGAGTTAGTTGCCAAAAAGAGAATTGATAAAAAAAGCCTTCTAAAAAGATTCCCACTAATTGCTATCCTATTAAAGATAACTTGTTTTCTTTTTGCCTTGTGGCAGGGATTTGTTATATTTATAAGAGTTAAAAGAAGAAAAGCAAATCGCGAAATTATGCAAAAATTTTAAGTGGTCCTTGAATAAAGGCCACTTAAAATTTATCTGTTTTTATATTATGGCGATAGCTTCAATCTCAATCTTTACGTCCATTGGCAATCTTGCGACCTCAACACAAGCCCTAGCAGGTTTGTTATCGCGAAAATAAGTAGCATATATCTTGTTTATTGTGGAAAACTCCTCCATATCTTTAATGAACAATGTTGTCTTTACTACATTGTTTATACATGTCCCTGCCTCATCCAATACAGCCTTTAGGTTTTCTAGTGCCTGTTTGGTTTGTACTTCGATTCCACCTTCAACTATTTTCATAGTCCCTGGATCCATGGGCAATTGTCCTGATACAAATATAAATCTACCCACACTAACGCCCTGTGAATACGGGCCTATTGCAGCAGGTGCCTTCTCAGTACTGATTGTTTTCCTCATAATCCTTCCTCCCCATAATATATTTATTCATTTGCACGTATTTCATCTAAATAATTATATATTGTATATCTTGAAACACATAAAACTTTCGCTACGTAGTCGATAGCTCCCTTTATTAAGAAAGCTCCTTGATTGTCTAAAGTTCTAACAATGGACACTTTTTCCTCTTTATTTAAGTATGATACTGGTTTTCTACATCTATCCAAAGTTTTGGCAACTATATTAATCAATACTTCATTTACCCTATTATTTGAAAAATGATCAATGTCAGAATTCTCCTTCATATCAATCCCGAAAAAATCTTCCAATGCTTTTTGTGCTACTATTATTTCAGAGATATCTATATTAATACATAAACAGCCTATTATCTGATTGTCCCCATCCCGTATAAACATAGTAGATGTTTTAAGTATTCTACCATCATTTGTTTTGTTTTTATAGTTTAGAATATTATCCGCCTTATTTCCTCTCCTAATAGCCTCTATTCCCACATCAAGCATGGTACTACCTATAGTTCTTCCTGTAACATGGCCGTTATGTATTGCAATTATGGATTTTTTTGAATTTTTTAATTCATGCAATACAACCTCACAATTCTCACCAAAGGTTTGAGCAATTCCCTCAACCATTGGAATCATTCCCTTTAAAACTGGGTGAATATTTTTCATGACAACCTCCTGTACCTTGATACTACTTAACAACAATATTAACGAGTTTTTTGGGTACTATTATTACCTTAACTACTTTTTTTCCAGATACAAACTTTCTTATTTTTTCTTCCTTTAGAGCTTTATTTTCTAGTTCTTCCCTAGAAATATCTGTGGAAACAGATATTTTGTCTCTCAAACGTCCATTGACTTGTATAACTATCTCCATCTCATCCTTTACAATAGCCTTCTCATCATATGTAGGCCATTCCTCAAAATAAATACTTTTATTATAGCCCAATTGATGCCATAACTCATCAGCAATATGAGGAGCAAAGGGTGATAATAGAAGTATAACCGTTTCTATACCTTTTTTGAATAGGGACCTGTTGATAAGTTCTTCATCCAGTTCTTTGTACTTATAAAGCTCATTGACTAATTCCATTATTCCACTGACAGCGGTATTAAAATTAAATCTTTCTTCTATATCCTCAGTAACTTTTTTAATAGTAGTATGGATTACATACTCTAACTCCTTATCATCATTTTTCAGATTAATATTTTTATCAGCTAGCATATTTCTATCTAGGGCTTCTTTTACCAAGCGCCAGACACGATTTAAAAACCTAAAACAGCCCTCAACCCCCTGATCGCTCCATTCTAGGTCCCTTTCCGGGGGTGCAGCAAATAGTACAAATAATCTAGCTGTATCTGCCCCATATTTATTTATTATTTCCTCAGGACTAACTATATTACCTTTAGATTTTGACATTTTCACCCCATCTTTTAGGACCATTCCTTGGGTCAAAAGATTTTTAAAGGGTTCATCTATATCAATTAAACCTAGGTCTTTTAGCACCTTGGTAAAAAATCTTGAATATAAGAGGTGTAAAATTGCATGTTCCACACCACCTATATATTGGTCCACCGGCATCCAATAGTTTATATTGTCCTTGCTAAATATTTCCCTATCGTTTTGAGCATCTGGATATCTTAGAAAGTACCATGAGGAATCCACAAAAGTGTCCATCGTATCGGTTTCCCTTTTTGCTTTACCATCACATTGTGGACATGATGTGTACATAAAGCTTTCACTGGCTGCCAGAGATATTTGTCTAGAATTATCAAACTTAACATCCAAGGGTAACTTTACCGGTAGATCTTCTTCCTTAATAGGTACAATTCCACACTTATCACAATATACAATTGGTATAGGGGTTCCCCAATATCTCTGCCTAGATAATAGCCAATCCCTTAGGCGATAACTAGTAGTTCTTTCACCCCTGCCAGATTCCTCTAAATAATCGCAAATCTTTTCAAAGGCATCTTCATTATTCATTCCATTAAATTTATCTGAATTTACCATAACTCCATTATCAACATAAGCCTCATCGTCTATTTCAAAATTTTCATCATTTTCAGGTCTTATAACAGGAAAGACTGTAATATTATACTTCCTTGCAAAATCTAAATCTCTTTGATCATGAGCAGGTACTGCCATTATAGCACCAGTCCCATAATCAGCCAAAACATAGTTGGCAATATAAATAGGTATTTTTATACCGGATAAAGGGTTAATACAATATCTTCCTATAAACAATCCTTTTTTCTCTGTCTCCGTGGAAGTTCTTTCAATGTCCGACATATGTTGCAACTCATCCACGAATGCCTTCACATCTTGCTCATATTCCGTTCCTTCCACCAGTCTCTTAACATAAGGATGTTCAGGAGCCAGCACCATATAAGTTGCACCAAAGATTGTATCAGGTCGTGTTGTAAATACTTTTAGGGATTCCGAAAAATTCTCAATAGCAAAATCTATTTCGCTACCTGTGCTTTTTCCAATCCAATTATCCTGCATGATTTTCACCTTTTGTGGCCAACCATTAAGACTACTTAGGTCTTCGATTAATTCCTCCGCATACTTAGTTATTTTAAAATACCATTGATTAAGCATCTTATTGCTAACTATGTTGTCACATCGTTCACATTTGCCAGCAACAACCTGTTCATTTGCTAGAACAGTTTCACAAGATGGACACCAGTTAACTCTAGACTCCTTTTTATACACTAGTTTGTTTTTATATAACTGCAGAAATATCCATTGAGTCCACTTGTAATAATTTTCATGGGCTGTTGAAAGTTCAAGTTCCCAATCATAACTTAAACCCAAACTATTTAATTGTTCCTTCATATCTGCAATATTTTTATCTGTCCAAATGGCTGGGTGAATACCATTAGCTATTGCAGCATTCTCAGCGGGTAGGCCAAAGGCATCCCAACCCATTGGATGGATAACATTAAAACCTCTCATTCTTTTATATCTTGCAATAACATCCCCAATGGAATAATTTCTTACGTGTCCCATATGTATCCTCCCCGAGGGATATGGAAACATTTCCAAAACATAATATTTGGGTCTCTCACTATTATAATAGCTATATATATTTTTTTCTTCCCACTGATTTTGCCATTTGGCTTCAATTACCTTAAAATTATAAGTTGTCATTGGGCGACTCTTCCTCCTCTTGGAAATTATTATACTTTTTTTATAAAATAAAAACTTTCAAGCCAGCTTTAGGGGCGGATTATTCCGCGGTACCACCCTAATTGACCGAAAGTCCTCTTAATTAGTTTGTAAAGGGGAACCACCCCGCTTAATCTTCGTACTACTTCGTATGGGCAAGTTCAACAGTCGATTTAGTTGATTTACACCAGCCATCAACTCTCTTAATAAATCAATATCTGTTTACTGGTCCCTAGACTAAGCAGTTTCTATTTTTAGTATTAAAATATTATACATTAATTTTAAGTAACTTGTCAACATCAATTCTCTGGGCATCCTTCCAGATTCCCTCTAGATTATAAAACTCCCTTTCCTTTGTATGAAAAACATGTACAACTATATCACCATAGTCCAATAAAACCCATCTAGCTCCACCGTAGCCCTCTTTATGTGAAAGATAAACACCATGATCTTCTAACCCATCTGTGATTTCATCTGCAATTGCTTTAATTTGAGGTGTTGAGGAAGCACTAGTTATAACAAAATAATCACAAAGAGTAGATATCCCCTCCAGATCTAAAACAACTATGTCTTGTCCAAATTTATCATCAATATATTTTACAATCTTAGCCAAGAGTCTATTAATACTGTTTTCCATTAAACTCCTCCTTATTTTTTATCATAATACTTATATGAAAAGTTTTCCTAGAATTATTATATATAACATATATATACTTAAAATAGTCAAGCCTATCTTACGGTTAATAACTCCCTTTATGCTGCCGCTAACAACGACAATGGACATTAATAATAGGGCCACAGGCATATCTAAGTATAAAGTTTGAGGTACATTATGTATTGTTGCGCCCAACATTATATTTTGATAGCTGATGACCAAACCCTGCTTGCCTATTTTTGAACATATTCCTAAAGCCATAACCATATTTAATATGTTTGCACCTAAAATATTACCAGCAGAAATCTCGCCATGACCTTTTAGAATTGCACTAATTGCTGTTATTAATTCTGGCAACGAAGTCCCTAATGCAATTAAAGTAACCCCTATAATCTGATCTGGGACACCAATAGCATCTGCAAGAATTACCCCATTATCAACTAACAGTCTTGCACCAACAATAATCAATACTGCTCCAGCAGTAAATCTAACTATAATCTCAACAATCCCCATATTGTATATGCTGGGCTTATTATTCTGATTACTTTTATCCTTTTCGCTACTTTTAAATTCGAGTATATTCATAGCAATATATATAAGGAATAATAATAATAGTATATTGCCTTCTCCCGGTGTTATTATTGTATCCCTAAATAAATATAGTAGCACTCCACCACATAATATCATAAAATATCCTTTAATAGCAAATCCAGCACTTTTTGTTTTAATGGGAGAAATTATTGCTGCAATCCCTAGAATAAGGCCTATGTTACATACCAATGAACCGACAACGTTTCCTATGGCAACATCATAATATTCTCTATGGGTAGCAATAGTTGATACTAATAACTCAGGTAGGGTGGTAGCAACGCTCACGATGGTAGCTCCAATAAGAACATCTGGTAATTTGGTCAACCTTGCTATCCCAACAGCAGAGTCGATAAACCAGTCTCCGCCCTTAATAATTAGTAACACTCCAAATGTAAAAAACAATAATATTGTTACGTATTCCATAATGTTCCCCCATTATTTTGTATATTAATCAATTCATTTTCTGCAAAAATACTAAATTAGATTTCTTTCTAATATATTTTTTTTATTTGAATATATGCCTTGTAAACTTATGAAAAATTTAAGGTGTTTGAATTGGTCAGTATAGTTCATTACAATGATTGGCCTGATGTTTTTTGCATATCCATCCCCAATAACAGTTCGTTTCTTGCATAGAGGGTGTTGGGGTGTAAAAACCTTCCCGTATTTACTACAAAGATTATAGTATTGTTTAATGCCTGGTACACCGCTTTATCCAAACTTTTTGTGGCAGCCTCCCTTAACCCTTCTACTCCTGGATATATCCTGCCCTCCTCAATAAAATCAGCTAGATAAATTATTTTTTCCAACTTACTCATCCCCCGCCGCCCTGTTGTATGATTGGATATTGCATTTAATATATCTATATTTTGAATTTGAAATTTTCTCTGTGCAATTGAAGCAGCCACCACACCATGCAATAATTCATGTACCATCAAACAAAGCTTATCCACCTTTAATTTGTGTTTTCTAATATACTCCAATAGCTCCGTCTTAGTAAAATCTTTAGCATAATCATGTAATAGTGCAGCTATTTTTGCATCATGGGGATTCTCCCCATATCTTTCCGCTAATAATGTAGCAGCCTTGGCAACACCATGAGTATGGTTTAGTCTTTCAGAATTAAGTTTTTTATGTAATTCATTTTCAATTGCTTGTATCAATTTTTTATCCACATTATGCACTCCTGTTATTTTTTATATAGATCATATTTTTTTATATACCTTTCCACTTCTTTTGTTACCAAATACCTTATGGATTGTTTGTTCCTAACTCTTTTTCTAATATCACTAGATGATATCTCTAAGATGGGGGCTGTCATATCTATAATCTTTGCATTATAATGATTTCTAAAATAAGTAACCTTTCTAGAAAAAGAAATATCTGTATATCCTAGTCTAGAGGCTACAATAACCGTCGTATTTTCTAACAAGCTCCTGCAATCTTTCCAGCTTTCCATTTCCATAAAGCTATCCGTGCCTACTATTAAATAGGGTTTTGTATTATTATACCGGCTTCTGATCTGTTCTATGGTATTAACGGTATAGGATTTTCCATCCCTTACTATCTCCATATCAGACAATAGAAACTTTGGGTTGTCATTTATGCCTAAGGCAGTCATAATAAGCCTGTGGTGGGAGTCAGTAATGTCTATGCTCCTTTTGTGTGGCGGTACTCCCGCCGGTATAAATAAAACTTTTTGTAAACCAAAATTATTTAATGCTGTTTCAGCCACAAATAAATGGCCTAAATGTATGGGATCAAAGGTTCCGCCCATTATTCCTATCTTATTATTTTCCTGCTCATTATACAATTTATAATTTTCCATGAAAGAATCCTCTCTCTTTCTATGATTAAAGCACCTGATAATATCTTAGGTGCTCGAAATTTCCTGTATTATGGCAATTTTATTTTTGGATTATTTTTAGAAGCTCTATAGATAGTAATTTTATTTCCTAAAATTTGCACAAATTCCGCTCCTAATTCATTCACAATATCACAAGCAACCTTTTTCGTATCCAACAAGCTATTTTCCAAGACATTAATTTTTATTAATTCCCTTGCCTCTAAAGCATTATCTAATTGGATTATTACATTGTTGGAAATACCTTGTTTGCCAATTTGAAAAATTGGTCTAAATGGATTAGCCATTGCTTTCAAATATGCTCTTTGTTTCCCTGTTAACATTATATTACTCCTTTTTTGAATAATTCCTTCCTTATATTTCCTGTATTTAATTTGAAATTCTTATATATTATATAGTTGATCCTTAATTTTATTCATAAAACTCAAATTCATAGTTATTCATTCTAACTAAATCTCCATCCTTTATACCTAAAGCCTTTAGTTCATCTATAACACCACGGCTTTTTAGAACCCTGTAGAAATAACTTAGAGATTCCATATTGTTTAAGTTTACCGAGTACAGTAATCTGTCTAGAAATTTCCCTTCTATTATAAAGATATTATCTGTTTTCTCTACCGTAAATTTATATCTATCTTCCTCCGGGTATTGGTAAGTCTCTGGTTCTTTATGTACTATATTTTGGGTTTTATTTTTTTGCTCTATATCTTTAAGTTTTTTGGATATATAAACAAATAATTCCTTTAGTCCCCTATTTGTAGCAGCTGAAATCGGGAAAATTTCAATCCCCCTAGCTACTAATATCTCAGTTAGATCTTCTAATTCATTCCCTTCTCCGAGTAAGTCTATCTTATTAGCAGCAACCAACTGGGGTCTTGTTGCAAGCTGAGGATTATATAAAGCAAGTTCCTTATTAAGCATGTCAAAATCCTCAAGAGGTTTTCTTCCTTCTATTCCTGAAATATCTACCACATGAACCAATAGTTTTGTCCTTTCGATATGTCTTAGAAATTCAAGCCCTAGACCAACCCCCTTATGGGCACCCTCTATAATCCCTGGTATATCCGCTAGTACGAACTCCCCGCCATATTCTGTATTAACCACGCCAAGATTGGGACTTAGGGTGGTAAAATGGTAATTCCCTATTTTAGGGCTTGCACTAGTGACTATTGATAATATAGTAGATTTGCCTACATTTGGAAGCCCAATTAGCCCTACATCAGCAATCATCTTTAGCTCAAGCTCCACCGTTAATTCATCACCATCTTCCCCTGGAGTGGCGAAATTGGGTGCCTGCCTAGTAGAAGTTTTAAATCGTGCATTACCTTTGCCACCCTTTCCCCCCCGGGCTACAATTCTTTGCTCATTATGATCTACTAGATCTACAATCACAGCTCCTGTTTTCTTTTCCTTTATTACAGTTCCTGGTGGAACTTTTAAAATTAAGTCCTCCCCATCCTTACCAAACATATTCTTGCTTTTCCCATCTTCTCCATTTTGAGCCTTATAATGTCTCTTATATCTAAAATCTCTTAAGGTTCTCATCCCTTGATCAACTTGAAATATGATATTACCACCTTTACCCCCATCACCACCAGAGGGTCCTCCTGCTGGTATATAAATTTCCCTCCTAAAGGCCACAGCGCCATCTCCCCCCCTGCCACCTTTAAGATCTATTGTTATTTTATCTATAAACATATATTCACCTTCATTATATAAATTATAGTTGAATTATATTGGAATAAAGCACCAATATGATTTAACATCCATATTATATCAGCTTATCAAAGGCTGTCAACTTTAATATATTATACCAAATAAGTTGTCCCCTTAAACCTTCGGAAACAAATAATTAAAACCACCGTTCTGACGGTGGTTTTATAGATTAATTTACTGCGTAAATACTAACCTGTCTTCTTTTTTTGCCTTTTCTTTCAAATTTGACTATTCCATCCTTTAAGGCAAATAATGTATCATCGCCACCCCTACCTACATTTGTACCGGGATGTATTTTAGTACCTCTTTGCCTTACTATTATGTTGCCGGCAGTTACAAATTGTCCGTCACTTCTTTTTACCCCTAACCTTTTTGCATTACTGTCTCTACCATTACGTGAACTACCTACCCCTTTTTTGCTAGCAAATAATTGCAAATTAATTTTGAACATGACTTACACCTCCCCGTCATGAAGGATTATATATTCTGGGTAACTTTCTTTAATATTTTTTAATCCTAAAATCATTGTTTCTAATAATACATCAGTTTTGAGTCTTTGTACTTTAGTGAGTCTCTGGGGGATTCGTAAATGCAAAAAACCATCAGATATCTTATAGTCAATCCCTACATTTACTATATCACATAAACCCAAGATAACAGTCTGTGTTAACATTGAGACCCCTGCGCATATAATATCCTGACCAGCCTCGGCTGCATATGCATGACCCTCAACCTTAAAATCATATACTTGATCTTTTCCATTTCTTTTTACATTTATCTCTATCATATCTTATTCCTAGACACTAATCTTTTCAATTGATAGTTTTGTATATGGTTGTCTATGGCCCTGCTTCTTTCTGTAATTTTTTTTGCGTTTGTACTTAAAAATTACAATCTTCTTACCTTTACCCTGTTTTTCAACCTTTGCCTCAACAACAGCTCCATCTACCATTGGAGATCCCACTGTTAAATTGCCATCCTTTGCAACTGCTAGAACTCTATCTAACTTTACAGTTTCTCCTTCTGCTGCATTTAATTTCTCTACATATAGGGAATCTCCTTCCCTGACCGTATACTGTTTCCCGCCTGTTTCAATAATTGCATACATGCCTACACCTCCCCTACCCAGTCTCGCCAAATCTAGGTACTATAATAAGTATAGATTTAACAATTAAAACCCGATTTGTGCGGCTACTTACAAATATAAATAGTACCACAGGATTATATCAAAGTCAAGACTTCCAACTAATCTCCTGCATGGTTTCCTTTATAATATCTAATTTGCCCATTTTTTTAATTAGTAAATCCTGATAAGCTAATCCCCTAGCAGGTAAAATCCATACTCTTATATTATAAATATCTTCCAATTCCTTTATGATAATTTTGCTATCCAAAATTTCCTGGTGGATATCCGGGTGTACCTGAAAAATAATGGCCTCAGCATTGGTGTGCCCACTAATTCTTTTAATTTCCTTTTCCATCTCATACAAAATAATATCCACTCTTAAAACTCTTCCATCTCCATGACAGCAGTCACATTTTTTTTTCATGATAGTTTCCAAACCCTGTCTTACTTTTTTCCTAGTCAATTCAACTAGTCCCAAGGAAGTCATGCCTAATATTTTTGTTTTTGTCCTATCCTTCTGAAGGGCCTCTTCTAAGGATTGTAAAACTTTGTCTATATATTGCTTCTGCGTCATATCTATAAAATCTATAATAATAATACCACCTATATTCCTAAGTCTCAGCTGTTTTGCTATTTCTCCTACAGCTTCCATATTAGTACGGAATATAGTATCTTCTAAGTCACTGGTTCCCACATATTTGCCGGTGTTTACATCAATTACTGTTAATGCCTCAGTATAATCTATTACAATGTATCCCCCGCCACTAAGCCACACTTTCCTGGATATTGCCCTTTCAATCTGAGCTAGCAATCCATAACGTTCAAATAATTCCAGACTATCTGTATATAGGCTCACTCTCTCTTTAAGGTGGGGAGATAACAAATGAACTAATTCTAAAGTACTATTATATACTTCCTCATCATTGATTATAAATTCATGAAACTCTTTATCAAAAATATCCCGTGTTACTCTAGCAACTAAATCAAAATCTCTGTGAATCCTACTAGGTGAGGAAATTAAATTTTGCCCGTCCTGGATTTTATGCCAAAGACCTAATAAAAAATTTATATCCTCTCTGAAATTGTATGCTGATTTATTTTCTGCAACTGTTCTTACAATAACCCCCATATTTCTTGGTCGAATTTCCTCTACCTCTTTCCTTAATCTCTCCCTTTCACTTTGAGAATTGATTTTCCTTGACACCCCTAGATAGTCTGTGGTGGGCATTAAAACCAAGTATCTACCGGGCAAAGTTATATGTCTAGTTAATCTAGCACCTTTGGAACCTATGGGTTCTTTTGTTACTTGTACTATAATTTCCTGGCCCCTTTTAATTATATCAGTTATGGAGACATCCCCTTCGTCATAAAATTTTGCCTTTTTTTCCTTTTCAGGTATTGCGTCTCCTACGTATAGGAATCCATTTTTCTCTTGGCCTATATCTACAAAGGCAGCTTGCATTCCGGGAAGCACATTTGTAACCCTGCCCTTATAGATATTTCCCACACTTCTTTGACTATTACGCCTTTCTATATATAGTTCTACTAGTTCCTCATTTTCAATGATAGCTAGCCTAGTTTCATTCACAGTAACATCTACTAAAATTCGTTTCATTTAAGCCACCCCTAATTATTTAAATCTTCCAAAGGCGTTAAGGTCCTAGGTTCTATTTGATTAAATAATTCAATCCTATGAACTCTAGTATCATTCTGTTTTATTGGTATATTCATTTCCTCCTCAAGTTTTTTAATAACAATTTCAGGTTTTAAATTCCCTCTACTTCCAGTTGACAATAACATCTCCAATGTTAGAACTTTATCTA
Organism: uncultured Clostridiaceae bacterium; assembly: GCA_964390055.1. Taxonomy (GTDB): domain Bacteria; phylum Bacillota; class Clostridia; order Peptostreptococcales; family Natronincolaceae; genus CAYMGQ01. The sequence goes on from CAYMGQ010000003.1 coordinate 143,046, forward strand.
CAAGTTTAAGTAATTTTATATACTTTATTTGATTTCTGATATTTATCCTTGAAAAACCTCGCCTTTTTCTTCTACCTCTCTTTCTTTGTCTTATAGCTATAATCTCATCTAAATTTAAAAAGTTTTTAATTTTGTTTTCAATTTCCTTATATTCTATTCTATCTAACAAATTGGTTTTCACTAAATAACTAGAATAATTCACTCCCGCCATTAGTGACCCCTCTTTCATAGGAATATATTTAGCAGCAACAATTTGTAGACCGTCTGGCAATTGATTATTAAGAGAATTTATAAATTTGTCCAATTCAATTTTCTTGCTTATTTCTATGTCCATATATTCTCCATCACTAGATATACCAATTCCCAGGGCAGTTGCAAAAGCCATAATAGGCCTTGGATTGAATCCCCGGGTATAGGATATGGGAATCTCAGCCCTTCTAAAGGCTCTTTCCAACAGTCGAATTAAATCTAGGTGGGAGATAAAAACCATATCTTCTTTTTTATAAAATTTTGACCTTATTCTAAACATTAACAAATTCCCTCCACGAAGGCCTGATTAATACCACAACCACTACAATTAATCCTGCAATCCTCTGTTATTTTTCCATTTTTAGCTTTCTCATTCTCCCTAATTAGAAATTTCTTAGTAACACCAATATCTATATGATCCCAAGGTAATAATTCATTATATTCCCTTCTTCTATTGGCATAAAACTCCGGGTCAATTCCTATATCTTCAAATATTTTTTGCCATTTATTATAATCAAAATGTTCCTTCCACCCATCAAATTTTAAGCCCCTTTTTAATGCTAACTCTAAAGCCTTAGAAAGTCTCCTATCACCCCGGGCAAAAATGGCCTCCAGCAAACTCGTTCTTGGATCGTGATAATCATAGTTTATATGTTTGTTTTTTAATTCCTCTCCTAAAAATTCCTGCCTTTTATGAATCTCATCCAAACTAATTTGAGATTCCCATTGAAAGGGTGTGAATGCTTTTGGTACGAAGGTAGCACTACTAACCGTTATATTGAGTCTTTTATTTCTTAGTTCCTTAGGGGTTTGATAATATAGATCTATTGCTTTAAAGGCTAATTCACTTATACCCTTTAAGTCCTCAAGTTTTTCTGTGGGCAAACCCAACATAAAATATAGTTTTATATTCCCCCACCCTAATTTAAATGCCTTTTGGGCAGCTTCAGTTAAATCCTTTTCATTAATTCCTTTATTAATTACATTTCTTAACCTTTGGCTACCAGCTTCGGGAGCAAAAGTCAGGCCCGTTTTCCGCACTTTTTGTATTTCCTCCAGTAGGCCCAGTGTAATATTGTCTAACCTCAATGAGGGTAGGGAGATACCTATCTGCCTTCCTTCATATTCATCAATTAGCTCCCTAACAAGTGCCTGTAAATCAGAATAATCACTTGTGCTTAAGGAAGATAAAGAAATTTCCTCATATCCAGTTGATAATAATAGTTCGCGTGCTAAATATTTCAATATGTCAATTGACTTTTCTCTGATAGGCCTGTAGACCATACCAGCCTGACAAAATCTGCAACCACGTGTACATCCCCTGAAAATTTCCAATACAACTCTATCATGGACTACATCTAAATATGGTACAATCATTTCCTTAGGGTAGTATGCCTTGTCCATATTTTTAATTATTCTCTTTCTTATTGTTTTAGGAATTCCCTCATACTTAGGTGTAAAGGACCGGATAAGACCATCATCATCATATTCCACATCATAAAGGGAAGGTATATAGACTCCCGGTATTTTTGAAGAATCATACAAAAAATCTTTTTTGTTATAGCTACCATTTTTGTGGCTTTTATATAGTTCTAATAACTCCACAATCACTTCCTCTGCCTCACCAATTACTATTAAATCAGCAAAATCTGCTATAGGCTCCGGATTATAAGTACAGGGGCCACCAAAAATTATAAGAGGGTCGTCCTCATCCCTTTCCCAACTATAAATCGGGATTCCTGCTAAATCCATCATATTTAATACATTTGTATAACTCAACTCATATTGTAGTGTAAAGCCTACAAAATCAAAATCTTTAATGGGATTCCTACTTTCTAACCCCCAAAGGGGGATAGATCCTTTCCTCATCTTCTCTTCCATATCTATGGCCGGGGCAAAAACCCGTTCACAGTATACATTATCTAATGTGTTTAATAGCCCGTATAGGATTTTCATACCTAAATGACTCATACCAATTTCATAAATGTCTGGGAAGCAAAATGCAAAACGCAATGTTTCTTCATTAACTTTCTTGTATATTGCATTGAGCTCATTTCCTAAATATCTTGCAGGTTTTTCAACTAAATATAGTAATTCTTCAATATTAATCTTCTTCATTGTTTACCTCCATCATCTACTACAATTGTATTTAAAGATATGTTATCATTCAACAATCATTTTTTCCACCTTTATATTTTATTAATTCTATTAATTCCCCCAGATTAATTTCCGTTCCATATTTAATATTGCCATCCAATATTTCACCCTCTGTTAGGTTATCCATAATTTTCCCTTCTGTATTAAGTACAGTTACAAAATGATATTTATCGCCATGAAATTCTTGGAACATCTCATATATTTTAATATTCTCTAATGCTGTTATATATTTTGCCTCCATAAAACCTTTTTCTAGTAACTTCTTTCTTTTCATTATTATTTTATAAATAAATATATAACCAATCCCCTCTTTTTCTTTTTCTAATGCAAATAATAAAAATATTCCTAAGCCAGATAAAATGAAATTCTCCATATATTTTACACCTGAATATAAGCCCCATATAAAAATTATTAAAGATAAAATTCTACCTAAACAAATCATAATTGCAGTGGCTCTTTTAAATCCAATCTTAATATTTAACCAAGCCCTAACCACCCTACCACCATCTAATGGCAAAATAGGAATCAAATTGAAACATCCCAGTTTCAGATTCATTTCAATAAATACCCTTAATAAATCTAATTCAATTCTAATAATGTCAGCTACTATTAAAGCAATAATTAACATTGTAAAATTTGAAAGGGGTCCCACAAGAGATATTATAATTTCCTGTTTATATTCCAATGCTAATAGTCCGCCCGTTTTGGCAACTCCCCCAAAGGGAAATATCTCAATTTCACTAACCTCTATGCCATAATAATTAGATACTAAAGCATGGGTTAACTCATGAATTACTATTATAATCATAAGCAATAAAAAATGGCTAAAATAACTGGAGTACACGGCCATTCCACAAATTATCAGCATCATGTAATTTAATTTTATATCAATATTATAAATTCTAAATAATCTCATTAAACTGTCAATCCCAATATAAATTTATAAATTATTAATATCCCAATTGATAAGAGTCATGGGATCAACAGCTTGTTTTTGATCCCAAATTTCAAATTCCAATTTATCAAAATTATCTCCAATAATGTCTCCCATGGAAACCCCCTGGTTTTCTACAACAAGACTGGCATTTATATTTTTGTATACAGAAAGTAATTCACCGGTATGTTTGATTATTATGTAACAACCATCATATGGATTGTGTCCAACATCTAATACAACACCATTTTGAATTGCTAGTATTTTTTCCCCTCTCACCCCTTTGATAATAATGCCTTTGCTTAACCTACCATCCTTTTCATTTACTTGATTAAATTCACATATTATTTCCCCCTCCATGGGAGGAATATATTGTCTATCCTCTTGGGTACCTACTGTCATAGCAGTAATAAGACCTTCACCCCGCTCCATACAATTGCCTAAGACATTTTTTAGCCAAAGATAGTTTTTCTTTATATAAAATTTTTGACTAAGTCTATATTCAATCCTATTAAGTATTAAGTTGGTAGGCTCTATGTTAATAATCTTGACACCAATAATTGATAAAAGTATAAGCAGTGATACGACAAATTTAATTAAAATTTTATCAGTCCATCGTCTTCCCCAATTTAAATTAGTTCGGTTTTTATTAATTTTTCCCTTATGAGGTATCAAGGAATATATAAAAACATTGTCCTCTTTTTCTTTCATCTAAGCCTCCCCCTTTGTCAATATCTAGTATAAATATATTGCTTTAAGCAGCTTATTATTACACAATACCGTTTTTAGCAAATAAGTAAAAGCCATCTATTCCGAGAGAATAAATGGCTTTTACTTATTTGCTATATCCGACTTTTGCTCTTCATTTTTTTTATAGGTATATTGGCTACCAGTGCCGGTATCATTGTATCATCTACATCTTTTTTAGTTCTTGTCAATTTTATATCCAAACCACTTTCATCTATTTCAACATAGTCTGATATAACTTTTATAATATCATCTTTTACCATATCCAGAAAGTGAGGAGAGCAATGGGTTCTATCATGTACTAGGACCAGTTTTAAACGTTCTTTTGCGACATTTTTGCTAGAATTTGAGCCCCTATTAAAAAACTTTAAAAATTCCATTATTATCCCTCCTTAAAGTTTATTTTGCAAAACCAAATATTTTTCTTAGCCTAGTTACTAATCCTTGATTTGCCTCCATATCAACAAAGGGGACTTTCTCACCAAGAACACGTTTTGCAATATTTCTGTAAGCCTGCCCCGCTAATGAATTTTGATTGGCAACTACAGGTTCTCCCCTATTAGTTGATATCACAATAGCCTCATCGTCAGGTACAACTCCTAACAAATCAACAGCTAATATATCAATCATGTCCTCAATATTCATCATGTCCCCTCTTTTAACCATATCAATCCTAAGTCGGTTAATGACTAAATAGGGATCTCTGAGTTCAGATGCCTCTAGCAGGCCTATAATTCTATCGGCATCCCTAACTGCGGATATTTCCGGCGTTGTGACAACTATCGCTTTACTAGCCCCCGCTATGGCATTTTTAAATCCTTGCTCAATTCCCGCTGGACAATCCACTAGTACATAGTCAAATAATTCCCCGAGATTTTTCGTTAATTCCTGCATTTTATCAGGGGATATTGCAGTTTTATCTTTGGTCTGTGCAGCAGGCAGCAGAAACAGGCCATCATATCTTTTATCTTTAATAAGTGCCTGTTTTAATCTACAAACCCCATCCATTACATCCACTAAGTCATACACTATACGATTTTCCAAACCCATCACAACATCAAGATTCCTTAAACCAATATCGGCATCAACAACAGCCACTTTATGACCTAGTTGCGATAAGGCAGTTCCAAGATTTGCAGCGGTAGTCGTTTTTCCCACGCCACCTTTTCCTGATGTAATAACAATTATTTCTCCCATTTCAATCATTAGCCCCCTTATTCGATTTTCTTATTTTTTACTTAAGTAAGGTTCTATGTAGACCATATCCCCTCTAACCCGGGCTAATTCCGGGCTATCGGGACCCTCATAATTACCATCTGGAGCCCTGGCAATTATATCTGCTATTCTTAATTGCATGGGATCCAAATATAGGGCTGCTACACAAGCCTCTTTGTTTCCATTTGCTCCGGCATGTGCTATACCTCTTAAACTACCCATAACGATTATATTGCCCAATGCTGTAATCTGAGCCCCCGGATTAACATCGCCAACAATTACTATATTACCATCAAATTCAATCCTTTGCCCGGACCTAATTGTTCCTCTTACAAATTTTGTTTCACCTTCTACTATACCGCTAAACACCTTATTCTCAGTATCCTCAACTCCAGTGCTTGTATCGGTCACACTTTTAGTAATATACATTTTATATCTAGAAGTCATAATTTCTTCTAACTCTTTTTTTTCCTCCTTGCTAAGCATATCACCCTTAATTTGAAAAATCTTAGCTCCCTTAAAAAATGATTGGGTTTTGTCTAATCTATTTATAAGCTGTTTCTTTACTGTTTTAAATTCATAGTCGGGCTTAATATACACCATTAATCCATGCCTAGTACCTTTAAATTCAATTACATTTTCTTCAGTCATAAAGCAATACCTCCACTAGCAAATTGAATAAATAATATTCCATAAATATAGTATCATATACATACTAATAAGTTCTTCATATATGGGTCTAATCCTCTTTTTTAATAGAAAACATAACTATTTACCCATAGTTAATTCAACAATTAGATTCTATATTTATATTATCTTGCTAGCCTTGTCCCAACACTAAAATCATCAGCATTATTTTTTGCATTCAAGCCCATATATTCCGCCACAATCTCCCTGAAAATCGGGGCACAATAACCCCCAGACCCTCCTTGAAAGACCAATACCGAAATGGCGATTTGTGGATCATCATAGGGGGCAAATCCTGCAAACCATGCATAACTATCATAGTCCTCTTTGTACTGGTCTATATTAACTCTGGGATTAAGCTGCCTTATAGCTTCCCTCATAATAAATTCCTCATCTTGGAACTTAGGGTTGTTTTTATTGTTTTGCTTTAATTCAGCTATTTTTGCCTCTACTGATGTCTTTGACACGCCAAAGGCGCTTAAGTGCCTTGTGAGATATTCAATTTCATCAAGGGGGGGTATTTTCCCCTCTCGCTGAGCAGTTCCAGTTTTTCCAGCTACTTTAACCGGCAAACGGTTAAAGTAGCTTGTGGCACCTCCCTGGGTAGTTACCAGATGCATACCATAGGTTATTTCATCTAAGTTTTTGTAATTGTTCAAAGGGATTTTTTCCACTAGTCTAGGGGGATAATTTTTTCTTCCTTCACCATCATAATTTTGGGTTTTTTTAATCAAACTTAATTTATATCTAAAACCACCATTTGCTAGTATGGCTATATAATTCGTTATCTGAAGTGGCGTATAGGAATGTTCTCCTTGTCCTATTGAAAAATTCATTGTATCTGCAACACTCCACCTTGCCTGATTGAAATAACTATATTTAGCAATGTCGGTATATATACCCGCTTTTTCCTCTTTAATACCTAATTCTAACATCCTATTATAAATAATGGCCCTAGATGGATTCTCCTCTGCCCAGCTTACTATTTCATCAATTATTTTATTTAAATTATCAGAAGATGGATTTAAAATTTCTTCATTCAAATCCTTGGTTTTCATTTGTCTTCTCAAATGATTCTTAAGCATGGCTTTTACTGTCTTTATTTTATTTTCTATGCTAGGAACTCCGCCATATCTTTCTCTAGGTACCTCAATCTCCACTCCGGTTTTATCATTTAAACCGAACTTTTTAGTATAATCGGTAAGTACATCCATATCCATTTTAATCGGTAGGTATCTACCAGCACCATAATCGTACCCATTTGCTACCGAATAAAAGTAAAAATTATTAGAATCTGCAATGGCCTGATGTAACCCTTGATAACCCATGGTTCTTCCACTTTGGTTCCATAGCCAATTTCTAAATCTATGGCCCCCAACTTGTATATATCCCCTATCGAGAATTCTATAATCAGGACTTAAGCCTTGTTCAATGCCGGCCAACCCAACAATCATTTTAAACGTTGAACCCGGCTGTATTGCAGTGCTAACAGCTGTATTTAAAAGGGGTCTTGGGGCCAATGGATCCCGTTCGTTTTCTGGCATAAGGCTTTCCCAATTCTTTGAACTTATGCCAGTCGCAAAAAGGTTGGGATCATAGGATGGATAATTTGCTAAGGATAGTACTTCCCCCGTTTTTATATCAGTAACTACGACAGAAGCCGAGCTTGCATTGGTCATAGGTCCAGATGTTCCCACCAATTTGTTTGCACCCCATTGGGTTTCATAAGTTTCACCTTTTTGTATAGCTAAAAGAACCTTTTCCATTACTTCTTCTACAACCTTTTGTAGGTTTGCATCAAGTGTTAAATAAACAGTATCCCCCGGTACTGGATCCTTTCTTTCCAAGACATTTATTAGCCTGCCTGAGGAGTCAACAATTACTTGTTGGGACCCGTCTTTTCCCTTTAAAATCCTTTCAAAACTATGTTCAATACCTGTTTTCCCAATAATATCACTGGGCAGATAATTTAACTCATTAATATATTTATCAATTTCTTCTTGCTGCGATATCTTTCCCAAGTATCCCAATGTATGGGCTGCCGTTGTACCCTCCGGATAATATCTTATAGGTTCCACTGCTATATTTATTCCCGGTAAGTCAACTATATTTTCCTCTATCTCTATAACTGACTGCTTAGATATGTCTTGAGCCACTCGTACAGGCTGGTATTGGAGATAACCTTGTTTTCTTAATTGTTCCCGGACAACCATAATCTTCCTAGCTTCCAAATCTGTATAAGATTCTGGAATCTTATATATATCATTTTTAAGAATTTGAAAAGCCTCATAGGCGCTTATATTCATATCAGTTATATTATAGCTCTCCAACCATTGTTCTTTTTTCATTTGATCGATAAACTTCCAAGTCTTGATAGATATCGGTACAGATAAATTGGGTATATTTATAAAATTCTGTTGCACCCTCGCAGGATCAGTTTCTTCTATATTGTATCTCTGTCTTAAAATTTCAAAAGCTTCCTTAGGATTTTTTATTCCAAGCAGATTGTTTTTTTCCTTCCAATTTTCAATTTCTAAATCGAAGCTAAAATCATATTCATTATCTTGACCAATATATATAGGCAACTCATCATTATACCTGTCATCATTTTTCTCTAAAATATTAATAACTGTCAATGCTACCTGGTTAATTTGTTCGTCTACAACTTCGTTTTTCATCATTTGCACAGTAAAGCTAGGACGATTACCCGCTAATAATCTCCCATACCTATCCCGTATTTCCCCTCTAGCGGCAGGTAATGGTATTGTCTTGAAAATTCTATTTTCTGCTTGTTCCCTGAATTCTTCACCTCTAACAATCATTATGGTGGCTAACCTGAATTCTATGATTATTAAGACAATTATAAAAACCAAAACTACCACATTGTATCTATTCTTTAGTTTTTCTAATTTCATATTACATCACCATTCTAATATCTGTTTTTAGCGGATTTATATATTCTGTAAATATACTTATAGACAAAAATAGATATAAGTCCATTATAAATTACTTCTATAAGTAATATGTTCCCGTAAGTTGTGATAGCATTTAATTCGTAGCCTAAAAAATATATAAAAAAAATACCAATAATATAATAAAATATTGTACCTAAAGTCGTAAATATTATAGGAATTACGAAGTTTTCCCTAAATATACTTTTGTTAATTACTGAGATTATATACCAAATTAGAATATAAATGAGTGCATTTAGGCCTATAACTCTTCCGAAAAGAATATCTTGCAATATACCTATAGCGAAAGCAATTAAAATGCCATTTTTCTTTTCCTCATTAATGGCAAAACATATTGCCAGAACAAGGCCAAGATTTGGAATAACATTATGTATTTGTATAAAATGTACCAGGGTTGATTGCAGAATAAGATTGACAATTATAATAATACCTATTTGAAAAATCTTCACTATAACAGTACCCCTTTTATTCCCAATTTCTATTTGGGCTTATCACTAATACCTTGTTCATTTTTTTAAAATTCACGGCCGGTTCCACAACTACCGTTTTTAAAAGTTGGTCCTCTGATTTTGCCACTTCTATTACCTCTCCAATCAAGATTCCCTTGGGATATATCCCCATCCCAGATGTAATTAATTTATCTCCTGTAACAACTTCAGCCATAGAGTCAAATAAATATCCCGTTAATTCATTGGTAATATTTCCTGAAATAACACCCTGATAGTCCCTATTTCTAAGCACTTGAAAGCTAACCGAACTATTATTATCTATAATTGATATTACCTTAGACCAGCTACCGGCAGTCTCGTAAATTCTACCTACTAGGCCATCTGACGATAATACAATGGCATCTTTACTAAGCCCTTGCTCCTCTCCTGCATCAATTGTAAAAATATCGAACCAATTACTGGGAGATTTGGCTACAACATTAGCGGCAATTGGTTGATATTCATCTAAACCATCTACATTATTCATGACAAATTTTAATCCTCTTAATTCCTCCAACTCATCCCGGGTTAATCTCATCTGCACTAATTCGTCTTCAAGCTGGTTTAATTGTTGTTTTAATCCGGCGTTTTCAGATAATACTCTTCTAAAATTGGCAACAGATGAAACCCTTTCCCCAACATTCAAAGCTCCTGCACTGATAACTTTTTGTACTGGATTTAATATGCTACCTATCCATTTTTCTAATATAGATATATTTTCTCGTTGTTTAGAGGTAAATCCTATAACTATAATAAGGCAAATCACAAGAATTGTAACTATTATAGCATATCTATTTTTAGATGTCTTTCTTCCCATTTCCCCACCATCTTTATCTTATTTTTCTCTTGGTAACTGCCCTTATACTATCTATGTCTTCTATCATTTTCCCTGTCCCTAGAGCAACACAATCCAACGGTTCATCAGCCCTTCTGACAGGCATGCCAGTTTCATTTCTCACCAGATCATCTAAACCCTCCAATAATGCCCCTCCTCCAGTTAACATAATGCCCATTTCCATAATGTCAGCTGCCAACTCCGGTGGAGTCTTTTCTAGGGTAAACCTGATTGCATCAACAATTTGATTGGCAGATTCTTTTAAAGCATCTAGTATTTCACCGGAGCTTATCTCCAAAGTTTTGGGCAAACCAGAAACTAAATCTCTACCCCGGATTAGCATTTTTTCCTCTTCTTCCTTTGGATAAGCTGCCCCTATAGTTAATTTTACTTCTTCAGCAGTCCTTTCGCCTATCATCAAATTGTATTGTCTTTTTATATATTGTACAATGCTTTCATCCAACTCATCCCCACCTACTCTAATTGACCTGGCTATAACTATCCCACCTAGGGAAATAATTGCTACCTCTGTGGTACCGCCTCCAATATCCACGACCATACTTCCTGTAGGCTCCTCGACAGGTAAACCAGCCCCAAAAGCTGCGGCCATTGGTTCCTCAATTAGGTATGTTTCTCTAGCACCAGCCTGACGGGTAGCATCCTCTACTGCACGTTTTTCAACCTCAGTTATTCCTGAGGGTACACATACCACTACCCTAGGTGAAATAAGTGTCTTTCTAGAATATATTTTCCTAATAAAATATTTTAGCATACTTTGTGTTATATCAAAATCTGCTATTACTCCATCTCTCATGGGCCTAATAGCCACTATATTGCCCGGCGTTCTACCTATCATTCTTTTGGCCTCTTCACCTACTGCCAAAACCATTTTCGTATCATTTTCAATAGCTACTACTGAAGGTTCCCTCAAAACCACACCTTTACCTTTTACATATACCAATGTATTAGCTGTTCCCAAATCAATACCTATGTCCTTGGAAAATAGTCCCATGTATATTTCTCCTTCCTATATTGTTCATCTACATAATGTTTTTCTCCTTTAAACTGATATATACATTATCTCCTATAATGATGTGATCTAAAACTTCAATTCCAATAAGTTTTCCAGCCTCCACTAATCTTTTGGTTATATGTATATCCTCCTTGCTAGGCTGAGGATCACCGCTTGGGTGATTGTGGACCAGTATTATTGAGGAACTCGAACGTTTTATTGCTTCTAAAAATACTTCCCTAGGATGAACAATTGAAGCATTAATACTTCCTATGGAAATATTTTCAACAGAAATAACTTCATTCTTAGTATTTAATAGAATAATATTAAAATGCTCTTTTTTTAAATATCTCATTTCCTCCATAAGTAATGTGCCCACATCCGCAGGGCATTTTATTTTATAGCGGTCAGCTCTTAAGGTTAGCGCTATACGCTTGCCTAGCTCAATGGATGCTATAATTTGTGATGATTTGGCCAAACCAACTCCCTTTATTTGGCATAATTGCTCAATTGAGGTGTTCATCAGAGATCGCAAGCCCTCATTAGAAGAATATATGATTCGTTTGGCTAAATCAATAGCCGAAGTCTCTCTAGTACCAGTTGATAATACTATTGCTAATAGCTCTGCATTAGATAAAGAGTCAGCACCATATTTCAAAAGTTTTTCCCTGGGCCTTTCATGTTGAGGCATCTCCTTAATTGTAATATATAAATTTTCCTCACCCATTACAATCCACTCCAACTCTTAAAAATAATTTATAAAATACTATAATTGAAATATTTTTTTAACATTAATCCTAGCTTATATACTGGTAGGCCCACTACATTAAAATAATCCCCTTCAATTCTTTTTATAAACAAAGAGGCCTTTCCCTGGATTCCATAGGCTCCCGCCTTGTCCATAGGCTCACCAGTAGATATATATTTATGTATCTCCTTATTGTTCAGCTTACGAAAATAGACCCTTGTTACCTCATAGTCGCTAACATATATACCTCTGCCATAATCCATAATGCCTATACCCGTTACTACCTCGTGTACATTATTGGACAGAGTCTTTAGCATTTGAAATGCCTCTTGTGGATCTGCTGGTTTCTCTAGTACTCCTTTGTATACAACTATGGTATCTGCTCCAACAACTATATTATTAGTTTTATAGGTCTTTGGGATACTTTTGCATTTTTGTAGAGCAGTATAGGAAGCCAATTCATAGGGGCTTTTAGCATGGTCCAGAATTTCTTTATAGTTGCTTCTAGCAATTTCAAAGTTTACCCCTAAATTTCTTAAGATCTCCTGTCGCCTAGGAGAGCTCGAAGCTAATACAATTATTTTAGACAATCCTCAATCACCTACAATCTATTAAATATCAATACTGCTAATATCAGACCAAACAATGCTGATACATTTATATTAAACAAAAAAGTCATTTGTATATATAGGATCCCTAAATCCACTTTAAAATCCTTTAAACCTAAGGAACCAGGGCCATAGGATAATACTGGAAATATACCTCCTAAAAAATTACCAATTAATCCCCCTAGCACAACACCTGTTATAATTAATAGTACTAAAAGCCATGTATTACCATACCTAGTCATAATTAGCCCCCAGTTAAACTAAATTATTTTAAAGCTATTTTGAAAATAGGATATTGTTTTTTCTACAGTAAAGTTGGCTGTTAATCCAATAAATATTCCAGTAAATATGCTCGTTAATACCATAATGGGTAAGTAGGTATAAATTCGCATGTTATTAATAATTACAGCCGCCACCGTCAATTGTGCAATGTTGTGTCCCAAGGCACCAAATACACTGACTCCAACTAAACTAAATAGGTTTTTAAAATATTTATATATAAGAAACATTAAAATCGTACTTGCAAGTGCCCCTGCCATGCTATAAATCATTGATGAAATAGCTCCAGAGACTATTCCTGCAATAAAACATCTCATAAGGTTAACCGTCATTGCATACTTAAAGCCATATAATACTAAAGTAATCAATGCAATTATATTGGCCAAGCCCAGTTTGGCCCCAGGGGCTATTCCTATAAAGGGATTAGGTATAAAACTTTCCAGGATATGAAGAGCCAAGCCGAAGGAGGTTAACATTGCAAGGTGTACCATTTTTTTTGTGGTCATAATTGCCAACACATCCTCAGTAGTATAATTCTTTTTATTACAATTCATTAAAAGTTTATCATTAAAGGTTTGAAGTTACAAGTATAAAATTATTGATATTCCTTCCATATATATATCTGTTAATCTTTACTTATTATCATATAAAAAACCCCCTAGTATTAACTAGAAGGGGTTTGTTTCTTCTGCCTTTCCAAATTTCCTTCAATGGCCCCGGTGGGACATTTTTCAACGCAAATAAAACATTGAGTACATTTGTCATAGTCAATAAAAGCTAAATTATCTTTAAAATCAATTGCTTCAAAGGGACAGGCCTTTACACAAATTCTGCAAGCAATGCAACCTACCTCGCATTTGCTTCTTACAGCCCTACCCTTCTCCTTATTATTGCAAGTTATGACAACATTTTGTTTATAGGGTACCATAACAATTACATCCTTAGGGCAAACTTCTATACATTTGCCACAGGCAGTACATTTTTCTGGGTTGATTTTAGCAATTCTGCCTTCTGTTATTTCTATAGCATCAAATTGACATGCCTTAACACAGGTGCCAAAGCCAAGACAGGAATAGTTGCAAGCCTTATCCCCACCACCCAGCATAGATGCAGTTAAACAATCATCAACGCCATAATAATCATATTTTCCCTTACATTTATCATTATCGCCATTACAAATAACTTTAGCAACCTTTTTTATGCTTTCACCCACCTCGACACCCATGATATTTGCCAGGTTATCGGCGCATTCCTGCCCACCAACTGGGCAACCATCAATGGGAGCCTCTCCTTCTACGACAGCCTTTGCAAAACCATCACAACCAGGGTAACCACAACCACCACAATTGGCTCCTGGTAAAGCTCCTCTCACTTGGGATATCCTGGCATCCTCCTCTACGGCAAATTTTTGGGATGCATATCCTAATCCGATGGCGAAAATTAATCCTAATCCGCCCAGACTAATGCTTGGGTATATAATACTTTGCAATTCCATATAATCCCTCCTTTATACAAGTCCTGCAAATCCTAGAAAAGCTATAGACATTAAACTAGCTGTGATAAGAGCAATTGGAAACCCTCTAAATGCCTTTGGAATATTAGATAACTCTAGTCTTTCACGAATTGCCGCAAATAGTACTATAGCAAGGGAAAAACCAATCGCTGATGCTGCAGAATTAACAATAGTTTCAATAAGATCGTATTTTTCCTGAATATTTAAAATTGCTACACCTAATACTGCACAATTAGTGGTAATAAGTGGCAAATATATACCCAAGGCCTGATACAAGGTGGGACTGGTTTTTTGTATAACCATTTCCACAAACTGAACTAAAGCAGCTATAACTAAAATAAAAGTTACCGTTTGCATATAAGCCAAACCTAGGTTCTCTAAAACATAAATTTGAATTAGGTAGGTGATAGCTCCCGCTAGAGTCATTACAAAGGTGACTGCCACCCCCATACCAAAAGCGGTTTCAACCTGCTTAGATACTCCCAAAAATGGACATATGCCTAATATTCTTGATAAAACAAAATTATTTACTAAAATACCACTGACCATTATAACAAATAACGATTGTAAAGACATAAATTATACCCCCTAATTAAGCATTAGCCTTTTTATTAGTAATGCTTGTGAATAATGCTAAAAGCAGACCTAGAATCAAAAATCCTCCCGGAGCCTGATTCATTATAGTCATAGGTTCAAAACCACTTCCCATAATTATCTTACCGAAAATTGAACCAGTCCCTAGCAATTCTCGTATTATTCCAAGTATGGTTAAAGCTATTGTAAAACCAAACCCCATACCTATACCATCTATAGCAGAATATACAATGGAACTTTTTGATGCAAAGGATTCTGCCCTTGCCAATATAACACAGTTAACAACTATCAGAGGCAAGAATATTCCCAAAGCCTCATATAAAGGGGTTACATATGCATGCATAAGCATCTCTACCATAGTAACAAAAGTAGCAATTACAACAACAAAAGCCGGAATACGTATTTCTTCTGGTATCACCTTTCTAAGCATTGAAATAACAACATTTGAGGCAGTCAATACTATAGTGGTCGCTAAACCCATACCAAATCCATTTGTTGCAGAACTAGTTACCGCTAGGGTAGGACACATTCCTATAACTTGTACAAATATAGGATTATTAAAAATTAACCCATCTGTAAACACTCTCTTAGCCTTCATAAAGTCACCTCCAGCACTTTAATATCTATTTAAAAAGGCTTTCATATAATTTAATTGCAGAGTTAACGGCATCAATAACAGCTTTAGATGAAGTCGTAGCACCCGTGATTCCATCAATAGAATCATCATCATCCCCATCTAGTTTTAACTCAGCCTTAGCAGATTTATTTACAAATTGATCCCTAAAATCCACCTCAACAATTTTCTCTCCTAAGCTAGGAGTTTCATTGTGGGAGGCTATCCTAATACCCGCTATAACATCATCAATGTATATACCAGTTAGTTGGACAATATCCCCGCCATAACCAGATTTAACTGTTTTTATAACATAACCAATAATTTCATCACTTTCATAGGCCACATAAGCTTCCTCTGCTAAATCAAAATCAATATCTTCAACGACACTAAAGGTATCAGCATCAGGGAAAATTTCTTTCATGTATTCAATATTGGCCTCCATTGCCTTTTCCTCTATAATATCCTTTGTCACATTATTGGTAACCCCTAGCAGGGAACCTGATACTACAGTTATAATTACTAAAACAATGCTAAGTTTAAAAATCTCTCGCATAAATTACTCCACCTCCCCATAAACCCTAGGGCCTGTATACTTATCTATTAAGGGTGCAGCAATATTCATTAGGAGTATAGAAAATCCAACTCCTTCAGGATAACCACCATAAAATCTAAATACAGATGTTAAAATGCCACATCCAAAAGCAAATATCATTTTTCCCTTAGGAGTTACTGGTGCCGACACATAATCTGTAGCCATAAAAATTGAACCTAGCATTAGACCCCCAGCTAATAAATGATAAGTCATAAAATGAAAATCAAAGCCACCAAATATTAATGCAGAAACCCCTACAGTGGCAATATAGATAGCAGGTATATGTATAGAAATTACACCCCTATATATCAAATATATACCGCCTAATATTAATAATATTGCCGAAGTTTCTCCCAGAGAACCTCCAATGTTGCCAAGGAACATGTCCATTAATTTAGGTGCTCCGTTTGGGACACTGGTTAAATCCTTTATATAATTTAAAGGGGTCGCTGTTGTATAAGCATCTATCCCTGGAGCCACCCAATTAGTCATATGGGTGGTATATGATATCATCAACATAATTCTAGCGGCTAAGGCGGGGTTCATAAAATTATGGCCCAAACCTCCAAATAATTGTTTGACAATTATTATAGCAAATACAGACCCCAACACTGGTAACCACCAAGGAGCCGAGGCCGGCATATTAAAAGCCAATAAAAGCCCAGTTACAACAGCACTAAGGTCGTTAATGGTTATGGCTTGCTTTGTGATTTTTTGAAAAACAAATTCAGAAACAATAGCTGAAAGTACAGATAATACTATAATCAAAACTGCTTTGTTTCTAAAATAATATATAGACGCCATTAAAGCTGGTAATAATGCAATAATAACATCTAGCATAATTCCCTGAGTTGTATCATCGTCCAGAACATGTGGGGAAAAAGATACAATTAGCTTTTCTTCCATTTGTTTACCTCCTATTTAATTACTTTTATTTTTCCTAGAATGTCTTGCAATAATTTGGTCCTTTGCCACTTTAATAGATGGCAATAGTGGCCTTTTTGCCGGACATATGTAGGAACAGGACCCGCACTCTATGCAATCCAATGCCCGATATCTTTCGGCCTCTTCAAATCGATTATTTAATGAATTCTCGCTAATAAATAGAGGTTGCAAATTAATAGGGCATACTTCTATACATCTTCCACATCTTATGCAATTTGATGGCTCAGGTATTGTTGCCTCCTTCTTATCGAATACTAGCAACCCAGATGTCCCTTTCACAACAGCTACCTCATCAGTGTGCTGTGCAATCCCCATCATGGGTCCACCTAAAATGATTTTTCCAACATCATCAGCATAACCATCGCACTGTTGAATAAGATCTTTTATAGGAGTTCCTATTTTGGCCAACAAATTTTTAGGTTTTCTTACACCGTTGCCCCCTACTGTAATAACTCTTTCAATTAAAGGCATGCCAGTCCTGAAAGTCTTAGCTATCTGAGCAGAGGTTCCAACATTAAACACGATAACCCCTATATCCTTGGGCAGTCCCCCTGATGGGACCTCCCTCTTAGTAATGGCATTAATTAGTTGTTTTTCTCCCCCTTGAGGATATTTGGTTTCCAAAATTGCAATTTTTATATTATCCTCGTTCTCTACAGCCTTCAACATAGTGTCTATAGCGTCTGGCTTATTGTTTTCTATACCTATATACGCATTTTCAACACCAGCTGCCTTCATAATAATTTTTAACCCTAAAACTATATCATCAGCACCCTCCAACATTAATCTATGGTCCGCTGATAAATAAGGTTCGCATTCTGCGCCATTTAGAATAATAGTATCAATTTTATCTTCGGGTGGTGGGGATAACTTAACATGACTAGGGAAAGTAGCTCCCCCCATACCAACAATTCCAGCTTCCTTAATCATTTCTATGATTTCTTCTGATGTTATTTTATCCAAATCACCCTTGGATTCAACAGATGGATCCTTTTCATTTTTGCCATCTGATTCAATCACCACAGCCATTCCTTCAACACCGGTATTTAAAGGAACCTCCTTTATCGCCTTAACAGTACCAGAAATGCTTGCGTGTACTGGCACACAGACGAAACCCTCTGCCCTTCCTATCTTTTGACCCACCCTTACACTATCGCCCACTTTAACAATAGGTTCACATGGACTACCAATATGTTGCTGTAATGGTATCATTACTGTAGCTGGCTCAGTCGCCTTTTCAATGGCAATTCCCTTGGTTGTGTCCTTATTTTCAGGTGGATGTATACCGCCCTTAAAAGTATAATAGCTCATTAGTTTCTCACCCCTCGTATAAGAATTATAAATTTATTATAAATATGTTAACCGTATCATGACATGTATATTGTATAATCTATTATGTTTTTTTATAATATCTAAATGGACAATTCATAACTAGCATAACTTATATTCCTCAAGTGTTATTCATATTAGTTATTGGTTAACATTTATTATCATTATACAACAATTCCTAAATAATTTCTATGCTTTAAGTAATTTCAAGACTTTTTAATATCTTTCAGTCCCTTTATTATTTGTTCTTTAACCCAATTAATAACTCGATAGTTACTAATTGAAACCTCACCAAGAGCCTTTTTAATATCTCGACTATCTAGTTGAAACTTCTTATGGTTATAATAATGGGTATAAACAAATTCGCATTTATCCTCTATCATCAATAAAGTGGCAATAGTTTCATCAATACGACCCAAGGGAGCCCTGTCTATATGACTATGTTTGAAGTTTGCCGTTAGCATAGTACCCTTTCCCTTTTTCGATTCAATATTAAAACTACCTCCCGACTGCAAGGTAGCAAATTTTAGCAAGGATATGCCTAATCCAATTTTTCTAGTTGTTCGTGTAGTAAAAAAAGGATCCTCCACCTTTTTGATAAGCGTTTTATCCATCCCCCTACCATTATCTTTTATTCTAATACTAAGTATATCTTTAATGGTATTTTCTTCAACAATAATCTCTATTATTGTTGCCTCAGCTCTTATTGAATTTTGAACAATATCTAAAATATGTAAGGCTAGTTCTTTCAAGAGAAATTCCCCCTATGATATTACGAAAGCAAATTTAAGATAATATGAAATCAGTTTTTTCCTTATATATTTAGCAAAATATGTCTGATATCTCCCCCGGCCATATCAATAAAAAACTGGCGCTCTAATATATCCCCTAAGGAGTGAGCATCAGAATTGATAATTCTCCTATAATTAGCCAGTATAGGATATTTCTTTAATAAGGCATTAAAATCACACTTTTGTGTAATTTCCACTGTTTTAATTTGTAAATCTGGCGGGATAAAACCTAGATTTGACAATATGCTATAGCTATTTCTATCTATATGTGCGGGAATTGGAGTTCCACCTATTCTTATAATTTCATCTATAGTTTCCTTGAGATTTAACTTTATACCACTTATGAGCAGTGTATTATAATCATATAGAATATTATCTTCATCATCAAACACATATTGATTTCCAAAAATATTAGTTTTGTTTTTTATTTTAGGTAGCGTATCGTCTAAAATTTCCTGAAATTTTGCTGCTTTAGATATTTGATCAAAATATGCCAGTATATGAACCTCTTCTCTAGTAGTTACTTCGACACCCGGAATACATATAATATTATTTTTTTTTGCAACCTCAGTAAAACTTTTCAAATTTTTAGTACTATTATGATCAGTTATTGCAATTGCATCGAGTCCTTTCACTCTGGCCATATTAATAATATTGTTGGGTGTCATATTATTATCAGCGCATGGCGATAGTCCACTATGTATATGTAAGTCTACAGCAATCATAGTTCCTCCCCCAAAAGCCCACTAAGTTTGATAGCAATTTCATAAGCGTTCAATGGGCTTTGGAAAAGTGGAAACCCTTCCTCATTAGCTCTATTAATAGTAGCCTCATCTATTTCTGCATTTTCAGCAATTATTATACAAGAGGCCTCCCCTAAGAGTGCAACAGCAATGATATTTACATTAGTTTGTATGGTAATCCATGCATTACCTTTTTCTATATTAGCCATAACCCAACTTAACAAATCGCCTATATAAACCCCAGTTATTGTTGTTTTATCATCCTCGTATCCCGCTACGGCCTTAAGTCCTAGTTTTGCAATCGCTTTTTTTAAAGTTAGCACGGAATTTCCCTCCTATTTTGCCTGTTAATAACAGTACCCAAAAATCTCATAATAAAACATTTTGAGTGCAATTATATATGTGCTACCTATTGTAAACCACTATTTTTAATTTTGTATATTTTCCTGGAATAGAATCTAGGCTAAACTCATCAGAACATCTCTTGATATTTGGCAAACCCATCCCTGCACCGAAGCCCAGTTCCCTTATTTCCTCTGTTGCAGTTGAATAACCAGCCTTCATTGCTAAATCAATATTTGCTATGCCCGGTCCCCTATCACATACACGTATTATGACCCTTTCAATTTCAATGTCAACCTCTATGCTCCCCCCATCAGAATGTATTATCACATTCATTTCAGCTTCATAGGTTGCAATTGCAATTCTTCTTACAATCTTTGCATCTATTCCTAGCTGTTTTAACACTTTCTTAATGCTACTTGATGCTTGACCTGCCCTATTGAAATCATCTTTTTTGATTTCATAAAAAAGTTTGATGATTATCACTTCCTCATTTAGTATAAAATTCTCCACAATTTTTATGGGTTATATCTGCACCCTTCAAACCTTTAGAATACAATATCCCGGAACTTACATACATAATGTTTTTGGTTGTCATAATTGGTATTTGGTTTTCCAAGGCAAGTTCTATTGTATCCTTATCAGGCTTTTTGCCCCTAACAAAAACTATTCCAGCTATATCCAGCATTTCTGCAGTTCTAATAGTATGAGAATTTACTAAGCCTGTTAATAGTAAAGTCTTATCATCCACAAATGCTAAAACATCGCTCATCAAATCACAAGCAAATGCAGTTTTAACTTCCCGTTGCAAAAATTCTTCTCCTGCTAGTACCTCAGCCTCTAATAATTTTTGAACCTCTTGTAACCGCATTCTTACGTACCCCCCTAAACAAATTATCATCTGATAGTTTCCAAGATCATAAATAGGCTATCCAAAAATAAGCTGTGAATTTTATATATTTCTCCACCTTCATCAATTAATTTAAGTGAGTGCTTTATATTTTTTTCATGGTGAAAAAGCATCCTTTCTATATCCCTCCATTGGGGTAGCCCCTTTGGAAAACTAATAGATGGATCAGTTTTTAGTAGTCTTGTTACAATTATCTGATGTTCTTCCAATAATTTTTTGTAAGCATTTAAGTTTAATTTCTCATCATCACCAATAAAATTATACCATTCTTCCGCCTGTTTATCCATGATTTCCATAATACTATTTATATCTTTTATAATTTCTTGGCTTATTTCTGTTTTTTCCCCAGTCAATATTATATTTTTATCTAAATAATAAAGTTCGTTTATATAGGCATCAGGGTAATACTTTCTAACCAAGGGAAGTCTTTCCTCTATAGATTTTCTATTAGTAGAGCCAAATACATAGATCTTATAGCCATCATCCATCTTATGTATTATGTGGGGCAACTTTCCCTTGTTTAAATCCTCTACTAGGGTCTCTATATTATTGGGGCTAGTAAAACTTGCAATTTGAATTAAATATATGGAGAATCCTCCTAAAGTTATCTCCTGGTCCCCATGGTATTCACCATTTCCTTTTGTGTTTTCTTCCCCACTTTCTGTTTCCTTTGTAATATTAACTACTTTGTCTGGAGATAAATTTGGTAAGTTTGGATAAAATACTGGTACCACAAATTTTTGGGTAATCTTTGAACCAAGAAAAATTGCTACTATAGGTATAAAAACAAGGAAAAATATCCAATACATAATTTGCTTATTGCTCCTTCTTGATCTCTTAAATTTAATTTGTCTCAAAATAACTACCTCCCTATTTAGATAATTCACTATATCTGTAGAATATCTTTGTAAATTTTATCATCTAAAATGTCATGTCCCTTGAATACTTGTCTTAATATATATATAATGAAATTGAGTGAAATTATTCCATAATGGGGATGATAATATGATTAGAAATTTGGTTCATCGTATTTATAATCAACGTGTATCCGAGATACAAAATCGTATACCAATAAATCTAAATTTATCTAAAGATATAAAATCAGATTTTTCCAATATTCTAAATAAGACTA
The DNA here is from genome assembly GCA_964390055.1 of uncultured Clostridiaceae bacterium. Lineage (GTDB taxonomy): Bacteria > Bacillota > Clostridia > Peptostreptococcales > Natronincolaceae > CAYMGQ01. The sequence goes on from CAYMGQ010000003.1 coordinate 165,484, forward strand.
TTTCTAGAAATATGCCTAGCAATATAAAAAAAGATTATGAAAAGCATATTCTAAATGCTGCCCATAAATATAATGTTCCTCCAAATCTGATTAAATCCATTATCAGTGTAGAATCTAATTTTAATCCAAATGCTATGTCAAAAGCAGGTGCGCAAGGTTTAATGCAGCTCATGCCTAGCACAGCTAAAACCTTGCATGTATCAAATCCCTGGGATCCTAAGCAAAATATTGAAGGTGGGACAAAATATTTAAAGCAACTTTTGGATAGATATGATGGGAATGTAGAGCTGGCACTAGCTGCATACAATGCAGGTCCAGGAAATGTATCTTTATATGGAGGTATACCTCCTTTCCCAGAAACACGAAATTATATAACAAAAGTATTAGGACAAACTAATGCATAAAAAAACAAGCCTTTATCGGCTTGTTCTTTATTTTTACAATCTTCTTGCCGTGGAATACCGGCTATTGTACGTACCATAGTTTAAAGGTGAAATCATAACTTTCATGTTCCTACCAGATGATGCATGAACAAATTGCTTATCTCCTATATATATTCCAACATGACTTATGGTGGAACTCGTCCCATTATTAAAAAACACCAAATCACCTTTTTGTAACTCGCTTCTATTAACATATACCCCCACCGTTGCCTGGGCCCTAGAACTTCTCGGGAGCTTGATACCCTTCTTGGCCAAATATTCACTATAATATGTATTTAATATATAGTAGGTAAAACCTGAACAATCAAAGCTGTTTGGCCCACTTGTTGCATATCTATAGGGTTTACCCAAGTACTTACTCGCAACTTCTTTAATGTCACTAAATATATGTCTTCTTGTTCCTGATCTACTTACAGGTTGTGACAAGTCTATTTGTAAGCCTACCCTATCACTCTTTATCCATCCATTCTTTAGATCAGGAGTAATAATATTATACCATCCCTTATTGTATTCTTTTATATATACTTTTTCATTCTTACTTAGGGAAAACTTTCTCTGACTTGCTGGATTGTCCTTCTCAAATATATCACTATTATTAACTAATATCCTGCCTAAAGGAAAGTTGGGAACAATTTTTATATAATCAGAATGAACAAATCCATTAGTCCCATTGTCTAATTTAACCTCATACCATTGGTCGCTTGTCCCCAAAATTTCTAACTCCATCCCATTATATAACTTGCCTATAATATCACTTTTTGTAGTCGGTGATGAGCGAAGGTTTAAAGCCGTACTAACAGCAACTCTTCCCCTATTATAAGGCCTATTTTTGTTGTTATTATCTTGAACAATCAAATCCTTATAAATCCATCCTTGAATCGATTGGTCTCTTGAAGAAATCTTATACCAATTCTTGTCCTTGTCCACTACTATTAGTTGAGTCCCTATAGGCAATACTTGTACTATTTTCCCATCGAAGTTGGCTGTTTCCCTTATAATGCCTTCCTTTGCTATTACAATTGCCATATTGTCCTTTGGATGACTATAAGCCACCGAAAATGCTGTAGTAATTATGAAACTTACAAGCATAAAACAAGCTAGATATTTTCTGAATTTGTCCATAAGAGATATACACCACCCATAATTAAATATAATACTTAGATTACACTATTCTATTTGTTTATTAAAAAACCTCTTTTATATTGAACTTTTTTATGGTAAAAGATAAAAAAAATGGTAACCTTATTTTTTATTAAAATATAAGATTGCCATTTTAAATATCTATTTGTATTTTTTTTTCAGTTGCTCCACTATTTCACTTGCATACTCTTTAGCTGAAAATAACGACATATCTCTGTAGTTTCCACACTGCACAGGATTAGCAGCTGGTATCTCTTTAGAACTTTTAACTTTTTCTAAGCAATTAATTAATGCCTGCCCTACTCTTTCCTCTGAGATTTCCCCAACTTTTATCAGATAAAAACCAGTTCTGCAACCCATGGGAGATATATCAATAACATCCGGAATTTCCTCCCTGATATAACCCGCCAATAGATGTTCTAGACTATGAATAGCCGACGTCGGCATAATAGTGCTATTAGGTTGGGTGAACCTTAAATCAAATTTTGTGATTATATCACCTTTTGGGGTGGTAATATGACCACATTTTCTTACAAATGGTGCCTTAACCTTAGTATGGTCTAGTGTGAAGCTTTCAATTTCTTTATCCAAATTATTTTCCTCCTTTTAATTTATTAAATCTTTTTCTAAGCAACCTTCTCCTATTCAATGATGCTATTTCATCGACATAGTACATGCCATTTCGTAGAATAAGAAGATCACCCTCCTTGGCTAGGGGAGACAGTTGGCTTATGGGGACATGTATGATCTTACCATCTTTTTCTATGATGCCTACATTTCCCTCAAGTCTATCTAAAACAATCAATTTATACCATTCCTTTGTAAATTATTTCCAATCAGGCATAATAGGCATATTCCTTTTATGTTCGGTTGTCCTATGCAGTCTTTCTATAATACCTCTATCATATTCATTTATAGCCATACCTTCTAAATATGAGTCAATACTTTTATAGGTGATACCTAGCTCAGATTCATCGGTTTGACCCTGCCAAAGGCCTGCACTTGGTCGCTTGTCAATTATATTCTTTGGTATATTCAGCACGCGTGCCCATTCATATACCTGATATTTTTTCAAATTAGCTAGGGGTAGGAGGTCTACCCCACCATCACCATATTTAGTAAAGTATCCAGTATATAGTTCGGAAGCATTATCGGTGCCTACCACAAGGTAATTTAGATTGTTTCCAAGGGCGTAGAGAGTACTCATCCTCAGCCTAGCCCTAAGATTTGCATCCATTACCCTTTCCCTCTCATGATCTAGAAGATTTATCTCTTGCAATTTATCCATTACTTTATTATGTAAACTCTGATGCTCTTTATTTAAATCTAGAATGAAATGCTTAATTCCACAAGTGTTGGCAACTAAAAGACCATCCTCTATATCTTCCCTTTGGTTATTTATAGGCAAAATTGCTCCTAATGAACGGTCTGGCATGGCCTTGTGAATTAGATTAGCCACAACGGCCGAATCAATTCCCCCCGAAATACCTACAAGTAACCCTTTAGTTTTAGATATTTTAACCTGGTCTCGTAACCAATCGATAATATAATCTATATGTTTTTCTACCTCCATATTTAGTAACTCCTCCCTTCCTTTCAATTTTATTTTTCGGACAAAATGAATAGATTTCCCTAGGATGGTTAAATTATAGCTGCACTATATCATTAATATCCCTTATTGCAAAGGTGGTATATAATACATGGTTAGTATGTATTGGCTGAAAATTATTTTGCTAGGCTTCACCGCAGGCACTATTAATGGATTGTTTGGGGCTGGAGGTGGTACTATAATCGTACCTGCCTTAAATTTATTTTTTGATGTTCCTCAACATAAGGCCCATGCAACTGCAATCTCCATTATATTACCCTTCACTATTATTAGTAGTTTTGTCTATTATAGACATGGCTTTACCTCAATAGGTGTAACTATAAAAGTAGTTATAGGTGGTATAATTGGTAGTATTATTGGATCCAAAGGACTAAACCATCTCTCAGATGATATTTTGAGGAAAATATTCGGTTTATTTATGGTTATAGCTGCTCTTAGGATGATGTTATAATGTTGTTAATTTTGCTAGGCTTATTTGCTGGAATTCTAGGGGGTATGGGCATTGGTGGAGGTAGCATATTAATTCCCGGTCTCATTTATATGACTCCTTTAAGTCAGCATACCATTCAGAGTATTAACCTAATATCTTTTATTCCCATAGCTATTACTGCCCTGATTATTCATTATAAAAATAGAAATATTCTAGGTAAGTTTAGTTTACCTATCACAATTACAGGTCTTATTGGCGCATATTTGGGTTCTAAACTAGCTTCCATTATATCCTCTAAAAATCTGAGGCGGCTGTTTGGACTTTTCCTGCTAATAATGGGCCTTTATGAAATAGCTCGCACTAGGAAGGGTAAAAAATAAAAGGTCAGATACAGTTATTGGTCTAATGCTACTAATATGCAATCAAAAAATACAAACTTTAAATTATAAGCTTCTGCCTTATCTATGGTATTTTCATCAAAGGTTCCAGGCTGCAACCAAACATATTTGATACCTAGTTCCTTGATAACATCCAAGGTTGCATTGGTAATCTTAGCAGGTACTACCATATTGATACAGTCTGGTTTCTCTGGTAATGCTTTTAAATCCCCATAAACCCTGTCACCTTCAATTACGTCATAATTAGGGTTTACCGGATATACCTTATAATCATATTCCTTTAATTTTTTGTAGATCTTATTCCCGAATTTTTCCTCATTGGGGGTTGCACCAACCACAGCCCATATATTTTTTTCAAGCATTTCCTTTTTAATTTTATCCATATCTGCCATATTTAATATCCTCCAGTTTTTTTATTTTAAATATATTAATAATTATTATGGAAGTATTGCTCTTCCATCATATTCAACCAGGTGATTTTCCTTTATTTCCTCCGCATGGAAGTTTCCATTGGTCCATTCCATAATTTTTCCTAGAAATACTTTTTCCTCATCAAATTTTATATATACATATAGATGTACCGCTTCATCATAATCAATTTTTTTAAGCAAATAGTTATTTTGAATTAATTCATTTTGAATCTTACCTAATAAAGGATATTCAATTTTTATACTATATAATTTATAGGGTCTTTTAATTACAATTTTCCCTGCATCTAAGGCTATTTTTGCCCCTCTAGTATAGGCTCTTACTAAGCCTCCGGCCCCCAGTTTTGTACCTCCAAAATATCTTGTTATCACTACAACCACATTTCTTAAATCCTCTTTTTTAATAACTTCTAACACTGGAATACCTGCGGTACCCGAAGGTTCCCCATCATCACTATACCTTTGTATACCATTGTTGTAACCAATGACATAAGCGGGGACATTGTGAGTAGCATCCCTATGTTTCTTCTTAATTTTTTCTATAAAGTCAATCGCTTCCTCCTCGGTGTCAACTGGTTTTGAATAACCTATAAATTTAGATCTTTCTATAATTATTTCATCGATCCCCTCCCTATAGAGAGTTCGATATGTTCTTAGCATTCTATTTCATCCCTCAATCCTTATATTATTAACTGTTAATACATACTGTGTTTTAACATATAATTATATCATATTTTTTATACTGAATCATCTGTTTTCAATAGACAAGCACTGATAATAAATATCAAAAAATAAAAAAGAAGCAAAATATCCAAGACCATAGGGAAATTTGCCAATAATTTAAGAAGTTGCTATTTCTAAGAAAAGTTTTGTTACTTGGCTCAAATATGTTTCTTTTAAATACCCTAGTCCTTAAATAGTCTTGAATTTTTGCCCCTCTTTAATTATTAAATTGCCAATTGTTCCTTTTTGCTCTTCATTAGCTCCTTATATTTTTTATAAGATAAATTAACCAATGATTGGTCTTGGCTATAAGTAATCATATCAAGAGCCTTATCTATCGTATAAAAACCACCATCTTTAAAGCCCAATTTTTTATTAATTCTAAAGTCTTTTTTCTTAGTGGTCATAATATACCATGTAATCTGGTTGCAAACTGGCTGTTTTCTGGAAATAGAAAAAAATTCGTAACTTGTTTCTCCTGCTGTTGATAATATATCAGCATCCAATCCTGTTTCAACCTTAACACGGTTTTTGGCTGCATCAACAGAAGAATCCAAATTACGAATTTTCCCTTTAGGTAATACCCATTCATTTTTATCATTTTTTAGCAGGAATACTTGATTGGCATAAAATACTATGCCTCCTGCACAGTTTCGAACAATCATAGATATAACCTCCTTTAATTGTTGTTACATTACATAATACACTAATTTCCCTTATTTTTCAATACTTTTTCAAACATAGTATTTGGTATTTTATATCCCATTACTATTATAGGTAGTATTCTTCAAATCATCAAAAAAATTCTATATTATAATAAAAAATATTCATATTGTTTGTATTTATCCCTATATAGGGATTTCCCTAATCTTGCCTCCATTAAAACACCTTTTTCAAGATATTTTTGTTTCAAAACATGGGCTTCCTCATGTAACTGTGCTACAATATGCCCCTCGTCATAAGGTATTAACAGGGTTAAATCTATCTGATCTTGACCTATTTTTTCAAAAATCATTTCAATAAGTTTGTCTAGATTTTCTCCGGTTTTAGCAGAAATAATAACAGTATCTTTATTTTGAATAATAATATTTCCTGTATCTAATAGGTCGCCCTTATTGTAAACATTAATTATATTCTTATTATTGATTCCCAAATCCTTTAATACTCCCCTGGTGGTTTCCATTTGAAGTTGATAATTTTTATTTGATGCATCAATTATATGCAATAGAACATCAGCATAATTTATTTCTTCTAATGTAGACTTAAATGCATTTACTAGGTCATGTGGGAGCTTGCTCACAAATCCCACGGTATCTGTTAATAAAAATTCTCTATTTTGTGGAAGTACAATTTTTCTTAAAGAAATATCTAGTGTTGCAAACAACTTATCTCTAACATATACTTCCCTATCTTGTTCATGGTATTGGTTTTTCCTCAAAAAAGCATTCATAAGGGTTGATTTACCAGAGTTAGTATAACCCACTAGGGCTACTATAGGAAGTTTTGATTTTATTCTTTGTATCCTTTGAATATTTCGTGTTTTCCGAACTTCTTCTAGTAATCTTTTAATCTCATCTATTCTCCTTAGAATATGCCTTCTATCAGTTTCTAACTTCATTTCACCGGGACCTCTTGTGCCAATTCCCCCTCTTTGTCTTGATAACTCCTTGCCCAATCCAATTAATCTAGGTAATCTATATCTTAATTGTGCCAATTCAACTTGCAATTGACCTTCTCTACTTTGTGCCCTTTGGGCAAATATATCTAAAATTACAGTAGTCCGATCTACTACACTTCTGCCGATCATGTTCTCCAAATTTCGTATTTGTGCACCGGATAATTCATCATTAAATATTACTAAATTTACATCATTACTTTTACAAAACTCAGCTATTTCATCAGCCTTTCCTTTGCCTATAAAATAGGCCGGGTGAATAGTAGCTCTATTTTGAACCGTTGTGGCTACAACTTGGGCCCCTGCCGTTTGTGCCAACTCCTCTAATTCACTCATCGAATCATCTATATCTTGACCATTATCTGAATTGAACTGGTTCACTCCCACAAGTACAGCCCTGTCTTTTTCTAAGCTTAAAATTCCCATATTGATAGTTCACTCCTATAATTTTAACAGTTTGGAATATAATTCTATCATATTCCTTGCCTATCGTACACCCCTGTCCATCAAGAATACATGTATTATCATTAATCTAAACTTTTATTTCCAGGAATATGAAAATAATTTAAAGGCACCTTACCCACTATAATTGTTTCTGCCACTGGTACCTGATTTGTCACTTCTATTACATTGGAGCTTAGGGGAATTATAACACGAACCTTGGTATTTATAGTCAAAAATACCCTATGCAAAGTTTGATTGATTCCAGCTTCCTTAAATTCAGTTCCAAAATCAACATCTACCACTCCCAGGGGGCTCAACTTTAATTTAAATTTAGGTCCATAATGGGAAAATATTTTATGACCTATTATACTAGCTAAGGGTATTCTTTGGTACTGAATGGGAAGTTCATGCAAACTTCCTTGGATTGTCAAGGCTACGTCTGTAGCTATTTTGTTCATTATCATAGTATTTGATTGCATAAAAATAATATTACCCTTATCATCTTCCCTGGTAACAATCAAGTCATTATAATTATTTTTCTTACTTATAATATCTGAAACGGCCTGATTTACAGCTTTAGTGATAAGCTCCTGCGCTTTCATATCCCCAAGAGCTTGTATAGTAGGCAATACCTTCCTCTCAATAGCAAAAATACTAAGGGATAGAATTGTAAAAATGATGGTAATTATTAAATATATCTTAAGTTTTAATTTTTTTCTACTACTATAATACAAGTTTATCATCCCCCCTTTATTAATATATGTGAAGATATTGGATTATTGTGTATTAGGTTTTATTTTTATTTAATTTATTAGGCTTTTGACCACTTTAGTAATTCCTTAACAGCATATATATTTTATGTTATAATATCTGTATTCTAACTTGTAATGCTCAATCAATTAGCATATGAACTAGGGATCTTTCTTATAAGTAGGGACAACAGACTTATTGAATTATTGAACCATGGCTATAATTAAACTGAAATGAATTAAATGCTTGATAAAAACCTTTTCCATTTTAAAGACGGAGGTATATATATGTCACAAAAAAGACGAGCAGGAGATAATAAAGATAAACATAAAAAAATTTCCTTTAAAAAAATTTTTGTAGTATCCTTAATTCTCGTTGTTCTCATAGGCTTTATAAGTGCTGGTGCTCTAGTTGGTATAGTAGCCAGTATATTAAGGGATACTGAACCCATTGATGCTTCTAATATTTATAATCTATTAGATGAAAGTACTTTTATATTAGATAGTGAGGGCCAGGTAATTGAAAAAATCCAGACTGAGGGCTATAGGGTCATTATTGATTTCAAAGATATGCCCACCCACTTAAGAAACGCTTTTATTGCTATTGAAGATGAGCGCTTTAAGTCGCACAAGGGTCTTGATTTTAGACGTATTGTAGGTGCTACTATTACCAATATAAGGACAGGTTCTAGACAAGGCGCTAGTACAATTTCTCAACAATTAGCCAAAAATTTATATTTAACTCATGAGCAAACTTATACAAGAAAAATTAAGGATATGTACTATGCCATTCAACTTGAAAAACAGTTATCCAAGGAACAGATTTTAGAAGCCTATCTTAATACTATTAATCTAGGCAGTGGTGCCTACGGGGTTCAGGCAGCTGCTCAGGTATATTTTTCCAAGGATGTTCAAGATTTAACTATAGCTGAAGCTGCCCTTATTGCTGGTATTGCTAGAAATCCCAGCCGATATTCTCCTATAAGAACCTTGGAGAAATCACAGGTAGATGTGGACGAGTATGAAATATTGGATGATAGTGATTCTATCTATACCATAGTATATAATGATGGCTACAGAAACCGTCAACAGTTAGTTTTAAGTAATATGAAACGATTAGGAATGATTTCAAATCAAGAATATGAGGCTGCCTTAGATGAAGATATTAAAACAAACCTAAAGCCCAATCGCTTTACAAATGAGGAATTGTCTTCCTATTTTTCCGACTTGGTAAAAGAGGAAGTATTAGTTAATCTTATAGCAAGTGGATATTCCAAAGAAGAAGCTAATAATATGCTATATTCAGGAGGGTTAAGAATATATAGTAGCCTAGATTCGAGAATGCAAAGAATACTAGATGAGGAATATGAAAAACAGACTAACTTTACCGATCTTCAGGGTAATCCCCTGCTTAATGTGGGTGAGGATGGTAATATCCAACCCCAATCGGCAATGGTTATTATGGACCATAATAATGGTCAAATTAAAGCTCTAGTGGGCGGGCGCAGTATTACTGGACGGAAAATTTATAACAGGGCCTTAAACCCAAGACAGCCTGGTTCTGCAATTAAACCAATAGCAGTTTATACTCCTGCAATTGATATTGGTATGACGCCTGCCACCGTGATAGATGAAGTACCTGTATATTATAATAGGGGAAATCCATCCCAAGCCTATCCCGCAAATTATGATAGAAGATACCGTGGCCTTACTACCTTTAGGGATGCAATAATAAGATCCAGTAACGTAGCAGCTGTTGTAACCATTCACCAAGCTGGAAATTATAATGATAATACTGCCTTTAATATTATGTTTGATTATATGGAAAGTATGGGTATATCAACAGTCATTAGACCAGAGAATCCATATATAGCATCCAATGGAAAAAAATATGCCGATACAACTTATTCAACAGCCCTAGGCGGAATGACCCTTGGTGTATCTCCCTTGGATTTAACCGCCGCATTTGGGACCCTAGCTAATCAGGGAGTCTATACCAAACCTATTACTTTCACCGAGGTTAGGGACAAGCATGGTAATCTTATCTTGGAAAATAGCACAATCAAGGAGAGGGTTGTATCTCCCGAAGTTGCCTATGTTGTTACAGATATGTTAAAGTCGGTGGTTACCTCGGGAACTGGAACGAGAGCTAGGTTATATAATGGTAACGCCACCATACCTGTTGCAGGTAAAACTGGTACAACTAATGATCAAAAAGATGCTTGGTTTGTTGGCTATAGCCCATATTATGTTTCTGCCACATGGATTGGCTATGACACCCCGGATAGATTACCACAAGGGAGTACAATGGCTGCCCAATTATGGGGCAATATAATGAAACGAATTCATGAGGAGCATGCTCCGAAAAACTTTGAATCTGCAAACAACATTGTAAGAGTAAATATATGTTCGAAATCTGGCAAGATACCAACAGAATTTTGCTCGCAAGATCCTAGAGGTAGCACAGTAAGGTCCGAGATTTTTATAAGGGGGACCGAACCTCAAGAAGAATGTCCAGTTCATGTTAAAGCTGATATTCATGCCCCTACAGGCAAATTAGCCACTGAACAAACACCACCTTGGGAAATTGAATCTAAAATTTTTATTGAAAGACCAATACCCTATTATCCGGAAGAGCATAATAATATTTTGCCCGAGGATTATGAGTATGATTTACCAAAAGAATACTATGATCCCCTAGAGGATGGCGTAGGCCTCCCTCCATATTTCGAAAATCCCGATGATTATTTAAATGGTGAAGATTGGGATGTACTCTGGCCAGACTTTGATGACTATAACAATCATGATAACTATGAGAAACCTGATAACAACGATTCCTATGATGAAAATAATGACCCTATCATGGACAATGATAATAATATTTATTAAATAGTATAACAGAAGGCGAATATAATAAAACATTCGCCTTCTGGTGTTTATCTCATAAGATTAATTATCCTGTATGGTTGATTTATTAATTATTTCTTTTAATGCCTTTGTAATGATAGGTGCTCCTATTTTTTTATCGTCCTTACCTTTCATCTTTCCTACATCCCCAATTCCAATTATAAGGGGTGGCCTGCATTCCTTAATTATATCAACTGTATCCCCATATAAGAAGCGCTGATTGGTAGGACAGCCATCCTTGTCGACAGCACCATTGATAATGTTGCCAAATGAATCGATGCTAAAGTCAGGTCTAACCCCTTCAACGTCCTCCATATTGGAGGCTACAGCTATTATGCCTAAAACATCAATATTTGGATGATTTGATAATTTATATATTATTTTTTCACCTATTCCCATGTTTTTATTCCCTTCATCATCCACCATTACAATAATTGGATTGCCATTGGCTTGCATAATTAAATCAATTATTTTTTCAGCATGAATAGGTGTGGGATTCCCAGCCGTTCTTGAAATACATCTTGCACCTACATTCCTTACAGCAGTTTCAATGGCCTCCTTAGCACAATGATCTCCATCAGTTATTAATATTATCTGTTTTTTTTTAGCCATATTGCCATCCCCAATACCCCTGAAATATTTGCTTATTTTTATATATTTCGGATTCCTTTATTATCTTCTTTAATTAATTTAATATAAGCCAATAAATCAAAGAACCAAATGTTTTTCCCAACATTAATGAATATATTATGTAGATAATGTAATCCCCAATTTTTAACCCTACAATTACCACTGCAAATTTATTGAAACTCGCTAAAAACTAGCAAAGAACATAGACTAATTACCAACGAACTATATATAATTATATTTTCATAAATTAAAGTGTAATTGTAAGTTCTTGTTAGTTGGACTAGCATTGGAATAATATGTAAAACTGACAAAAGGGCTGCAAGTCCACCTCCCACAATTATACCATTGGAGAACCCTATTAATATTTGGGATTTGGTGAATATATATCTAGCAAATCTTTTAATGTTAATTGATGCCAAGTCTTAATTATAATCCTATTTTTTGATTGTATATATATTAGGCTATTTATATGCAATTATTGTAACTCCTGATGAGTTTAGAATAAATACCAAGTCAGCTTTTTCAGGTGCTTTTTTTATTTTCTTATTAGTATAGAAATACAAGGAAGCAAAAACTAATAATACAAGACTTGCGATAACAATAAATAAATGTCTATTATACTTCGTAAAAAATGTCATAAAATAACCTCCCTCACAATTTATTATTATCAAATATAATTATTTAATTCCCCTTATAACTTAATAAAGAAACCTATTTTCTTAAGGTTTCTTTATTATTTCTTTCATAATTTGTAAAACTTTTTTTTCAATTCTAGATACTTGAACCTGTGAAATTCCCAATAATTTGGAGATCTCAGTTTGAGTTTTATCCTGAAAATATCTAAGGACAATAATTTGTCTTTCCCTAGGTTCCAATTTTGACAGGGTATCCTGTAACATAATTCGATCTATAGTATCTGAATCACTTAAAGTTTCATCTTTACTTATTTTATCTATTAAGTATATAGGAGAACCATCATCCTGATAAATGATATCGAATAGATATTCTGGATATGTACTAGATTCCAAGGCCATGATAATTTCCTCTTTTTCTATCTTTAGCTCTTCGGCAATTTCTTGAATTGTAACCTCCCTGCCTAATTCTTTAAATAATCTTTCCCTAGTCATTTTGGCCTTGGCAGCAGTTTGTTTTAAGCTCCGAGAAACCTTAATAATACCGTCATCTCTCAAAAAACGTTTTATCTCTCCCACTATCATTGGCACAGCATAAGTAGAAAATCTTACCCCATAACTAATATCAAATTTTTTTATAGCTTTAATTAATCCAATACAGCCTAACTGAAATAAATCTTCCTTATCATAACCCCTATTGTTAAATCTATTAGTCATGCTCCTAACTAAACCTAGGTTATGCAAAACCAATGTTTCCTGTGCCTTTATATCTCCTTCTTGTGCTTCAGTTATCAGTTCCATTGTTTCCTCATGTCCTAATATCTTATTATGACCTTTGGAAAATGCTGGTACATTCATTTTATCTACCCCTTAATCTTTACCAAGACTTTTGAATATTTTAGTCATGTGGACCCTCGTACCTCTTCCCATCGCAGATTCTATATTTACATTGTCCATAAAAGTTTCCATAACCGTAAATCCCATCCCAGAACGCTCTAATTCGGGTTTAGAGGTATAAAGAGGTTGTCTTGCCTTATTAATATCCTCTATACCTATTCCCCTATCTTCTACTATAATTTCCAATTGATTATCTTTTATTCCGCAAATCATTGTTACCATTTGATTAGTATCCAGATATGCATGAATAATTGCATTAGTTACTGCCTCTGATACAGCTGTCTTAATATCAGATATTTCCTCAATGGTAGGGTCTAGTTGTGATGCAAAAGCTGCTACAACAATTCTAGCGAAGGCCTCGTTTTGAGACTTGCTGTAAAATTCAATTTTCATATAGTTATCATATTTCATAATAATTCTCTCCTTTACATGGACTTGATAGCATCCTTTTTATTTTTATATTTATGTATAACAGAATATAATCCAGCCAAATCAAATATTGTATCTATCCTTGGAGGGACTTCAACCACAGCTACTTTTCCCCCGGTCTCCCTTATTTTCTTGTATCTACCGATAATTACCCCTATACCAGAACTATCCATAAACTCTAACTCCTTTAGACCGAAAATTAGATTCTTAATACGACCCTTTGATATTGCATAATCCAATTCTGAACGAATTTTTTCTGCAACATGATGATCTAATTCACCCTTTAATTTTACAATTAAAGTGTTATAGTACTCCTCATAATGTAATTCCAAAATCTTTTCCTCCCTTATCTTTGATTTTTATTACTTCTAGAAATTAGTAATTATGTCCTTCAATGAAAAAACACTAGTTTTGCCGTTTTTTACGAAAGCCTGTAAGATAGTCCCTATGTGCCTGGACTTTATTAAATTTATCATCTATACTATTATTATAAATTTTAAATATTACCCTAGAATAAGGAGGTAGATGATATGGATTTTACCATAGGAGTCATAACTGTAAGTGATAAAGGTTCCGAGGGAAAGCGAGAAGATACTAGCGGTCCTCTAATTGAAGAGATGCTTAAATGTATTGGAGGCGTTCTGAAGGAGTATATAATCGTTGCGGATGAAAAAGAAGAAATAATAAAAGCCTTAAAATATATGAGTGATGAGGCTAATATAGATATTGTATTTACTACAGGGGGTACCGGTTTCTCATCTAGGGATATAACTCCTGAGGCAACCTTGGATGTTATCGAGAAATTAGCCCCCGGTATATCTGAAGCCATAAGAATGAGAAGCCTAGACATTACCCCCAAGGCCATGCTTTCACGAGCTGTATCTGGTATTAGAAAAAAGACCCTAATTATAAATCTTCCAGGTAGCCCAAAGGGGGTAAAAGAAAGCTTAGAAATAATTATGCCGGCATTATCACATGGTATAGGCATATTAAAGGGTACTGAAGGCGAATGCGGAGGATAAAAAAATAAGCACCCAAGGTGCTTGTTTTTATTCTTCAGCTACAAATGTTCCCGTCTTTCCTCCCTCTTTTCTTAACAATTTAATATCTGTTATTTTCATTCCCCTATCTATCGCTTTGCACATATCATAGATTGTAAGGGCAGCAATAGAAACCGCAGTTAAAGCCTCCATCTCCACACCAGTTTTACCCGTGCTGCTTACAGTTGCCTCTATAACTATTTTATTTGCACTTTCATCAATTTCAAAAGTTATATCAGCCCCTGTTAAAAATATATTGTGACACATGGGAATAAGCTCGGCAGTTCTTTTTGCTGCCATAATTCCGCCAATTTGAGAAACCCCTAAAACATCTCCCTTTGCTATATCTTCATCCATAATTTTTTGCAGGGTGGCAGACTTCATATAAATACTAGCCTGAGCTATTGCTACTCGTTTGGTATTTAATTTCTCTCCCACATTCACCATTTTAGCCCGTCCCTCTTCATTAAAGTGAGTTAATTTCCCCATAAAATATACCTCCTCTTTTATCTTTTACTAAGTTAGTCCCTAACACTAATTATTCTCTCTTCCATTTCTTTTAAAAGCTTGTTAATTAAATTCGATCCATCTAGCAAGCTTTCGGATTGTAATATTCTATTTAATTTTGGTTTTATTACAGGGTGTTTTGGCAAAAATACGGTACAGCAATCTTCAAAAGGCAATATCGATGTTTCGTAAGTACCTATAGTCCTAGCTAAATCAATTATTTCTACCTTGTCCATGGTTATTAAAGGTCTAAATACTGGTAGTTCAACAGCTGCATTTGTAACCTGAAGTCCCTCGATAGTTTGGCTAGCAACCTGGCCTATACTTTCTCCAGTTACCAATGCCTGACACCCAGATTGTTCAGCAACTTTTTCTGCAATTTTCATCATAAATCTTCTAGATAAAATAGTCATTTCTTTACCCGGACATTTTTCATTTATCTCTTTTTGTATAGGTAGCAAATTTACTAGATTTAATTTGAAATCTCCAAAATATATTGCTAATTGGCGTGCTAGATCTAAAACCTTTTCCTGGGCTCTTTCACTGGTAAAAGGATAGCTATGGTAATGAATTGCCTCAATAGCAACTCCCCTTTTACCTACTAACCAGCCTGCCACTGGGCTATCTATTCCCCCCGAAAGTAACAACATAGCCTTGCCATTTGTGCCCAGAGGTAGGCCACCATGGCCATCAACTACCCTATTGTATACATAGGCGTAATTTCTAATCTCTATATTTATAGTAACATCTGGGCTATGTACATCAACAGACACGCCTGGTGTATTATGTAAAACATGGGCACCTACTTTTCTACTTACATCAGGTGATTTTATAGGAAATGTTTTGTCAGCCCTTCGGGTTTCTATTTTAAAAGTTCTTACTGATTTACGGTTTTTAACATCTTCCAACTCCCTTAAGGCAGTATCTTTTATAATATCCATATCTACGGGAATTTTATTAGCTGGACTTATTGAAACAATTCCAAAAATTTTTTTTACTCTTTCTATAATATCATCCTCATTATAGTTTCCAACATCCACATAAATCCTACTATGTTTCTTATATACTTTAAGTTTGCCTAGATTGTTTAAAGCCTTTCTTACTTGTCCTAGTAGCTTATCCTCAAAAAATCTTCTATTCAAGCCCTTTAATACAATTTCACCATATCGGATAATAATAACTCGGTCCAATCAACTTTACCTCCCAATGATTTTTCTCAATTCCTTTACATGTTTTTTTATCTTCATTACCGCATATTCCAATTCTTCCCTTGTATTTGTATAACTCAAACTAATTCTAATGGCACTTTCAATATAATCTTCCCTTAAGTTCATTCCCTCTAAAACATGGCTATAATCCTTTCTTTTGGAAGAGCAAGCCGATCCGGCAGAAACGAATATCCCATCACTTTCTAAGCTATGTAGAATGATTTCACTCTTAATACCTAAGAAAGAAACATTTATAATATGGGGTGAGTATTTTTCTGTTAATCCACTATTAAAATGTATCCTTTGTATTTTCTCATTTAATAAATCATAAAAATACTTTCTTAAATCTACAAGTTTACTTATATTTACTTGGAGATTTTCATTTGTAAGATCTACTGCCTTTCCTAGTCCTATAATCCCAGGGGTATTTTCCGTACCAGCTCTTAGTTTCCATTCTTGGTCGCCCCCTACTAATAAAGGGGATACTCTTAAGCCCTCTCTAATATATAGTGCGCCTACTCCCTTAGGTCCATGAATTTTATGACCGCTTATTGAAAAACTATCAACGTCTAAATCTCTTAGGGTAAAATTGATTTTACCATAGGATTGAACGCCATCAACATGTAAAATGATATTTGGATTTATCTTATTAATTATATTGGATATCTTTCTTATGGGTTGGATGCTTCCCACCTCATTATTGACATGCATTATACTTACCAAAATAGTTTCACTAGTTATGGCCTCTTCCAACTGTGATAAAGATATAAATCCTTCACTATCGACATCTAAATATGTAACCCGACAACCCTCTTTTTCTAATTTCCTATGTAATTCTAATACGGATTTATGTTCAATTTTAGATGTTACGAGATGATTGCCTTTGTGCTTGTTTGCAGTTACAAATCCCTGGATTGCCAAGTTATTTGCCTCAGTCCCCCCAGAGGTGAAAATTATTTCACTTTCTTTGCAAACTAAGCTTCTAGCTAAGAGTCTCCTGACTCTTTTTATTTCTCTCTCTACCTCCACACCCTTACTGTGTAAGGAAGATGGGTTTCCATATAGCTGATCAGAGGCCCTTACCATCTCTGTTATAACATCCTTTGAAGGCCTGGTAGTTGCTGCATTATCTAAGTATACTTCCATATTCCACACCCTTATTGTTTATAATATTTGGAATTTTTAAAAAGCTCCTGAGGGCTTAGCCTAAGGTCAGTATTTTTATTATTACCTAACAAATTACGAGAATACATCTAGCTAATATATTGTCATAAAACTTAAAATAAAAGCATCCCAATTTCAAAGAATATTAAAATCCAAGATTTTCACCAACTATATAGACATTAAGATCAGTTAACATAGGTTTATGGTTTATGATAACCGTTATATTGCACATTCTTTCCTTGCTTTGGCAATCATTACAAACTCCGGTTATAGCACAAGGAGTTTGGAGTCCAAGCCGTTTTGCATTAGGTGGACATGCCTTAGTTTTGATCCTGTCGCATGCTGAAATTATATCACTACAGATTTTATTTATTCCACAGATTACAATGACTTTTTTGGGCCCATAATACATGCCACTTACCCTATTGCCTATACCATCAATATTTACAAGCTCCCCATCCATGGTTATAGCATTAGTACTTGATAAATAGACATCTGAATTTAATGCCTTGCGCCTTACATCCTCCTGCTCATCTGCCTTGACTAGCCAATGCCAGTATATATTTTTTCCTGCTTCTTTTAAATCCTTATGAAGTTCCATATCCATTATAGTTTTAGAACCCCCTATACCAACATCTTCACAACTGTTCAATTCAGCTAATATTTCCTTTTTAGCAGCATCCACTGAGTCAAAATACTTGGCTCCTATTTTTCGTTTTTCAAGGTTTTTTAGCAAGTGATTCACCGTCTTTTGCATATCATACCCTCCTTTACAATTCAACAATATTACAGTTAATTATATACCATATTTTTCACAAATCCAAATATGGGGTTGGGTAAATGTTAAGTTTGACCATGTATATTTCATAATTAGTTAATTAGTTCCAATTATTAGTCTAAAACTATTATTATTTAAAAATTATTAGTAAAAAGTATTGAATACTTTGTCCGACTTTGGTATAATCATCATGTGGTTATCCCCCTGATAACCTCATAAAATAATCTCTATTCCCAATACTCGTTTCAACATTTTATATTTATTTCCGGGTAAATCCCGGAATTTTTTTTGTATAAATAGCATTTATTTGTTAATATGTAATAAGTAGATAAGGGGATTAGATAAAATTATCTAAAGGAGGGATTCTATGACAAAGCCTAAAGTGGCAATTGTTTTTACCGGAGGGACTATATCTATGTCAGTTGATCCGAGAATCGGAGCAGCTATACCAACCCTCACAAATGAGGAAATTATGTCTTTAGTTACTAATATTGATACAATTGCTGATATTGAACCCATTAGCTTTTCCAAGCTTCCTGGTCCTCATATCAACCCTCTAATGATGATGGAATTAAGAGAGGTAATTATAAAAATATTGGAAAGAGATGATATCGTAGGAGTAATTATAACCCATGGTACAGATACCCTAGAGGAAACAGCATATCTATTGGATTTAACTATTAATTGTGAAAAACCTATTATCGTAGTAGGGGCCATGAGAAATAGTTCCGAACTGGGCTATGATGGACCAAGTAATTTGGCGGCAGCCGTTTGTACGGCAATTTCTCCCTATGCGAAAAACAAGGGTGTATTAATTGTAATGAATAATGAGGTTAATGCTGCCAGCGAAGTCACCAAAACTAACACCTTAAGCTTAAATACCTTTAGGTCCATTGAATTTGGTGCCCTAGGAATTGTTGATAATGACAAAGTAATTTTCCACAGACAGGTAGTTAATAGACAATATATATCAACATCCACTATTGTACCAGAGGTGGAGCTAATAAAATGTGCTTCTGGTATGGACTCCAAGCTAATTAGGTTTTGTGTGGATTCTGGTGCCAAAGGTATTGTCATAGAGGCCCTGGGTAGAGGTAATGTTCCCCCCAATATGTTAGAAGGCCTAAAATATGCCATATCCAAAAATATAGCCATTGTTATGGTATCAAGATGCCCTACTGGCAGGGTTTTAGATACCTATGGCTATGAAGGTGGTGGAAAACAGCTTAAAGATTTAGGTATTATCCTTGGTGGGAATTTGCCTGGACAAAAAGCTAGAATCAAATTAATGTTGGCTTTAAGTGTATCTAATAATCGGGAAAGAGTTAGGGAGATAATCGAATATAAAGAATATGAATAATGATGTAACTAACATACCTAGGCTATAATCAGTTCTGACCACAATTGATTATAGCCTAGGCATTTATCAAATTACTCAGTTTTAATTTTTATTTGCTTTATTATTGAGGTAAAAAACCAATCTATCTCCTTGTTATATAAAGAGTACTGATTACTTTTCCTGATATTTTCCCATAAGCCCCATATATTTTCCATTGCATAGTCCTGCCCCTTCATTTCGAAAAGCAAATATGTATAATTGCCTATTATCCCCATCTTTTTATCTATATCTATAGATTTATCTACTAATTGTTTATATATGATCAATGCCTTATCTAATTTATTAATATTTACATATAATTCTGCTAGCATCAATGCAATATCCACTTTCTTATTACTATTTTCCATGCTTTTGTATAAGGATTCCATAAAAACTAGTAGTTCCTTATCACTATAATACTGCTTAGATATTTCAAAAAAATTGTTAACATCCTCAATATGTCTATTAGTCAAACTACTATAGTGTTCAAACCCTTCCTTAATTAATTGCTTCCTTTGATCCAGATCAAGAGACTTATCCCAACCTATCAAATAATAATTAATTCCTATAATATTATAATAATTTTCTTCTTTAAGGCTCCATAAGGTTGCAACCGGATCTAAATCATACAAATGCTCCTCCTCAAAGGGAATATAACCAATAAAAGAGAGATATTCTAGAGATATAATGGCATTACGAAATTTTACATCCTCTATAGTGCTATTTTCCACAGCTTCTATAATTTTGAACAAGGGAAATTTCTCCCTATTCACGCTTCCAATAGGATTAAAGTTAAGTAAATTATTTTTAAGGAATTCCAAATCATCATATATTCTTTTAATTATTACTGCTGCCTCTCCTATAGTTAATTCTCTTCCCAACCTAAAAGTATTATCTTCATATCCTTTCATAATATGATTGCCAATAAGATCCATAATATCATTATGAATCTCAGTATTTAGGGGTAAATCCCTATAATAGTAACTTTCTTCTCTTAAAATTGAGGGACTAGTGACTGAACGGGCCAGCAAAGCCACCTTGCTCCGAAGAATAGGTTCATTTAAATTTATTTTGGGTCCTGGAAATATATCAAAAAAATTATATTTACCAGTGTGATTCCTATTAATGTAATCAATAAGTGAAATAATATTTTCATAAGCCCAATGCTTATTATCTAGACTAATTCCAATGCTCTCATCAACAATTTCAACATATTCTCCTCTTAATCCCTGAATATTCAAAACCTTATCTAATAAGAAGAGAAATTCACCTGTTTTTATAGGATTGTCAGGATTTGAAAACCCCTCTATATAACTATTAGCTGAAGGAATATTAATATTGACCCAATCAATATACATATTACTCCAATGTTTTTCAACATTAGGCGAATAGGCTCCAGCTAAAATAGAATTTGCACCTATAAAAAGTATTATAGTAATAGCAGTTAATTTTTTCTTAAGCATATTTTATCACCCTCCTCGTAACAAAATTACTATTTAAAATTCAATATATAATTCTTATTTCCCTATATCGTGATTTTAAGCAATAGTAATGAAATAAACAAAAAAACTAGTACAATTGTACTAGTATCTATTCATGTTGGTGCCCAGAGGCGGAATCGAACCACCGACACGGGGATTTTCAGTCTCCTGCTCTACCGACTGAGCTATCTGGGCATATATTGGTGGGCCTTCAGGGACTCGAACCCCGGACCTACCGGTTATGAGCCGGG